>DATLBL010000019.1:0-2614 GCA_035526925.1 Gemmatimonadales bacterium
TTGGCCCGACGAAGTCGCCCGACTTCGTGCTCTCCCCCGAGTTCGATGGAACCAACGGCAGCATGGCATACCGCTGCGCTCTGTCCGCCCGCCGGGAGTCCTCGTCATCCCATCGACAAGGAGGACATCATGGCGCCCGTAACCGCACTTCCTCCACAAGCGCTCACCGCCGCCGCCCAGGCCCTGATCATGGCCTACAATGATCGCGACTGGGACCAGGCCCTGGCCGGCCTGACGTCCGACTTCGTGTACGACGAGATCGCCAGCGGCCGCAAGGTCTCGGGGGCCAGCCGGGCCGTCGAGGCGTGGAAGGGCTGGGCCCAGGCCTTTCCCGATTCGCGAGGCACCTTCAACGCCGCCCATGTAACCGAGGCCGGGGATGTGGTGCTGGAACTGACCTGGAGAGGCACGCACTACGGTCCGCTGCAGATGCGCGACGGGCCCGTCGCCCCCACCGGCCGGACGATCGAGGTCCGCGCCTGCGCGATCGTCGGTATGGAAGGAGAAAAGGCCCGAATCGAGCGGCACTACTTCGACATGGCGACGCTGTTGCGGCAGATCGGCATCATGCCGTAGCCCGGAGTTAGCGGCCGATCTCCACCGGCCGTGCCCGCTCGCGCATCGCGGCCAGGCCCCCGTCATCCGCTGAGCGCCCGCGCACGGACCGGTGGATCGGATCCGCTCCGATCGTGCCGACGAGGGTGGCGAGATACTCGCGCCCGCTGACCCGCTCGAGCTCCGCGCGGGCGTGCTCCAGCCGCCCCGCGATACCGAGACGCCTGGCCTCGTCGCGGTGGCCGGCACGCGCCAGGAATTCCGACAGGTTCCGGTTGTGCCGCTGCCAGAGCGCCACGTCGCGCTGCTGCTTGACGCTCAGTCGCTCGTGATACCAGTCGCTCGCCAGCAGCGAGTCGCGGGTGAACAGCGCTCGAAGCGCGGGGTCGGCGGCACTCTTCTCCTCATACTGTCCATACGCCATGACGTGGAGCAGCGCCCGCAGCGGCGGGCAGGCATCCTCGATGGCGCCGTCCGTGAAGTAGGCCTCCGCCACCCGCCGCTGTGCCTCGACGATGTTGGCGACCCCGTCCGCGAACACGTCCTGATCCTGCAGCTCGGGCCGCAGGATCTCATCGGTGAACACCGCCGTGGGATTGTCGAACACCCGCCCGAAGTAGGTGTGCACGAACTTCTCGGTGATGCGGTAGCCGAGCCGGCTCGCGAGCACCGGGACGCCGTCGCGGGTGTAGTCGTCCAGGCGTTCCAGGTGCCCGGCCTCGATGAGGTGCTTGGGATCGCGCTCGTGCGGGTACAGCCGGCACCACACCTCCGGGATCAGCAGGCTGATGTCGTGGTCCACCCGGTAGCGGGGGCCGATGAAGCCGGCCGCCGAGCTGAAGCCCGCGTAGCCGGTCAACAGCATCGACACGAGCGCGTTGTTGAGATCGGCCGTCGCCATGAGGGCGTTAAACGGTCCCTTCGTCAGCGCGCCTTCCGACCCCGCTCCCGTGGTGCTCGGCGAGGTCCCGGTGAGCGAGCAGACGTAATCCATGAACAGCTCGGGCAGCTCGTGATAGTGGATGGGGCCGTAGACGCAGAGCGGCCGGATGCCGGGCTCCGGCGGGTTGTTCCGGCGACCCGACATGACGCTGATCACGGGGAAGAGCACGGGCGCATGGAACGGCAGCCGCCGGCTGAGCCGCGCGCCCATCTCGGCCACGTACCGGTCGCGCGGGCGCGCGAGGTCGGGCCTGAGCTGCAGGTAGCGCGGATTCTTCGTGCGCTTGCCGCCGATGACCCGCGGCTCGGCCGAGCAGATGGAGTAGCCCGCCTGCGCGCCTTCCTCCGGACGAGCGGCGTTCCGCGACACGTGGTCGCGCATCGGTGCGGTGAACGCGTCGTGCGCCGCGACGTCTTCCACGATCCGCTGCGCCTCGACCCGGGTGACCGGCTGAAAGTTCGAGCAGAACAACCCCGGGCCTGCCATGTCCTCCTCGGTCTGGCGGTCGAGCCCGGGGTGTATCGCGTCGTCGGGCCGCTGAAAGAGCCGGAACTCGCAGTTCTCGGCGATCTTGAGGCTGGGGTGGCCGTCGTATTCCCCGGGCAGGCCCACCAGCCGGCGGGCCGGCACCACGACCGATGCCGTGATGTCGTCCTCCATCTGCACCTTGTCGGCCGCGACGAAGTCCTGCCGGAGCTTGTAGGTCCGCCAGGCGCCGCTCTCCTCGCGCCCGATCCGGAGGTAGTTGGCCACCAGCTTTCGGCCGTCGAATTTGAGCTCGTGACCGGGCGCGCCATTGATGATGTCGACGCTGAAATGCCGCCGCCACTCGTTGCCCCAGTCCGCCATGTGAAACCGCTTGATCACGAAGACCAGCGCCCGCACGTGGTTGGGGATGCCCTCGAGCCATGCGTTGTATTCGGGCGTGAACTCGGCGGGGTTGGGCGTGAGCAGCTTGATCACCGAGCCCAGCGAGCGATCCGGATCCAGCAGCGGTCGAGCGGGGCCGCGGCCTTCGCTCCCGCGCAGCTCGGGCAGGCGCGTGTCGTCGTAGCTGCGCTCGACGATGGCCTGCACCAGCGCCATGTCCTCCTCGAAGTTCTGCACGTAGAACGA
>DATLBL010000020.1:0-21687 GCA_035526925.1 Gemmatimonadales bacterium
GAGCGCTGCGTGCTGGCCGACTTCGGCGTGGCCCGGGCCGTGGACGCCGCCGGCGGCGAGCGCCTGACGGAGACCGGTCTCGCGCTGGGCACCCCTGCCTACATGAGTCCGGAGCAGGCCGCGGCGGACTCCCATCTCGACCCCCGCAGCGACATCTACTCGCTCGGCTGCGTGGTGTACGAGATGCTGGCCGGCGAGCCGCCGTTCACCGGGCGGACGGCCCAGGCCCTCATCGCCCGGCGGCTGACGGATCCGGTGCCGGACCTCTGCACGGTGCGGGAGGTGCCCCGGGCGGTCGAGCGCGCGGTGCGGCAGGCGCTGGCGCGCGCACCGGCGGACCGGTTCGCGGACGCGCCTGACTTCGCGCGGGCCCTCGAGGCTGCGGCCAGCGCCCCGCGCGTGACCCCACGACCTGCCGTTCGACGCGCTGCGCTGGCCGCCGCGGCGGTGGTCCTGGTCGCGCTGGCTGGCGCCGGCCTCTGGTTGCGCGGTCGGCCGGCCGCCGAGGAGGCCCGCGACGCCAACCTGCTCGCGGTCGCGCCCTTCGAGGTGTTGGAGCCATCGCTCGATGTCTGGCGGGAAGGCATGGGCGACGTGCTCTCTCGCACGCTCGACGGGGCGGGCCCGATTCGCACGGTGTCGCCGAGCGTGGTGCTTCGGCGCTGGCGCGGCCGGGCCGACCGGACATCCGCCGAGGAGCTGGGGCGCCGCACGGGCGCGGGGTTGGTCGTCTACGGCACAGTCCTGCCGCGAAGCCGGGACTCGGTCACCTTGCGCGCCGCCCTGCTCGATCGCGCCGCAGGCGTGGGCAGGACGGAGGTCGAGGTCTCGGGCGCGGCGGACCGGATTGGCGAGCTCGCCGACTCGCTCGGCATCGGGGTAATCCGCGTGCTCGCGTCCAGCCGGGCGATCGGCTCGGTCCGCCGGACGTCGATCGGCTCGACGTCGTTGCCCGCGCTGAAGGCGTTCCTCCAAGGGGAACAGTTCTACCGGCGGGGGCAGTGGGATTCGGCGCTCACTCGGTACGACCAGGCGATCGCGGCCGACAGCACGTTCGCCCTGGCGCTGGTAGGGATGGCGCAGGTGCTCGGGTGGTACCCGCCGACGGCGACCATGTATCAGCCTGCCGAGACGTACATGCGACGTGCGACCCTGCACAACCACGGGCTTCCCGCGCGCGATAGTCTGCTCATCATCACCGACTCCTTCGCCTTCGCGGCGGAGGAGACGACCGAGCCCGACGAGTGGGTCCGCATCACGTTCCGCACCGTAGCAGCGGTGGAGGAAGCGGTCCGACGCTACCCCGAAGACCACATGGCTTGGTACGCGCTCGGCGAACTGCGCATGGACAACCACTCCCCGTGGCCCATCGCCCAGCCCCCGGCCGCGTCCCTCGAAGCCTTCTCCCGTGCAATCGCGCTGGATTCGGGGTTCGCGCCATCCTACGAGCACATGCCGGAATTGCTCCTGCTTCTAGGACGACCGAAGGAGGCCCGACACGTCGCAGCCACCTACCTGGCCCTCGACTCGACCTCGCCGTCCAAGTCCGAAACCCGCCTGGCGGCGCTGTTGCTGGATCCGAGTCCGACAAGTAGAGCCGAGGCGGAACGGATGCTCGACACGGCATCGGTTTACACCGTCTGGGCCGCCGCCATTGACAAGCGGCTCGTCTCCTGGCCCGATACGGCTGAAACCGCGATCCGCGTGCTGCGGCGCCTCGGCGATCCGGGCCGAGGCGCCGGCACAAGTGCTCCGTATGTCCTCGACTCGATCTCGTGGCCGAAGTATCTGGCTTACGCGCTCGCGTTCCGCGGTCACCTGCGCGAGGCCTCCGCGGTAAATGAGCGCCTGCTGCGCCATCCGTCAGCCTCGCCGTGGAGCCGTTGGTTCGACACCTTTCACGACCTCAGCCTGCTCGGGATCGTTCCGGACTCGCTGGCCCGCGCCACCTACGGTCGCGCCCTGGAGTCCGCAGCAGGCTGGACCGACGAGTACCCGCCACGGCACATGAGGGGACTGCCCTGGTGGCTCTCGCGCGGCGACACGGCCGCACTGGCCCGCTTCGGCGCTCAGGCGGCTCGAACCGCGCGCGCTCCCGCCGCCCCGCGCGTGGCCCTGCGGGCTCGGCTGCTCGGAGAGACCAGCGTGGCCTTCCTCGAGCTGGCGCGGGGCGATTCGTTAGCGGCGATTCGAAAGTTGAGCGCGATCCCCGACACGCTCTGCCTGGCGGACAACGCCGGCCATTGCTTCCACCTAAACGTGACGCTAGCGCGGCTCCTGGCCGCTCGCGGTGACGATCGGCGGGCCAGCGCGTTGCTGGAGCGCTGGCGATGGGTAGGGAGCGGCACGCCGTCGTTCGTGCTCGCCACGCTCGAGCTCGGCCGGATCGCCGAACGACTCGGGGACAGGCGCAAGGCGGCCGAGTGCTTTGGCTTCGTGACCGCGGCCTGGCGCCGGCCGGATCCGGAATTGTTGCCGTACGTGGCGGAGGCGCGGGAAGGGCTGGCGCGGCTCGGGGCGGAGTGAGCATGCGTGGGACCTCGGGCGAGAAATACCGACCGAACACCGGCCGCGCTGGTTCGCGGAAACGTCGGCCAACCGCCGCTCCACCGGTCGCCCGACCGGTTGCACAAGCCCACCGCGCCTGCTCCGCCCTCGGTCTTGTCCAAATTGACCCTGGGGACGACGGGGGGGTAGATTCCCCGCACCATGACACAGATCACCGTCGAAAAAACCGCCGAGGACTCCGCCTCCAAGTCGCTCCGGGTGACCGTGCCCGTCGATCGCGTGCAACAGGCCGAAGCCAAAGCGCTGAAGTACTACGTCCAGCGGGCTCGGCTGCCTGGATTCCGGCCGGGCAAGGCGCCCGAAGCGGTCGTCCGGAAGCGGTTCGGCGATGCCATTCGCCAGTCGGTGCTCGAAGAAGTCATCCGGGAGAGCTGGGAGACCGCGCAGTCCTCCGAGTCTCTCAAGCCGATCACCGATCCATCCATCCGCAATCTCAAGTTCGAAGCGGGCAGCCCCATCGAGTTCGACCTGCTGGTCGAGGTCCGCCCCGAGCTGAAGCTCGAGCGCACCGGCGGCTTCCGGGTCGAGCGCCGGGTCGCCGAGGTGACGGACACGGCCGTGGAGGAGCAGCTCGCGCGGGTGCAGGAGCAGAAAGCGGCATGGATTCCCGTCGAAGGCGTCAAACCCTCGCCCGGGCAGATGGTGCGGGTCGAGGTGGCGCCACTCGACGAGAGCGGCGCGGGAGCCTCCCAGCCCTACGACCTGGTGCTCGGCCAGAACCAGGCCATTCCGGACCTCGAAGAGCGCATCATGACGCTCCTCCCGGGTGAGCAGACCGACGCCGAGGTCAGATTCCCGGACGATCATCCGGACGAGGCACGCCGCGGCCAGACGCGCCGCGTCCGGGTGACGCTGCACGACGTGAAGCGGCAGGAGCTGCCGACGCTCGACGACGCGTTCGCGCGGGAAGTCGGCGACTTCGAGAGCCTGGACGCGCTCCGGTCCGCCATCCGGCAGGACATGGAGCGCGAGGCGGGCCGCGAGGCCGATGCCGGCGTCCGCCAGGCCCTGGTCCAGCAGATCGTCGAGGCCAATCAGGTGCAGGCCCCCGAGTCGCTGGTGCATCGCCTGATGCACGGATATGCAGACATGTACAAGGTGCCGCCCGAGCAGCTCCAGCAGTTCGAGCAGCAGTTCCACGAGATCGCCGAAGGGCAGGTCCGGCGCGACCTCGTCCTCGACGCCGTCGTCGAGGCGAACGGACTCCGGGCGACGGAGGAGGAGCTGGATCGGCGGGTGGCCGAGCTGGCCACGGTGCGTGGCGTGCCCGCGGGCGAGCTCTACGGCACGCTGCAGAAAGCCAACCGGCTTCCCGAGCTCGAGCGCGCCATCACCGAGGAGAAGGCGTTCGCGCACCTCCTCTCGCAGTCCACAATCGACGAGGTGAAGTCCTGACGATGGCGCTCTATCCGCCGTACATCATCGAACGTTCCAGCCGCGGCGAGCGGACGTACGACATCTTCTCGCGGCTCCTCATGGATCGCATCGTGTTCCTGGGGGCCGGCATCAACGACGATGTCGCCAACATCATCATCGCCCAGCTGCTCTTCCTCGAGGCCGACAACCCCGACAAGGACATCTACCTCTACATCAATTCGCCCGGCGGCGTCGTCTCCGCGGGGATGGCCATCTACGACACCCTGCAGCACCTGCGGGCGCCGGTGAACACCATCTGCATGGGCATGGCCGCGTCGATGGGCTCGTTCCTGCTGGCGGCGGGCACGAAAGGCAAACGGAGCGCCCTGCCCCACTCGCGCATCATGATCCACCAGCCGTCCGGCGGCACCCAGGGCACGGCGGCGGACATCGAGATCCAGGCGCGCGAGATCCTCTACCTCCGCAGCAAGATGAACGCGCTCTACGCGCATCATACCGGCCAGCCCATCGAGACCATCGAGCGGGACATGGATCGCGACCGGTTCATGAGCGCCGACGAGGCGAAGGCCTACGGGCTGATCGACAGCGTGTTCTCGCCCCGCAAGGAGCTGGTGCCCCACACGGACGGGAAGAAGGAGACGTAAGGAGACTTGACGCTCAGGGTGCCGGGGACCACCTTTCCGGCATCCCTCACCTCCATCGCGACGTGGTTCCATGTCCAACGACAAGCACCTCCGCTGCTCCTTCTGCGGCAAATCGAAGGACTCCGTCCGGAAGTTCATCTCCGGGCCGTCGGTCTACATCTGCAATGAGTGCATCACGCTCTGCAATGAGATCCTGGCGGAGGACGAGGAGCGCGAGGTCGCGGACAGCATCACCCAGGTTCCCACGCCCGCGGAAATCAAGGATGTGCTCGACCAGTACGTGATCGGCCAGGAGCGCGCCAAGCGGACCCTGGCCGTCGCCGTCTACAACCACTACAAGCGGATCAACGCCTCGAACGGGCGCGACAGCGAGGTCGAACTCGACAAGTCGAACATCCTGCTCCTCGGCCCCACCGGGGTCGGCAAGACGCTGCTCGCGCAGACCCTCGCCCGTATTCTCGACGTGCCCTTCACCATCGCCGACGCCACCACCCTCACCGAGGCGGGGTACGTGGGCGAGGACGTCGAGAACATCCTGGTGCGCCTGCTGCAGGCCGGCGAGTTCAACGTGGCGGAGTGCGAGCGCGGGATCGTCTACATCGACGAGATCGACAAGATCGCGCGCAAGTCGGAGAATCCGAGTATCACGCGCGACGTCTCCGGCGAGGGCGTGCAGCAGGCGCTGCTCAAGATCCTCGAGGGGACCATCGCCTCGGTGCCGCCGCAGGGCGGCCGGAAGCACCCGCAGCAGGAGTACATTCAGATCAACACGAAGGACATCCTGTTCATCTGCGGCGGCGCGTTCGACGGCCTCGAGAAGATCATCGAGGCGCGCACGGGCCGGCAGCAGATCGGCTTCAGCGGCGGCGCCAAGGCCGGCGCGTCGGCGCTCGACGCCAAGAATCCGTACGCCGAGGTGGAGCCGGACGACCTGCTCCGCTTCGGTCTCATCCCCGAGCTGGTCGGCCGCCTGCCGGTGGTCGTCTCGCTCGAGGCGCTGGACGAGGAGGCGCTCATGCGCATCCTGGTCGAGCCCAAGAACGCGCTCACCAAGCAGTACAAGAAGCTGTTCGAGCTCGAGGACGTGGGGCTCACCTTCGATCCCGAATCGCTGCGCTCGGTCGCGCAGAAGGCGCTCAAGCGCGGCACCGGCGCCCGCGGGCTGCGCTCGATCCTCGAGACCATGATGACGGACATCATGTACGATCTGCCCAACCGGGACGACGTGCGCGAGATCGTCATCACCAAGGAGGCGATCACCGAGGGCGTGTCGCCCCTCATCGTGACCGAGCGCGCGCGCACCAAGCGGGAGGCGTGAGGACGGACCGTCGGCCGGTCTGACCAGCCGCCCGTGTCGCTAGCCACCCTGCCGGTCGAATTCGTCGGGTCATTTCCCGATCCACTCGTGACGCTCTCGCCACCACTTCCCGAGGTGGCGCTGATCGGTCGTTCCAATGTCGGCAAGTCGAGCCTGCTCAACGCGCTCACCGGCCGCCCGGGGCTCGCGCGCGTGAGCGGAACGCCCGGCAAGACGACGCTGCTCAACGCCTTCCGGCTGCCCGAGTTCTACCTCGTGGATCTGCCGGGCTACGGCTTCGCGCGGGCCGGCAAGGCGGCCCGCGCCGGGTATCGCCGCCTGGTGGACCGCTACTTGCTCGAGCGCCAGACGCTGGCCGGAGTGGTCTGGCTGCTCGACATCAGGCACCAGCCCTCCAAGGACGACTGGGCCATGCAGGAGCTGCTGGCGCGGAGCGGCCGCCCGGTCCTGGTCGCGCTCACGAAGGGCGACAAGCTGACCCGCTCCGCGCAGGCGGAGCGGACCCGCGCCCTCGCCATGGCCCTGGGCTTGCATGAGGACCAGGTGCAGTTGACCAGCAGCACATCGCGGCTCGGCATCGCCGAGCTCTCCGAGAGCATCGTGTCCGCCGTGGGAGGCGCCGCATGACGAGCGGGTCCAAGCCGTGGGTACTGCTGCTCTGCTCCATGGTTCTCATGGCGGCACGCACCGAGGCCGCCGGCGCGCAGGCGGGTGGCGCCGCGGCGGTCCTGGTGCAGCCGGGCGGCTACGGCTCGCTCACCCAGAACGATCTCTCCCTCCGGATCCGGAACCCGGATCTCGACATCCGATTCGTTCCGCTCGACCCCCGGGTCACCCGCCTGCTCGCCAAGGACAGCTGGGAATCGCTTCGCTCGCTCGTCGAGTCCCGTCGCGCCGCCATCGATTCGCTGGCCAACGTCTCCGGCATCTCCCGCCCGGGCCTTGCGCTCGTGACCTTCTTCGGACAGCGGACGAACGCGCGATTCGACCCGCAGACGCTGATCGTGCTCGTGCGCAATCGTGAGTTCCGGCCGCTCGGCATCGTGCCGTTCAGCGGCCGGTTCACTTCGCAGCAGCTCGACGTGCGCGAGCAGGTGAGCGGCATCTACTTGTTCGAGGAAGACCTGCCGGTCAACGACTCGTTCACGATCTCCTACGGAGGACAGGCCTCCGACGACTGGCAGCGGAAGCAGATCACGCTCGACCGCGAGCGCGCGCGGGTGGCGCTCCGGGCACGCGGCGGCGTGCGGGACACGGTTCGTGTGGTGGTGGACAGCACGGCGGGAGACAGCGCAAGACCGTGAGGACAGGCTCTCACTGAGCCCGTCGCCGGGCCCGGTTCAGGCTGCGTCAAGGGGGCATGACTCGAATCATGCCCCCTTTGTTTGGCTCAGGGTGACGGCCATCGTCCTGCACGGCTACACAACCCAGGACCGGAGCACCCCCCGAGGCCTCGCGGGGGAGATGAGCATCGCCGTCGAGAGCGCGTCCGCTTGCACGCCGGTCAGGGCCACAACGGTGACCTGACGGCACCGCGCCGCCGGGTACCCCGACGCGGGATCGATCACCTGACCCCGGACGGCGCGCCCGTAGCGAATCACCGACGTCAGGTTCGAGGAGGTGGCCAGCGCCGCGTCGCGAAGCCGCGTGGACCCGATGACCTCACCCGGACGTTCGGGATCGGCCATCTCCACCAGCCAGCCGGACTCGTCCGGCGGCGCGCCGAGCGCCACGCAGTCGCCGCTGACGTCGAGCAGCGCGCGGCGAATCCCCGATCTCCGAAGCACCTCCACCGCCCGATCGAGTCCGTACCCGACACCGATGCCGCCCAGGTCGAGACCTGCGGTCGCTCCGCCCAGCGCGACGCGCCCCCCGTCGACCGCGAGCGTGGCGGCCCGCACCGCCGCCCTCGCCCCCGCGAGCTCCGCCACCGTCGGCTCGGCCGACCTGGGCGCGTGAAATCCCCAGGCACGCATGAGCGGCTCGATCGCGACGTCGAACGCGCCACCGGTGCTCCGGCGGAATTCCACCGCGGCCGTGAGCACCGCGAGGAGGTCGGGGGCGACGGCGACCGGACCGCGGCCCGCGCGTCGGTTGAGCTCGGAGAGGTCGCTCGCCTCGTCGAACCGGGACAGGATGGACTCGACGCGACGGAGCTCGGCCAGCGCGGCCTGCGCGGCGGCGTAGCCGGCCGACTCCGACGCCGCGTACAACTGCAGGCGGACCGGCTGGCCCATGGCCCAGGACCACCTCTCGACGAGGCTGCCGGCGTCGGCCGAGGAAACAGCGGATCCGGACAGCCACCGAGGCGCGGCGGCGGCGGCGAGGCCGGCGCCCAGCGCGCCGAGGAATCGCCGGCGCCTCATCGTGCCGACCGGGTGGCCAGCAGCTCGCGCACGACCAGGAGCGACTGCGCGTAGAACGTGACCGCCATCAGTCCGCTCGACAGCGCGAGCAGCGTGCTGAAGCGGGCATCCACGTAGCGCATCAGCCACATCGCGGAGAACGAGACCAGCAGCGCCACGAACGGCTCCACCACCAGGAACCGGCGCCAGCGCTCGGACGGCCACTCGCACAGCGCCAACGCGACGCCGCTCACGACGAAGATCGCCGCCATGCTGAGCAGGT
The DNA here is from genome assembly GCA_035526925.1 of Gemmatimonadales bacterium. Taxonomy (GTDB): domain Bacteria; phylum Gemmatimonadota; class Gemmatimonadetes; order Gemmatimonadales; family GWC2-71-9; genus CAVVWJ01. The sequence goes on from DATLBL010000020.1 coordinate 8,536, forward strand.
GCGTGTGCGTGATGTTGAGCATCTCCGGGTACGACTTCGGAAACTTCATGGCCGCGTCGGTGACGGCGGTCGAGTCGGAGCCCCGGTACTGCTCGGCGACGCCTGGGGGCGTCATGCCGGTAGTGTGATGGACGAAGAGCAGGGCGGTCGTGTATCCCACGAGCTGTACGATCGTGATCCACAGCCCGAGCGCGCGAAGCGTCGGCGAGAGCTGCCGCCACACGGGCCCGCGAGCCTCCGTCACTTCAACCTCCCCGCGGTGTGCCACGCCGTGAGGTCCGCGAGCGCCTGCCGCACGCCACGGGTCACGGCATTGGAGCTGATCGTGGCCCCCGAGACGTTCCGGATGTCCTTGCCGACCTGCAGCGGGGCACCGGTGGTCTTACCCCGGAACTGCTTGCGCCATGGCTCGTAGGCCACCTCGCCGCCGTACGGCTCGCGGTAGACCAGAATGTCGACATCGCGCAGGGCATCGGCCGAGTCGGTGGCCACCAGATAGGTGATCGGCTGGTCCTTGCCTTTGACGTTCCGGACCTGGGCGAAGCCCAGGAGCGATCCGCCACGCGAGACCCGGTACACTCGGGCCGAATCGACCTGCACCGTATCCACCTGCGCTCCTGCGCCGTACACCCGCTCGATCGACTTGGCCAGCTTGGCGGGCGGCGCAGACTGCGCCGCGGCGACGGAGGAGAGCAGCAGGAACCCCACCGCGCGCATGGACGCCTCGAGGACTCGGCGCCCGGTGCGGTCGGCCCAGCGGACTCCGCCGCTCCCTCCGCGCGGCCATGCCGCACGAGACCTAGAATTGATACCCCACCCCCAGGCTGAGCTGCTCGTCCTCACCGACGCTCGCGCGATTCCGCCGGATCTGATAGTCGCCCTTGAACACGACATTGTAGACCGGCTTGTAAGAGAGGCCGAAGGTAGTGATCCCCCGCGCCAGCGCATCGTCGCGGGTGACGCCGTCGGGGACGCCCGCCTGCGTGTTGTACCGCTCATGCCGGAGGAAGGCGTTGAGCTGCTGGGCGGAAGCGGGAGCCAGGGTGGACAGCAGGTTGTAGGCGCCTTCCACGTAGCCACCGGCGATGCGGCTACCCACCTGTCCGCCGTACGCGGCGTTGATCGCGTCCGCGTCGGCGATGCTCACGTTGGCGACGACGCCCCGGAACATGAATGGCCCGACGTCGTACCGCGCGTCGGCGGCCACCAGCGCCACCGCGTTGTCGAAGGAACCGTCGCCGAGCAGGGGATCCTGCGCCGCGCTGCCGCCGTACCAGAACGATCCGCCGACCCGGAGCCCGGGCCGCGCCCACTCGAGCCGGCCGGTGAGCGACGGGTTGGCGAAGCTGGCCTCCTTCCCTTCCTGGCGACCGCCACGGATGCCGGCGTCGGCGGAGAAGCCGCTGGCCACCAGGCCGTTCAGGAAAAAGACCCGGTAGTTGAGCCCTGAGGAGCCGGGGATGCTGCCGACCAGCCCCACCCCGATGTCGCGCCAGGTGCTCGGGATCACGTTCCGGTCGAACGACGGACGCTCGACCCCGTTGAACGTCGGCGGCTCGTGCGTCTCGTTGATGATGCCGATGGGCGGCAGCACGAGTCCCGCGCGAATGGTCGCGGCCGGGCTCAGACTGTAGTCGAGATAGAGCTGCTCCAGCGCCACCTCGCCGCCTTCTTCGCCCCCCTCGATCTTCGCATCCTCGAGCTCCAGCTCGGAGCGGAACGCGATCCGCTCGCTGAAGGTGTGCGCGAGGTAGACGACGAACCGGCTGACGTTGACCTCGCCCGGGGTGTCGGGGCCGGTGGGGTTGAGGTAGTGCACCTCGCCGTAGCCCCCGACCGTGGTGCGGTCTTCGCTGGTATCCTGGGCGACCACCTGGGCAGACCGGACGCCGGTGAAGGGCAGGCAGCAGATCGCGAGCGTAACGACAGCGAGCGGAGCGGCGCGCATAGACCCTTTCGACGGTGAAACTAGATGAAACTCATTATCATTGGGAACACCTACTACTTTATTCCCCATTGGCACTGGTGTCAACTGCGCGCCCCGCACATCATTGGAGCACGCACCCGCATCGCCCCCCGACATTCGACCCGCCTGCGAGGCTCGTCGATGGCCTATTTGCCCCTCCGTACCGTCGGCCTGTCCGAAGCATCTGACCGGTTTTACGAAGGCTGGCTCGCGCAGATCGACGACCGGCTGGCGGCGCCGGGCGCCGACTGGTATCGGATCGCGCGCGACATCCTGTTCGAGATCTGGTACCCCGGGCTCACCGACTATGACGCGCTCCTCGCGGATCCCGCAACGCCGGTCGGCGCGCGGGCCTCGCTGCTCAGTCTCGATCCTCACAACGTGACCCTCGAGCCCGAGTATTACGCCGACGTCGACACCGAGCGGTACGCGCGGCTCAAGCCGCTGCACTGGCTGTGGCAGAGCTTCGACCGGTCGCCGCTCGGCGGCGGGAACGTCCACGTCGGCGTGCGGTTCCGCCGGATGCTGGCCCGCCATCTGTTCGCGCGCGTGGGACGCAACTTCAAGTGCTTCCAGTTCGTCGAGTTCTCGTACGGCTACGGCATGGAGGTGGGTGACGACTGCGTGGTGCACCGCCACGTCCTCCTCGACGATCGCGGCGGCATCACCCTCGGTGACCGCGTCAGCATCTCGGACTACGCGAACATCTACAGCCACACGCACAGCATCGTGGACCAGAAGGAGGTGACCAACGCGCGCACCGTGCTGGAAGACGACGTGCGTATCACCTACCATGCCACCGTGCTCGCGGGCGTCCGCGTGGGGCGGAACGCGATGGTCGGCGCGTCGGCGGTCGCCACGAAGAACGTCCGGCCCTTTCACGTCAACGTGGGCATCCCCGCCAAGTCGATTCGCGTCAAGCCCAACGCGCCTCCCGAGGCCTACGTCACCGAGCGCGTCGCCCGCAGCCAGAGCGCGGAGACCTGAGCCTGCGACGCCCGCGCGATCGCTGGTACCTCTCTCCGTCGGCGCTCGTCGCCTGGGCGCTGCTGCTGAGCGCGCTGCTCGGCTCGATGCTCGGTGGGCTGCCGGGCCTGGTCACCGTGGCACTCGGCCTGGCGGCCGGCCTGATCCTGCTTCTGGCGGTCTGGCGTCGGGAATGGGAAGTCCCGCTCCACGCCATCGCCGCCACACTGCTCGGCATGGTCGCCTGGCTCGCCAACGACCGGGTCTGGTGGCTCGCCGTGCTCGCCGTGCTCAACATCTCGGGCAGCTTCTGGGTGGCGATCGCGCGCGGGCGGCGCCGGCTCCGGGAGTCCGAGCTCAAGTGCGACCAGCTCGCCAGCCAGCTCGACCGCCGCATCAGCGAGCTGTTCTCGCTGCAGGAGCTCAGCTACGTCCTCTCCGAGTCGATCCAGCTCGATCGGATCGTGGAGCAGGTGGCCCGATACGCCGGCCGGTTCCTCCAGGCCGACGGCGCCATCGTCGTGCTTGCCGACGACGAGGCCGGCCGGATGCTGCGCGTCGCGGGGGCGGCGGGCACGCTCGAGCCGCTCATCGGCCAGGTGACCGAGGACCCCGACACCGCGCTCGTGCGGTTCGCCATCCAGCGTGAGCGGATCGAGGTGGCGCAGGGCGTCGCCACGCCATCGGTCCACCTGATCGGCGGGCTCACCGTGCGCTCCGCGGCCGTGGCGCCGCTCCGCTCGCAGGGTGTGACCATGGGCGCCCTCGCGGTCGCCGACCGCCAGGGCGGGCCGTTCACGACCGAGGATCTCTGGCTGCTGTCCACCGTCGCCACGAATGCCTCGGTCGTACTCGCCAACAGCCGGCTGTACGAGATCGTGCGTCGCAGCAAGGAGGAGTGGGAGACGGCGTTCAACGCGCTCGCGGAGGGAATCGCGCTGGTAGGGCCGGGAGACGCCGTGCTGCGGTCCAATCGCGCCCTGGCGACGATCGCCGAGACGACGGAGGCCGAGCTGGTGGGACGGAGCTTCTGCGAAGCCGTGCTCGGCACGTCCGAGGTGGCGGCGGAGCTGATCGAGGCGGCGCACCGTGGCGAGCGCACCGCCCCCGTCGTCACCCGGCTCGAGCGCACCGGCCGGGTGCTCCGGCTCACGGCCGCACCGTTTGCCGAGCGCGCGGGTCCCGGTCCCGTGGTCATGCTCGTCGAGGACGTGACCGAACAGCGCGTGCTCGAGGCACAGCTGATCCAGAACGACAAGATGGCTTCGATCGGACAGCTGGTCTCGGGCGTGGCGCACGAGCTGAACAATCCGCTGACGTCGATCGCCGGTCTCACCGAGCTGCTGCTCGAGCGCGAGCTACCGCCGGATTTTCCCCGCGAGCATCTCCGGGTCATTCACGACCAGGCCGAGCGCGCCGGGCGGATCGTGCGCAACCTGCTCACGTTCGCGCGGAAGGGCGTGCCCGAGAAGGCGCCGGTCGACCTCAACGACGTGGCGGCGCGCACGTCGCTGCTGATCGTGTACGAGCTCCAGCTGCACGGCATCGAGCTCGACCAGGCGCTCGACCGTGAGCCGGTCGTCGTGCTCGGCGATCGCTACGAGCTGCAGCAGGTCTTGCTCAACCTCATCACGAATGCGGTGCAGGCGGTGAGCGGTCTGCCCCAGGGGCGCGCGCGCAAGATCGTGGTGTCCACCGCCAGGCAGGACGGCGACGCCGTCCTCCGCGTGCGGGACACCGGACCCGGCGTCCCATCGCAGCACGCCTCCCACCTCTTCACGCCGTTCTTTACCACCAAAGCCCCCGGCCAGGGCACCGGTCTTGGCCTGTCGTTGAGCTATGGCCTCGTGCAGGCGCACGGCGGCGTGCTGAGCTACGAGCCTCCGGTGGACGGAGGAGCCGAGTTTCGGGTGGTGCTTCCCCTGCACGACGCGCCGTACGAGGCAGCCGAGGAGGCTGCCGTTCCACTCCGGCGGCGCGAGGTGCGCCGGGTGCTCGTGGTGGACGCCGACCCGGGCGTCCACCGGCTCGTCAATGCGCTGCTGTCACCGGAGGGCCTGGACGTGGAAGGCGCGCGCACCGGCGAGCAGGCCCTCCGGATGGCGGCGGATCGGGAGTACGACTTGATCATCGCGGATGCGCGCACCGCGGCCGGAGCCTCGGAGCTGTTCGTGCATGCGCTGGTGGCGCGGTCTCCGGCCGCCGTACACCGTCTCGTGCTCACCTACTCGGGGCAGCCCGACTCGATCGATCTCGTGCCCGAGCGCGCCGTGCCGCGGGTGCGCAAGCCTTTCAATCTTCGCGACCTGCACGCGCTGGCGTCGCAGGTCCTCGGCGCTAATACCCCGCCGCGCTCGCCGGCTTCCAAGGCAGCAAGCTGATCCGGCCGCGAACCCGCGCGGCCGCGCGCGCCGCGTCGGCGGTGGCCCAGTAGTTCCCGCCCGCCACCAGGTCCGGCGCGTCGATGAACCATCCCTCGGCCCGCAGGAACACGTTGCCGGTGACTTCCGTGCCGTGTCCCACGCCGTCCACCACGAGCCCCGACCCGACGCCGTCGAAGACATTTCCGCGGACCCGGCTCCCGGTCACGCCGCTCAAGGCCACGCCCTGCTCTAGGTTGCCGAGCATGTTGTCGTCGATGCGGAACCCGCGGCTGGTCGGCGCGCCGGTGTCGGAGGCGGTCACGCGAATGCCGATCGGCGCGCCGAGGAGGACGTTGGCTTCGACGCCCGTCTCACCCCCGCGCGCGATCTCGATGGCGGCGCGCCGCGCGCCGATCACCGTGTTGCCGCGCACCAGCGACCCGCTGAGCCGCTCGAGGTGGAAACCGACGGTCGCGCTGTCGGCGCGGTTGTCGAGGAAGGTGACCCGCCACGTCGCGCGCGCCGCGAACGCGACCGCGCCCGCGAGCGAAGCGTCGTTCCGAAAGACCAGGTTGCCGATCGACGCGCGCGTGAGAGGCGGCTGGCCGGTGATCAGCACGCCGATGCTCGAGAACGTCAGGTCGTTCTCGGCGATGGTGTTGGAGTCGCTGCCCTCCCGGAGGAGGATGGCCGCTGCCCCGCAGTCCGCGCCCTCGGCGATGCAGCGTCGCGTGCGGGATGCGTCGTTGCGGAGGATCGTGTTGTGGCTCGAATGGAAGAGGTGCAGCGCCCAGCCCGAATTGTCGGTCAGGCTGTTGTCCGCCACGTAGGACGAGCTGGCGTCGACCAGGCCGATGCCGTTCTGGCCGCCCCGGGCAATGACCCCGGTGACGCTCACGCCGATGGTGCCGCGGAGCAGCACTCCGCCGCCGTACTGCGACACGCGTTCGAGCCGGGCGACGTCGAGCCGGTCCAGCGTATCAATCCTCTCCGGCGTCGACCGAAGCGGCTGGCGCCGTGTGTCGGAGACGTCGATCCCGCTCACCCGGTGATTGCGTCCCGCCTCCAGGCGGACGCCGAACCGATAGCCGCGCACCACGCCCCCGAGCACGGTGACTCCGTCGACGCCGCGGCTCGCGATGCCGATGCCGACGTAGCGCTCGGGCACCGAATCTCCGCTTTCGATCGTGACGCCGGCCAAGTCGATCCGCGTGCCGGAGGCCGCGGCGATCAGGACCCCGTTCTCGGTTGGATCCGCGATTCGGTACCGCCCGGGGCACACGCGCACGTCGCCTTGGACCTGGGTGCCGGCGCGCGTCAGCCTGACGCAGGGCGCGTCGGCGCGCCCCACTGCCGGAGCCGGCAGCGACGTGGCGATCGCGAGCAGGACGCCGAGTGGCATGGTCACGGACGCACCGGGTAGCCGCGCTGCCGCAGGTAGGCGCGCGCTTCGGGCAGCGAGCAGCCCTCGAAGTGGAAGATGGTGGCCGCGAGCACCCCGTGCGCCCCGGCCTCCAACGCCTCCGCGAGATGCTCGAGCCGTCCGGCGCCACCCGAGGCGACGACCGGAATGGAGACCGCGGCCGCGGCAGCGGTGAGCAGCGGCAGGTCGTACCCCGCACCGGTTCCGTCGCGATCCATCGAGGTGAGGAGAATCTCCCCGGCGCCCAGCGCCTCGAGGCGCCGGATCCAATCGATGGCGTCGAGCGCCGTTTCCTCCCGCCCGCCGTTGACCATGACCGCCAGCCGGCCTCCCGACCGCTTCACGTCCACCGCCGCGACGACGCATTGGGTGCCGAAGCTGTCGGACAGCCGCGAGATCAGTGACGGATCGCGCACGGCCGCCGTGTTCACCGAGACCTTGTCGGCCCCGGCACGCAAGGCGGCCCCGGCATCGGACACCGCGCGAATACCCCCTCCGACGGTGAACGGGATGAAGATGGATTCCGCCACCCGCCCGACCATCTCGAGCGTGGTCTCGCGCGCCTCGGGGCTGGCGGAGATGTCCAGGAAGACGAGCTCGTCCGCGCCCTCGGCGTCATACCGGGTTGCCTGCTCGACCGGATCACCCGCGTCGCGGAGCTCGGCGAAGTGGACGCCCTTCACCACTCGGCCGTCCGCCACGTCGAGGCACGGGATGATGCGCCTGGCTAGCATACGCGGAGCACGTCCTCCACCGCACCCGCGCCGCCGTCCGCCAGCAGCGCCAGCGCGTCGTCGAGCGCCCGGGCCTCGCGGGGCCACGCGAAGCGCGCTCGCGCCGCCGCCGGCGCCAGCCACTCGTGCGCGTCGTGCTCGACGCCGGTCCGCACGGCCGCGTCCGCCGGTACGAACGCCACGAACACGGGCACCAACGCCACCTCATCGAGCCGATGCTGGTAGAAGGTTTCGACCCGGCTCAAGTTGTAAAGCCGGTCGGGGGTGAGCCCGGTTTCCTCCTGCAGCTCCCGGCGGGCCGCGTCTGCCGGGGTCTCCCCGGGTTCGATGTGCCCGTGCACCGCCTCCCACGAGCCGGGGCACCGGCCACCCGGCGCGCGCCGGAGCACCAGGCACTCGAGCGCGCTCCCCCGGCCACGGAGCGCGTAGAGATCCACCAGAGAGACGCGAACGGACGTCACGGCCGCCACCGGGCGAAGGCGTCGAGCAGCTCGATGCCGGCGCGCTGCGACTTCTCCGGGTGAAACTGCGCGCCGATGACGTTGCCGCTCCCGACGAGCGTGGGGAACACACGCTCGTACGTGCCGGTGGCGAGCACGTGAGAATCGTCCAGCCCCTCGGGATGAAAGCTGTGCACATGGTAGTAGAATCGGGGCTCCCCGATGAACCCGGCCCCGAGCATGCCGTGGCGTCCGGCCGCGGGCGTCGGATCCACCCGCGCCCATCCCACGTGGGGGATGGGGAGCGAGGTCTCGAAGCGGACCACGCGCCCGGGCAGGATGCCCAGCCCGCACGCCTCGGGTGCCTCCGCGCTCTGCGCGAAGAAGAGCTGGAGGCCGAGACAGATGCCCATCACGGGCTGCCCCCGGGCGGCGACGTCGCGGATGGCGTCGCCGAGGCCGGTGGACGTCAACGTGCGCGAGGCCCGCCCGTAGTGTCCGACGCCCGGCACGAGCACGCGCTCCGCGCGCCGCACCGCGTCCGGATCGGTGGTGAGCGTGGCCGTATGGCCACCGGCGGCGAGGGCCCGCACCACGCTCTTCAGATTGTTCACTCCATAGTCCACCACGATGATCACAGCGCGCCCTTGGTCGAGGGCACGCCGACGACGCGGGGATCGAGCGTGGTGGCGCCGTCGAGCGCTCGCGCGAAGGCCTTGAACGCCGCCTCGACGATGTGGTGCGGATTGTCGCCGCGGATCAGATCCATGTGCACCGTGAGCCCCGCGTTCAGCACCACGGCGCGGAAGAACTCCGACGTCAGGAACACGTCGTAGTCGCCCAGCATCTGCCACTTGGGGATGTCGATGCCGTACGAGAGGAACGGCCGGCCCGAGACGTCCACCACCGCCCGCACGAGCGCTTCGTCGAGCGGCACCAGCGCGTCCGCGTAGCGGCGGATACCGGCCCGGTCCCCAAGCGCGCGCTCGAGCGCCAGCCCGAGCGCGATACCGGTGTCCTCCACGGTGTGATGCCCGTCCACGTGCAGATCACCCTGGGCCTCGATCGTGAGATCGAGCAGCGCGTGCCGGGCCATGGCATCCAGCATGTGGTCGAAGAAGCCGATACCCGTACGCACAGTGGACGCGCCCCGGCCGTCGAGGTCCACGACGACGTGAAGGTCGGTTTCCTTGGTGGTGCGGCGGATCTCGCCGATGCGGGACACGGCAGCCTCGACTGGGGGGTTCGGTTTCATCCGGTCGCTCGACCCCGGAGCAACGCCAGGAGGGCGAGAGGCGCGAGTACGGGCGCCTCTCGCTCAGCCGCGGAGTATCTCGCCGAGCGCATCCGCCACCGCATCCATGTCGTCCTCCGTCCCGATCGAGATCCGGAGGCACTGGGAAAGCTCCGATGCGCCCGACACGTCCCGGACGAGGATGCCGTACTCCTGCAACAGCCGGCGGAACACGTCCACCGCGGCGTGCGTCTCGAACCGGATCAGCACGAAGTTGGCCGCGCTCGAATACACGACGAGGCCGGGGAGCGCGCGGAGCCGGACGACGAGCCGCTCCCGATTGTCTACGATCTGGCGCACCCGTTGGGCGAGCAGCGCGCCGTGCCGCAGCGCCGCCTCCGCCGCCGCCAGCGTGATCACGTTGACGTTGTAGGGCAGCTTTCCCTTCGTGACCTCGCGCGCGACCACCGGATGGGCCAGCGCCAGCCCGAAGCGGAGCCCCGCCATTCCGAGCGCCTTCGAAAACGTCCGCAGCACGATCAGGCGGGAGCTCGTGGCCAGCAGCGGGATCGCCGACGGGCCCCCGAACTCCTGGTACGCTTCGTCGCACACGACGAGCGCGCCGGTCTCGCCGAGCACCCGCTCCACCGCGCCGTCGGGCAGCGCCGACCCCGTGGGATTGTTGGGCGAGTTGAGCACGACGACTCGCGCGCGCTCGCGGTTCGCGGTCTCGATCAGCGCGTCCACATCGTACGCGAAGTCGGGGCCGAGCGGAACCGGACGGTACCGGCCGCCGAGCACGCCGGTGAGCAGCCGATACAGCGCAAACGTGGGACTCGGCGCCACCACCACATCCCCCGCTCCGAGGACCACGGACAGCGTGGCCTGGATCAGCTCGTTCGACCCGTTGCCGACCAGCACGCCCTCCGGCACCCAGCGATACTGGTCGGCCAGCGCGGCGATCAACGACGGCGGCGCGAATTCCGGGTACCGCTGCCACGCGGCCGCATCGGCCGCCGCCAGGACCTCGCGCTTGAGGTCGGCCGGGAAGTCCCACGGGCTCTCGTTCTGGTTTAGCTTCCGCCGCGCGACCGGCGCGCTCAGCGTGTAGGCGCTCTGCGCGCGAACCGAGGGCTTGATGAGGGCGAGCCCTTCGGCCCCGCCCACCCGGTCCCCGCCCTCGATGTCTGCGTTCGCTCGCTCGGCTGGTGCCCTGGAGGCAGAGGGGTCCGTCGGGAAGGTCGGCGTTCGGTTCAAGCGCGGTGGCGGCCAAGCACCGCTTCGAGCCGCGCCGAGAGCGCGCGGGCGCGGAACGGCTTGGTGATGAAATCGTCCGCTCCGAGCTCGAACACCCGCACTTCGTTGTCCTCGTCGCCCTTGGCGGTCAGCACCATCACCGGGATGGCCCGTGTGGCCGAGCGCGATCGGAGCTGCTGCAGCACGCTGTAGCCGTCGAGCCCGGGCAGGTTGAGATCGAGCACGATGATGTCGGGCGCGTGGCGGTCCACCTGGTCGAGCGCCTGAACGCCATCCCGCGCCTCGGACACGATGTACCCGTCGCGCTCGAGCAGGTCCTTCATGACCCGCCGCAGCTGTTCCTCATCTTCCACCAGGAGCACCTTGGCGCCGCGTCCCCGGCCCGTGGCCCCGTCCCCCTCGCCCGCGACCGGCTCGTCCACCAGCTCCATGTCCATCGTAAAGTCGAGCGAGGGCCCCGAGGCGGCCGGGGCAGTGGACGCCGAGGTGACCGGCGGAGCCGCCGCGCCACGTGATGGTTTCCGGTCCGGCCCGCGCTCCACCGGCGCGGCGCGTGCCGAGCGAGACGTGCCTTCGATGGGCACATCCGTCACCCGGAGCAGCTCTTCGACAGTGGATTCCCCGGCCAGCAGATGACGGAGCCCGCTGTCCCAGAGGGACCGCATGCCGGCCGATCTGGCGGCTTCGGCGATCTGCTCCGCCGTGGCTCCGGCGCCGATCAGGCGTTCGATCTCGGCGGTGAGCGTCAGGATTTCCATGATGCTGAAGCGGCCGCGGTAGCCGGTCTGCGAGCACTCGGGGCAGCCCACCGCCTTGAACAGCGGGGTGCCGCGCGGAACGAATCTGGCGACCCGCTCCGGCAGCGGCTCGGAGCTGGCCTCGCGGCACCTGGCGCACAGCCGCCGCATCAGGCGCTGCGCCACCACGCCGCGGAGCGCGGACGCGATCTTGTACGGCTCCATGCCCATGTCGACCAGGCGGGTGACCGCATTCGGCGCGTCGTTGGTATGCAGCGTGGAGAGCACCAGGTGGCCCGTCAGCGACGCCTGCAGGGCGATCTGCGCCGTTTCCTGGTCCCGGATCTCGCCGATGAGCACGACGTCGGGATCCTGCCGCAGGATCGATCGGAGCGCGGACGCGAACGTCAGGCCCGCCTTCTCGTGCACCTGCACCTGCACGATGTTCTCGCCGAGGCGGTACTCGACGGGATCCTCGACGGTGACGATGTTGACGCCCTCGCTCTGGATGAGCCGGATGGCCGAGTAGAGCGTGGTCGTCTTGCCGGAGCCGGTGGGGCCCGTGACGAGGATGATCCCTTCCTTGGCCGAGAGCAGCCCCTGAACGGACTCCTGCTCGTCGCGATGCATGCCGAGGGCGTCGAGGCTCAGCGCGGTGGCCCGCTGACTCAGGATCCGGATGACCACCTTCTCACCGAGCGAGGCCGGGAGGGTGGACACTCGAAGATCGACCGCCTCCCCGTTCACCGAGACGCGAGCCCGCCCGTCCTGCGGCCGGAGCCGATCCGCGATATCGAGGCCCGACATGATCTTGATGCGCGAGATGAGCGGAAGCCCCGCGTTGCGCGGGATCTTCATGACCTGCCGGAGCACGCCGTCGATGCGATATCGCACCGCCACGCCGCCCTCGATGGGCTCGACGTGAATGTCGCTGGCCCGACTGGTCACGCCGTCCGCGAGCATGACGTCGACCAGGCGGATGATCGGGCGCTGACTGGCCTCCTCGGCGCTGGCGGCGGCATCCTCGTCCTCGTCCTGCAGCTCCTTGACCTCGAAGTCCCCGCTGATGCCCTCGAGCAGACGGTTGACCGGGTCCTCGCTGCGATACATCTCGTCGAGGCGAAGCCGGATGACCGCCGGCGACCCGAGCAGCATCCGCACTTCACGGCCCGTGGCGAAGGCCAGCATCTTCTCGGCGTCGATGTCGAACGGGTTGGAGGTGGCCACCTCGAGATAGGAGTCGGTCGCTCCGACCGGCACCACGTTGAAGCGCCGCGCGACCTGCTCCGGGACACTCTGCTGCAGCTTCTGGTCGACCCGCGCGAGGTCGGCGATGGGTAGCCGGAAGCGGGCGGCGATGGCTTTGATGATCTCGTCGTCGGCGATCAGCTTGCGCTGGACGAGAATTTCCCACAGCGAGGCGGGCGCGGCCGCCGGCTCCTGCCGGATGGCCGCGACCGTGCCGTCGGGCAGCAGCGGATCGATGGTGTGGACCAGCCATTCGTCGGTGAACTGCATCGTTCGGCTCTGGCTGTGTGAGGTCCCGCGGATTGGTCGGCGAAAGCGCGGTGTCGGAAGATAAGACGCCTACAACAGCCCCCACCAGTCCCGATTCACGTCGATCGTTAGCCCAAACCCGCCGTCCCGAAGTCCCACCCCCGCCTCGATCCGGATGAGCCGCATGAACCACTCAACTGCCACGCCGACCACGGGGCGGAGACCGTCGGTTTCCGTCCACGGCAAACCGGCGATCGGACGGCCGGTGGCCCCGGCGGCCACGAATGGTGCGAGGATGATGGTGCGCCCTGTGGAGGCGAACGAGCCAAGGGATATCGCCGGCACGGGGACCTCGACACGCCATTCGATTTGCCCGAGCGCCACTTCCCGTCCGCCGTACGCACGGAACGGCTCACCGACGAGGGTTCCTCGCCCGCCGAGCACGAAGCTGCGGTGCGGCGGCAGCCCTGCCGTGCCGATCCCGAGGTAGGTGCGGGCCACGAGCTCGCGGCCGGCGAGGGTCGTGAGCCAGCGG
>DATLBL010000021.1:0-17748 GCA_035526925.1 Gemmatimonadales bacterium
AACATCCCTCCGGCAGCTGCGGCGGCAGGTGCGTGGCGAGGTCGTCCTCCCGCTCAAGACCTACGCCCGTATCACGCGGCTCAACCACGCCGTGGCCGCGGCCGATCGAACGGTTCGTCCGGCGTGGGCCCGGCTGGCCGCCGAAACCGGGTTCTGCGACCAATCGCACCTGGTGCGCGAGTGTCGCGCCCTGGCGGGACTGGCTCCGCGGCGGGCGCATCGCGAACGCATGGCACAGTCCGAATTGTCCAATCCCGACTGAGGCGGGGTTCATAGCATGGGAGATGACCGATCATTCCCGTGCTGCTTCCGCCGTCGCCCGCGCCGTGGTCGGCTGCCGGGTCGGGGCACTTCTGCTCGTGTGTTCGGCGGTCTCGGTACGTGCACAGAACCAGGCACGTGACTCGGGCGCGCGGCTAGAGCGCGTGGCCGACGGCGTGTACGCCATCCTGCACGACGACGCCACCGACCAGTGGCCCCACGGCAACACGGGCGTCGTCGTCACCGACCAGGGCGTCCTCGTGGTGGACGCGACCTATCTACCCTCACGCGCGCGCGCGGACATCGCGCTGATCCGCTCGATTACAGACCGGCCGGTGCGCTATCTCGTGTATTCGCATTGGCACTTCGATCACAACAACGGCGCGATCGCCTATCGTGAGGCCTTTCCGGACATCACGATCGTCAGCGAGCGCCAGACCCGGGACTACATCGCGCTCAACGCCGCCTGGTGGGCCCGGATGTCGGTCGCGCCCGGGTCCGCGCGGCGGGCGGGCCTCGCCGCGCTGCAGCGCGAGCTGGTGGCCGGCCGGGACAGCAGCGGCCGGATGCTCGGTGAGGACCAGAAACGAGGCCATGAGAGGGCGGTCGCACAGCGGACGAGCGAGCTTCGTGAGCTCGCCGACCTCACGGTCGTGCCGCCCGACCTGGTGTTCGACGACCAGCTGACGCTCTGGCTGGGAGATCGCCGAATCGAGCTTCGGGACCATGGCCGCGCCAACAGCCCGCACGACGTGACGGTGTACCTGCCGCAGGATTCCGTCGTGTTCACCGGCGATATCCTGGTTCAGTCCCCGCTGCCGTACGTCGGGGCGTCATGGCCTGTGCCGTGGATCGACGTGCTTCGCCGCGTCGAGGCGTTGCCGATGAAGACGCTGGTGCCCGGCCACGGGCCTGTGATGCACGACTTCCGGTACGCGCGACAGATGCGTTCATTGCTCGAGGCGGCGACCTCCCGGGTGTCGGCGATGGCACTCGAGGGGCGAACACTCGACGACATTCAGGACAGCCTCAGGCTGGACGATATTCGGAAGTCGGTCTCCGCCTGGACCGGGGCGGCACTGGATGAGGACTGGAAGGAAACGGTGCGGATACTGCTCGAGCGAGCGTGGCGAGGGGTGCGGGGGCAGGGGTGACGGGCGCGACCCTGCCCATGCGGACGGGCTCGACCCTGCCCATGTGGAGCCAGCGCACCGGTTACGTCAGCTGATCGGCTCCAGGCCAGCGAGAATCGCGTCGCGCCGGGGCTCCAGGAAGGGCGGGAGCGCGACATGCTCGCCGAGTGTCGCGGCGTCCTCGTCGACCGCGAAGCCCGGTCCGTCGGTCGCGATCTCGAACAGGACGCCGTTGGGCTCGCGAAAGTAGAGGCTCCGGAAATAGTATCGGTCGACCTCACCGCTGTTCGGAATGCCTTGCGCGTCGAGCCTGGACTTCCAGGCGTGATACTCGACCTCGTTCGGCGTGCGGAAGGCGACGTGATGCACCCCGCCCGCGCCTAGCCGTGCGGGGCCAAGATCGGGCTGCACGACGACGTGGAGCTCAGCCGAAGGGCCGCCCCGTGCCATCGCATAGACATGCGTGACGCGCGCAGCGTCGTCGCCGTACGGATAGTCGCGGAGCGGCCGGAGACCCATCACCCGGGTCAGCACCTCATCGGTCGGCTCCAATCTGGGCACACTCATGAGGATGGGCCCTAAGCCGCGGATCTGGTGCTCGGCCGGAACCGGGCTCCGATCCCAGGGCACGCCAGGTTCGCCTTCCCCACCATCATCGATCAACGCGAGCCGTTGGCCCTCGGGGTCTTCGAAGTCGAGCGTATTCCGTCCATCCCGCATCAGAATCTCTCGCGCATTCACGCCCGCCTCGCGGAACCGATGCGACCACCACGCCAACGTCGCGCCGCCCGTGACCCGCAGAGTGGTTCGCACGACGCTGTGCGTGCCCCGGCGCTCGCGCGGCATTTTCCAGTCGAAGAACGTCAGATCCGTACCGGGCGAGCCCACCGCGTCCGCGTAGAACAAGTGGTACGCGCTCACATCGTCCTGATTGACGCTTCGCTTTACCAGGCGCATGCCCAGCGTCTGCGTATAAAATCGGTAATTCTCACGAACGGCGGCCGAGACCGCCGTGAGATGATGAATTCCGGTGAGATCCATGGTTCTATCTCCTCGTAGGCTGCCGAAATGTATCGACGGCACGCGTGACAGCTATCACCGCCTCGGGACGAGCGCCGCGCGATGCTGCACTTCTATCTTGCGGGGGCACGGCAGACCTTCCCACGGCGGTCTCGCGGCTGGACCTACGAAAGAGGTACCGATGAATAATACGCGCAACTTTATCGTACTCGCCTCCGCGCTCGGTGCCGCCTGTGGCGGGCGCGATCACCGGACGCCGACAGCGGACTCCGCGTCCGCGCCGGCCGCCGGGAGCCGTTCGACCGAGGCTGCCGCGGGCATCACGGTGCCGGCCGGATTCACCGCGACCGTCTTCGCGGATACCATCGGCGGCGCCCGACACGCCGTGGCGGGGCCGAACGGCGACGTGTACGTCAATACCTGGCATTCGCCGTACGACTCGACGAGGAAGTCGCCAGCCGGCGGGTTCATCGTCGCGCTGCGCGACACCAACCGGGACGGCCGCGCCGACATCATCGAGCGATTCGGCAGCACCAGCGAGTCGGGGAGCCGCGGCGGCACCGGCATCGCGCTGCTCGGCGACGCGCTCTACGCCGAGCAGGATTCGAGCATCGTCCGCTACCGCTTGCAGGCGGGAGCGCTGGTGCCGAAGGGCCCGGCGGAGACGATCGTCACCGGGCTCACGACCAAGGGTGGCCATCCGATGCACCCCATCGCGGTCGACACCCAGGGCAACCTGTTCGTGAACATGGGCTCGGCATCGAACGCCTGCCAAACGAAGGACCGGCAGCCGGAATCGCCTGGCGTCGATCCCTGCCGCGAGCTGCAGCAGCGCGGGGGTATTTGGCGGTTCAGCGCCCTCCGCACCGGGCAGCGATTCTCCACCTCGGCGCGCTTCGCAACCGGCATCCGGAATGCGGTCGGCCTGGCCATCGGACCCGAGGATGGCCGGCTCTACAGCACCCAGCACGGCCGCGATCAACTGGCCGAAAACTGGCCCAAGCTGTTCGACTGGAAGCAGAGCGCCAACCTCCCGGCCGAGGAGCTCCTGCTCGTCGAAAAGGGCGCCGACTACGGGTGGCCGTACTGCTACTTCGATCCGGGGCAGCAGAAGCTCGTGCAGGCACCCGAGTACGGCGGGGACGGCAAGCGCGCCGACCGCTGCACCGACAAGCGGGCGCCACTCGCGGCCTTCCCCGCGCATTGGGCTCCGAACGCGCTCGCGTTCTATGAGGGCACAGCATTTCCGGAAACGTATCGCGGCGGGGTGTTCATCGCCTTCCACGGGTCGTGGAACCGGGCCCCGGAGCCGCAGGAGGGCTACAACGTCGTGTTCCAGCCGTTCGTGAATGGAAAACCGTCAGGCGACTACCAGGTGTTCGCCGAGGGCTTCGCGGGCCCGAGGAAAGAGCCGGGGCTGGCCGAGCACCGGCCGGCGGGGGTGGCAGTCGCTCCGGATGGCGCGTTGATCATCACCGACGATCAGCGCGGGCGCGTGTGGCGGGTGGCGCACGGTACGGCGGGAGGAGAGGTGGCGCGTGGCGGGACGAGGTGAGCTTCGCGTCAGACCCGAATGAATTCCGCCACGGCAGGGTCCCGCCGCAGGTCCGCGAGTGCGGCGGGGTCGGGCCGCTCGGGCACGTCCCGGTCGCAGTCCACCATGCAGAGGAAGCCCAGCGGCTCCGCTCCAGCCGGCTGAAACTGGTGCCAGGTGAAGGGCGGCACCCGCACCAGATCGTGGATGGCCGCCTCGACGATCCGATCGCCGATCAGCACCCGACCGGCCCCGCGCACAATCATCACCGCGTGCGCGTGGTGATGCCGCTCGAGTGACGACCAACCCCCGGGCGCGATCTCGAAGTAGCGGAGCTGACAGGCGAGGCCGTCGCCACCTTCGATCAGGGTCTGCCGCGTGATGCCGGCGAAGTGGCTGCCCGCGGCCTTGTAGGGCTTCACCTCGACACCCTCCCAGCGGAACGGATCGGTCTGGCGCACATGATCGCTCATGGCACCGCCTCCCGGGAAGCCGCGCGGGACACCTGGTCGACCAGCGCTCGCGTCCGCTCGAACAACGCCTCTCCCGCCTCGTACAGACTGCCGCCGATCAGCAGCATGCAGTCGGGTCCGTAGAAATCCAGCATTGCGGCGACTCGCTCGACCCGGATGCCGCCCGCGGGCGCGGGCATGGCCGGGCGCGCGCACGGATGCGCGGCCCGCAGCTGGGCCGCGATCGCGGCGCAGGTCGCGGTATCGTAGCTGAACCGACCGCCGGCGTGCGGAAAGACGACCGCATCGGCGCCATACCAGCGGAACAGCTTGCCGAGCAGCACCGGCTCGAGGATTCGCTGTACGCCGGCAAACGACGGGTGCGCAATCACCGCCACCCCGTCCGCGAGCGACGCCATCTCGTGCAGCAGGGGGAGCCCGGTGAGCATCGGCGAGAGGAGCACCGCCCGCACCCCCGCGTCGCGCGCAAAGGCGAGCTGGCGCCAGATCCGACCGGGCGTGCCGACCAGGTTCGGGACATAGAGCGCCAGACGCCCGGTGTCGCGCGACGCATCCTCCACGGCCCGGAGGCAGGCCTCGACCCGAGCTTCGAACGGGCAGAACGGATGGTCCGCGAGTCCATGGTCATCCTTCACGACGTCGATGCCGGCCCGGGCAAAGGTGGCGCACAGCGACGCCAGGCGAGGCGGTTGCAGGCCCATCGGCTTGAGGGCCGTCGCGAGCACGGGGCGGCCGTTCACTCCGGTGAGTGACCGGAGCCCCGCGACCCCGGCACGCGGTCCCGGCAGCCACTCGAACGCGGTGGTGGGCAGATCGACATCGGCGAGGACGACGTCCGGCTGCAACGACGAATTCCCGAAGAGCACATTGAGCAGCTGCGCCGGGTCACCGGCGGCGGTGGCGAGCGGGTGCGCGATCGTGACGTGGTGAAGGCCCTCACCCGCCGGAGCGATCACGTCGACGCGACCAAGGATGTGCGCGGCCACCCACGGCTCGCGCTCCACCGCCGCGCGGGGAAGCTCGGTGGCCTGCTCGAGCATGAGCGCTTCCGCCCGGGCGGCGATGTCGCTGGCGGCAGCGCGGACCAGGTACGTGACGCGCAACGCGTCGTCCGGCCGATGAGGCAACGATTGCATCCTTTCCGTGGCGCGCACACGGGCCACTCCCCCAAGTATACCAGCGCCTTGCCATCGGACCGCGTCGCCCACACGTTCACTGCCATGACGATTCCACGCCGGTGGTTCCGCTTACTTGCCGCGCTCGTCGCGGCCCTGCTCGCACCCGACCTCGCCACCGCCCAGAAGGCCGCCGCTCCGCCCCCCGGCTTCGACGCGTACGTGGCGAACGTGCTCAAGACTTTCAGCGTCCCGGGGGTGGCCATTGCCATCGTCAAGGATGGACGGGTCGTCCTCGCGCGGGGCTACGGTGTCCGCCGTCTGGGCGATGCGACGCCGGTGGACGCCAGGACCCAGTTCGGCATCGCCTCCAACACCAAGGTGTTCACGGCGACGGCGCTCGCGATGCTGGTGGAGGAAGGCAAGGTCGAGTGGGACGCGCCGGTCATCCGGTACCTGCCGTGGTTCGCGATGTACGATCCGTACGTCACTCGCGAGCTGACCGTGCGCGACCTCCTGGTGCACCGCAGCGGCCTCGGCCTCGGGGCCGGGGACCTGCTCTGGTGGCCGCCCTCCACGTACGACCGCAAGGAGATCGCGCGCCGTCTCCGATTCATCAAGCCGGCCACTTCGTTTCGGAGCGCGTACGCGTACGACAACGTCCTGTACCTGGTGGCGGGCGAAGTCATCGAGGCGGTGTCCAGCCAGACCTGGGAGGAGTTCGTCCACACGCGCATCCTCGAGCGCGTCGGGATGTCTCACAGCGACGTGAATCATTCGGCCGCGGGAAAGGCTGGCAACGTCGCGACGCCGCACGCCGAGGTGAACGATACCGTCCGCCCCGTCGCCCCGTTTCTGAGCGACAACACCAACCCCGCCGGCGGGATCGTGTCCGGCGCGGAAGACATGGCCAAGTGGGTGATGGTGCAGCTCGACTCGGGCCGCGTGGCGGACGGGTCGCGACTGATCTCGCCCGAGAGCATCCGGCAGATCTGGCGCGAGGTGACGCCCGAGCCGATCTCGGATGCGCCGGCGGGACTTTCTCACCTGCGGCCGAACATTAACGGCTATGCGCTGGGACTCGAGACGAAGGACTACCGTGGGAAGCTGCTGCTCACGCACACCGGCGGTCTGCCCGGCTACCTCTCGCGGGTGGCCATGCTGCCGGAGCTTCGCGTCGGTGTCGTGGTGCTCACCAACCAGGAGTCGGGCTATGCGTTCAACTCGATCGCCTACCGCGTGCTCGACCACTATCTCGGGGTGAAGGCCCCGGACTACGTCGGCCTGTACGGCGAGCTTCTCCGGCACAACCGGGCGGAGCTCGCGAAGCTCGCCGCCGACGCCGCCAGCCAGCGCGACTCGACCTCGGGCCCATCGCTGCCGCTCGCCAAGTACGCGGGCATCTATCGAGACGCCTGGTACGGTGACGTGGCGATCGCCGAAGAGCACGGCAAACTGGTGATCCGGATGACGAGAACGCCGTCGATGGTCGGCGACCTTGAACACTGGCAGCACGACACATTCGTCGCACGATGGCGGGACCGGGAGCTTCGCGCCGACGCGTATCTGACCTTCGCGCTCAACCCCGACGGCAGCATCGACCAGGCGAAGATGGCTCCGATCTCGCCCGCGGTCGACTTCAGCTTCGATTTCCAGGACCTGGTGCTCAAGCCGGCAGCGCCATGACCCGGGTGGCCTTGGCCTTGCTGGTTGCCCCGGGATCACCCTCGGTCTTCGGGACCGAGCCACGCCGGCGCTGTTGAGACCAACGTCATAGGCGGCAACACGTTGACGTGATGTCTCGACCTGGCCTCGGCGCGACGCGCACCCCTCCAGAGAGCCAGGCCCATGCTTCGATTCGCACGACTCCTCGTGATCCCGCTGGCCCTAGCTGCCCGCGCGTCGAGCGCCCAGACGCCGGCCCCCGCCGCCGCTGGCTCGGTCGGCACCCCGGCGGAGCCGGTGCTCGAACGCCGTGCCATGCCGGCTCCTGGTGGAATGACCAACGGTGTCTCGGTCTCGCCTTCGACCACCCCTGACCCCTGGCTGGTGTCGTACGCCGGACTGAGCGGGCGCACTACTCGAACCAACATCGCGCAGCTCGACCACGCGCTGGAGCCCTATCGCACCACGTATACGCGGCTGCCGGCGGACGATCGCGCCAGGCTCCGGCAGGCGTTCGACGAGCTGTTCCCGTCGCAGCGGTTCAATCGCTATCCGCTCGGCGCGTCGCAGGCCCGCGCGATCGCGTACCTGGCACTCGGGCCGTCCGAGGCCGCCGGCCGAGACCGGGATTGCGGCGGTCCGAGACGCCGCGGCGGGCACTCCCGCTGCGACCAATCCATCGACAGCATGGGCCGGCATGCCGCCTGGATCCACTCGACAATTCTCTCGATGGGGCGCACCGGCAGCCGGCGCCCGCGGACCGAGGAGCTCGCCTCGTTGCGTGCGATGAGCGAGTACGCGAGAGAGATGGTGGTGGGTGCGTCGGGCTGCGGCTGCCCGGCGGCGCGAGACGACTCGGAGGCGCTGCTCGGGAGCACGCGCGAGGCGGCCGATGTCTATGAGGGGTCGTCGATGCCGGCTCGGTTGAGCCTGGGTGACCAGCGAGTCCAGCGCATCTCGCGCCTCGCGGACTCGCTGGAGCGCACCTTCCTCCGGTGCCTGGGCGAAAACTGACTACCGCGCGGCGTCGGTGCTGTCCACGCCCCGGTTCACCGTGTCGCCCTTGGATGTAACCGGCTGACCCTGGTCAGGGCGTGTCTTGGGGACGCCCGGCCCCAGAGTGGACTTGCCGCTCCTAGTATCGGTCACGCCCGATTTGGTCTGATTGCCCCTGGCGGAATCCGAGCGCGCGCCGGCCCCGGCGCGGCCGCTGTCCGCGCCCATCCCCGTCCCGCTGCTCGAGCGGGCGGTGTCCGCCGGCATGCCACCCATTCCGCTCGTGTCGCTCATCGAGCCCGTCATACCGGCCGTATCGCTCATCGACCCCGACTCACTTCCAGTGCCTGCCGTGCTCTCGTTTCGGGTGTCGCGCCCGCCGCCGCATCCGGCCAGGGCGAGCACCATCAGACACGCCGATGCTTGTGAAGTGCATCGCATACGTAGTACCTCTCGTAGAGGGCCGTGGGTCACGACGTTGACCCCGAGGGCCCAGCGTACCCGGCCGTACAACGCCGGGGCGTGATTGTCGTCACCTCGGTGTACCGCGCCTCGCCAGGGAGCCGTCATGAGGCATTCCATTCTGGGCCTGCATCACGTGACCGCCACGGTGGACGAGGCTCAACCCGATCTGGACTTCTGCCGGCGGCGGCTCGGCCTACGCCTGGTGAAGCGCACCGTCAACTTCGACAACCACAGCGTCTACCATTTCTACTACGGAAACGAGACGGGTGAGCCCGGAACGATCTGGACCACCTTTCCCTATCATGCGTGGGGCGTCCCCGAGGGAGTGCATGGCGCCGGGCAGGTGGTCGCAACGGCGTTCTCGATTCCGGGGGGCACGCTCCAGCAATGGCGCTCCAGACTTCGGGACGCGGGTCTCGACGCCCGCACCGGACTGCCACGCTTCGACGAATGCCCGCTCGTCGTGCGGGACCCATCCGGGCTGGTGATCGAGCTGGTGGAGGGTGCGGCGGATCCCCGGGCGCCGTGGTCGGAAGGCGGTTTCTCCCCTGACATGGCCATTCGCGGGCTCCACGGTGTCACGCTGCTGCTGCGCGAGCGAGGACCGACGATAGCGCTGATGACCGGCGTGCTCGGCTTCGACATCGTGGAGGAGACGCCCGAGCGCACGAGGCTCGCGGTCGGTGGAACGGCGGCCGGACACCTGGTCGACCTTGTGGAGGCGCCGGATGCGGCCCAGGCCCGGAACGGGCTGGGCACGGTCCACCACGTCGCCTTCGCGATCGCGAGCACCGACGAGCAGCTCGAGCTGAGACGCGAACTGATTCGGCTCGGCGCCTCGCCCACGGAGGTGCGCGACCGCACCTACTTTCAGTCGATCTACTTTCGAGAGCCGGGCGGCGTGCTGTTCGAGGTGGCGACCGTCTCGCCGGGATTCACCGTCGACGAACCGCTCGCGCAGCTCGGCGAGACGCTGCGGCTCCCGCCGTGGGAGGAACCCCACCGCGCGGAGATCGAGCGGACCCTCCCGCCCATCGCGGATTAAGGGAGCACGCCGGTTCTTGAGGGCCCGGCCGGTCCCGCGCCCCGCGTGGTGCCCAGTGCCGGCGCCGGTTAGCTTCGACAACACGCCGCTCCCCGCAGTCGTCTCCGTTGCCGAGGCGCATGTCGCAACCGCTTCCCCCATCCCGGCTCGCACGGCTCGGGAACAATCTCACCGTACGCGTCCTCGTCGCGATCGCGCTGGGGGTGCTGGTCGGCGTGCTCTGGCCGTCGGCCGGCCGGGCGATGAAGCCCGTGGGCGACACGTTCATCAACCTGGTGCGGATGGTCATCGCGCCGATCATCTTCCTCACGATCGTCCTCGGCGTCTCGCACACGACCGACTTGAAGCGCGTGGGGCGTGTGGGACTCAAGGCGTTCGTCTACTTCGAGGTGGTCACCACCTTCGCGTTGGCGATCGGCCTGGTCGTGATGAACCTGTTCCGGCCCGGCGCGGGCATCGACGCGAGCCGGGTCGTGACGGGCGACGTCTCACGGTTCGCGACCCAGGGGCAGGAGCTGAAGTTCATCGATTTCGTCACCCACATCGTCCCGTCGAGCGTGGTCGGCGCATTCGCCCAGGGCGAGATCCTGCAGGTCGTGTTCTTCTCGCTGCTGTTCGGGGTGGCGCTCGCGTCGCTCGGGCGGGCCGGCCGGCCGGTGGCGCGAATGCTCGAGCGGCTGATGCAGGTGTTCTTTCGCATCGTGAGCATCGTCATGCTGGTGGCCCCGATCGGGGCGTTCGGCGCCATGGCGTACACCATCGGCAATTTCGGCGTCGGCTCCCTCGTCACCCTCGGCGGGCTGATGGCCTGTGTCTACGCGACGATGGCATTGTTCATCTTCGTCGTGCTGAACGTGATCGCGCGTTGCTGGGGGTTCAGCCTGCTCCGGCTGCTCGCATACATCAAGGACGAGATCCTCATCGTCCTGGGCACCTCGTCGAGCGAAGCGGTGCTTCCCCGCATGCTCGACAAAATGGAACGGCTGGGCTGCGCGCGCTCGGTCGTGGGGCTGGTCATTCCCGCGGGATACTCGTTCAACCTGGACGGCACCTCCATCTATCTCTCGATGGCCACGCTGTTCATCGCCCAGGCCTACGGCGTCCACCTCCCGCTCGCCCAGCAGCTCGGCGTCCTCGGCGTGCTCATGGTGACCTCCAAAGGCGCGGCAGGTGTCACGGGCTCGGGATTCATCGTCCTGGCGAGCACGCTGTCGGCCATGCGGGTGGTGCCCGTGGAAGGGGTCGCGCTCGTGCTGGGCGTCGATCGGTTCATGAGCGAGGCGCGGTCCATCACGAACCTCATCGGGAATGCGGTGGCGACGGTCGTGATCTCCAAGAGTGAGCGGGCCTTTGTCGACGGCGGCGGCGTGGAGCACGCGCCGTCGATCGCGATCTCGAACTGACCTGGTGCTGGAGCCCACCATGTGGAAAGTGATGCCCTGGCTGCTGGCCACCCTCGCCGCTGCGATGCCCGAACCGGCCGTGGCCGCACAGTCGATCGGGCCGACGGAGTATGCGGCCCGCCGCGATTCGCTCGCCGCTCGCATCCGGAATGGGGTTCTCGTGGCGTTCGGTGCGCCGGCACCGACCGGCGTCGCACGGACGGGCCAGCTGCCGGCCTTCCGATATCTCACCGGGTTCCTCGAGCCGGACGCGGCCCTCGTGCTCGTGGTGAAGGACGGACGCATCGGCGGCACGCTGTACACGGAAGCGCGCGACCCGCGCCGCGCGCTCTACGACGGTTTTCCACCCGACTCGAGCGTGGTGGCGCGCGAGACCGGCCTGAGTGTCCGCTCGATCGCGGCGCTCCCGCCCGCGCTCGACTCGCTCGCGGACACGGGTCTCCCGTTCTACACCCTGCGCGACTACAGCGGCGCCGACTACGCCGAGAGCGACTCGCTCACGCGAGGCGCGACCTTCATGCGCGCCTTCGCCGACGGGCACCCGCGTCTGGAGGTACGGGACGCGCACCCGATCGTGGACAGCCTCCGTGCCCGAAAGAGCCCGGCGGAGGTGGCGCTGCTCCGTCGCGCGATCGACGTGACGGTCGCGGCTCATCGTGAGGTGATGGGGAAGGTCCGCTCCGGCATGTGGGAGTACGAGGCCGAGGCGCTCTTCGCGGCGGCCTTTCGCCGAACGGGCGGCGAGGGTCCGGCGTTCGGCTCGATCATCGGCTCGGGACTCAACTCGACGCAGTACCACTACGAGGCGAATGACCGTCGCATGCGGGCGGGCGACGTGGTGGTGATGGACGTCGGCGCCGCGTGGGCCGGCTACGCCGCCGACGTCACCCGCACCCTCCCCGTGAGCGGCCGGTTCACGCCCGAACAGCGCGCGCTGTACCAGATCGTCCGCGATGCGCAGCGGGCAGCGGAGCGCGCGGCGGGTCCCGGCGCTCCGTACGCCACATGGCGCGACTCCGCTCGAGCGGTCATCGCCCGCGGCGCCGCGCGCCTGGGCCTCACCGAGGGAGTCGACGCCACATTCGATCCCCCCTGGGCGGAGCAGTGCCGGGCGGAGCCGGTGCGCTGCACGCAGTCGTTCCTCTACATGGCCCACGGGCTCGGGCACGGCATCGGCCTCGAAGTCCACGACCCTCCGCGGCCCTGGAAGGATGCCGGCGCGTTCGCGCCGGGCGACGTCTTCACCATCGAGCCCGGCCTGTACGTGAGCACGCGACTCCTCGATATCCTGCCGGACACGCCGAAGAACCGGACCATGATCGCGAAGGTGCGCGCGGCCGTGCAGCGCTACGACAACATCGGCATCCGCATCGAGGACGATTACGTCACTACCGACACGGGCCTGGAGTGGCTGAGCCGGGCGCCGCGGGAGATCGTCGAGGTCGAAGCCGCCATGTCGCGCCGTGGCCGATAGCACGCCGCGCCGGCCGGTCTGGCCGCTGCTGCTCACGGCGCTGCTGTTCGGCGTGGCCGTGATCGTTGGGCGGGGGGTGGCCCGGGGCACGGCGCCGCTCCGGCGTTTCGCCGCGGGGGAGACTACGGTCAGCCAGTCGGTCGTGGTGGAGCAGACCAAAGCCGTCGCGCGCCTGGTGACCAGCGAGACGATGCTGCGCGATGTCGTCACCTACGAGAATCGCCGGCTCGGCTCCACCAAACGCTCGCTCGTCGTGGTGACCGGAAAGGTGCTCACCGGATTCGACCTCGATCGCGGCACCCAGGTGACGGTGGATCATCCGGGCCGCCGCATTCGGATCACGCTGCCGCCTCCCTCGGTCATGGGCGTCGAGATTACTTCGCTCAAGACCTACGACGAGCAGCGGGGGCTCTGGAATCCGTTCACGCCGTCGGACCGGGATACAATCTTCGCGCTGGCCCGCCGGCAACTGCTGGAGGCGGCGGGCGAGGCCGAGCTGGCCCGTCACGCCGAGGACAGTGCCCGCCGTCTGCTGGAGGCCATGGTGCGCGCGGAGGGATTCACGACCGAGGTGACCTTCGCGGGAGCGCCGAGCACGCCAGCCGAGGTGGAGCGCTGATGCTCGCCTACGTCTTCTGGCATTGGCCCCGGGCCGGCGTGCCCGCCGCCTCGTACGAGGCGCTGCAGCGCCGGTTCCACGCGGCGCTCGGGGATGCACCACCACCAGGGTTTCTCGGCTCGCGATCGGCGGCCATCCTCGGAGCGCCGTGGGCCGCCGCAGGCGCCCGGGCCTATGAGGACTGGTACATGGTCGACGGCTCCGCCGCGCTCGACCCGCTCAACGCCGCAGCCGTGACCGCGTCGCGTCAGGCCGCCCACGACGCCGCGGCCGCAGCGGCCGAGAACGGCACGGCCGGGCTCTATCTCCTCCGGCGGGGCACCCCGCGGGACTCGCCGGACAACGCGGTCTGGTTCGCCAAGCCGTCGGGTATGAGCTACCGTGAGATGTACGAGCTGCTCGAACCGCTGGTCGAGGCCACGGGTGCGGCACTCTGGGGTCGCCAGATGGTGCTCGGGCCAACCCCGGAGTTCTGCCTGCACATCAGCCGCCCCGTCCACCTGCCGGTACCGCTCGCGGGCACCACCATCGCCTGCCAACCGGTCTGGCCATGACGGCGACCAGAACGGCCGGCCAGGCCCGAACCCGCCGACCGGGTTAGATTTACCTTGCGCGGCAATCGCGTCGCGCCATGGTCCCCCGATCGAGAGCCCGCCGTGAGCAGTTACAAGTTCGAGCAGCGACGTCTGGTCCACCGTGGTCGTGAATTCCATTTCGTCTCGTACGATGCCCATCCGGCCAACGAGCGACGCGGCGAGACCGCCATGCCGCCGATGTGGTATTTGATGAACGAAGGCAAGCGCCGGGCCGTGATGCAGCAGGTGACCGGCATGCCAGTCGAGGAGCTCGACCGCGCGCTACTGCAGTGGGTCGACTCGGAGATCTACGGCCCCGGACCTCGCCGTGCCGTTCAGTAGCCTCAAGCTCCACCCGAGTCTCCTCAAGGGCATCAAGGAGCTCGGCTTCACCAGACCGACACCGATTCAGGCCGACGCAATCCCTCCAGCCCTGGAAGGGCGGGACGTGCTGGCGTGCGCCATGACCGGGAGCGGCAAGACGGCGGCGTTCCTGCTGCCGATCCTCCACAAGCTCCTCGACCAGCCGCGGGGCACTACGAGGGCCCTCGTCCTCACGCCCACGCGCGAGTTGGCGGCGCAGATTCTCGAGGACCTGAACGACCTGGCCGTGCATACTCCGGTGACGGCGGCCGCGATCTTCGGGGGCGTCGGCATGGGTCCGCAGGAACACGCGTTCCGGACCGGCGTGGACGTGCTGATCGCCACTCCCGGCCGGTTGCTCGACCACTTCCGGGCCCCCTATGCGAGGCTGCCGGGCATCGAATATCTGGTGCTCGACGAAGCCGACCGCATGCTCGACATGGGCTTCCTTCCCGACATCCGGCGGGTGCTCAAGCACCTTCCGGCCCGGCGCCAGACGCTGTTCTTCAGCGCCACGATGCCCGCACCGATTCTGGAGCTCACGCGAGAGCTGCTCCACCATCCGGCGACGATCAGCGTCGAGCGCAAGGCCGCGCCGGCCGTGGGTATCACCCAGGCGGTCTATCCTGTGCCGCAGGAGCTCAAGCCGGCGCTGTTCCTGACGCTACTGCAACGGGACGAGATGCAGGAAGCGCTCGTGTTCACGCGTACCAAGCATCGCGCCAACCGGCTGCAGGCGTACCTCGTCAAGCACGGCATCCAGGCCGAACGGATTCACGGCAACCGGTCGCAGTCGCAGCGGACCGAGGCGCTGGCCGGATTCAAGAGCGGCAAGTATCGCGTGCTCGTGGCCACGGACATCGCCGCCAGGGGTATCGACGTCGAAGCCCTGGGTCACGTGGTCAACTTCGACGTTCCCACCGCGCCCGAGGACTACATCCACCGCGTGGGACGGACGGCCCGAGCCGAGATGACGGGAGACGCGTTCACCTTCGTCGCGCCCGACGAGGAGGGGGAGCTGCGCGGGATCGAGCGCGCGATCAGCCGGCGCCTTCCGCGCGTAACCGTCCCCGACTTCGACTACCATGCCCGCAGCGAGACCAAGCTGGAGATCCCGCTCGCGGAGCGCATCGCACAGATCCGTGCCAAGAAGGCGGAGGATCGCGAGCGGTCCAAGGCCAAGGCAGCGCGGCGCGAAGCACACCAGGCGGCCGAGCACGTGCGCCCGTCGGGACGATCGTCGGACGGGCCCAGCCGACACAGTCCGCGGCGGGGTGGGAGGCCAGGCGGTGCGCCTGGCAGCGGCAGGGCCGGCGGGAACGGACGCGGGGGGGGCGGCAGGCCGGGAGGTTCAGGCACCGGTGCCGCCCGGCCAGGCGGCGGAGGCTCGGGTTCGCGCGGCTAGTCGCTAGCCGGGCCGGACGTACGAAGGGGCGTGCTCTCGAGCACGCCCCTTCGTACGTTCGATACATTCCCATCGGATCGGCGTCTACGGATCGAGCGACAGCCCGAGCGTCACCAGCGAGCAGCCGATCGAGGTGCTGCACGCCACCACTTCGACACCACCCGACGTCAGCGCGTCGATCAGGTCGCCGTTGGCGAGGCCGGTGCTGTAGCTCAACGCCGGCTGACCGAAGAATACGGTCCACACGTTGGAGGGTGATGCGCCGTCGCTGCCCACGAGGATGCCCGCCCCGGTCGTCGTACCGGTGAGGCCGTCATAGATCAGCTGCGCCACCACCACGCCCGACGAATAGAAGTTGATCGCGCGGCTGCCGCTGCCGTCGGTGGCATCGAAGATCTGCGCCTGCGGAGCGAAGCTGAGGGCCAGCGAGCTGATCGTCGGCCCGACGCGCAGACACTTCGAATGGAACGGGTGGGTCGGGTTGCCCCCCGGATTGATCCAGAGGCCCGGCTCCCCGCTCGGAGAGGCGATGCACTGGCCGTTGCCGTTGTTGCCCGCGCTCCCGTCGCTGCCGTAGTCCAGGCAGTTCGGGTTGTTGGGCCCGAACACGTTACCGTCGGGATCCGTCCAGAACCCCTTCGGGCCGCAGGTGCCGCTTCCGTACAGCCCTGGGCCGGACGCCTTGAACAGGAGCGCGGTGCTGTTGCCCCCCGTGCCCGCTCCGCCGCTGGCGGCGGGGACGAACACCGCGGGATCGAGCGTCACGATCGTCCCGGGAACTCCGTCGGGGGTGGTCCAGGTTCCGTTGTTCACCGGATCGCCTGCCGCCGCGGAATCGATCGGGTTGGTCGTCGTGGTGTCGCCGGGATCGGTGGACGTCGTATCGCCGCCGCCCGACGTACCGCCGGGGAACCCGTCACGCGGACCACCGGTGACCGGAACGTCGCGACTGCCACCAGTCGGTGAGGTGAGCTGATCGGCCTCGCCGCAGGCGGCGATGGCGAGCAGGGCGATCAGGGCAGTGGCCAGACGAACGCGGGACATGGATGCTCCTTCGACGGCTCGGGAATCGGACGGCGCGCGGGGCGCTCAGAGTGGAGCAGGGTTCTGAACGGGGCAACCTGAGTGCCGCGATACTAAATCTCTACTGTACATTCCTTTACCTATGGACCCGTCGGACGACGAGGCCTGTGATGCCGCGACATGCAATGACCGGCCACCTATCGGACGTGTGGTCGAGGCGAGCCATCGACACCTGTCAGGGGCTGGGATCCGGCAGATGACCCGGCGCCTTCACTACGCCTGGGTCGTCCTCGGCGTCACTTTTCTCGCTCTGCTGGCTGGTGCCGGCATTCGCGCGACCCCCAGCGTCCTCATCATCCCGCTCGAGGCCGAGTTCGGCTGGACCCGCTCGACGATCTCGCTTGCGATCTCACTCAACATCTTCCTGTACGGGCTGATGGGCCCGTTCGCCGGCGGTCTGATGCAGCGACTGGGCATCCGGCGAACGACGATGGGCGCACTCACGCTTCTGGCCATGGGCGTGGGGCTCGCCACCCAGGTGACTCGTCCGTGGCAGCTCGTCCTGGTCTGGGGTGTCGTGGTCGGAGCGGGCAGCGGGATGGTGGCGCTCGTCCTGGGCGCGACGGTGGTCAATCGCTGGTTCAGCACGCGGCGCGGGCTCGCGATGGGACTGCTGACCGCCAGTACCGCCACCGGACAGCTCGTCTTCCTTCCACTGCTCGCCACCATCATCGAGCGGCATGGTTGGCGCGCCGCTGCCATCGTGATGGCGGGTGCCGCCACCCTCGCCATTCCGATCGTCGCGCTGCTCCTGCGCGAGCGCCCGGCCGACCTCGGCCTGCCGCCGCTCGGGGGCACCGCACTCGTGCCCGCCGGCAAGGCGACGACCAATCCGGCGCGGGTGGCCGTCGGCGCCCTTCGCGAGGGCGCGCGCTCCCGCGACTTCTGGCTGCTGACCGCCACCTTCTTCATCTGCGGCGCCTCGACCAACGGCCTCGTCGGCACCCACCTGATCCCGGCCTGCATCGACTACGGCATCCCGGAGGTGACGGCGGCGGGGCTGCTCGCCCTGATGGGCCTGTGCGACCTCGTCGGCACCACGGCGTCCGGCTGGCTTTCCGATCGGTACAGCAACCGGACGCTGCTATTCACCTACTACGGCCTGCGCGGGCTGTCGCT
>DATLBL010000022.1:0-3143 GCA_035526925.1 Gemmatimonadales bacterium
CGCAACCGCGTTGACGGCGCAGTCCAAGCCGCCGTCTTCGATTGTCGCGCCTGCGACCGCCCGTCAGGCATATCTCGCCCACGCCACGATCTGGCAACCGCCCCCGACACTCTCGCCCGCCAAGCTCCTCGAGGGGCCCAGCGGCGTGTTCCCCTATCGCGTCTCGGAGGCGACCGCCGCCGATGGCATCTCGTGCGTCTTCACGAGGCCGGGGGTGTCGCTGGGTGGCAAGTCCGCGAAGTTCACCTGCCGCACAGCCGACCAGCACGACGTCCGGGTGAAGTACTGGAATGTCGAGACACAGAGTGGGAACCGGGAGGCCTTTGCCACTGTCGCCGCCACCCGCTTGATGTGGGCGCTCGGCTTCCCCGCCGCGCCGGCACTGCCGCTGAACGTGCAGTGCACGGATTGCCCGGAGGATCCGATGCACGGGACGGGCGAACGCCGCTCCCGGCGCTTTCTGGGCATGTGGCAGGTGTCCGTGCCCGGCGTGAAGATCCTTTCGACCCCCGATAGCGATCAGGGCTGGTCGTGGCGTGAGCTCGAGGAAGCCGTCGGCACTCTGCCGGCCGGTGAGGAGCGGACCCAACAGCGGACGCGATACGCGGCCCTCGTCCTGCTCGGCGTGCTGCTGCAGCATGGCGACCGCAAGCCGGAGCAACAGGCGCTGTATTGTGAGGGTCCGCCCGATGTGAGCGCGGGGGAGATCCGTACACCGGGCAACGGCGACACCCACCAGATGCTCTTCGAGCGCGCCGACACTCGGGCGTGTGCACATGCGGTGGCCGCGGTCGTCGACGTCGGTGCGACCTTCGGCGGCGCCGGCCGTACCTCCAATGCGATCACCGCCAAGATGAATCTGGAGAACTGGGCGAAGAAGCCGGTCTTCAGCGGGAACACGGGTGAGTGCCGCGGCGAACTGAGCATCTCGCTGGCCGCCGGCGGCGGTGGCAACGCGCATCCGCGCATCACCGAGGAGGGTCGGCAGTTCCTCGCCGAGCGGCTGCACCAATTGACTGACGAGCACCTCCGGGCCATCTTCACCGCCGCACGCGTCGATCAACTGCACCACGAGCGACCCTCGTCTGGCACCGCCGTGGAGGCGTGGGTCACCGCCTTCAAGGACAAGATCAAGCAGATCGACGCCCGCCACTGCCAGCCTGGGGCCTGACCCGTCCAGCGTGCCGACGAGCGCCACCCACCCACCGCACGACGGGGCCTCGGCCAGCGCGGCGCCGGGTGAGCGGGACTGCAGCGCGCGCGAGGGGCGCGCGATCCTCGCGGTCACCATTCTCGGCTCCGCGATGACCTTCATCGACGGTTCGGTCGTGAACGTGGTCCTGCCCGAGTTGCGGCGCGCGCTGGACACCTCGCCGGCGCAGGCCCAATGGGTGGTCGAGGCCTACATGCTGTTTCTCGCCTCACTGCTGCTGGTCGGCGGGGCGCTCGGGGATCGGTGGGGCCGGCGGCGCGTGTTCGTGCTCGGGACGATGATCTTCGCGGCGGCGTCGGCCGCATGTGGGCTGGCCGCGAATGCCTGGATGCTGATCGCCGCGCGCGCCGTTCAGGGCATCGGCGCGGCGCTGCTCGTGCCCGGCAGCCTCGCGCTGATCAGCACCAATTTCAGCTCCGAACGCCGTGGTCGCGCGATCGGCACCTGGGCCAGCGTCACCTCGATTGCCGGCGGCGCGGGTCCAGTCGTCGGCGCCTGGCTGGTGGAGCTCCTCTCGTGGCGCTGGATCTTCTTCATCAACCTTCCCGCTGCCGCGGCGATCGTCGCGATCGCCTGGTGGCGCGTGCCGGAGAGTGACGTGCGGCCCACCGCCGCGCCACTCGACTGGCCCGGCGCGCTGCTGGTGACCGGCGGACTGTTCGCGATCGTCCTTGGTCTGACCGAAGCGGGCACGCGAGGCGCGGGCCATCCGCTCACACTCGGCAGCCTGCTCGCGGGTGTGGCGGCGCTCGCGGGCTTCATCGTCTTCGAGGGCCGGAGCCGCACGCCAATGGTGCATCTCGCGATGTTCCGCTCGCGGACGTTCACCGGCGTGAACCTCTTGACGTTGTTTCTCTACGCCGGCCTGGGGGCGATGATGTTCACGCTTCCCTTCAACCTCATCGAGGTTCGGCACTACTCGCTGGTCCAGGCGTCGTCTTCGCTGTTGCCGTTTGTGGTCGTGATGTTCGGGCTGTCGCGGTGGGCGGGCGGGCTGATGGACCGCTACGGGCCGCGGCTGCCGTTGACCGTTGGGCCTTCGCTGGCGGCCGCCGGCTTCCTGCTGTTCGCCTGGCTCGACGCCCCCGACTACGTATCCGGCGTGCTGCCGGCGGTGCTGGTCCTGAGCCTGGGGATGGGGATCACGGTCGCGCCGTTGACTGCCGCGGTGATGTCGTCGGCTGGCGAGCGTGACGCTGGCGTGGCCTCTGGCATCAACAACGCGGTCTCCCGGGTCGCAACGCTGCTGTCAGTCGCGTGTCTCGGGCTGGTCGTGAGCGGGCGCGGCTTCGGGGCCGGCCTGCCGCGCGTCGCGCTGATGGGTGCGGGCCTTGCCGCGATTGGGGCGTTGTGCGCCGCGCTGCTGGTGGGAGGCAGAGAGAGTGCGCGCCCGACCTGACAGCGCTCGCCATTGCGTTGGCGATGCAGCCCGGCGGGCGCGCGACGGCTGACTACCGGCGTCCTGCCGATGCCCGAGCCGGCGCCGAGGCAGTCTTCGCCCGCCCGCGACCCGCGGCTCGGACCGGAACCGGCGCTTCCTCTTCTTCCTCTTCTTCCTCTTCCGGGTGCGCAGCGGCCGCCGCCTCACGGTTGAGCCCGCCCTCGGCGATCCCGCTCAGCTTCTCGTCAGCAGCCTTCTCTTCGTCGAGCGTAGCCTGCAGGAGTTCGGCAGCCTCGGTGTGCCCCATGGCCTCGGCCCACGCGACGAGCGTGCCGTACGCGGCCATCTCGTAGTGCTCGACCCGCTGCGCCGACGCAATCAGCACCGCGTCCATCGTCGGATCATCGAAGTCCTCGCCCATCGCCGAGCTGCCCTCCTCGAGGATTCCGGCCATGCCGTCGCACTTCTTGGCCTTGACCTTCTCATCGAGGGATGCGAACACCTCTTCGAGGCGGGTAATCTGCCCTTTGGTTTCCTCGAGATGGTCCT
>DATLBL010000023.1:0-2198 GCA_035526925.1 Gemmatimonadales bacterium
ACCCATGATCCCATCTGGAACGCGGGCCAGCGCGAGCTGCTCGAGACGGGACAGATGCACAACGTGGTTCGGATGCTCTGGGGGAAGTCGGTGATCACCTGGGCGCCAACCTACGAGGAGGCGCTCGCCTGGCTGCTCCACCTGAATAACAAGTACGCGCTCGACGGCCGGGACCCGAACAGCTACGCCGGGATCCAGTGGTGCTTCGGAAAGTTCGACCGTCCGTTCGCCGCGCGACCGGTCTGGGGAACGATCCGGCCAATGTCTCTCGAGCGGGCCCAGAGCAAGTACCAGATGGGGGAGTACCTCGCGCGATGGGGATCGATGCCGGTCGAAGCCTGAGTCGTCGATGAGGGCCTCCACGACGCGGGAAGGGCGAGGTGACTTGCCCGCGGCGGTCCTCTAGGCGATCATGTGGATCCCCACCAATGATTCTTCCCGCCGCTCCCGATGTCCTTGCCGCCGCACGCCGGCTGCGAGGTGTGACCGTTCGCACTCCGTGCAGCTATTCTGCACCGCTCTCGGCGCGTGCAGGGACGGAGACGCACATCAAGTGGGAGAGCCAGCAGAGCACTGGCTCGTTCAAGCTGCGCGGCGCCTTCAATGCGCTGCTGACGATGCCCGTCGAGGAGCGGCGGCGCGGCGTGGTGGTGGCATCGGCCGGGAATCACGGCCTGGGCATCGCCTACGCGGCGCGTACGCTCGGCATGCGCGCGCGGGTGTACGTCCCGGTGAGCGCACCGCAGGTGAAGCGTGACGGTATCGCCGCGATGGGCGCCGAAATCAACGCGACGGAGCCGCACTACGACGCGGCCCACGATGCGGCGGTCGCCTATGCCGCACGAGAAGGGATGACTTTCGTGAGCCCCTGCTCCGGACGTCCGCTACTCGCCGGCCAGGGCACCGTGGGGCTCGAGATCCTCGAGGATCTACCGTCGGTGCGGACGCTCGTCGTTCCGGTCGGCGGCGGCGGGCTGGCGGGCGGCATCGCGGTGCTCGTGCGTGCGGTCGCCCCACATGTCAGGATTGTCGGCGTTCAGAGCGAACTGACGAACGCGATGGCGGCATCACTCGCCTCGGGCCGTCGCACGACGGTGCCCGTGGTACCAACGCTCGCCGACGGTCTCGCTGGTCAAGTGGATGACGCGGGAGTGGTCATCGGCCGGTTCGCGCTCGACGAGATCGTCGAGGTCACGGAGCGCGAGATCGCCGAGAGCATGGCGTGGCTCTCCCGGGTGCACGGCGCACGAGTGGAAGGATCGGGAGCAGTCGGAGTCGCGGCGCTCCTGGCGCGTGGCAACTGGGAAGGACCGGTGGCTGCGATCGTGAGCGGGGGAAACGTCGACCAACGGGTCTGGAGCGAGATCGTCGGCGAAACCGCGGCCGTAGCCTAGCGCCTTCAGGAGCACGAACGCCGAACGGCACGCCGGACCTTCTCCGGCGTGCCGTTTCAGCATTCAAGAGCGGTGCAGCGATGGAGAGCTAGGGCCGCTCGACGTTGCGTTCGTCGGAAGACCCCGGCCGACGCTCGCCACCGAGCGAGTTACCGCTCGGCCGCGCCGTGCCCTGACCACCGTTGGTCATCGGCTGCCCGTTGTTGGTCGCAGACAGACCGACTTCCCGATCGCCCTGGAACCGCTGCGATCCCTGCTCGGCGTTCGTTCCGCCATTCTGCATGCGGGCCGCCCGATTCGCACCGCGCGCTTCGCCACCGCGACGACCGATGGCCGCCATGTGCTCGCGATTGCGACTCACGGTGACGCCACCCTTGCGTCCAGCGGCACGTGCCTCGCTCGAGTCGAACTCGTGAGCGGTGCCTTTCTGGTGGGCTGCGCGGCCGCCCTTGCTCGCGATCTCACGCTGCTTCGAACGATCCATCGAGGCGAAACCGCGATTGCTCCGACGCGGAGCGGCGCCACTCTCCGCGCCATCCGTACGTCCAGCACTCTCACCACCAGTCGCACGCGCCGAGCGCCCACCCTCGTTGGAGATCTCGCGCTGCCGCTCCCGATCCGCGCCGAAGCCGCGCTCCTCGTTGTTCGGTCTGATCGCCATTCCCGCTCCTCCTGATTGTGGTGGGCAGCTCCGCCCGGTCCGCGCTCCCCGACTGCTACGGGTACTGCGCCCTCTCCGCTGTGGCCCTACAGAGGGCCGCTCCAAGCGCCCTGGTGTGCAAACTGCGGACCCATGTGTTTGTG
>DATLBL010000024.1:0-3606 GCA_035526925.1 Gemmatimonadales bacterium
AGGAGGCCCTGGAGGTGGGACACCGTCTCGGTCATTCGCTCGGCTTGGGTGGGGACGGTGGAAGATGGAGCGGAAGCGGGCGGCAGGCCAGCGGGACGAGGTATTCTTGGCGGTGGCCAGAACTCGAGCGAGGCGGTGAGCATGGTACTGGACGATCTTCCGACCCCGTCGCTGGTGCTCGACCTCGACCGGCTCGAGCGCAACTGCGACCGCATGATCCGCCGCGCCGCCGAGCTGGGGGTGCGGCTCCGGCCCCACATGAAGACCGCGAAGTCGGTGGACGTGGGGCGGCTGGCGACGCGCGAGGGGTCGGCTGGGGTGACGGTGTCCACGCTCGCCGAGGCCGCGCATTTCGCCGAGGCGGGGTTCGGGGACATCACCTACGCGGTCGGTATCGCGGGGCACAAGGTCGGGCCGCTGGCGGAGCTGCAACGGCGCACCGGAGCGCGGATCTCGCTGCTCGCCGACACGGTGGCCGCGGTGGAGGATGTGGCACGGCACGCCGAGGCGGTGGGCGAGCGGTTCGCGCTGATGATCGAGATCGACTGTGGTGGCGGCCGCGGCGGCGTGTCCGCCGACGGTGCGGAGCTGCCGGCGATCGGCGCGGCGGTGCGGGCGTCAGCGTGGCTCTCGCTCGCGGGCGTGCTGACGCATGCGGGGCAGAGCTACGGCGCCACGAGCGTCGAGGCGATCAGGCGGATCGCCGAAGAGGAGCGGGTGGCGGTGACGCGGGCGGCGGATCGCCTGCGCGCGGCAGGCATCGAGGTGCCGGTGGTGAGCGTCGGCTCGACGCCGACCGCACTCCACGCGCGCTCGCTCCCGGGGGTCACCGAGATGCGGCCCGGCGTGTACACGCTGTTCGATCTCGCGCAGGTCGCGCTCGGCAGCTGCACGGTGGACGACATCGCCGTGTCGGTACTGACGACGGTGATCGGCCACAATCCGCGCGCGGGGCGGATGCTGATCGACGCGGGCGCGCTCGCGCTGTCGAAGGACGTGAGCGGGAACAAGGGTGGACGGACGGTAGGGTACGGGCTGGTCTGTCCGGCGACGGGCGGGCGGCCCGCGGACGGGCTCGTCGTGGCCGACGTGCACCAGGAGCACGGCCTGGTGGCGTGCGAGGGCGCGGCCGAGGGGCTCGAGGCGCGCTATCCCGTGGGCACGCGCGTGAGGATCCTGCCGAACCACGCGTGTCTCATGGCGGCGCCGTACGACCGGTACCATCTGGTGCGGGGGACCGACGCTCGCGTGGAGGGGGTGTGGGCGAAGATCACGGGGTGGTGACCCAAGTGCGCCACCGCTTGACGCTCGCTTGATGCCGCACGGACAGCTTGGGTCTGCATCGTCGGGAGACTGGGCCTTCCGAAGGCCCGAGCCACCGACGACTCACAGCCGACCCAGGGGGAGCGTCCGATGCGCAGACGAGCATGGTTGGCGGCCTACGCCCTGGTGCCGATGGCACTTGGATGCCGGGAAGATGGGACTTCGCCATCGGAGCCCGCCGCCACGGCGTTGCGCGCCTCCATCTCCGCCACGACAGCACTGGCATTCATTCAGGTCAGCGGCGGACAGGATCAGAATACCTGCGGCGTGACCTCCGAACATCGGGCTTACTGTTGGGGGCGGAACTACCGCGGACAGCTGGGCGACGGCACCACCAGCACGGCCGAACTCACTCCGATCGCGGTCGCGACCACGTTGACATTTTCACAGGTCAGCGCAGGCTGGTTGCACACGTGCGCCGTGACGCCGGACCATCGTGCCTACTGCTGGGGATCCAACGGAGCCGGCGCGCTCGGTGATGGCACCAAGGACGACCAC
This sequence comes from Gemmatimonadales bacterium, assembly GCA_035526925.1. Taxonomy (GTDB): domain Bacteria; phylum Gemmatimonadota; class Gemmatimonadetes; order Gemmatimonadales; family GWC2-71-9; genus CAVVWJ01. The sequence goes on from DATLBL010000024.1 coordinate 1,822, forward strand.
GCGACACCGGTGGCGGTCACCGGCGGCCACCAGTTCCGCCAGGTGGATGCTGGAATGGATTTCACGTGCGGACTCACCTACCCCGACAACCGCGCCTATTGCTGGGGCAACAATACCTTCGGCCAGCTCGGCGCCGGGTCGACCTCAGAGCCCGTCGTGAGCCCGGCCGCCGTCGTGGGAGGATTGTATTTCCAGCAGGTGAAGGTCGGCGGCCTCCACGCCTGCGGTATCACGACGACGAATCGCGCCTACTGCTGGGGCTACAATGCCTATGGACGCCTGGGGGACAGCACCAACGTGAGCCGCTCGCGGCCGACGCGGGTGGCAGCGGGAACGCGGCGGTTCCGCCAACTGGACGCAGGCGGCGGGCACACGTGCGCCGTAACCACCACCTACAAGGCATTCTGCTGGGGCAACGGCACGAACGGCGTCCTTGGGATCGGCAAGACGATTACGAGCTTCTGGCCGCGAGCAGTAGCCGGAGGACTCTTGATTAGGCGGGTGACAGCAGGTAACGGGCACACTTGCGCGGAGACGACCGAGAGCCAGGTCTACTGCTGGGGCGACAACGGCCAGAACCAGCTGGGTGATGGCACGACGACCAGCCGGTCAACCCCGGTCCGGGTCCCCGGCGGGCTCACCTTCGCCCAGGTGAGCGCCGGCGCCACTCATACCTGCGGCAGGACGACCGCGAACGCGACGTACTGCTGGGGGAACAACGTGCTTGGGGCGGTCGGCGACGGGACGTGGCAGAATACCCGCGCTGAGCCCACGAAGGTTGCCGGACAGATGTGACTTCAGACCCCGCCGGGGTCGCCGGCCTCCGGGATCAGAAGCCAGAGCAGGACGTACACCAGCAATCCCGGAAACGCCGCCGACACGATCGAGCCCACGACGTAGATCACTCGGAGCAAGGTGGCGTCGATCCCGAAATAGTCCGCCAAACCGCCGACCACGCCGGCGATCTGGCGATTCGTCTTCGAGCGCCGCAACGGGCGCGAAACGTCGGACATGAGCCCTCCGGACTTCCGGTTGATGATAGCCTGGGGTAGGCGTGCTGCACGGGCAGGGCGAGCGGCGCGCTTCACTCGATCGGCAACTCCGGCTGAGTTCCCCAGTGACCAGTGAGCACCACGCCTTCCTGTACCCGGGCCAGCGGATGCTCCGGCCCGCAACTCCACTCGCCAAAGGACGAACCTGGATACGCGGTATCGACGTCGGCAACCATGGTGTCGGCGAATGGCCCCGCGGCCGCGAGCTGAAACCGGCCATTGTCGAGCAAGGTCAGGGTGACCTCCTGCGTGGCGATCGTCGTGTCGTACGTGACGCGCTGGCTCTCTCCCTCACGAGCCCGGAAGACGATGATTCTCGTCGTGCCGGTCCACGAGCCCTTCAGGGGACCTCCGGTAGAGAGCACATCCATCAGGAACACACACGACAACTGCTCGCCGGTTGCGGGGTCGGTCCCATTCGCCTGACCGGAGGCCATGTAGCCGGTGATCTTCGACTCGATCCGTCCAGGGCCGGTGCCGTCACCACAGGCACACAGCCCCGCAGCGAGCAGTACCGCCGCCAGGGCGCGACCGCTCTTCGACATCCAGGGTTTCGGTAGCATCGGGATCTCTCCTCTCGGCAGACCTTCCTATCGCTTGCGCCGCACCGCGGCGCCTTTGGGCCAGTGGCCGAACTCGGGCTCGCAGCAGGTCGCCTCGAGATCCGCCACGCGATCCCGGAGAACGCCTCGGGCCGCGACGCCCGCGTTGTACGCCGTCGGAGCGATCTCGG
>DATLBL010000025.1:0-69436 GCA_035526925.1 Gemmatimonadales bacterium
CGCCCGGGCATTGGGCGCGCGCACGCTCGCCCTTCTGCTGAGGACACGGACGACGGTGAAGCTGCTGGGTGCGCTGGAGAAGCCGTTCTACGCCACGGTCGATCCGCTGGTGTCGTGGCTGATCCGGTCGGGCGTGCGGCCGAACACCATCACGACCTTCGGCACCGGCCTCGTGCTCGTGTCGGCTCTGGCGTTCGGGCTGGGCCACATCCGGATCGGTGGCGCGCTGCTGCTGCTCAGCGGCATCGCGGACACGCTGGACGGGCAGGTGGCGCGGGGCGGCGCGATGGTCACGAAATTCGGCGCCTTCTACGATTCGACACTCGACCGCGTGGGCGACGGCGCCACCTTCATCGGCATCGGCGCCTTCTTTCTGACCGCTCCCGACGTCGCGCACCGGGTGCCGGCCGCCATCGCGTGCATGGTGGCGATCCTGAGCTCTCTGCTGGTCTCGTACGCGCGGGCCCGCGCCGAAGGGCTCGGGGTCGACTGCAAGGTGGGCATCGCGCAGCGTGCCGAGCGGATTCTGCTGGTGGGTCTGGCCTCGCTCCTGGTGGGCGCCGGTCCCCACGCGCTCCTGCTCGAAGCCATCGTCGCGCTCCTCGCATTCGCCTCGGTGATCACCGTCGTGCAGCGCTTCGTGTACGTCTACCGGAACGCCGATGTGCCGAAGGAGCCGTCCCGCGCGCGGGATGCCGGCGTGCCGCTCGATACTTTCGCGAAAGGACGTTAGCAAGTGGCTGAACAGACCGCCCGGCGGATCGCGCCGGCCAAGGGGAAGCTCGGAGTGCTCTGCGTCGGACTCGGCGCGGTCGCCACGACGTTCATCGCGGGTGTGGAGAACGTCCGCCGCGGCGCCGCCAAGCCGATCGGATCGCTGACCCAGATGGGCACGATCCGGCTGGGCAAGCGCACGGAGGGCCGCGCGCCGCTGATCCGGGAGTTCGTGCCCCTGGCGGATCTGCAGGATCTGGTCTTCGGCGCCTGGGATCCGGTACCCGACGACGCGTACACCGCGGCCCGCCATGCGGGCGTCCTCGACCGCCACGAGCACCTGGAGCCGATCGCGGAGTTTCTCAAGGGCATCACGCCGATGCCGGCGGTCTTCGACCAGACCTACGTGAAGCGGCTCGAGGGGAAGAACGTCAAGCCGGGAAAGAGCAAACGCGAGCTCGCCGAGGCGCTGCGGAAGGACATCCGCGACTTCAAGACCAAACACGGCTGCGAGCGCCTGGTCATGGTCTGGTGCGCCTCGACCGAAATTTTCATCAGCCCCGGCCCGGCGCACTGGAGCCTCGAGGCGTTCGAACAGGCGGTGGACGCCAATGATCCCACCATCGCACCGTCGATGCTCTATGCCTACGCCGCGATCCAGGAAGGCGTCCCGTTCGCGAACGGCGCCCCGAACCTGACCTGCGATTTCCCCGCGATGGAAGCCCTCGCCAAGGCCAAGGGCGTGCCGATCGGCGGCAAGGATTTCAAGACCGGCCAGACGATGGTCAAGACCGTACTCTCGCCGATGTTCAAGGCGCGCATGCTCGGCGTGGCCGGCTGGTACTCGACCAACATCCTGGGCAACCGGGACGGCGAGGTGCTGGACGATCCCGAGAGCTTCAAGACGAAGGAGGAGTCGAAACTCGGCGTGCTCGAGTACATCCTCCAGCCGAAGCTCTATCCCGAGCTCTACGGCGAGATGTATCACAAGGTGCGGATCAACTACTATCCGCCGCGCGGCGACAACAAGGAAGGCTGGGACAACATCGACATCTTCGGGTGGCTGGGCTACCCGATGCAGATCAAGGTGGATTTCCTGTGCCGCGACTCGATCCTGGCCGCGCCGCTCGTGCTCGATCTCGCCCTGTTCTACGATCTGTCCCAGCGGGCGGGGCTGAGCGGCATCCAGGAGTGGCTCTCGTTCTACTTCAAGAGCCCCCAGGTGGCGCCGGGGCTGTACCCCGAACACGATCTGTTCATCCAGCAGACCAAGCTCAAGAACACCCTCCGATACCTCATGGGCGAGGAGCAGATCACCCACCTGGGGATCGAGTACTACCAGAACGATTGATGAAATATTTTCACCGCACCCACAGCGCGCCCGAGGCGGTTCTCGCGCGCGCCACGGCGTTCTTCGGCGCCCGGTTGTCGCCGGTCGAGGAGCAGCCGCGTCGCCGGCGCTTCAGCGGCGCGATCGGCCAGATCGGCGTGAGCGTGCAGGCGGACGGCGGGCACGCCACGATGGTGACCGTGGAGACCAACCAGGTCGGAGAGAGCGAGGCCGACAAGCTGGCCAAGCGCTTTCTGACCGTCGTGCATACGATGACCGACCCGACGCATCGCCCGATCGGTGCGTACTGATCTCTCGCGCAGGCCCGCTCTCCTCAGGAGGCTTTTCCCGATGATGCTCTCGCGCTCGGCGCTCCGCCGTGCCGTCTCGTTCGCTCTTTCGCTTTTCGGCGCAGTGCTCATCGGCGCGGTGCCCTTCTCGGCGCTGCTGGCGCAGGAGTCGGCCCCGACCCGGCATGCCGGCGGGGAAGCGTCGCTCGTGCTGCCCGACCTCTCGCAGGCGATTTTCCTGGGCGGCATCGACGGCCGGACGCTGCTGTTGGCGGGGCTCGTGGTCTGCGCCCTCGGGCTCGGGTTCGGGCTGCAGATCTACAACCAGCTCAAGAACATGCAGGTCCACCGGTCGATGCTCGAAGTGTCGGAGCTGATCTACGAGACCTGCAAGACCTACCTGTTCACCCAGGGCCGCTTCCTGATGATCCTCTGGGTGTTCATCGGCATCGCGGTGGCGGTCTACTTCGGCAAGCTGGCCGTCACGATCGACCCGGTGAGCGGCGCGGAGACGCACGGATTTCCGCTGAGTCGCGTCGCGGTCATCCTGCTGTTCAGCCTCATCGGCATGGCGGGGAGCTATGCGGTGGCCTGGTTCGGTATCCGGGTGAACACGTTCGCCAACTCGCGCGCGGCCTTCGCCAGTCTCCGGGGCAAGCCGTACCCGTGCTACCAGATCCCGCTCAAGGCCGGCATGAGCATCGGCATGCTGCTCATCAGCGTCGAGCTGCTGCTGATGCTCTGCATCCTGCTCTTCGTGCCGCGGGACTACGCCGGACCCTGCTTCATCGGCTTCGCGATCGGCGAGTCGCTCGGCGCGGCCGTGCTTCGCGTCGCGGGCGGCATCTTCACCAAGATCGCGGACATCGGCGCCGACCTGATGAAGATCGTCTTCAAAATCAAGGAAGACGACGCGCGGAATCCCGGCGTCATCGCCGACTGCACCGGCGACAATGCCGGCGACTCGGTCGGTCCGTCGGCCGACGGCTTTGAGACCTACGGCGTCACCGGTGTGGCGCTCATCTCGTTCATCCTGCTGGCGGTCACCGAGCCGACGGTGCAGGCGCAGCTCCTGGTGTGGATCTTCGCCATGCGCATCATGATGGTCATCGCCTCGGCGGTGTCCTACTTCATCAACGAGGCCGTGGCCAAGGGCAAGTACCAGGACGTCCCGCGGATGAACTACGAGGCCCCGCTCACCACGCTGGTGTGGCTGACGTCGATCGTGTCCGTGGTGCTCACCTACGTGGTGTCGTACCTGCTGATCCCGGATCTGGGCGGCGATCCGTCGCTCTGGTGGAAGCTCTCGACCGTCATCACCTGCGGCACCCTCGCCGGCGCGATCATCCCGGAATTCGTGAAGGTGTTCACGTCCGTCGACTCACGGCACGTCCGCGAGGTGGTGACCAGCTCACGCGAGGGCGGCGCATCGCTCAACATCCTGTCGGGTCTGGTGGCGGGCAATTTCAGCGCCTTCTGGCTCGGCATGGCGATTCTGCTGCTGATGTCGGTCGCCTACGGGGTGAGCACGCTCGGTCTATCCAGCCTGATGCTCGCGCCGGCCGTGTTCGCGTTCGGCCTCGTGGCCTTCGGCTTCCTCGGCATGGGCCCGGTGACCATCGCGGTCGATTCATACGGCCCCGTGACCGACAACGCGCAGTCCGTCTACGAGCTGTCGACCATCGAGCAGCTGCCCGGCATCGAGGGCGAGATCAAGCGCGACTTCGGCTTCTCCCCTCAGTTCGAGCTCGCCAAGGAGCACCTGGAGGAGAACGACGGGGCGGGGAACACCTTCAAGGCCACCGCCAAGCCGGTGCTGATCGGTACCGCCGTGGTGGGGGCGACCACCATGATCTTCTCGATCATCGTGGCGCTGACCGAAGGGCTCCAGCCGGAGCTGCTGTCGTACCTGTCGATCCTGCACCCGCCGTTCCTGCTGGGGCTCATCACCGGAGGCTCGGTCATCTACTGGTTCACCGGCGCGTCGATCCAGGCGGTGACCACGGGCGCCTACCGGGCGGTGGAGTTCATCAAGGCCAACATCAAGCTCGAAGGCACGACGAAGGCCTCGGTGTCGGACAGCAAGAAGGTGGTCGAGATCTGCACGCAGTACGCGCAGAAGGGGATGTTCAACATCTTCATCGTCGTGTTCTTCGCGACGCTCGCGTTCGCCTTCGTCGAGCCGTACTTCTTCATCGGCTACCTCGTGTCGATCGCGCTCTTCGGCCTGTACCAGGCCATCTTCATGGCGAATGCCGGCGGGGCCTGGGACAACGCGAAGAAGATCGTGGAGACCGAGCTCAAGGCGAAAGGCACCGACCTGCACGCGGCGACGGTCGTCGGCGACACCGTCGGGGATCCGTTCAAGGACACCTCGTCGGTCGCGCTCAACCCGATCATCAAGTTTACGACGCTGTTCGGCTTGCTGGCGGTCGAGCTGGCCGTCTCGCTCACCAAGGAGCAGGGCTCCGGTTTGACGCACATTCTCGCGGGGGTGTTCCTCGTGGTCGCGCTGGTCTTCGTGCACCGCTCGTTCTACGGCATGCGGATCGAGTCGCCCCAGGCCTCGGCCACCGGAAGACCGGTCGCGGTGAAGGCGTAGCGGCGCGCGCCACCGGGCGGGCCTGCCGGCCCGTGCGTCATCCTGTATCACGTGAAGGGGGGCATGCCTCGAGGCATGCCCCCCTTCACCTTGCACCGATTTCGGGTGCCGCGACCATCATTATGTTGGGAGCACGCTGACCCACACGTGGAGGATTCCATGCGCGAGCACCGCGATTCCGTGGATCGCAGAGCCTTTCTCGGACACGCCGCCGTTCTGGGCGCGGCAGCGGCCGGCGTCCGGGTGCCGGACCCGGCGGGCTCGGCCGTGCTCAGGGCCAGGCCGCCGGCGGCACCACCCGGGCCGTTCGAGCTGGAGGAGGTCACGGTGGCCGAGCTCCAGGCGGGGATGGCCGAGGGCCGGTACACCGCGCGCCGGATCACCGAGCTGTACCTGGCGCGGATTGCGGAGCTGGACCGCGCCGGTCCAACACTCCAGGCCATCATCGAAACCAATCCCGACGCGCTCGCGCTGGCCGACGCGCTCGACAAGGAGCGCGCCGTACGTGGCATCCGGGGCCCCCTGCACGGGATCCCCGTCCTGCTCAAGGACAACATCGATACGGCCGACCGAATGACCACCACCGCGGGCTCGCTCGCGCTCGAGGGCTCGATCCCGGAACGCGACGCGCACGTCGCCCAGCGGCTCCGGGCCGCGGGGGCGGTCCTCCTGGCCAAGGCCAACATGAGTGAGTGGGCCAACATCCGCTCGAGCCGCTCGTCGAGCGGCTGGAGTGCACGTGGGGGCCAGTGCCGCAATCCGTTCGTGCTCGACCGCAACCCGTGCGGTTCGAGCTCCGGGTCGGCGGCGGCGATCTCGGCCAACTTCGGCGCCGTCGCGGTGGGCACGGAGACCGACGGATCGATCGTGTGTCCCGCATCGGCCAACGGCGTGGTGGGGCTCAAGCCGACGGTCGGGCTGGTGAGCCGGGCCGGAATCATCCCCATCTCGCATACGCAGGACACGGCCGGCCCGCTGTGCCGCACGGTCGCCGACGCCGCCGCGCTGCTGTCGGCGCTGGCCGGAACCGATCCGACCGATGCGGCGACCGCGAATGCGGCGAGCCATGTGGAGCCCGACTACACCCGGTTTCTCGAGCGGGGCGGGCTTCGCGGGGCAAGGATCGGCGTGGCGCGCGAGAAGTTCTTCGGCTACAGCGACGCGACCGACCGGATCGCGGAGGCGGCCATCGGCGTGCTCCGTCGGGAAGGCGCGATCGTGGTGGATCCGGCGGACATCCCGCACGCCGGGCGCTATGACGCGGAGGAGCTCGACGTGCTGCTGTTCGAGCTGAAGGCCGACCTCAATGCCTACCTCGCGTCGCTCGGCCCCGCCGCTCGCGTCCGCACGCTGGCGGACGTGATCGCCTTCAACGAGCAGCACCGCGACCGCGAGATGCCATATTTCGGGCAGGAGCTCTTTCTGCAGGCGGAGTCCAAGGGCCCGCTCACGACGCCCGCGTACCGGAAGGCGCTGGACACCTGCCGACGGCTCGCCCGGACTTCGGGCATCGATGCCGTGATGTCCAAGCACCGCCTCGACGCGATCGTCGCACCCACGGGCAATCCCGCCTGGCCCACCGACCCCGTGAACGGCGATCACTTTACGGGCTCGAGCTCGACGCCGGCGGCGGTGGCAGGGTATCCGAGTATCAGCGTGCCGATGGGGTACGCGTGGGGGCTGCCGGTGAATCTGTCGTTCTTCGGCCGCGCCTGGAGCGAGCCGGTGCTCATCAGGATCGCGTATGCATTCGAGCAGATAACCATGCATCGGAAGCCTCCGCGATTTCTGCCGACCCTTGCTTGACTCTCCTCCCGCACTCGTGGATTTTCCACCCCGGAATCCGTCTTCTCCAACCGGGACCGGCATGGCCGTCACCAGCACTCTCGCCTCCGATCCGGCCGCCCGGGCCGGCCTGTCGCGGGAACAACTCCTCGACCTCTACTATTGGATGCGCCTGACCCGGTCGCTCGAGGAGCGGCTGGTCAACCTGTACCGGCAAACCAAGGTCGTGGGCGGGCTGTTTCGCTCGCTCGGTCAGGAGGCCTGCGCCGTCGGCTCGGCGTACGCGCTCCGCCGCGAGGACGTGCTGTCGCCGCTGATCCGGAACCTGGGGTCGATGCTCGTGAAGGGAGCCACGCCGCTCGAGGTGCTCCGCCAGTACATGGCCAAGGGCGATTCGCCCACGCGCGGCCGCGAGTTGAACATCCACTTCGGCGACGTCGAGGACCGGAACTTCGTCGGCCAGATCTCACATCTCGGCGACATGGTGCCGGTCATGGCCGGAGTCACCCTATCGTTCAAGATGCGGAAGGAGCCCCGGGTGGGCCTCGTCTACGTGGGCGACGGCGCCACCAGCACGGGCGCGTTTCACGAGGGCATCAACTTCGCCGCGGTGCAGCGCTGCCCGCTGGTGGTCATCGTCGAGAACAACCGCTACGCGTACTCGACGCCGACCTCCAAGCAGTGCGCGGCGGAGCGGCTCGCGGACAAGGCGGCCGGGTACGGAATTCCCGGCGTTCGGGCCGACGGCAACGACGTAATCGCCTCGTACCAGGTGACCCGCGACGCGGTGGCGCGGGCTCGCCGGGGCGACGGCGTGACCCTCGTGGAGCTCATGACCTATCGGCGAAAGGGCCACGCGGAGCACGATAACCAGTCGTATGTGCCGGGGGGCGAGATCGATCGCTGGGCCCGGGAGAACGACCCCCTCGATCGCTACGCCCAACGGCTCACCGGCGCCGACGGCGTGGCGCGGGCCGAGCTCGAGGCCATCGACACCCGCGTGCAGGCGGAGATCGACGCTGCGACCGACCTGGCGGAACAGTCGCCGGCGCCGGAGCCGCGGGACTGCCTCACCGGGATCTACGCCGACCCGCCCGCCGCGCCGGCGCTGTGGTATCGCGAGGGCATCAGGACCGCCATCGAGCGGCACGAGCGCCCGGCGAGCTGGGGCACCCACGATGGCTGAGGCGACCTACCTCGAGGCCATTCGCCAGGGCCTGTTCGAGGAGATGGAGCGCGACCCGAGCGTCTTCTGCATGGGCGAGGACATCGGCGCCTACGGCGGGGCGTTCAAGGTCACCGAGGGACTGCTCGACCGCTTCGGTGCCGACCGGGTGATCGACACCCCGATCAGCGAGACCGGCTTCGTCGGCGCCGCGGCGGGCGCGGCCCACATGGGCCTGCGGCCGGTGTGCGAGATGCAGTTCATCGATTTCGTCTCGTGCGCCTACAGCATCCTGACGAACTACGTCGCCACCGCGCGGTATCGCGCGTTCCTTCCGTGTCCGATGGTCGTCCGCGGTCCGAGCGGCGGCTACGTCCGCGGGGGGCCGTTCCACTCGCAGAATCCTGAGGCGGCGTTTCTGCACACGCCCGGACTCAAGATCGTCTACCCGGCCACCGCGAGCGATGCCAAGGGCCTGATCAAGAGCGCGGTCCGCGACGACGATTGCGTACTCTTCTTCGAGCACAAATATCTCTACCGTCGCGTCAAGGAAGCGTTGCCCGAAGGCGATCACGTGGTGCCGATCGGCCGGGCGCGTCTCGCGCGCGAAGGAAAGGATCTGAGCATCATCACCTACGCGGCCACGGTGTGGAAGTCGCTCGAGGCCGCCGAGCAGCTGGAGCGCGAGGACGGGCTGTCGGTCGAGGTGCTCGACCTGCGCTCGCTGCTTCCGATGGACGACGAGGCGATCCTCGCCACCGTGAAGAAGACCAACCGCGTGCTCATCGTGCACGAGGACACGGTCACAGGCGGCATCGCGGGCGAGATCACGGCCCGCATCAACGAGCTCGCCTTCGAATGGCTCGACGCGCCGGTGAAGCGCGTCGCCGCGCACGACGTGCCGCTCCCCTACGCGCCGCAGCTCGAGGACTTCGTCCTCCCACAGACCCCGGACATCGTCCGGGCGGCGCGCTGGCTCGCGGCATACTGACCGGAGACCGACCGTATGGCCAAAATTGACGTCATCATGCCGCAGATGGGCGAATCGATCGCCGAAGGCACCTTGTCGCGCTGGATCAAGAAGGTGGGCGACGCGGTCAAGCGCGACGAGCCGATCTTCGAGATCAGCACCGACAAGGTGGACGCCGAGATTCCCGCGCCGGCGGCGGGGGTGCTGGCGGAAATCCTGGTGACGGAGGGGCAGACGGTCGCGGTGCAGACCGTGGTCGCGACGATCGAAACCGAAGCCGGGGCGGTCGCGGCGCCTGCCGCACCGAAGGCTGCCGCGCCCGCGCCGGCGGGATCGACACCGGCGGCCCCGCCCCCGAACGCGCCGGCACCCGCGGGACCTGCGCCCTCGGCTCCGAGCGCGCCGCCAGTCGCCCCCCTCGCGCCCGCGCCGGCCATTTCGCCGCGACCATCACCCGCGCCGGCGCCCGCGCCGGCGTCCGGCGGGCGCCCGGCCCCGCTCCCCGACGCGGGGTCCAACGGCAGTGAGACGGCGGAGGAGCGCCTTCGCCGCCGCTCCACTCCGCTGGTGCGGAAGATGGCCGCCGAGCACAACCTCGACCTCAGCGCCGTACCGGGTACCGGGCTCGCCGGGCGGGTCACCAAGAATGACATCCTGAGCTATCTGGAGAGCGGTCCTGCCCCTGCGGAGACCGGCGCCCCGCTTGCCGAGGCCCCGAGCGGCCCCGCGCCCGCCGCGGCGTCCCCGATGCCCGCGTCCGTCCACGCGCCGACCGTCGAAGCGTGGCCCGGCGACCGCGTCGAGCCGTGGTCGCGAATCCGGAAGCTCACGGCCGAGCACATGGTGATGTCGCGACGGGTCTCGCCGCACGTCAACACGATCTTCGAGGTCGATTACACGCGTGTCGCCCAGCTGCGCGCCCGGAAGAAGCAGGAGTACGCCGGCCGCGGCGTCAATCTGACCTACCTGGCCTTCATCGTGAAGGCGGTGGCCGACGGGCTGCGCGCGCATCCGACGCTCAACGCGGCGGTCAGCGGCGAGTCCACGGTCCTCCGCCGCGACATCAACCTCGGTGTCGCGGTCGCGCTCGATTGGGGGCTCATCGTCCCCGTAGTGAAACATGCCGACGAGCTTTCGCTGCTCGGCGTCGCCCGCGCCATCAACGACCTCGGCGAGCGCGCCCGCAGCAAGAAGCTGAGCCCGGACGACGTCCAGCGCGGCACGTTCACGATCACCAACCCGGGCGTGTTCGGATCCATCATCGGGACCCCGATCATCAATCAGCCGCAGGCGGCGATACTCTGCGTCGGCACGATCGAGAAGCAGCCGGCCGTGATTACGGTGGACGGAACGGACACGCTCGCGGTCCGCACCAGGGGAATGCTCAGCCTCGCGTTCGACCATCGCATCGTGGACGGCGCCGACGCCGACCGGTTCATGGCCGAGGTGAAGCGCACGCTGCAGGATTTCCCGGAAGGCTCAGTCTGATATGCCCCGCACGCTCACCGTCTCACGGGTGAGAGTGCGCACGGGGATGGAGGTGGAGTACCTGACGGCCGTACGGGAGCTCGCGGCACTGCACGAGGCTCGCGGGCGGCATCTGTGGGTGTTCCGGCGGACCGGACACCACGGGGAGTTCCTGGAGTGCAGCGAGAGCCGGGATGCGGAGAGCCATCGATCGATGGCGCCCCCGCCGGAGGACGAGCGCGGCATCGAGGCCCGCCTGCGGGCGGCCGCCGAGTACCAATATGGTTCCTGGGACCTGTGGGAAGAGGTGAGGAGCGAACCGTAATGCCGAGACGGATCATCGAGGTGGACGGCCAGCCGTGGCAAGTCGCGGTCAGCGGCCGGGTCACCCAGTATACGAAGGATGAGTTCGGACTGGTGTTCAGCCGAGGAACCGGGCCCGACCGGGAGCAGCGCGTGGCTCGCTACACCCCGCTGGGCGCCAAGAGTCGGGAGCTGTCGCTGAGCCAGTTGAGCGACCAGGAGCTGCGGGACCTGCTGTCGCATTCACAGCCGTCCTGGACCGCGCCGGAATTGGGGTACCGCCCCTGACCTCCGCCGGCGCGCCGCTTACGGCCGGCCTCGTGGACCTCCACGTTCACTCCACCGCGTCCGACGGCAGCCTGCCGCCGGAGCGGGTCGTGGAACGCGCGAGGGCCGCCGGGCTCACCGCCATCGCCCTCACCGACCATGACACCGTCGCGGGTGTTCCCGAGGCCGCCGCGGCCGGCGAGCGTCTCGGTGTCCGCGTCGTCGGCGGGTGCGAGTTCAGCTCCGCGGCGCCATGGGGCGAGATGCACGTGCTCGGATACTTTCTTCCCTCGCATTCACCCGAACTCGAGTCGTTTCTCGAGCGGTCGCGCGCCGACCGGGTCCGCCGTGGCCGCGAGATGGTGGCGCGGCTGCAGCGGCTCGGTGTGCCTCTCGAGTTCGAGGATGTGCTCGCCGAGTCCAGGGGCGGGGCGGTGGGTCGGCCGCACGTGGCCCGGGCCATCGTTCGTCAGGGCAGTGCACGGGGGATCTCCGACGCGTTCGATCGCTATATCGGCCGTGGTCGCCCGGCATTCGTCGACAAGGTGCTGCCAGCCTTCCGGGAAATCGCCGATGTGGTCCATTCGGTGCGCGGCATGGTGTCGGTCGCCCACATCAAGGAACGTGGAACCCGCGCGTTCCTGGAGCGGCTGCAGCGCGAGGGACTCGACGCCATCGAGACCCGCCATCCGAGCCACGACCCGGAGCTGCGTGCGCGGCTGACGGACATCGCGCTTCGCGTGGGCCTGCTCCGTACCGGCGGCAGCGACTGGCACGGCGATCCCGAGCCCGGCGAGACGCACGGCGCGCTCGGCTCGCAGGAAGTTCCGCTCGAGTGGCTCGAGCGGCTCGAGGAGCTGCGCGCCGGCCCGGCCGCGCCGGTCGGCACGTGAGCGGGTTGCTCGCGGCCGGAGCACGCGCCCCGGAGTTCGCGCTCTACGGGTCGGATGGCCGGCTGTATCGCCTGCGCGACGTGCTCGCCGAGTTCCGCCTCTTGCTGGCGTTCTACCCGGGGAACGACACTCCGGGGTGAAACCGCCAACTGTCCGCCGTGCGCGATGACCTGCCCCGCTACGAACACGAGCACATCCGCCCCTTCGGTGTGAACCCGGCCGGCGTGGAGAGTCACGCCGGCTACGCGGCGCGCCTGCGGCTGCCGTTCGTCCTGCTGTCGGATCCCGACCTGGTCGTGGCCCGGGCGTACGGGGCGATCCGGCCGGATGGGCTGACCATCGCCAGATCGGTGGTCCTGATCGATCGGGACGCCACCATCCTTTATAGTCAGGCCGGAGCTCCCGGCGCCGAGATCGTTCTCGAATCCCTGAGGTAAGCATGGGCGCGGCGTTCGACTTCAACGGCAAGGTGGCGCTGGTGACCGGCGTCGGCCGGGCGGGTCAGATCGGGAACGCGGTCGCGCTCGCCTTCGGCCGATCGGGTGCTCGGATCGTCGCCTGCGACCTGAACGCGGTCGGCGTGACCGAGCGGGTGCGCGAGTTCGCGGCGCTGGGCGTGGATGCGCGTCCCTGCGCGGGGGACCTCACGCAGCCGGACATCGCGGCGCTCGCCGTCGAGACGGCGCTCCGGCATTTCGGACGGCTCGACGTGGTGGTGAACGTCGCCGGCGGCCTCACCACTTACGGTCCTATCGAGTCGCTCACCGCCAAGGATCTCGATCGGGAAGTCGCGATCAACCTGAAGACCACCGTGCTGGTCTCGCAGGCCGCCATCCCGGCCCTCACCGAGAGCCGGGGCTGCATCGTCAACTTCGCGTCGATCGCCTACTTCGAGCCGCAGAGTCCGATGGCGGTCTATTCGGCGGCGAAGGCGGCGGTGGCGGGGTTTACCCGAAGTCTGGCCCTCGAGCTGGCCGCCCGGGGAATCCGAGTGAATGCCGTGGCTCCGGGGATGGCCCGGACCGGAGACAACGTCGCGGCGGCGGGACAGGAGGCCGCCTACGTCGAAATGGACGATCTGACGAACGGCGTGCTCGCGTTGGCCGTCGCCGGGCCGGACGCACCCACCGGCGAGATTCGTCCGATCGCGCCGCGCGACCACCGCTGATGGAGCTTCGGGGTCGCGTCGCGCTCGTCACGGGGGCCGGACGACGGCTCGGGCAGGTGATGGCCCGCGCGCTCGCCGGGCGGGGCATGGTGATCGGCATCCACCACCATGCGTCATCCGAAGGCGCCGCGGAGCTCCGGGAGGAGATCGTGGCCGCCGGCGGCCGTGCCGCCTGCTTCGCGGCCGACCTCACGAACGCCGAGGCGGCGGCTGACCTGCCGCGGCGCGTGGCCGCCGAGCTCGGTGGGCTAGACGTGCTCGTCAACTCGGCCGCCGTGATGCACCGTCTGACCTTCGAGGACACCACGGCAGCGCAGTACGACGCGATCCTCGGCCTCAATCTGCGCTCCGTATTTTTCACCACGCAGGGAGCGGCGCCGTCGTTGCGCGCTGCCCGAGGGAAGGTGGTCAACCTCGCCGACCTGAGCGGCCTGGAGCCATGGCCGGGCTTCGCGGCGCACTCGGTGAGCAAGGCGGGAGTGGTCATGCTCACGCGGGTGCTCGCCCGGGCGCTGGCGCCCGAGGTGACAGTGAATGCCATCGCGCCCGGGACCGTGCTCGTCCCCGAGGAGTACGACGCCGAGGAGCGTGAGCGACTGGCCCGCACCACACCGCTCCGGCGTCTGGGTACTCCCGCGGACGCCACGGCCGCGCTGCTGTACCTGCTTGAGGGCGGCGATTTCGTGACCGGCGAGACGCTGGTGGTCGATGGCGGACGAATCCACCGCTAGGGTCGAGCTCGGGGATGTGGTCATCGTCGGCGGTGGCTGCTATGGGACCTTCTACGCCGGGCAGCTCCTTCGCGCGCGCGCTCGGGGCGCGGCGCGCTGGCGCCGGCTGCTGATCGTCGATCGGGACGCGCGCTGCCGGGCCACGACGGAGCTGCCGACCGGGCCGGACGTCGAGCTGGTGCCCGAGGAATGGGGCGCCTTCTTCGACGAATACCTTGGGGCCGCCCACCCCTCCGCCGCTCGGCCCGACGCCATCGTACCATCCCCTCTCATGCCCCACCTGATGTACGAGTGGCTCGTGCGCCGCGCCCGCGCGAGGTGGCCCGGCCGCCTCGTCGAGCCCCGTCCGGTGCCGCTTGGCCCCGGTACCCCGTATGACGCCGTGGCGCCGGATGGCACACGTTACGTCTCCTTCGCGGACTGGCTCTGTCCCGTCCACTGCGTCGAGCCGGCCACCTGCCCGGTCATCCGCGCGCCCCGGACCTGGGAGATGACCGATGCGCTGGCCGCCATGACTGAGCGGTTGGCGGTACACGGGCCGACCGCCGGTCCGGTGCTTTTCACCTGCCGCCATCGCGTGTATGGAGTCGGCATGTTCGATGTCGCCACGGTCCTCGAAGGCGACGCGCTGGTCGCGGCCGCCGGCGCCGGGCCCGGCCCCCTGGATGTCGTCGTGGGTACCGTGTCCGCCTGCCACGGGGCTGCCAGCCTGTTGCACCTGGGCGCCGACCCCCGATAGCGCTCCATCCGGCCTGCGGGAACCCCTGGCTGTTCTATATTTGACAGAACCTGACCAGGGGAGCGGGATGAGTCGCACTGAGGAATTCGATCTGATCATCGTAGGTGGGGGGCCGGCCGGGCTCTGCGCCGCCATGTACGCTGGGCGGGGCATGCTCAAGGCTGTCCTGCTGGAGCGGGGGGTGCCGGGGGGCGAGCTGCTCAATACCGAGTGGATCGACGATTATCCGGGCTTCGAGCACATCCTGGGGCGGGAACTGGCCCAGAAGATGGCCGCCCACGCCGTGACCTTCGGTGCCGACATCCGGCAGGAGAATGTCGAGGGGATCAGCCGCCGCGAGGATGGGATCTTCGAGATCGCCACGACGGGCGGCACCACCTACGAGGCGCCTGCGGTCATCCTGACGGCCGGCGGCACGCCGACCAAGCTGGAGGTGCCGGGCGAATACGAATATGCCGGCCGCGGCGTGTCGTACTGCGCCGTCTGCGACGGCGCCTTCTTCAAGGGCGAGACGATCGCGGTGGTGGGTGGCGGCGACGCGGCAGTCGAGGAGGCGGACTACCTCACGCGCTACGCCGAGAAGGTGTACCTCATCCACCGCCGGGACGAGCTTCGGGCGTCCCGGATCCTGCAGGAGCGGCTGTTCGCCAATCCGAAGATCGAGGTGATCTGGAACCGTCAGGTGCGCGAGCTGAAGGGCGGACCGGCGGGGCTGGAGTGGCTCAGGATGGAGGACACGGTCACCGGGGAGGAGCACGCGCTCAAGGTGTCGGGTTGCTTCATCTTCATCGGGTTCCGGCCCAACACCGGCCTGATCAAGCACCACTTCGCGCACGATGCCAGCGGCTACATCATCACCGACGATCGGATGATGACCTCGATCCCCGGCCTGTTCGCCGCCGGCGACCTGCGCGTGCAGCTCACCCGCCAGGTGACCACGGCCGTCGGCGATGCCACGACGGCGGCGATCGCCGTCGAGAAGTTCCTGAAGGATCGCCAGAGCGGCGTCGTCGGGGCCAACGTCGGTGTCTGAGCTGGACGTCGTGGCGCTGCCGAACGGGCAGTTCGCCGAGAACTGCTATCTGCTGGCGGACCGACGGACGCGCGAGGCCGTGATCATCGACCCTGGCGAGGAGCCGGCGATGTTTCTGGCCGAGCTGGATACCCGGGCATGGACGCTTCGCGCCATCTGGCTGACGCACGGGCACATCGACCACGTCATGGGGGTTGGCGCCGTGAAGCGGGCCACGGGCGCGCCGATCCACCTTCACCCGCTCGATCGCCCGATCTACGACGCGCTTCCCCAGTTCGGCAGCTGGGTCGGCATGCAGATCGATCCGCCCCCACCCCCCGATGCCGAGCTCACCGCCGGCACCCCGGTTCGCGTGGGCCGGTTCGAGTTCGACGTGCGGTTTACGCCCGGGCACTCGCCGGGCAGCGTGAGCTTCGTCGGCCACGACATGGTGTTCGGCGGAGACGTGCTGTTCAACGGCTCGGTCGGTCGGACCGACCTGCCGGGCGGAGACCCTGCCACCCTGGCGGCGACCATCCAGTCGCAATTCCTCTCCCTTCCGGATTCCACCGTGGTGCACAGCGGGCACGGGCCGGACACCACCATCGGCGTGGAGCGGCTCACCAATCCATTTCTCACCGGGGCGTTCCCGCTTGGCTGAAGCGAAGACCGCCCGCTGGGCGGACCGGTCGCCCACCTCAGCGGCCGTGCGCCCGCTGTGCCAGCGCTGCGGCTTCGAAGTTCCCGCGCGGGCATGGGGGTGCAAGAATCCATGCCCGAACTGCGGCACCGTCTATCCCCTCGGGGATTGTTCTGACTGACGCGGCGGGAGGCATGCTGAATCTGGAGGTGATCGCTCCGGCAGGGGCGCGCGCCTCGTTGGACATCTCGCGCCTGGAACTGCCCCCTCGGCTCCGCCCCGCCGCGGAGCTGGGCGTTCTCGACATCACCGAGTTCTTCGGCGAGACCACCGGCGGAGTCCGCACCTATCTGCTCCAGAAGGCGCGCTACGTCCAGCGCCACCCCGAGCTCCGGCAGGCGATCGTCGTCCCCGGGGCCCGCGACGAGATCCTCGAGGCGAGCGGCGTGCGTTGCTACCGGCTTCACGGGCCCTCGGTCCCCACCCAGAAGCCGTATCGCTTCATGCTCGCCACTCGCTCGACGAGCCGCATCGTCGCGCACGAGCGGCCCGATCTGATCGAGGTGGGCAGCACCTGGTTCGCGCCGTGGCTCGTTCACCTCGCCACACGCCGGATCGATCTGCCGGTCGTCTGGTTCTACCATAGCAACTTTCCGCGCGTCATCGCTCCCTGGCCGGAGCGCGCGGGCCGTGCGCGCCGGGCGGCGGGCGAATTCGCGTGGCGCTATGTGCGCAGGCTGGGCCGGATGGTGCGCGCCACGCTGGCCCCGAGCGACTTCGTGGCCGGTGAGCTCCAACGGGCCGGAGTGGAGCGCGTGGTTCGCGTCCCGCTCGGCGTGGAGCTCGACCGGTTTCACCCATCCCGGCGCGCGGCGTGTGCCGAAACCCGTCGGCGCCACGGCCTGCCCGACGGCCCGCTCGCGATCTACATGGGCCGGCTGGCCGCCGAGAAGGAGGTCGATCTCCTGCTCGACGCCTGGGGTGAGGTGCGCCGCCGGACCGGCGCGGCGCTCGCGATGATCGGCGATGGGCCGGCCCGGCGCCGCTTGCATCGCCGAACCGGCAGCGAGCGGGTGCACTGGGTTCCGTACCAGCGGGATCGTGACAGCGTCGCCGATCTGCTGGCCGCGGCGGACCTCGTCATCGCGCCATCATCCATCGAAACCTTTGGCCTGTCGGCTCTCGAGGCACTGGCCAGCGGGACACCCGTGCTGACCGCCGATCGCGGCGGCGTGGCGGAGACCGTGACCCGGTCCGGGGCGGGCGCCGTCTTCGCGTCGGGCGACTCGGGCGCGCTCGCCGAAGCGGGCGTACGCCTTATCCATGGGGATCTGGGCGGGCTCGGGGCGGCGGGGCGACGGTACGCCGAAGCGCACCACGGCTGGGACGCGGTCCTCGCGCGCATCTTCGACGTCTATCGCGGCATCCTGCGTTGAGCTTGATCGTATCCATTCACGACGTCACTCCGGCGCTCGCGGACGGAGTGGTACGCCTGTGGGAGCTCTGCGCGGCCCGCAATATTCGTCCGGCGCTGCTGGTGGTGCCCGACTGGCATGGCGAGTGGCCGATCGAGCGACACCCCGACTTCGCGCGCTGGCTTCGGGCTCGCGCCGCGGACGGCGCGGAGATCGTGCTGCACGGCGAGCGGCACGACGAGGTCGGGCTGCCGAGAGCGCTGGGCGATGCCTTCCGGGCCTGGGGCCGCACGCTTCGTGAGGGTGAGTTTCTGACCCTCGATCGCGCGACCGCGGGCGAACGGATTGGCCGCGGTCGCGCGCGCCTCGTCGCACTCGGTCTCGACCCGGTCGGATTCGTTCCCCCGGCGTGGCTCGCGCGCGAAGAGAGTCATCGCGCGGTGGGCGATGCCGGCCTGGGTTTCAGCGAGGACGAACGCGCCATCCGCCTGTTCCCCTCGGGCGCGCGGGTCGCCTCGCCCGTCGTGCGCTGGAGCGCGCGCACGTCGGTCCGCGCGTGGGGCTCGATCGCGGTCGCGCGGGCGCGCTGGACCCTGCAGGGCGGCGCGCGCGTGGCGCGGATCGCCTTGCATCCGCAGGACCTCGGGCATCCGGCCACCGCGGCGGCGCTCGGCCCGACTCTCGACCGCTGGCTGGTGCGCCACCGTCCGATCGCATACTCCGCTCTGCAGGCATGACGCTCGTCCAGGCGCACCTGGTGTGCGTGGCTCTCGTGGCCGGGGACCTGCTCGCGCGCGCATGGCGCATCCAATGGATCGTGCGCGGGCTGGGACATCGGATGAGCCTGTGGGAATCTTTCGTGCTCAACGCATTCGGCGACGCGGCCTGCGCGCTGACGCCGCTCCGGATCGGCGGCGAGCCGGCCCGGCTTGCCGGCATGCTCCGGAGCCGCGTGCCGGCCACCGCCGCGTTCGTCGCCATCAGTCTCGAGGTGCTGGCCGCATGGCCCGTGATCATCGTGGCCGCGGGCTGGCTGACCTGGCGCTACGCGCCCGCCTGGTGGCTGGTGGCAGGGCCGCGTCTGGGCGCGGCCGCCGAAGCTGCGTGGCCTTGGGTGCTCGCCGTGGCGCTGGCCAGCGTGATCGCCTGGCGCGCGGCGCGCCGGGTGGCATCACCCGCGGCGCATCAGCTTCGTCGTCCAATCAAGCGGGCGTTCGTTTACTGGCGGCGCATGCCGCGCTGGCCGCTCGTGGCGAGCGCGCCGATGAGCTTCATCAATCTCGCGACCCGCGTGGCCATCCTTCCGGTGCTCGCGCTCACCCTGCCGAGCCCGCCGGCCATGGGGCCGCTCGCCCTCGGATCGTTCGCTCTGCTGTACAGCCAACTCGTGCTGCCCACACCCTCGGGAGCCGGAGCGGTGGAGCTGGGCTTTCTGGGCGGCGCTGCCGGGGATCTCGGAGACGGTCAGGGGTGGCTGTTGCTGGCGTGGCGCTTCTATACCAACGGGGTCGGCGTAATTCTGGGTGTGGTGCTCGCGGCGCGGATCTACGGGTGGCCCGTGCTCCTCGGTCTCGCTCGGCGCTGGGAGCGGCGCTGAGTCAGGTCACCGTCCGGGCGGGGGCGAGATTCCCACCACCATGACCGTGCGCTCCAGCACCTCGATCACCCCGTGCGGCACGTCGGCGGGCGCCCAGACGAGCGTGCCCGGTCCTGCCTCGCGCGTCACCGGGCCCACGGACAGACGCGCCCGCCCGCTCACGACGAGGTAGAATTTGTCGGCGCCGGCGTGCGTGTGCACACGCTGGGACTGACCGGGCTCGAAGCAGTTGAGACCGACGAAGAGCTGCGTTCCGGCATGCAGATCCGCCTTGCCCGGCTTGTCCTCGCCGAACCGCGCCGCCGACGCGATGTCGGTGAAATAGTCGCTCATCGCCAACGCTGGCCCCCTTCGGTTGTCCGGCTCCGTGTGGTCCGGTATCATTGCCGGTTCGGAGAATGCACCCTGATGCGCCGCCCACTCGAGGACCGCACGAACCCATGAGCACCACCCGCCTTGAGCGCGACCCCCTCGGCGAGAAGTCCGTCCCCGCAGACGCGCTGTACGGCATCCAGACGTTGCGCGCCGCGGAAAACTTTCCGATCTCGGGACTGCGGCCGCTCCCCGCCTTCGTCGATGCCGTCATCTGGATCAAGCGGTCGGCCGCGCTGACCCACAAGGAGACAGGTCGTCTCGAAGCACCGCTGGCGGACGCGATCGTCAAGGCGGCCGACGAGGTGCTGGCCGGGCTGCATCGCGATCAGTTCATCGTGGACGTGTACCAGGCGGGCGCGGGCACCAGCCACAACATGAACGTTAACGAGGTCCTCGCCAACCGGGCCAACGAGATCCTCGGCGCGCCGCGCGGGGCCTACGCGCCCGTGCACCCGAACGACCACGTCAACATGGCTCAGAGCACCAACGACGTGATTCCCACGGCGATGCGCCTGGCTGTCCTGGCAACCCTGCCGGCCACCCTGGCCGCGCTCGACGTCCTGGCCTCCTCGCTGCTGGCCAAAGGCCTCGAGTTCGACGGCGTGATCAAATCGGGCCGGACTCACCTGCAGGATGCAACCCCGATTCGGCTCGGCCAGGAATTCACGGCGTACGGGCACACCGTCGAGCGCCACCGCCGGAAGCTGGCAGAGGCCGCGGAGTGGCTCCGCGAGCTGAACATCGGCGGCACCGCGGTCGGCACCGGCATCAACGCCGAGCCCGAGTATCCGGGGCTCATGGTGACGTATCTGCGGCAGACCAGCGGCCTCGACCTGCGCGAGGGCGAGGATCGCATTCAACTCATGCAGTCGATGGGCGACGTGGCCACCCTGAGCGGCGCCTTCCGGGCGTACGTCCTCGACCTGAACAAGATCGCGAACGATATCCGGCTGCTCGCCTCGGGGCCGCGAACCGGGCTGGCGGAGATCGTTCTGCCGGCCGTGCAGCCGGGGTCGAGCATCATGCCGGGCAAGGTGAATCCCTCGATCGCCGAGATGGTGAACCAGGTGTGCTATCAGGCGCTCGGACTCGACACCACCGTGGCCATGGCCGCCGAGGCCGGCCAGCTCGAGCTGAACGTGATGATGCCGGTCATCACCCACAACATCGTGTTCGGCCTGCAGATCGTCGGCAATGCGACCCGCGTGCTCGCGCAGCGCTGCATCGATGGCGTGGAGGCGGACGAGAAGCAGTGCGCCTATTGGCTCGAGCGTAGCCCGGCGCTGGTGACGGCGCTGGCGCCGAAGATCGGATACGCGGAGGCCGCCAAGCTCGCCAAGGAGGCGCTCGCGACGGGCCTGACGGTCAAACAGCTCGTGGTGAAGAAGGGGTTGCTGCACGGCGCCGAGCTCGACGAGGTGCTCGATCTGCGGGCCATGACCGAACTGGGCGTGCCGGGCGGGAAGGCCCTGCCGGGCGGCGGGTGATCAGTCGGGAGGGCCGCCATTCACCGGCACTTCGAGGATCCGAAACGGCCGGCCCTCGGGATGGAGGCGCTGCAGCAGACTGAGCGACACGTTGTACACCGGGACATCGGTCTTGGTGCGGGACTCGGCGGTACCGTGGTGGGCGTGGCCATGGAAGACGGCGTCGACGGGGTACCGGGTGAGTGGCTCTTCGAGCCGGCTCGATCCCAGGTAGGGATAAATTTCCTTGGGCTCACCCTCGACGGTGCCTTCGATCGGCGAGTAGTGCAGCAGCACGATGCGACGCTCGGTCCTCAGACGTGCCAGTGCGGTCTCCAGCTTGAGCGCCTCGTTCAGCGCCTCCTGAACGAATGCCTTGACGATCTCTTCGCCCCACGGCCCCAGCGCGCGCCGGCCGAACCCTCCGGCAAATCCCTTGACTCCCGCGAACCCGACGCCCAGCGTCTCGTAGCTGTTGCCGTCCAGGACGTGCACGCCTGCGTCACACAGGATGCGGCTCACCTCCGCGGTCTTGTTCGACTCATAGTCGTGATTGCCGAGCACCGCCACCGTCGGCAGGCTCGCCGTAGCGAGCACTCGGGCGAGGGCCCGGGCCTCCTCGGGCTCGCCGGTATCGGTCAGATCGCCGCACAGCGCGAGGACGTCCGCCTGCTCGACCACCTCGCCGAACAGCCGTCGAATCGGGGGCCCGTATTCGGCCCGGCCGAAGTGTAGATCTCCCACCGCGGCGATACGAACTTTTCCGGGGACTTTGGTCATGTGCACTGAAGTAACGGGGGCCCGGTGAGAGGAGCGGTGATCTCCGCCACAACCAGAGTGCCAGACCGCCGCTATGATGGAACTCCTACAGGAGGCTACCGGATGGCACTGGCGCCTACGCAGTCGCTGGTCGACACCCCTTCGAGGGCGTACTACAGACAAGCGATGGAGGTACTCACGCGCGGTCAGGTGCCGTTCCTCGTGGGCGGAACCTTCGCGTTCGTGCATCAGGCGGGAATCGATCGTTCGACCAAGGATCTCGACATCTTCGTGCGGCCGGGCGATGTCCACCAGCTGCTCGAGGTGTGTGCCGCCGCCGGCTACGAGGCGGAGCTGGTCTTTTCGCACTGGCTGGCCAAGATCAGGTCGGGCGAGTCGTTCATCGACGTGATCTTCAGTTCGGGCAATGGCGTCGCCGTCGTGGACGAGGAATGGTTCGCGCACGCCACGGAACAGAACGTCCTCGGCCTCAACGTCCTCGTTGCGCCGGCGGAAGAGAGCCTCTGGTCAAAGGCGTTCGTGATGGAGCGCGAGCGGTTCGACGGTGCCGACGTGGCGCACATCATCCTCGCCTACGGCGATCGGCTGGACTGGCGCCGGCTGCTCGGGCGCTTCGACACGCACTGGCGTGTGCTCCTGACCCATTTGATCCTCTTCGGATTCATCTATCCGAGCGCCCGCTCCCGGATTCCCACCTGGATCATGCACGAGCTGCTCGACCGACTAGCCCCCGAGCTCGAGGCGCCCGACGCCGACGATCCCGTATGCTACGGCACCCTGCTCTCGTGGTCGCAGTACCTGGGGGACGTCTTTGGCGGAAGCTTCCGCGACGCGCGCATCCGCCCGTACGGGTCGCTATCGCCGGAGGAAGTGGCTCGCTGGACATCGGCGGACAAGCGCTAGGCAAACCGCCTTGCGGAGCCATTGTATCCGGCACGCGGGAAGCCCATATTCCGCCTCATGCGGGTCACTACCTGGACCGAATACAGCCTGATCATTTCCATCCACCTGGCGCGTCACGGCCGGTCGGGAACGGATCCGGTGGCCGCGCGCGAGCTGGCGGACACCGAGCGGCTGCCCGCGGACTATGTCGAACAGATCCTGCTCCGTCTCCGCCGCGCCGGGCTGGTGGAAAGCGTGCGGGGCGCCAAGGGCGGTTATTTCCTCGCCAAGGAGCCTTCGGCCATTTCCGTCCGCGACGTGATGACCGCGTCCGAGCACCAGACGTTCGAAGTTAACTGCGATACGCACCCGGTCGACGCGGCGCGATGTAGTCCGGGCGCTACCTGCAGCATTCGGCCGGTCTGGCATGCGCTTCAGCAGCGCGTGGATGACCTGCTCGCGAGCATATCGCTCGCGGACTTGATGAAGCAGGAACCCCATGTACAGGAGCTGGTCGGGATCTCGTCCGCGAGTTAGCGTCGATCGTTCGCCGCGCGCAACCCGACCGACGGTCGGGTTTTTTATTTGGTGGATCGTGGAGGCAGCGCAATGACGATGGTGCAGCATCGGGCGGCCGTGCGAGAGCCGGCGCTCTGGCGGGCGGTGGGGAATACGCCGCTGCTCCCGGTGGAGCTGCCCGGCCGCCAGGGGCGTTTCTGGCTCAAGGCCGAGTGGCTGAATCCCGGAGGGAGCGTGAAGGACCGCGCGGCCCGCGCCATCCTCCGTGACGCACTCGCCCGCGGAGTCGTGCCGGGCCGCCGACTGCTGGATGCCTCCAGTGGCAACACCGGCATCGCCTACGCGATGCTCGGCGCGGCCGCCGGCGTCGACGTGACCATCTGCCTGCCGGCCAATGCCAGCCCGGAGCGTCGCGCGCTGCTGGAGGTGTACGGCGCCGAGGTCGTCGAGACCGATCGGCTCGAAGGCACCGAGGGTGCCACCCGTCGAGCCCGCGAGTTGTCCGAAGCGGAGCCCGATCGGTACTTCTACGCCGATCAGTACGGCAATCCCGCCAACCCCCAGGCGCATCGGGACACCACCGGGCCCGAGATCTGGACCCAGACCGGCGGCGGCATCACCCACTTCGTCGCGGCCATGGGCACCACGGGAACCATGATGGGCACCGGCGGTTACCTGAAGAGCAAGAATCCCGGGATCACCCTCGTCGGCGTGCAGCCGGACTCTCCGTACCACGGGCTGGAGGGGCTCAAGCACCTCGCCACGACCGCTCACCCGCCGGCGCTCTACGACCCAGGCCTGCCGGACGCGGTCGCGGAAATCCCCACCGAGGTCGCGGACCGAAACGCACGCTGGCTGGCCCGAAGCTCCGGGTACCTGGTCGGGTGGTCCGCGGGCGCCGCGGTCGCGGCGGCCATGGACATACTCCGGCGCGAGCCGCACGCGCACGTCGTCGCGATCGGCTGCGACACCGGCAGCCGCTACTTGAGCGAGCCCCACCGGTGGCGCGGCGAGTGACGCTCCGGCTGCCGGGCGCGCTGGCGAACGAGATCCGCCGGCATGGCGAAGCGGCGTATCCCGCCGAGTGCTGCGGCGCGCTCGTGGGGCGTGTCGAGAACGATGCAAAGTCGGTGCTCCGCCTGGCGCCGGCGGTCAACCGGCGCACCGATGATCGGCATCGCTACCTGATCGCTCCCGACGACCTCCGGCGCCTCGAGCACGAGGTCCGTGCGTCCGGGCACGACATCGTGGGCTACTATCACTCGCATCCCGATCATCCGGCGCGGCCCTCGGCCTTCGACGCCGAGCACGCGTGGCCGTGGTACAGCTATGTGATTGTCCGCGTCGACCGTGGCAGGGGCGCCGATTTGGCCAGCTGGGTGCTGGACGACGAGCGTTCCCTGATGCATCCTGAATCCCTCGACGTTCTCAACGAGGTCTGACGATGTCCGTCACCGTTTCCATCCCGACCCCGCTCCGCAGCTTCACCGGCGGCCGCGACGCCGTCGCCGTCTCCGGCAGCACCGTGGGCGAGGTGCTCGACGATCTGCTCACCGCGCACGCCGGCCTCAAGCGCCATCTCGTCCAGGACGATGGCCGGCTCCGGAATTTCGTGAACCTGTACCTCAACGACACGGACATCCGGCAGCTGGAGTCCACCGCGACCCCGGTGGCTCAGGGCGACGTGCTGACGATCGTGCCCAGTATCGCGGGCGGGAGCCCGGCGACCGAGACCGCGCTGCCGAAGCTGTCGCACGCGGAGGTGCTACGCTACTCGCGTCATCTGTTGCTGCCGGAGGTGGGCGTCGAGGGACAGCGGAAGCTCAAGGCAGCGCGCGTGCTGACCATCGGCGCGGGCGGGCTCGGGTCGCCGCTGTCGCTGTACCTGGCGGCGGCGGGTGTCGGCACGATCGGGATCGTCGACTTCGACGTGGTGGATCTCACCAACCTCCAGCGGCAGATCGTCCACGGCACCGCCACGCTGGGCCGCTCCAAGCTCGAGTCCGCCAAGGCGCGGCTCACCGATCTCAATCCCAACGTGAACGTGATCGGACACGAGGCGCGGCTCACCTCGGAAAACGCGCTCGACATCATCCGGGACTACGACATCGTCATCGACGGGACCGACAACTTTCCGACCCGTTACCTGGTCAACGACGCATGCGTGCTGCTCGGCAAGCCGAACGTGTACGGCAGCATCTTCCGGTTCGAGGGACAGGCATCGCTGTTCTATGCGAAGGAGGGGCCGTGCTATCGCTGCCTCTACTCCGAGCCGCCCCCTCCGGGACTGGTGCCGAGCTGCGCGGAGGGCGGGGTGCTCGGCGTGCTGCCGGGCATCATCGGGAGCATCCAGGCGCTCGAGACCATCAAGTGGATCATCGGGGCGGGGGATCCGCTCGTCGGCCGGCTCGTGCTGTTCGACGCGCTGAAGCTGCGGTTCCGCGAGCTCAAGCTTCGGAAGGACCCGGACTGCCCGATCTGCGGAACGCATCCGACGATCCACGAGCTGATCGATTACCAGGCGTTCTGCGGGATCGGCGCGGAGCCTGATTACAGCGGGGTGGAGATCAGCGTCGAGGCATTTCACCAGGAGCGCGAGACCAAGGGGGACGAGCTGGTGCTGGTGGACGTGCGGGAGCCGCACGAGTGGGAGATCGCCCACATCGAGGGGGCGCGCCTGATCCCCCTGAGCCAGCTGCCCGACCGCCTGAGCGAGCTCGACGGCCACGCCGAGATCGTCACCCAGTGTCATCACGGCGCACGCTCGATGAAAGCTCTGGAGATATTGCGCGGTGCGGGGTACGGCCGGGTGCGCAACCTGGCCGGAGGGATCGATGCGTGGGCCGAGCGCGTCGAGCCCGGAATGGCCAGATATTAGTACAGGTGAAGACCGCGGTGACACAGGAAGAGGGCGGCGAGCCCGGTGGATCGAGCTCGCCGCCCTCGTTTTTCCGCGCGCGTCACAGTGCCGAAGGCGGGACTCGAACCCGCACGGGCTTGCGCCCACTGCGCCCTGAACGCAGCGCGTCTACCAGTTCCACCACTTCGGCGAGCGCGCAAACCTAGCGCGGTGGAAAGTCGGGGTCAACCCGGCCCGTTGACCCTCTCGAAGTGGTGGCCTATCCTTTGCTTAGGATGGTGACGTGACCCCGGAGACCTCCCCGCCAGACGAGCGCAAGCTGAGTGTCGCCCGCAACCCCAAGGCGACCCACGACTACCACATTCTCGAGACGTGGGAGTGCGGCATCGTGCTGACCGGAACGGAGGTCAAGTCGCTCCGAAACGGCAAGGCGAGCATCAAGGAGGCTTACGCCCGGCTGCGCAACGGCGAGGTGTTCCTCGACGGCATGAACATCACGCCGTACGCGCAGGGCAACCGCTACAACCACGATCCAGTCCGCACCCGGAAACTGCTGCTCCACCGTCGAGAAATCGAAAAGTTGATCGGCGCGGTCGAGCAGAAGGGGCTGACCCTGGTGCCGCTCGAGCTCTACTTCCGCAGGGGTCGCGCAAAAGTCGTGGTGGCCCTGGGCCGCGGCAAGAAGCAGCACGACAAGCGCGAGGATCTGAAGCGCCGGGCGGTGGAACGGGAGACTGCGCGCGCCGTGAGCGTTCGGGGGCGGCGGTGACCGTCGGGCTCGCCTTCGGAGCCTCGCTCCTCGCGGCGGCGGCTGGCGCCGGGCTCCAGACCCGAGTGGTCGCGCTGCCTCGTGAGGTCACGGTCGCGGCCCTCCGGGGAGTGGCCCGCGTGCCGGTCCGTCGCGACCGGGTCGGCTCGCCGGTGGTATCGGCCAGCCTCTTGGTGGCGGCGCTCGACGGGCAGCTTCGACTCGACGCTGGCTGGGCCGAAGTCACGGTCGGTAAGCAGCCGTTTCGCTTCTTGGTGGGTGCCCCGCTCTATCAGTTCAGCAGCCAGCTGCTGCCGCTCGCAGCGCCGGCGTCGCTCACGGGCGACACGCTCTACCTTCCGTATCAGTTCGTCGCCGAAATCCTGCCATACTACCTCGGCGACCGCTACCGGTGGGACGCGCGAACCGCCCGGCTCGAGGAGCTGCGTGGTCGAACGACGACGCTCGCGGGCCGAGCCGCGACCCAGGCGGGTCGGCTGCCCAACGGGCTCCGCCCGGGACACATCGTGACCGTCGACCCCGGTCACGGCGGCGTGGATCCCGGCAATCCGGGGACGTACTTTCCCCGCGGCACGCGCGAGAAGGAAGTGACGCTGCAGGTCGGCCTGCTCCTGCGCGACGAGCTCAAGCGCCGTGGCATCGGCGTCAGGATGACGAGGTCGACCGATACGCTCATCGCCCTGGGTGATCGGGGTGGCTACTGTACCGCGGAATGCGATCTCTTCGTCAGCCTTCACGTGAACTCGCTCGCACGGCGCCGCGGATACACCGACATCCGCGGCTTCGAGACCTTCTTCCTGGCCGAGGCCAAGACCGAAGACGCGGCCCGGGTGGCCAAGATGGAAAACGACGCCGTGCGCTTCGAGTCGGGCGCTGATCCCTCAGCCGCCATCGGCGGCCTCGACTTCATTCTGAAGGACCTGCAGTTGAACGAGCACCTTCGCGAATCCGCGCGCCTGGCCGAGCTGGTGCAGGATGGACTTGAGGGCGTGCACACCGGCGAGAGCCGCGGCGTAAAGCAGGCCGGCTTCATGGTCCTGACCACCGCTCGTCGACCGGCGATCCTCGTGGAGATGGGCTACAGCACCAACCCGCAGGACGGCCGCTTCCTCACCACCCGCAGCAGCCAGAAGGCGATGGCCTCCGCGATCGCGGACGCAGTGGTGGAGTATCTCGTCGAGTACGAGCGGAAGACGGCAACGGCCGCCGACTCCGGAGGCTCGCGGTGAGCAGGCGGGCGCTGCGCGCGCTGCTCACGCTCGTCACGGGCGCCTGCGTGCTGAGCGGGTGCGTCTACTACAACGGGATGTACAACACCAACCGTCTCGCCAAGTCGGCTCGAAAGGCCGAGCGCGACGGCCGCACCTTCGAGGCGAACAATCTGTGGGGGCAGGTCATCACGCGCGCCGAGTCCCTCGTGGTCCGGCATCCCCGCAGCAAATACGCCGACGAGGCGAACGTCCTGCGGGGGCTCGCCCTCGCCCGTCTCGATCAGTGTCCGGCCGCGGTCGGTCCGCTGGGTCGCGTCACACTGCTCGATCGAACCGGCGACCTTACCGAGGAGTCGGCCCTGGCCCTGGGCCGCTGTCAACTGGAGCTCGGCGACGCCTCGTTGGCCGATCTGGCGTTCGCGCTCGTGATCGACAGCCGCGACCCGGCCCGCCGGCGCGAAGCGCGGTTCCAGCACGCGCGCGCGCTCCGGATGACCGGTCGATACGAGGAGGCGCTCGCCCTCATCCGGGAAAGTCCCGATCCCCGCGCCGGGAACGATTTGCTCCTGGCGCTGGCGGGAACCGGTCGAGGTGGCGAGGCGCTCACGGTGGCCGACTCGCTCCTCGCGCTCAACGACACGCTCTTCGCGTGGGACAGCGTGATCGCCACGCTCGGGGGTCGGGACCCTCGCGTCGCCTCGGGCCTGATCGATCGTTTGCAGGACCGCCCCGGGGTGTCCGCCGAACGTCGAGCGCGGCGACTGTACGACGACGCACTCCGGATGGAGACTGTGGACACCGCGAGGGCCACGGCACGATTGCGGCAGGCCGCGGCGGTGCCGGGGCGCACCGAAAGCGGCGAGTTGGCGCGCCTCGCGCTGCTGCGGCGCTCGCTTCGCGCGGCCCGCACGCTGGACGACCTGGCGCCGCACGCAGACTCGCTCGCAGCGCTCGCGGCCGGCGCGAGTGGCGCCGCCGGAGAGGCGGTCGGCCTGGACGCGGTCGTCGACCGACTCCGGCACCTGCCGGACTCGACCGGACCCGAAGTGCAGCGAGGCGATCTCCGACTCTTCCTGGGTGCGGAGGATGCACGCGACGTTCTGCAGGCTCCATCCCTCGCGGCCGCGCTCTTCCGGACACTGGTCGACACGTGGCCCTCGTCCCCCTACGCGCCCAAGGCCCTGCTCGCGGCCGAGCGCCTGGAGCCGACGGACATGGACGCCGCGCGGCTCCGCCTCGACAGCTTGTACGTGGACAGCCCGTACATGGCTGTCCTGCGTGGCGAGGATACGCCGTCCTACCGGTTGCTCGAGGATTCACTCGAGGCGTTCGCCTCCGCTCGCACGCTGACACCGCGCGGCGTCGGACCCGGCGGGCGTCGTGGCGCGCAGCCGGGCGCGCCGGGCGAGCGTCGTCCCCAGCCACGCCCCTCCGCCGACCCGAACGCGCCGCCACCTCGGCGCGTCCTCGAGCCGTGAGCGTCGCGACCGCCGACCTCGCACGGACCGTTTTCGGCCGTCACTTTCAAAATCCGATCATCCTCGCCGCCGGGACGGCCGGTTTCGGTCGGGAGCTCGCCGGCGTGATGGAGCTCGATCGTCTCGGCGGACTCGTCACCAAGGCCGTCTCGCTGGCGCCGCGCCCGGGCAACGCCCCGCCGCGTGTGGCGGAGTTTCGGGGCGGCATGCTCAACTCGGTGGGGCTCGCCAATCCAGGGCTTGAGCGGGTCCGCGACGAGCTGCTGCCCTGGCTGGCGGCGCACGTGACCCGGGCGCAGGTGCTGGTCAACGTGGTGGGGTTCAGCACCGAGGAGTACGCGGAGGTGGTGGCCGGGCTGGACGGTGTCCCCGGCCTCGCCGGATTCGAGCTGAATCTCTCCTGCCCCAACACCAGTGCCGGCGGCATCGAATTCGGCGCCGATTCGGAGTGCGTCCGGCGGATCGTGGCGGCCTGCCGCGCCCGTACGCGGCTGCCCCTCTCGGCCAAGCTCTCGCCGGTGTTGCCGGACATCGCCGGCATGGCGCTGGTGGCAAGGGACGCGGGAGCGGACGCGATCTCCGTGGTGAATACGCTGCCCGGCCTCCTCTTTGCAGAGGGCGATGCGGGCCATCGGCTCGGGAACGGCAACGGAGGAGTGAGCGGCCCCGTGCTGCTCCCCGTCGGTGTTCTGGCCGCGGCACGCGTGGTCGAGCGGACCGGCGGAATGCCGGTAATAGGCGTCGGAGGCGTTCGCTCGGCGGATGACGTTCGCCAGTACCTCCGCATCGGCGCCGCGTTGGTAGGGATCGGGACGGCCGCGCTGGCCGACCCCCGATTGCCGGAACGAATTCTCCGGGATCTGGAGCGTGGAGATGGCTGAGGTGGTCGTAGCGCTGGATATGGGCAGCGGATCGGACGCGCTCCGACTGCTCGACCGACTGCCCGATGCGCGCTGGGTGAAGGTCGGCTCGATCCTCATGACCCGTGAGGGACCCGACCTCGTGCGCGTGCTTACCGAGCGCGGTCTTCGAGTGTTCCTCGATCTCAAGTGGCACGATATCCCGAACACCGTCGCGGGCGCGATGACCTCCGCCTCCGCGCTGAACGTTTCCATGGCCACGGTGCACACGCTTGGCGGGGCCGCCATGATGCAGGCCGCCGCCGCGGCCGCGGCCGGGCGCGTGGCGGTCGTGGGCGTAACGGTTCTGACCTCGCATGGGGCCAAGTCGTATGCGATAGCGGTCGGCCGCAGCGACGTGGAGCTGGAGCGGGAGGTCGTCCGTCAGAGCGAGGAGGCGGTGCGCGCGGGCCTGGCCGGCGTCGTCTGCTCGCCGCAGGAAATCGCCCTGGTGCGGCGGCGCGTCGGACCGGAGCCCTTGATCGTCGTGCCAGGCATCCGGGGGCAAGGCGACGCGCGCAATGACCAGGTGCGGGTAGCCACTGCGTCCGACGCGGTGGCCGCGGGGGCCACGCACCTGGTCGTCGGACGGCCGATCCTTCAGGCCGCGGATCCCGCCGCGGCTTTTCGCGGCCTGCTCGAGGAGGCACAGTGCGTCGGCTCCTGATCGCCCTCGGCTGCTGGGCGTGGTTCGCGGCAGCGGCCCCGGCGCAAGAGTCGGAGCCAGGCCTCGCAGCCGCCGCCCAGCAGGCGCGGGCCGCCTGGCATGCGCATGACGCGGCCGGACTCGTCGCGGACAGCCCGCGCCTGCAGGTACAGTTACCAGGGGCTGATCCATCGGCGGCACTCGGCCCGGATCAGGCCGCGGCGCTCATCGCGGATTTCCTCGCCTCGGCGCAGGAGGTTGAGACGGATGTGCGCGCGGCTCGCGAAGTCGAGCCCGGACGCGGATACGTGGAGCTGCAGCGCCGGTATCGGGTGGCCGGCACGCAGGAGGTGCGCACCCAGAGCCTATTGCTGGGCTATCGGCGGTCACGCCCCGGCTGGAGCCTCGTGGAGCTGCGCGTCGTCGAGTGACGGTCGAGTGACGATGAAAAGGAAAGGCGCATGATCGGTCTGGACGGCTGGCTCGCCGGGCTGGGCGGCCCAGAGGCGCTTGGGCTGGCGGTGGCCGTGCTGCTCGGACTGCGGCATGCGTCCGATCCCGATCACCTGACGGCGGTCTCGACCCTGCTGCTCTCGGACGAACGGGCGGGGGCTCGTCGAGCCGGCTTTCTGGGCTTCGCCTGGGGGATGGGGCACGCGGCCACACTGTTCCTATTCGGTTTGCCAGTCATCCTGTTTCGGCGGCATCTGCCGCCTGTGGTGCACCAGGGGGCGGAGTTCGTCATCGGGCTCGTGATTCTTGCGCTCGCGGTGCGGCTCCTCGTGCGGTGGCGCCGAGGCTATTTCCATTCGCATTCCCATCAGCACGGGGAGGTACAGCACGCCCATCCCCATGCTCATGAGGCCCATGGTGTGGCGCACCGGTCGGATGGTCACGCCCACCCGCACTCGGAGGGGCTTGGCCGTTCGCCGCTGGAGGCGTTTGGCTTGGGCCTGGTCCACGGCGTAGGTGGCTCGGCGGCGGTGGGAATCCTGCTGGTGGGTGCGGTACCGGGGCGCGGCGCCGGGGTTCTGGCGCTCGCGCTCTTTGCCGGCGCCACTGCGGCGTCCATGGCGTTGGTGTCGTCGGCCTTCGGGTACGCGCTTGCCCGCGGTGCGGTGGCGCGGCGTCTGGAAGCCCTGATCCCGGTGTTCGGGGCGGGCAGCCTCTTGTTCGGTGCGTGGTACGCCGTCGCGGCAATCCTGCCAGGCGCGATGTAGGCCGGCTTCTCTGCGCTCAACCTTGCCTGCGCATGGGAGGCGGCGGCCTACGTGATGGACGAACACCTCTCATCCATGTGGAACGCGAAAGCCCTACAAAGGAGGCGCCGGGGAGAAGATCCAGGTCCCCTCATTCGTGGTGGCGCGGATCGTACAACGAGAGGGCTCCTATAGCCCTCAAACCCCCCTCCTTGCATGACTTCCCCCATGGAGATATATTGGGCAGCTAGTCAATAACCGGCCCCGGAGACCAAGCGTGAAGGTTCGTTCGAGCGTGAAGCCGATCTGCGAGCACTGCAAAGTCGTCAAGCGACAAGGTGTGGTCCGCATCATCTGCAAGCGCAATCCCAAGCACAAGCAGCGGCAAGGCTGATCATGGCGCGTATCGCAGGCGTGGACCTTCCGCGCGAGAAGCGTGTCGAAGTGGCCCTCACGTACATCTACGGGATCGGTCGGCCCACGAGCAGCCGCATCTTGGGCGAGACCGGCGTCAGCCCCGACACCCGGGTCCGGGACCTCTCGGACAACGAGGTGGCGCGGCTCCGCCAGATCATCGAGCGCTCGGTCAAGGTGGAGGGTGCCCTCCGCACCGAGATCGCGATGAACATCAAGCGTCTGATGGACATCGGGAGCTACCGCGGGATTCGCCACCGGCGGGGCCTGCCGGTCCGCGGCCAGCGGACCCACACCAACGCCCGGACCAAGAAGGGTCCGCGTCGTGCCATCGCCGGCAAGAAGAAAGTGACGAAGAAGTAAATGACAGCACCTGCTCCAGCGAAGGCGCCGAGCGCCAAGCGCACCAAGAAGGTCGTCGAGTCGGAGGGCGTGGCCCACATCGCCGCCACCTTCAACAACCTGCTCATCACGATTACCGACATGCGGGGCAACACCCTGGCGTGGGGATCGGCGGGCAAGGCCGGCTTCAAGGGCTCCAAGAAGAGCACGCCGTTCGCCGCCACCGTGGCGGCCGAGAACTGCGGGCGCGAGGCCATGAACCTCGGACTTCGGCGCGTCCACGTGCGCGTGCAGGGCCCGGGCAGCGGCCGCGAGTCGGCCATCCAGGCGCTGGCGTCGGTCGGGCTCCGTGTGGTGTCGATCCGCGACGTCACGCCGATCCCTCACAACGGGTGCCGTCCCCCGAAGAAGCGGCGGGTCTGAGCCATGTCACGCTACGTCGGTCCCAGCTGCCGTCTCTGCCGCCGCGAGGCCACCAAGCTGTTCCTGAAGGGCACCAAGTGCCTGACCGAGAAGTGCCCGGTCGAGCGCCGCGCCTATCCGCCCGGCCAGCACGGCCAGACGGGCGGACGGCCGCGCAAGGCGTCCGAGTACTCGAAGCAGATGCGTGAAAAGCAGAAGGTGAAGCGTATCTACGGGCTCACCGAGCGGCAGTTCCGGAACACCTTCGAGGACGTGACCCGCGAGCCGGGCGTCAAGGGCACGAACCTGCTGATCGCGCTCGAGAGCCGGCTCGACAACATCGTGCATCGAATGGGTTTCGCGTCGAGCCGGAAGGCCGCGCGCCAGCTCATCGCGCACGGTCACGTGGAGGTCAACGGCGGCCGCGTCGACATCCCCGCCTATCGGGTCGCCCCGGGTGAGGAAGTGCGGGTTGCGCCAGCCAGCCGGGAGCTCGTGGCCGTCAAGCTGGCGCAGGAAGCCGCGTCGCGGGGCCAGCCCGTGGCTTGGCTCTCCGTCGATTCGGAGAAGGCCGCCGGACGCATGACGGAGCGCCCGACGCGTGAGGCCATCCCGATCAACGCCCAGGAACAGCTCATCGTCGAGCTCTACTCGAAGTGACCATGACCATCGATCTGACCGGGTTGGTGCGTCCGCATCTCGTCGAGATGACGAAGCGGGACGACAACCCCAACGCCGCCGAGTTCCGCCTCCAGCCGCTGGAGCGGGGGTTCGGCTACACGCTCGGCAACTCGCTGCGCCGGCTGCTGCTCTCCTCGCTCCGCGGAAGCGCGGTCTGGGGCTTCCGCCTCGACGGCGTCGTGCACGAACACCAGACCGTGCAGGGCGTGCTCGAGGATGTCCACCAGATCGTGCAGCGCCTCAAGGCGCTCACGCTCGTGCTCGCCGAGGATGTGGACGAGGCGGTGCTGCATATCCGCCGGGACGGCGCCGGGCCGGTGTACGCCCGGGACATCCAGGAGCACGGCTCGGTGGTCGTGAAGAACCCGGACCATCTGCTGTTCACGCTCCAGGACGACCGAGACGTCTCCATGGAGCTGTACGTGAACAAGGGACGCGGCTACGTCGAGGCCGAGATGCACCCGGCCGACCGTTCGCTGCCGGTGGATCTCGTGCGCATCGACGCCATCTACAATCCGGTGCGTCGGGCCAACTTCGCCGTCGCCGAAACCCGCGTCGGCCAGCGGACCGACTACGATCGCCTCACCGTTCAGGTCGAGACCAACGGCACCATCACGCCGGAAGACGCCATCGCCTACGCGGCGGCCCTGGCTCAGGTCCACTTCCAGTACTTCGTGGACTTCGGCAAGGTGCCCACCATGCGTGACGCGGGCGCCGCGGCCGGAGCGGGGAACGGCGCCAACCTGCGCCAGCGCCTCGCCCGCCCGATCGACGACTTCGGGCTCTCGGTCCGCTCGCTCAACTCGCTCAAGAACTCGAACATCCGGACCCTGAAGGATCTGGTCGAGTTCAGCGAGGACGATCTGCTCAAGGTCAAGAACGTGGGCGAGAAGGCGCTCAGCGAGATCGCCGAGCTGCTCGGCCGCGAGGGACTCAACTTCGGGATGGCGTTCGAGGATACCGACGGCGAGCTGCGCGTGCTCCGTCCGGGCGTGCCGCCGATGGCGCACCCCTCGACGAGCGCCGGAGACACGCTCTAATGCGGCACCGCGCCAAGGGACGGCAGCTGTCCCGCACCTCGAGTCATCGCCGCGCGCTGCTCAACAACATGGCCACCAGCCTGTTCGAGCACGGCCGCGTCGTCACCACCGAGGCCAAGGCCAAGGAGCTCCGGCCCTTCGCCGAGAAACTCATCACGCTGGCCCGTCGGGGCGACCTGCACGCGCGCCGGCTGGTGGAGCGAAAGATCAAGGATCGGCAGACGCTCTCCCGGCTCTTCAGCGAGATCGGCCCGCGCTTCGCCGCGCGGCCCGGTGGGTACACGCGCATTCTGAAGCTCGGCCATCGCGAGGGCGACGGCGCGGATATCGCCCGCATCGAGCTGCTCGCCGAGTGACCAGCGCTCCGGCGGACGGCAATAAGAAAGGGGACCCCAGGGTCCCCTTTTTCTTGACTGCTAGCGCTGCCCGCCGCGCGTCAGACGGCCGCCGCGGCCTGCTTGGGCGCCTTGGTGATCCGGTTACTCTTCAGGCACTGCGTGCACACCCGGATCCGCTTGGGCGCGCCCTCGACCAGCACCCGCACGGTCTGCAGATTGGGATACCAGCGGCGCTTGGTTCGATTGTTGGCGTGGCTGACGTTGTTGCCGGTGACCGGCCCCTTGCCGCACACGGTGCACACCCGTGCCATATGAAGCTCCGTCCTTCGCTGAATCTTCGTTGCGCGCGATTGGTACGCGGTACCCGGCAGATGGTTCGCCGGAAGCCCACAAACCTAACGGAACCAAGTCGATGACACAACCTCCGGGTGGGTCCATTCATGCCTAAGGCGCTCATCACCGGGGTGACCGGCCAGGATGGCTCCTACCTGGCAGAGCTGCTGCTGGCCAAAGGGTACGAGGTCGTGGGCGTAGTCCGGCGGACCAGCCATCACAGCTACGAGCGGATCGAGCACCTGCTCGACCGGATCGAGGTCGTCGCCGCCGATCTGCTCGACCAGCACTCGCTTACGGTCGTGTTGCAGGACACCAGACCGGACGAAGTCTACAACCTGGCCGCCCAGTCCTACGTGCCCACTTCGTGGACCCAACCGGTGCTCACGGGTGAATTCACCGCGCTGGGTGTCACCCGCATCCTCGAGGCAATCCGGCTGGTGCACCCCACGGCCCGGTTCTACCAGGCCAGCTCGTCCGAGATGTTCGGCAAGGTGACCGAGACGCCCCAGCGCGAGGATACGTCGTTCTATCCGCGCTCGCCCTACGGTGTCGCCAAGGTCTACGGTCACTGGATCACGGTGAACTACCGAGAGTCGTACGGGCTCTATGCGGTGAGCGGCATCCTCTTCAATCACGAATCTCCGCGCCGCGGCATCGAGTTCGTGACGCGGAAGGTGACCGACGGCGTCGCCCGCATCAAGCTGGGACTCGCCAGCGAGCTCCGGCTCGGCAATCTCGAGGCCCGGCGGGACTGGGGCTTCGCCGGCGACTACGTCGACGCCATGTGGCGCATGCTGCAGCAGGATCGCCCGCAGGACTACGTGATCGGCAGCGGTGAGACGCACAGCGTCCGCGAGCTCGTCGAGCTCGCCTTCGCGCACGTCGGCCTGGACTACCGCAAGCACGTCGTCAGCGATCCCAAGTTTTACCGCCCCGCCGAGGTGGACCTGCTCCTCGCGGATCCCTCGAAGGGCCGTCGCGAGCTCGACTGGGCCCCGAAGGTCGGATTCGCCGAGCTGGTGGCGATGATGGTGGACGCCGACGTCGAGCGGCTGGCCGCCGCGACTCCGCTGGCGGCGACCCGCGCCGGACGATGACGGCACCGGCGTGAGAGTGCTGGTCACCGGGGCCGACGGCTTCGTCGGTCGGCATCTGGTGCGGCACCTCCTGCAGGCCGGCGACCAGGTCGTAGCCGCATGTCGGCCCGGCGGCCCGGTAATCGACTGGACGGCGCGCGCGCCGGCCGGGGCGCACGTGGACGTGGTGCCGCTCGAGATCGCCGACGAGGCCTCGGTCACGTCGGCGCTCGACGCGGCGCCCGAGGCCGTCGTGCATCTGGCGGCGGTGGCATCGGTGCGCGCAGCCCGCGAGGATCCGGGCTCGGCGTGGACGATCAACGCCGCGGGCACCGCGCGGCTCGCGGCCGGGGCGGCCGCCCTCCGTGAAGCGGGCCGCGCCGACCCGATCCTCCTCGTGGTCTCGACCGGGGAGGTGTATGGCGCGGGGCCGCCCGCACCGAGGGTCGAGACCGATCCGCTGCTGCCGGTGTCGCCCTACGGGGCCAGCAAGGTCGGCGCCGAGACGGCCGCGCTGGAGACGTGGCGTCGCACCGGGCTCCGGGTGGTGGTCGCTCGCCCGTTCCCGCACACCGGCGCCGGCCAGACCACGCAGTTCGTGGTGCCCGCATTCGCCGCACGGCTCCGGCAGGCGGGCCGCACCGGAACCCGCACGGTCCCGACCGGCAATCTCGCGCCCGTCCGCGACCTCCTCGACGTGCGCGACGTGGTGGCCGCCTATCGGCTCCTGCTGGTCGCGGGCGCGGCGGGCGAGGCGTACAACGTCGCCCGCGGGAGCGGCACCGCGCTGTCCGAGGTGTTCGCGCGCCTGGCCGGACTGCTGGGCGTCGCGGCCGAGCCCGTCGCCGACCCGGACCTCGTGCGTCGCAGCGACATTCCCCATCTCGTGGGCGATCCGACTAAACTCCGGCGCGCCACGGGCTGGACCCCGGCGATCTCGTTCGAGCAGACTCTTCAGGATCTCGTCGATGCCCAAGCGGACTGACCTCAAGACCATCCTCCTCATCGGCTCCGGCCCGATCGTGATCGGGCAGGGCGCCGAGTTCGATTACTCGGGCACGCAGGCAGTGCGCGCCCTGAAGGAGGAAGGGTACCGGGTCGTCCTGGTCAACTCGAATCCGGCCACGATCATGACGGATCCCGAGCTGGCCGACGCCACCTACATCGAGCCGGTGACGCCCGAGTGGGTGACCAAGGTCATCGAGCGCGAGCGACCCGACGCGCTGCTGCCCACGATGGGCGGTCAGACCGCGCTGAACGTGGCCATGGCGCTCCAGCAGGACGGCACCCTCGCCCGGTACGGGGTGGAGCTCATCGGCGCCAACGAGCGCGCCATCCGATTGGCCGAGGACCGCGAGGAGTTCGCTCAGGCCATGCGCCGGATCGGGCTCGCGACGCCGCAGGGCCGCACCATCCGGACCCTGGATGAGGCGTACGAGGCCGTCGAGGTGACGGGGTATCCCGCCATCCTCCGGCCCTCGTTCACGCTCGGCGGGACCGGCGGCGGCATCGCGTACAATCTCGAGGAATTCGAGACCCTGATCCGGCGCGGGCTCGAGCTGTCGCCGGTGGGATCGGTGCTCGTCGAGCGAAGCATCATCGGCTGGAAGGAGTTCGAGCTCGAGGTC
Organism: Gemmatimonadales bacterium; assembly: GCA_035526925.1. Taxonomy (GTDB): domain Bacteria; phylum Gemmatimonadota; class Gemmatimonadetes; order Gemmatimonadales; family GWC2-71-9; genus CAVVWJ01. The sequence goes on from DATLBL010000025.1 coordinate 38,430, forward strand.
ATGCGGGACGGGGCCGACAACGTCGTCATCGTCTGCTCGATCGAGAATCTCGATCCGATGGGCGTGCACACCGGCGACTCGATCACCGTCGCGCCGGCGATGACGCTCACGGACCGCGAGTACCAAGACATGCGCGACGCGGCCATTCGGATCATCCGCGAGATCGGCGTGGCCGCGGGCGGCTGCAACATCCAGTTCGCGGTCGACCCGGCCACCGGCGAGCAGCTCGTCATCGAGATGAACCCGCGGGTCTCGCGGTCGTCCGCGCTCGCGTCCAAGGCCACGGGGTTCCCGATCGCCAGGATCGGCACGAAGGTGGCGGTGGGCTACCGCCTCGACGAGCTTCCCAACGACATCACCAAGGTGACCCCGGCGTCGTTCGAGCCGGTGCTCGACTACGTCGTCGTCAAGGTGCCGCGCTTCGCGTTCGAGAAGTTCCCGTCGGCCGACCCGACGCTCACGACCCAGATGAAGTCGGTGGGCGAGGCGATGGCGATCGGCCGCACGTTCAAGGAAGCGTTCCAGAAGGGGCTCCGCGGTCTCGAGGCCGATCGCACCGGGTGGGTGATCGGCGCGACCGTCGCCGACGACCGGCTCCAGGACGAGTCGCTCGAGACGGTCCTGGCGGCGCTCCGGACACCCACGCCCGAGCGGATCTTCCAGGTCAAGCGCGCCCTGCAGCTCGGCGCCTCGGTCGAGGCGGTGGCGGAGCGCACCCGCATCGATCCGTGGTTCGTGCACCAGCTCGCCGAGCTGCTCGACGCGGAGCGGAGCTGGGTCGCCGGCGGGTCACTCGAGGACGAGGCCGCCCGCGGCCTGCTGCGCGGGATGAAGCGCGCGGGCTTCTCCGACCGGCAGCTGGCCGACCTTCGGGGCGTCAAGGAAGACGCCATCCGCCGCGAGCGCCACCGGCTGGGCATTCGTCCGGCGTACAAGACGGTGGATACCTGCGCCGGCGAGTTCCCGTCGTCGACGCCCTACCTCTACTCCTCCTACGACGAGGAGAACGAGGCCCGCGCGGGCGGCGACCGCACGATCGTCATTCTCGGCAGCGGTCCGAACCGGATCGGACAAGGCGTCGAGTTCGACTACTGTTGCGTGCGCGCCGCCCTGTCGTTTCGCGAGCTGGGCTATCGCACGGTGATGGTCAATTCTAACCCCGAGACCGTCTCCACAGACTTCGACATCTCGGATGCGCTCTACTTCGAACCGCTGACGCTCGAGGACGTGTTGGAGATCGTGGCGATCGAGCAGCCGCTCGGCGTGGTCGTTCAGCTCGGCGGCCAGACGCCGCTGCGCCTGGCACGCGGGCTCGAGCGCGAAGGCGTGCGGATCCTCGGGACGTCCCCCGAGGCGATCGACCTGGCCGAGGATCGCGGCCGGTTCGAGGCGATCACCCGCGAGCTCGGCGTAGCCCAACCCCCGGCCGGCGTAGCCTTCTCCGTGGACGAGGCGGTGGCGGTCGCGGCCCGGGTGGGGTATCCGGTGCTGGTGCGCCCATCGTACGTCCTGGGGGGACGCGCGATGGAGATCGTCTACGACGACCCATCGCTGCGGAGCTACTTCGCGCGCGCCGCGCGGGTCGCGCCGGAGCATCCCGTGCTGATCGACAGCTTCCTCGAGGATGCCTTCGAGGCCGACGTCGACGCGATCGCCGACGGCACGCGGTGCGTCATCGGCGGGGTCATGCAGCATATCGAGGACGCCGGCATCCACTCGGGGGACTCGGCGTGCGTGCTGCCGCCGTACCTGATCACCGAGGCGCAGGTCGAGGAGATGCGCCGGCATACCCGCGCCTTCGCCGAGCGGCTCGGGGTCGTGGGCCTGCTCAACGTGCAGTATGCCATCAAGAACGGCATCGTGTACGTGCTGGAGGTCAACCCGCGCGGCTCCCGCACGGTGCCGTTCGTTTCGAAGACCACCGGCGTGCCGCTCGCCAGCCTCGCGGCGGCCATCATGACCGGCGCCACGCTCGACGATCTCGGCCTCCACGATGACGTGCTGCAGCCCTACGTGGCGGTGAAGGAGGCGGTCTTCCCGTTCAGCAAGCTGCAGGGCGTCGATCTGATTCTCGGACCCGAAATGCGCTCGACCGGCGAGGTGATGGGTATCGCCGATTCGTTTGGCATGGCCTTCGCCAAGGCGCAAATCTCGGTGGATGGGGCGCTGCCGCTGTCGGGATCGATCTTCGTGACGGTGAACGATCATGACAAGGCGATGCTGGTGCCGATCGTGCGACGGTTCCACGGCCTCGGTTTCCGCATCTTCGCGACGGAGGGAACGGCCCGCTATCTCCGCGCCCGCGGCGTGCCGGCCGAACGGGTGCTCAAGGTGCACGAGGGCCGGCCGAACGCCATCGATCTGCTGGTCTCGGGCGAGATCCATCTGCTGATCAACACGCCGCTCGGCAAGCTGAGCCAGCAGGACGACTACGCCATCCGCCGGGCCGCATTGCAGCACCGGGTGCCGTACACCACCACGTTGTCGGGCGCGTCGGCCGCCTCCGATGCCATCATCGCGCTCAAGAGTCGCGCGGGCGAAGTACGGCCGCTGCAGGAGTGGCATGCGCTCGCCCGGGAGATGTCACCCGAATGGACGGGGTGAGCGCGCGCGACCCGGCCTTCATCCAGGCGCTCCGGGCCCGGCTCCGCGGCGAGGTGAGGGAAGGCGAGGGGCTGGCGCGGTACTCGACGTACCGCATCGGCGGACCGGCCACCGTGGTGCATCCGGCGGCGGGCGAGGACGTGGGCATCGCGCTCCGGATGGCACACGCGGCGGGCGTGCCATGGTTCGTGCTCGGGCTGGGCTCGAACATCCTGCTCCCGGACGAGGGGCTCGAGGCGCTCGTCATCCGCCTGGGCAAAGGACTCGACGCGCTGCGTCCCGACGGCGAGCGCTGGACCGTGGGAGCCGGGCTGCCCGCCCCGATCGCGGCTCGAAAGACCGCCGCCGCCGGATTCGCCGGGCTGCACATCTTCGTCGGCGTGCCCGGCTCGGTCGGCGGCGGCGTCTACATGAATGCGGGCTGCCACGGGGGCGACTGGGCCGAAGTCGTGGAGCAGGTGCTGGTGGTGGATGCGACCGGCCAGGACCAGGTGCGCCGCCGGGCCGACGTGCCGTTCACGTACCGCCGGAGCGGCCTCGAGGGACAGGTCGTGCTCGAGACGGTCGTGCGGCTCCGCTCCGAGCCGCAGGCCCACCTCGACGAGCAGATCGCCGAAATGTTCGAGTGGCGCCAGCGGGGCACGCCGTTCAACCAGCCATGCTGCGGGAGCGTGTTCAAGAACCCGGGCGGTCCGAGCTGGAAGCGGGAGGAGGCGCCGCGCACGGCAGGGCAGCTCGTCGAGGCGGCCGGCCTGAAAGGCTCCCAGGTTGGAGGCGCGCAGGTCTCGCCGATGCACGCCAACTACTTCGTGAACACGGGCGGGGCCACCGCGGCCCAGGTCCGCGAGCTCATCGCGCGCACGCAGCGCGAAGTCGAAGCGCAATTCGGGGTGTGGCTGGAACCCGAGGTCAAGCTGATCGGAGCGCGAGGGGAGTACCTCAACAGTGGTGAGCGGTAAGCGGTAAGTACGGATGAATATCTGCAGCTACTGCTCACCGCTCACCGCTGAACGGCCACCACTCGCCGCTCACGGCGTGTCACCCTCACGACGTACGGACTAAGATGCCCGACTACTACGTCCACGAATCCAGCTACGTTGACGACGGCGCCGTCATCGGCGCCGGAACGAAGATCTGGCACTTCTGCCATATCCTCCCGGGTGCGGTGATCGGCGCGCGCTGCAATCTGGGGCAGAACGTGGTGGTCATGGGCGGCACCCGCCTCGGCGACAACGTCAAGGTGCAGAACAACGTGTCGCTGTACGAGGGGGTGATCCTCGAGGACGACGTGTTCTGCGGGCCCAGCTGCGTGTTCACCAACGTCATCAATCCTCGAAGTCATGTCTCCCGGAAGTCCGAGTACCAGCAGACGCTGGTGCGCCGGGGCGCCACGATCGGCGCCAACGCCACCGTGGTCTGCGGCGCCACGCTCGGCGAGTACAGCTTCATCGGGGCGGGGGCAGTCGTGCGAGGCGACGTGCCCGCGTTTGCCCTCATGGTGGGCGTTCCCGCGCGGCGGGTAGGCTGGATGTGCCAGTGCGGCGTGCGGCTGGTGCTTTCCGGCCAGCAGGCCGTCTGCGGGTCCTGCGGTGCCAAATACCGGGAAACCGACGGCGTCCTGCGCCAGATTGACCCACCCGCATCACGCGTCTAAGTTACACGGCTGCCGTGGGTTCCGCATTTCACCAGCCCTGGCTTGGCCTCGGTGGCCGACGCGTGGGCTTTTTTCACATGGACTGCATCGGTGAACGTACCCCTGCTGGATCTCGTCGCGCAGTACCGGGCCATCAAGGACGAGATGGTCGCCGCGGTGATGGGTGTCGTCGAGCGCCAAAGCTTCATCATGGGCGCCGAGGTGGGGCAGCTCGAGACCGCAGTGGCCAGTCTGTCCCGGACCAAGCATGCGATCGGGTGCGCGAGTGGCACCGACGCTCTCCTCCTCCCGCTCAAGGCGCTCGACCTCAAGCCCGGGGATGAGGTGATCACGACGCCGTTCACGTTCTTCGCGACGGCCGGCGCCATTCACAATGCCGGCGGGACGCCGGTCTTCGTCGACATCGACGCGGCCACCTTCAACATCGCGCCGGCCGCAGTCGATGCCGCCATCACCCCACGGACGCGCGCCATCGTGGCGGTGCACCTGTTCGGCCAGATGGCGGCCGTCGAGGCGCTGGCGCCGATCGCCGCCCGGCATGGGCTGATGCTGATCGAAGACGCCGCGCAGTCGATCGGAGCCCGCCGCAAGATCGATGGCACCTGGAGGATGGCGGGCGAGCTCGGTACGGTCGGCACGCTCTCGTTCTTCCCGAGCAAGAACCTCGGCGCGTTCGGCGATGGCGGCATGATGGTGACGCAGGATGACGCGCTGGCCGAGCGCCTGCGCCGGCTCCGCCTGCACGGCGGCAGCAAGCAGTATTTCCACGACGAGGTCGGATTCAACAGCCGGCTGGACACGCTCCACGCGGCGGTGTTGCTGGCCAAGCTCCCGCACTTGGCCGACTGGAGCGCAGCACGGGCCCGCCACGCGGCGCGCTACACCGAGGCGTTCACCGGCCATCCCGCGGTCTGCCCGCCCCGCACCGATCCGGCCAACGACCACATCTACAATCAGTACACCATCCGGGTGCCGCGCCGGGACGCGCTGCAGGCGCACCTCAAGGCCCGGGGGATCGGCAACTCCATCTACTATCCGCTTCCGCTGCACCTGCAGCCGTGCTTTGCCCATCTTGGCTATTCCAAGGGGAGCCTCCCCGTGTCGGAGACCGCCGCCGAGCAGGTGATCTCCCTGCCGGTGTTTCCCGAGCTGACCGAAGCGCAGCAGCAGGCCGTGATCGACGCGGTCCTGGAGTTTTACGCATGAGCGTGGCGCAGGAGCTGATTGCCAAGGCCGAGCGGCGCGAGGTCCTGTTCGGGATCGTGGGGCTGGGCTATGTCGGACTGCCGCTAGCCGTCGAGCTTGCTGACGCCGGGTTTCGCGTCCTCGGCTTCGACGTGCAGCAGAAGGTGGTGGACGGTCTCAATGCCGGGCATTCGCACGTCAAGGATGTGACCGACGCGCAGCTCCAGGCGGTGGTCCGCGCGGGCCGGTTCAGCGCCACGTCCGACATGCTGCGGCTCGCCGAGCCCGACGCGGTGTCGATCTGCGTGCCCACGCCGCTGTCGAAGTTCAAGGATCCCGACGTCAGCTTCATCGTCGCGGCAACCGAGGCTGTGAAGCGCACGCTCCGCGCCGGGCAGGCGATCATCCTCGAGAGCACGACCTATCCGGGGACCACGCGTGAGATCCTGCTGCCTGCCCTCGAAAGCACGGGACTGACGGTCGGTCAGGACTTCTTCTTGGCGTTCAGCCCCGAGCGTGTCGACCCGGGAAATCCGACCTACGGCACGCGCAACACGCCGAAAGTCGTCGGTGGAATCACCGAGGACTGCAGCCGCGTTGCGGTTGCCTTGTATCAGCCGGCCATCGACACGCTCGTGCCGGTCTCGACCACCGAGGCCGCGGAGCTGGTCAAGCTGCTCGAGAACACCTTCCGCAGCGTGAACATCGGGCTGGTGAACGAGATGGCGATCGTCTGCGACAAACTGGGCGTGGACGTCTGGGAAGTGATCGAGGCGGCGGCGACGAAGCCGTTCGGATTCATGAAGTTTCTTCCGGGCCCGGGCCTTGGCGGCCACTGCATCCCGATCGACCCCCACTACCTCGCCTGGAAGATGCGCGGGCTCAACTACAAGACCAGGTTCATCGATCTCGCGGGGGAGCTCAACACCGAGATGCCGTTGTTCTGGGTCCGGAAGGTGGCCGAAGCGCTGAATGGTCAGGGCAAGGCCGTGCGGGGCGCCGCTGTCCTGGTGTTGGGCGTCGCCTACAAGCGCGACATCGACGACATCCGTGAGAGCCCCGCACTGGACATCATCCGGCTGCTGGAAGGCCAGGGGGCGCGAGTCTCCTACTTCGATCCACACGTGCCGGTCTTCGCGGAAGATGGGCACGAGTTTCGCTCGGTGCCGCTGACTCCCGAGACGGTCGCTGCAGCCGATTGCATCATGATCGTCACCGACCACACGGCAGTGGATTACCGGATGCTCAAGCGCCAGGCCAAGCTGGTGGTCGATACTCGCAACGCAATGCCGAAAGAGACCTGACATGCACGTGGCGGTGATCGGAAGCGGCTACGTCGGCCTGGTGGCCGGCGCCTGCCTGGCGGAGACCGGCAACGACGTGGTCTGCGTGGACAAGGACGCGGACAAGATCGCGCGGCTGCAGCAGAACGAGGTCCCGATCTACGAGCCCGGACTCGAGCCGATGGTGCGCCGGAATCAGGAGGAGGGACGGCTGACCTTCACCACCGATCTCGGTTCCGCGGTGCAGGCCGCGCGGGTCGTGTTCATCGCCGTCGGCACGCCGCCGGGCGAGGACGGCTCCGCCGACCTGCAGCACGTGCTCGGCGTGGCGCGCGAGATCGGCCGGAACCTGAACGGCTACAAGGTGGTCGTGACGAAGTCGACGGTCCCGGTCGGGACGGCGGAGAAAGTGCGCGCGGCAGTGCGGGCGGAGACCGACCAGGCCTTCGCGGTCTGCTCGAATCCGGAGTTTCTGAAGGAAGGGGCGGCGATCGACGACTTCATGAAGCCCGACCGGGTGGTCATCGGCGTCGACGAGGAGCAGGCCAAGTCGCTGATGGGCGAGCTCTACGCGCCGTTCACCCGCCAGGGTGGCGACCGTATCCTGTTCATGGACATCGCCTCGGCGGAGGTGACCAAGTACGCGGCCAACGCGATGCTCGCCACGCGCATCTCGTTCATGAACCAGATGGCGCGCTTCTGCGAGCTCGTCGGCGCCGACGTCAACAATGTCCGGCGGGGCATCGGCTCCGACCAGCGGATCGGCCGCGCCTTCCTCTATCCCGGCCCCGGCTACGGCGGCTCGTGCTTTCCCAAGGATGTGAAGGCCATCATCTATACCGCGGATTCGCTCGGGCTCTCGCTCGACGTCCTCAAGGCGGTGGAGGACGTGAACGAGGCCCAGAAGCGGGTCGTGCTGCACAAGACGCTCAAATTCCTCGGCAAGGATCTGAGCGGCAAGATCGTCGGCATTTGGGGGCTGGCCTTCAAGGCTGAAACCGACGACATGCGAGAGAGCCCGACCATCCCGCTCATCGAAGGGCTGATCGAGGCCGGTGCCCGCGTGCAGACCCACGATCCCAAGGCCACCGATTCCGCGCGCAGCATCTTCGGCGACCGCGTAATGTACGCCGCCGATCCCTACAGCGCGGCACATGGCGCCGACGCATTGCTGCTCATGACCGAGTGGCTGGTGTATCGGAACCCCGACTTCGAGCGCGTGCGGAAGCTGCTCCGCCGGCCGCTGCTGATCGACGGCCGGAACCTCTACGATCCCGACCGGATGACCGCGCTCGGCTTCGAATACCACGGCATCGGGCGGGGCCGACGGTGACCCGTGCGCTCGTCACCGGCGCCGCGGGCTTCATCGGCTCGCACCTGGTCGAGGCGCTGGCGCGACGCGGCGACGAAGTGGTGGGCATCGACAACTTCGACGGGTTCTACCCCAGGGGCATGAAGGAGCGCAATCTCCGGGAGATCGGAGCGCTTCCTGGCTTCAGGTTCCACGAACAGGACATGCTGGACGTCGACGCGCTTCGCGCGCTGCTCACGCCCGACACCGTCATCGTCCATCTGGCCGCCAAGGCCGGCGTGCGGCCCTCGCTGGCCGACCCGGTGGGCTACGCGGAGGCCAACGTGAGCGGCACGGCCGCCGTGCTCGAGGCGGCCCGCCGCGCCGGCGTCTCACGGATCGCGTTCGGCTCGTCGTCCTCGGTGTATGGCGACAGCACGCCGGTCCCGTTCCGGGAAGACGCGGCCGCGGCCGAGCCCGTGTCTCCGTACGCGGCCACCAAGCGGGCGGGCGAGCTGCTCCTGCACGCCGTGGCGCCGATCTACGGTTTTCGGAGCGCGGCGCTCCGCTTCTTCACCGTCTATGGCCCACGCCAGCGCCCCGACCTCGCCATCCACGCGTTCGCCCGACGGATGGCGGCGGGCGAGACGATCACGCTGTTCGGCGACGGCACGCAGGCCCGCGACTACACCTACTGCGACGATATCGTGGCCGGGGTGCTGGCCGCGATCGACTGGACGGCCACGGCCCCGCTGGGCATGGAGGCGTTCAACCTGGGCGGCAACCGGTCCGTGCGCACCGGCGACATGGTAGCCGAGATCGCCCGCGCGCTCGGGCTCGAGCCGAAGCTGGCGTGGGCTCCCATGCAGCCCGGCGACGTCCAGCAGACCGCGGCCGACCTCACGAAATCGGGCAGGATGCTGGGCTACGCGCCGAAGACGTCGTTCCCCGACGGGATCAGACGGTTCGCGGCGTGGTTCCGGGAGGTGTATGGCCGGTCAGACTGAGCGCCTGCTCAATCGAGCGCGCGACCGCTTCACGGTTCAGGACTACTATGGCGCGATCTATCTGCTCGAGGAGATCGTCGCCTCGGGTCGGGCGTTCGCCGACGTGCACCATCTGATCGGCGTCAGTCTCTCGCTGTTGGGGCGCCCCGAGGAGGCGCTGGCGCAGTTCGCCCGGGCGCTCGAGCTGAATCCGCGGTACCTGGAAGCGCTGATCCACCAGGGGCTGGTCCTGAGCGAGCTCGGCCGCTCGCCCGAGGCGGAGGAATCCTTTCGCCGCGCCGCCGAGAGCGTCGCGCCGCCGTCGACGGGCCTGCCGGCGCCGGTGGCGGCGCGCCTGGCCAACCAGCACGCGGAGTTGGGGGACGCGTACGCCGAGGCCGGTGCTCTCACCCGTGCCATCGAACAGTACGAGCAGGCCCTCGAGCTCGGCCCGGGGTTCCAGGACCTGCGGTACCGCATGGCCCGCGTGATGCTCGAGGCGGGGCGTCCGCTCGACGCCCGTGAGGCGCTCGAGGATGTGCTCCGGGCGCGCCCCAACTTCGTCGACGCGGAGGCAGCGCTCGGCCTCGCGCATTTTCTCTCCGGCGACGGCGTCGGCGCGCGGGATGTCTGGAAAGCGTGTCTGGCGCGCCGTCCGGAGAACGCCAGGGTCGAGGCGTATCTGGCCATGCTGGGACGTACGGGGGCGTGAGTGGCGCCGTGTCCGTTCGCATCGGGGCCGTGCTGGTGGTGGTGGGACTCGGGTTGGGGTGCGGTAGTGGTGACCGTGAGCGGCTCGCCGACCAGGCCTACGCCGAAGGCCGGTTTCCCGAGGCGCTGACCGCATATCGGTCGCTCGTGCGGGGCAAGCCAAGCGACGTCCCGTGGGCCAAGCTCGCAGCCGCGGCGCTGCATGCCGGCGAGCTCCGGGAGAGTGCGGACGCCTACCTCCGACTGGCAGGCGATAGTCCGGCGCGGGCCGACGAGGCCGCCGAAGGATTGGAAGGGGTGGCGCGTGCGGCCGAGCGCGCCGGCAACGTCGATGTCTTGCGGGAGGTGGTGAGCGGACTTCAGGCCATGGCTCCTGGCCGCTCGAGCGCGCGGTACGCGCTGGTGCTGGCGCAGCGGCCGGACGCGGACACGGCCGAGCTGGTGGCGCTGTTGCCGGCGGCGTTGGCGGCGGCGACCGCGCCCGAATCGGTGGACTCGCTCCTCATGCTGTACGGGCGCGCGCTCGAGGCCACGGCCGGCTGCGGGCAGGCGCTGCTTCAGTATCGTGCGGTGCTGCGCCGGAGCCAGGACAGCGCCGTGCGCGCGCCCGCTCGGCAGGGAGCCGGGGATTGTGCCTATACCCTCGGAGCCAGGGCGGACTCGGCCGGCCGGCTCGAGGATGCGGCGCTCTGGTTCGCGGAGTCGGCGCGCGTCGATTCCACCTCGAGCACCGGCCGACGGGCACTGCTTCGTTACGCGGAAGCCCGCCTCCGCCAGGGTGACACGCTGGCCGCCGCCCTCGCCTGGCAGACGATCGTCTCGGCGGGCCCGGCGGACTCGATGGGGGGCGTCGCCGTGGGCCGGCTGGCCGACCTCGGGCTGACTACATCGTCGGGCGATTCCGCCCGCACTGGAGCGCAATGATCCGGAGCAGTGGCTGGACGAGATACGGCTGGGTAGCGGTGGTCGCGATGACCGCATGCGGCGGTTCGAAGCCCGAGCCCGGCGCGACGCCGACGCCGGTCACCGGTCTCGCGGAAAACGCCAGCGCCGGCGAAATCGACACCGTCTGGGCGCAGGCGCTCGTGGCGGTCCGGCATGGCAAGTGGGGCGACGCGCTCAAGCACCTGGATCGCGTCCTCCTCGAGTTTCCGCCTGGCGACTCGAGGGTGGCACAGGCGCATATGTTCGAGGGAGAGGCCCACTTCGCGCTGGGCAGCCACCTGCAGGCGGCGCGAGAGTTCCGGAAGGTCTCCGACGATACGCCCAACGACCCGCTCGCCGCAGAGGCGCTCCTGCGTGCCGGCGACGTGTACGCGGACCTCTGGCGGAAGCCCGAGCTCGACCCGTCGTATGGGCAAACCGCGCTCGCCACGTACCAGGAGCTGCTGAATCGGTACCCGGGCGGCTCCGCCGCAAAGCGTGCGCAGCAGCGGATCGACGATCTCCAGGAGCGCTTCGCCGTCAAGGAGTACAAGGCGGCCCTCTATTACATGCGCCTCAAGGCCTTCGACTCGGCCATCCTGTACCTCAAGGATCTGGTCGCTACCTACCCCAAGAGCTCGGTCGCGCCGGATGCCTTGATCCACCTGGTGCAGGCGTATCGGACGCTCGGGTACAAGGAAGACGTGCAGGAGACCTGCGGATACATCCGCCGCTTCCATGCCCAGGCGCCCGGGGTCGGCAAGGCGTGTCCGGACGCCGCGGGGGCCACGTGAGGAGCCGGGCGGCACAGCTCCGCTAGATGTCTTCCATCGGCCTCCTCGGCGGCTCGTTCGACCCCATCCATCATGGGCACCTGATCGTCGGCCGGGTTGCGGCGGAGACGCTGGCGCTCGACGAACTCCGATTCATGCCGGCGCGCGAGCAGCCTTTCAAGCGCGGCCTGCATGGCGCGCGGGCCGCCGATCGCGCCGCGATGCTCGATCTGGCGGTCGCGGGCGCGGCCGGCTTTGCGGTCGAGCGGGAGGAGCTGACCCGGTCCGGCCCGTCGTACTCGGTGGACACTCTCGAGGCGCTCCGCTCGCGCGAGCCTGGCGCCGACTTTACCCTGCTGCTGGGGGCCGATGCGGCGCTCGAGCTCGACGCATGGCACCGGGCCTCGGCGCTGCCCGCGCTGGCGCGGATCGTCGTGTTTGGCCGGCCCGGGACAGTGCTGCCCGCCTCACCCCTGATCGCCGCCACGATTCGGGTCCCTGCCATCGAGATCTCGGCCACCGAGCTCCGCCGTCGAGTTCGGGCGGGCCTGCCGATCCGGTACTGGGTGCCCGACGCCGTTGCCGAGTATGTGGCCCGGCACCGTTTATATTTGGACCCAGAATGATCAAGAATCTGATGACCGCGGTTTTTGGCACGCGGTTCGATCGCGAGCGTCGGCGCATCCAGCCGACCATCGATGCCGTGCACGCGGCGGAGGAACGACTCAAGGACCTGGGCGAGGCTGAGCTCAAGGCCCAGACCGCGCGCTTTCGCGAGCGCCTGGTCGAGGCGACGGGCGCGCTCAAGGGCGAGCTCGACGAAACGCGTGAGGCCAAGCACGCCTGCGCCGACCCCGACGAGCGCGAAAAGCTGGAGCAACGATTCCACCAGCTCGAGGGCGAGTACAAGAAGGCTCTGGCCGCCGGCCTGGACGATCTGCTGCCGGAGGCCTTCGCGACGGTGCGCGAAGCCTGTCGGCGCCTGATGGGCACTACCGTGTCGGTAATCGGGCACGACCTGGTCTGGGACATGGTGCCGTACGACGTCCAGCTCATCGGTGGCGTGGTGCTGCACCAGGGGCGGATCGCCGAAATGGCCACTGGCGAGGGCAAGACCCTCGTGGCCACGCTCCCCTTGTACCTGAACGCGCTCACGGGCCGTGGCGCCCACCTCGTCACCGTCAACAACTACCTGGCGCGGCGCGACTCGCAGTGGATGGGCCACGTCTTCAAGTACCTGGGGCTCACGGTGGCGTGTCTGGACGACACCGAGCCCTCGTCGCCCGACCGGCGCGCGGCCTACCTGGCGGACATCACCTACGGCACGAACAACGAGTTCGGCTTCGACTACCTCCGCGACAACATGGTGTTCTCGCTGGAGCAGCGGGTGCAGCGGGAGCACGCCTACGCCATCATCGACGAGGTCGACTCGATTCTGATCGACGAGGCGCGGACCCCGCTCATCATCTCGGGACCGGTGGGGAACGAAGCCGACGACAAGTACGCCCAGTTCAACCGTCAGGTGGCCGAGCTGGTGCGGAAGCAGACCGGCGTGGCGAACACGCTCCTCGCCGAGGCCGAGCGCCTGCTCGCGGACGACAAGACTCGCCAGGAGGGGGCGCTCAAGCTCTACCAGGCGCAGCTCGGCATGCCGAAGAACAAGCGTCTGCTCAAGATGCTGAACGAGCTCGGCGTGAAGCAGCTGGTCCAGCGGATGGAGCTCGACGCCATCGCCGACCGCAAGCTGCCGATGAAACAGCAGCGGATGCGCGACATGGAGGACGTGCTGTACTTCGTCCTCGACGAAAAGGGCCACTCGGTTCACCTCACCGACCGGGGCGCCGAGGCGATGTCGCCGGACGATCCGGAGCTCTTCCTGGTGCCGGACATCTCGGAAGCCATCCACCTGATCGACAAGGACCCCGAGCTCTCCCCGCACGACCGGATCGAGCGGCGGCGAATCGTCGAGTCGGAGTACGCGCTGAAGAGCGAAAAGCTCCACATCATCCATAAGCTGCTGCAGGCGCACGCCCTGTACGAGAAGGAAGTGGACTACCTGGTGCAGGACGGCCAGGTGATGATCGTGGACGAGTTCACCGGCCGCATCATGACCGGCCGGCGCTGGGCCGATGGGCTCCATCAGGCGGTCGAGGCCAAGGAGCAGGTGCAGGTCAAGGGGGAGACGCAGACCTTCGCCACGATCACCATCCAGAACTATTTCCGGATGTACGACAAGCTGGCCGGCATGACGGGTACGGCCGAAACGGAGGAGACCGAGTTCTTCTCGATCTACGGCCTCGAAGTCAGCGTCATCCCGACCCACCGTCCGATCAGCCGCCGCGATCAGGCCGATCGGATCTACAAGACCCGCAAGGAGAAGCACGATGCGATCATCGCGGAGGTCGAGCGGCTGCACGCGCTCGAGCTCCCGATCCTGATCGGCACGGTGAACGTGGACATCTCGGAGACGCTGTCGCGGCAGCTCAAGCGGCGCGGGCTCAAGCACGAGGTCCTCAACGCCAAGTACCATCAGCGCGAGGCGGAAATCGTGGCCGGTGCCGGGCAGCGCGCGGCCATCACCATCGCCACCAACATGGCCGGCCGCGGCACCGACATCAAACTCGACAAGACGCTCGATCTCGCGCAGCCCGAGGCGGGACTGCAGATCATCGGCACCGAGCGCCACGAGTCGCGGCGCATCGACCGGCAGTTGCGCGGTCGCTCCGGACGTCAGGGCGACCCCGGCCAGAGCATCTTCTTCCTGTCGCTCGAAGACGACCTGATGCGGCTGTTCGGGTCGGACCGCATCGCGCGCTGGATGGACAAGAGCGGGGCGGAGGAGGGCGAGGTCATCACCGGCGGTCTGGTCACGCGGGCCATCGAGCAGGCGCAGAAGCGGGTCGAGCTGCAGAACTTCCAGAGCCGAAAGCGGCTCCTCGAGTACGACGACGTGATGAACCAGCAGCGCGAGGTGATCTACTCGCTACGGCTGTTCGCGCTGGAGCGGGGTGAGGAGCTCAAGGCCGAAGCGCGGCGGATGATCGAGGCCGCGCTCGAGCGCGCGGTTACCCAGTTCATGGCGACGGCGGAGAGTCCGGAGGAATGGGATCGCGGCGGGCTCCGCGAGGCCCTGACGCTGCAGTATCTCGTGACGGTGGACGCCCTGACCGACGCGGACGCGGCGCCGAGCGTCGAGAAGATGGTGGAGCTGGCCAAGGTCGAGGGCGAAGAGAGCTTCCGGCGAAAGGTCGACTACCTCGCGGAGTTCGGGCGCACGATCGGAATTCCGGACGTCGACTCGCAGGTCCTGTCACAGGTCATGCTCGCGGTGCTGGACGAGCGCTGGAAAGACCACCTGTACGATCTCGACCAGCTCCGGAACGCCATCCAGTATCGGGCATGGGGGCAGAAGGACCCGCTGGTGGAATACAAGCGCGAGGCCTTCGAGATGTTCGAAGACCTGATGCGCGACATTCAATCGACCTTCACCGAGCGCTTCCTGAAGATTCAGGTCAGCGCGGAGCGTCCGGAGCCGCCGCGCGCCGCTCCGCCGCCGCCTCCGCCGGCCGCGAGCCACCCCGCCGCTCCGACCAGTGGCGCCGACGACCTCTTCATGGGGCTGCCTCCGCGCGCTGCTTCCGCCGCGACCGCTCCCCAGCAGCGGGCGCCGGCGCCCGCCGTCAACAGCTCGCTTGGGCCTGTCGGGAGGGCCACGGCGTCGGTGCCGGAAGTGGGGCGGAATGATCCCTGCCCGTGCGGATCGGGGAAGAAGTACAAGAAGTGCCACGGAGTCGGGAGGTAAGTTCGAAGCCGTCGCGCCCACCGTCGTCCGATTGTTGACGCGGCCCCTGAGGAATCAGGGGCCGCGTCTTTTTTGGCTCGGACGGTTCAAGAGCACCGCTCGGTGTTGGGCGTGTTGCTTCCGGCTCCACCCGGCTGAGCCGATATGCACGGCGGCAGCGGCTTATCCCCGACGGGACTCTGTACGACGATCGACGACGAGCCGCGGCTCGCCTGCCATTCCGCGACGATCTGCACTCGACCAGCCTTGAGCGACCGAACCACTCCATCAGCTCCAACCGAGGCGATCGTCTCGTCCGCACTGCTCCAGGTGACACCCGCCGGCGTGGTAGAGGTGCCGTTCGGCTGATGAACGCTAGCCGTCAACCGCAGCTCCTTGCCACGTCCCATCGTGGCGAGCGCGGGAGCCACGCTGAGCGCGAGGGGCGCCTCGGCCGGCGACCTGGGGCCCGTCGCGTCCGACTGGCAGGCGAGGATCGACGCGACAGCGGCGACGATGCATATGCTGGACCGAACGACATGCGATGGGGCGGCCATGGTGGACTCCGGAGTGGTTGGGGCGCTCGGGCGGCCCCCCCTGCGCCGCCGCGTGCTTGCCCGAGCCGAACTGTGGGGCATACACTATGGTTCGTGCCTCATCTTTTGCTCACACGCCGCTCAGCCAAGGCTCATGCTCAGGCTCGAGACGCTCGGAGGGCTTTCCCTGATCGACGCTGCGGGCCACCCCGTGGCGCTGCCGCGCCGCCGGCTCGCGCTCTTGGCGCTCCTGGCAGTCGCGGGGGAGCGCGGCATGACTCGGGACAAGGTGGTCGCCATCCTCTGGCCCGAGAGCTCGCCCGCCCGCGCGCGTCACGCGCTGGAACAGCTGTTGTACGCCATGCGTAGGCATGCCGCCGACCCCATGGTCATCGGTGTAGACCCGCTGCAGCTCGATGGCTCGGTGGTGCAAACCGATGTGGCCGAGTTTTCCCGCCACCTGACCGCCGGTGACTCCGCGGCGGCGGCCAGATGCTATCGGGGTCCTTTCCTGGACGGGTTCTATCTGTCGAGCGCACCGGAGTTCGAGCAGTGGGCCGGTCGGGTACGCGACCACTTGGAAGCGGAGCACGCCAAGGTACTCCGCACGCTCGCGGTGGAGGCCGGAGCCCTCGGTCACCACACCGCGGAAATCGACCTGCGGAGACAGCTGCTTCTCGCTGATCCGTTCGCCGGGCGCGCCGCGAGCGATCTGGTCCGTGCGCTCGCGGCGTCGGGCGACTTTGCGGCCGCCTTCCGCGCCGCGCGTGAATACGACGCCAGGATGAAAGAAGAGATGCCGGGCGTCCCCACGACCGATCTGCAGGCTCTGGTGGAGGGCCTGCGGCCCCGGCGCGCCGGGGCAACCGAGCCCGGCCGCGAGGGTGCGCACGGAGGCGGGCGCTATGCGATCGAGCAGGAAATCGGGCGCGGGGCCGTGGCCGTGGTCTACCGGGCTCGCGATCGGCGCGTCGATCGGCTCGTGGCCCTGAAGCTTCTGCGACCCGAGCTGGCCACCGCCATCGACGCCCGCCGATTTCGGCGCGAGATTGCCGTCCTCTCGCGCCTGTACCATCCCTACATCCTGCAACTCTACGATTCGGGTGTGCTCGAATCGGAGGGCGGCGGGCCGGCGGGGCTGTACTACGTCATGCCGTATGTGGCCGGTCCGTCCCTGCGCCAGCGGCTGGAGCGGGAGCCCCAGCTGCCGATCGACGTCAGCGTACGGATCGCCTGCCACGTCGCCGAGGCGCTGGAGTATGCGCATGCGAAAGGCGTGCTGCACCGGGACATCCGGCCGGAGAACATTCTCCTCGAAGGCAGTCATGCGCTGCTCACGGATTTCGGGATCGCCGGCGTGGTGGAGCTTACCGGTGCTGAGCGACTCTCGGCTTCAGGCATCGTCCTGGGTGTTCCCGGGTATATCAGCCCCGAACAGGAACGGGGCGAAAGCGCACTCGACGGGCGCAGCGACCTCTACAGCCTCGGTTGCATGCTCTACGAGCTGTTGGGCGGCATGCCGCCCTTCACCGGCGCGACCCGCGCGGCCATCGTCGCTCGCCAGGTGAACGGCGTGGTACCGCCCCTCCGAACCGTGCGTCCCGATCTGCCAGACAGTCTGGAACGGGTGGTTGCCCGTGCGCTCGCCCCGCGGCCTGAACAACGGTTCGGGTCGGCCGGGGAGCTTCTGGACGCGCTGCGGGGGGTGTGAGACCGTGCGGCCGATGCAGGCCGCGGGCGTAAGTTCATCGCGTGCAGCACGCGTTTGACACGCCGCGACATGGCGGGCACCGGTAGCTTCGGTGGATGCCGCTTGCGCCCGTCCTCTCGCACGCCGATCGTCCCCGTGAGCGCCTGTGGGCCCTCGGGCCAGGAGCGCTGACGAGCACGGAACTGCTCGCCATCCTGCTCGGCACAGGGCGAGGCGGTTGCCCGGTCATGGAAGTGGCGGGACGGCTGCTCGGCGGTGCTGAAGGCTCCCTGCGCCGGCTGGCCCAGCGGCCGAATGCGGAGCTGCTCAGGTTGGAAGGCATCGGGCCCACGAAGGCCGCGCGCCTGGTCGCGGCTTTCGAGCTCGGCGCGAGGTGCGCCCGCGAGGAGCGGCCGACCCTCCTGAGGATTCGGGAGCCGGAAGATGTCGTCCGGCTGTTTCAGGATCGCCTGCGAGACCTGCAGGTCGAGGAGTTCCACCTCCTGGCGCTCGACAGCCAGAGTCAGGTGGTTCGTGAGGTGCTGGTCACGCGGGGGCTGCTGAACAGCTCGCTGGTGCACCCGCGCGAGGTGTTCCGGGCCGCCATTGCGGAGGCCGCCGCCGGAATCATTGTCGTGCACAACCATCCGAGCGGCGATCCGAGCCCGTCCGCCGAAGACCGGGCCGTCACTCAGCAGCTGGCGGCCGCGGGGCGGCTGCTCGATCTGCCGCTGTACGACCACGTGATCATCGGCGGCGATCGATTCGTCAGCCTGGCCACCGCAGGGCTGCTCTGAGGCGGCCCGCCACGCGCCGCCGCCCCAGTCCGCGGGTGAGTCCGGCCGCACCTCTCAACTGCCCGGGGCGTCGGTAGATACGATGGGCGGCCCGCCGGACCCGCCCCGTGCTGGTTGTTGACGCCCGCCCAAACTTTCGCCATCCTCATACGGTCGGCCTAGTCACCGGGGAACCCGGGATCGTCTCCCGACTGTTTTCCAGGATCCCCGAGCCCACTCGACTGGTGGCGGGCGCACGGGATCCTCTCGTCGCCATTCACCGGCTTACGAGCGTCACGACCCTTTACCAGCGCCATGACCGGAACCTTGCCTGACATTGCCCCCGATCTCCGGGCGGTGCTCGAGCGCCATGCGGATCGCCTCGATCTGGATTTGATCGATCGCGCGCTCCGCTTCAGCGCGTCCGCGCATCGCGGCCAGAAGCGGATGTCGGGCGAGGATTTCGTCTCCCACAGCATCGCGGTGGCCTTGATCCTGGCCGAGCAGCTCCTCGACAGCACCACCATCGCCGCGGCGCTGCTGCACGACGTGGTGGAAGACTCGGATGTGCGCACCGAGGACATCGCGCGCGAGTTCGGAAGCGAGATCGCGGGCATCGTCGATGGGCTGACGAAAATTTCGAGCCTCACCTTCCGCTCCTCCGCCGAGGAGCAGGTCGAGAACTACCGCAAGCTGCTGCTGTCGATCGCCAAGGACGCCCGCGTCATCATCATCAAGCTGGGCGATCGTCTGCACAACATGCGGACGCTCGAGCACCTCTCGCCCGAGCGCCGGAGCCGGATCGCGCTCGAGACCCGTGAGATCTACGCGCCACTGGCGCACCGATTCGGCATGGCCGGGATGAAGGCGGAGCTCGAGGACCTCGCGTTCAAGTTCCTGGAGCCCGACGACTACCGGGAGCTCGTGAATCAGGTCGCTTCGAAGCGGGCGCAGCGCGAGCAGACGATCATCAAGCTGCGCACCCCGCTCGAGGCCGAGCTCAGGCGCGCGGGCATCGACTCGTTCGAGGTCACCGGCCGGCCGAAGCACCTGTGGTCGATCTTCCAGAAGATGCGGAAACGGAACAAGGGGTTCGAGGAGATCTACGACCTGATGGCCGTACGGGTCATCGTCCGCTCCGTGCCCGAGTGTTATCACGTGCTCGGCATCATCCACCATAACTGGACGCCGATCCAGGAGCGGATCAAGGACTACATTGCCTCACCCAAGTCGAATGCCTATCAGTCGCTGCACACGACGATCTTCGGGCCGGGCGGCCAGCTTTTCGAGGTGCAGATCCGCACCCTGGAAATGCATCGCACCGCCGAGTTCGGCATCGCGGCGCACTGGCTGTACAAGCGCGATGGCAAGCCCGACGAGCTCGATCAGCACCTCGGCTGGTTCCGGCAGCTGCTCGAGCTTCAGCAGGATACCCACAGCCCGGAAGAGTTCCTCGAGTTCCTGAAGATCGACCTTTATCAGGATGAGATCTTCATCTTTACGCCGCAGGGGGACGTCAAGCGGCTGCCCAAGGGCTCGACGCCGATCGACTTCGCCTTCCATGTGCACACCGAGGTGGGGCTCAAGTGTCAGGGGGCCAAGATCAACGGGCGAATCGCGCCGCTGCATCGCGAGCTCAAGAGCGGCGACACGGTGGAGATCCTGACGGGCGCGGGCGCCAAGCCCAGCCGGGACTGGCTGAGCCACGTGCGGACCGCGCGCGCGCGGCACAAGATCAAGCAGTGGGTGAATCACGAGGAGGAGACGGTCAGCCTCGCGCTCGGCCGCGACATTCTCGCCCGCGAGGTCCGTCGTCGCCGCCTCGACGCTCCGGATGATGGGCGGCTGGCCAAGGCGGCCGCGACGCTTTCGCTGGCGGACGGGCGCGGGCTCGAGATCGCGGTCGGGCGCGGCGACGTGAACATCGGGCAGGTCATCAAGGCGCTGTACCCGGAGCTCACCACCGACGAGATCCAGGAGCCCAAGCCGACCGTCTTCGGACGGGTGATCGACCGCATCAGGCTCGGCCGCGGCATCAAGATCCAGGGTGTCGACGGGCTGATGGTGCGCTACGCGCAGTGCTGCCAGCCGGTGCCCGGGGACTCGGTGGTCGGCTACGTGACGCAGGGCCGGGGCATCTCCATTCACCGCTCGGATTGCCCGAACCTGCTCACCCTGGCGGCGGACGAGCGCCGGGTGGACATCGACTGGCAGGAGACGGCCGGCGAGGCATTCGCGGTGCGCCTGGCCGTCACCGGCGAAGACCGGCGCGGGCTCTATGCCGACATCATGGAAGCGGTGAGCCAGACGGGGACCAACATTCGCGGCGCCGATCTGCACACGAAGGACGGGTCGGTGTTCGGCACGATCTTCGTCGAGGTCGACAACCTGCCGCACCTCGGCAAGGTGATGAAGGCGGTACGCAAGGTGAAAGGCGTGACGGAAATCGAACGGCGGGATTCCCCGGCGAACTGAGCGCGCCACGCCGGGAAGCCGCATCCATCTGGGGAGGTACCATGCCCGACGACAAGCAGCCGAAGGCCGATTTCAGCGACGTGGAAGGCGACAGCTCGTCCACCGCGCCTTCGGCGGGACGCACGTACACCGTCGTGAAAGGTGATTCTCTCTCGAAGATCGCCAAGCACTTCTACGGCAGCGCCGGCCAGTGGAAGCGGATCTACGAGGCGAACAAGGACGTCATCAAGAATCCCGATCTCATCTACCCCGGTCAGACCTTCACGATTCCCGAGGCGTGACGGTCCAAGGAGCGCTCTCATGATTGTGTCCCGCAGGATCGCATGGGCCGCCGGTCTCGGCCTGGCCGTGATCGCCATGCCCGGCTGCAAGAAGAAGGAAGCTCCGGCACCGTCCACGGAGGCCGCCGCGCCCGCGCCGGCTCCGGCCCCCCCGGCGTTCGCCGTGCAGTCGATCGTCGTCGGCAAGGCGATCGGCGCCGATAAGCGCGTGACGGCGCCGGTGGAAACGTTCGGCCGGCGCGACACCATCTACGTATCGGTCGCCACCGAGGGTGCGGCGCCCAGCAAGACGATCGCGGCCAAGTGGACCTACCAGGATGGACAGGTCGTGAAGGAGCAGTCGGAAGCGATCGCGCCGACGGGGCCGGCGGCCACGGAGTTCCACATCTCGAAGCCGAGCCGCTGGCCGGTGGGAACGTACAAGGTCGAGATCTCCGTGGACGGGTCCGCGGCGGGCAGCAAGGAGTTCGAGATCAAGTAGTGGCGGGGTACTGGATTCTCAAGACCGACGCCGATACCTACCCGTTCGGTCAGCTGGCGCGCGAGCGACGTGCGGTGTGGGACGGCGTCAACAACGCGCTCGCGCTCCAGCACATCCGCGCGATGCGAAAGGGCGACCGCGCTTTCATCTATCACTCCGGTGACGAGAAGGCGCTGGTCGGGCTCGCGCGGATCGTGTCCAATCCGTATACGGACCCCAAGGCACCGGACTCGAAACTTCCCGTGGTGGATGTCGAGGCGGGGGCGCGGCTCCCCAAGCCGGTGTCGCTGGCCTCGATCAAAGCCGATCCTGCCTTCGCCGAGCTGGCGCTCGTGCGCATGTCGCGCCTCAGTGTGATTCCGGTTCCGGCACCCCAATGGAAGCGGCTGCTGGCCATGGCGGGTGCCCGGTGACTGCCGTCACTGCGTAGGCGCTCCCGTGTACGCCACCTGTGTATGTCACTCCGGCACTCGGCCGGGGGGCCTTCCAACGTTCATGTAAAGGGGACATCATGGCGCTCGGACGAATGCTGCCGGTCATGGTTGCCGCCGCCTCGCTGCTGGCATGCGGTGGAGAGAATCGGGGTCAGGATGCCGAATCGGCCAGCGCGGATTCTGCCGCGAGACATGCCGACTCGGTCGCCCGCGCGGCGACGACCGGGGAGGTCCGGGTCGCCAATGTCATGATCGGCAAGCGCCTCGGGTCCGAGAACCGCATCGCGGAGCCCACGTTCCAATTCGCGCCCCAGGAGACGGTGTTCGTCTCGGTGGGCATTCAGGGCGCGCCGGCGGATGCCAAGCTGGCCGCTCGCTGGCTTGCGCAGACCGGCAAGACGTTGGATTCGACCGTACAGTCGATTGGTTCCGGCGACAAGGGAAACAAGGAGTTTCACCTCTCCCAGCCCAAAGGCTGGCAGCCCGGGACCTATCTCGTCACGCTGTTCCTCAATGAGGATTCGGTGGAAGCGAAGACGTTCGCCGTGCGGAAGTAGCGGGCGTACCAAGGACAGCTTCGGCTCAGAGGTAGTCCACGAAGGGGGCGTGATTCGGTTCACGCCCCCTTCTGCGCTCGGGTCCCGATTGACATTCCCGTCCCCGGCGGGCAGACTCCTTTGAGCTCGGCATGCCTCCCTCTCCCGACTCGGGGTGAACCCGTGACCTCCCTCGACACTCGTTCGGCTCCCTCCGCGCAGGATCGCGCGGCCACCCGCGCGCACCCGGATGTTCGCCACTGGATCGGTGGTCAAGCGGTGGCGGGGAGCGCACGGTTCCTGGACGTGCTGAGCCCTTCCACCGGCGCGGTGATCAGCCGCGTGCCGTTGGGCGGAGCCGCCGAGGTGGATCAGGCGGTCGCCGCGGCCCGACGGGCGTTCGCGAGCTGGTCGGCGACTCCCATCAAGGAGCGGGTGCAGGTGTTCTACCGATACAAGGCACTGCTGGAACGTGATCTCTCCAGCCTCGGCGCGCTCATCACCGAGGAGCACGGAAAGGTGAAGAGTGAGGCGGAAGCCGAGATCCTGAAGGCGATCGAGCTGACCGAGTTTGCCTGCTCGCTGCCGCAGATCGCGGTCGGAGAGGTGATGGAAGTCAGTCGAGGTGTCGAGTGCAGGCTCGAGCGGCATCCGCTCGGTGTCGTCGCGGCCATCAATCCGTTCAACTTCCCGTCCATGGTGCCGCACTGGTCGATGCCGAACGCCATCGTCCTCGGCAACACCTTCATCCTCAAGCCGTCCGAGCAGGTGCCGCTGAGCGCGTGGCGCATCGCCGAGCTCCTCCGGGAAGCCGGCCTTCCCGACGGGGTGCTCAACGTCGTGCACGGCGGCCGAGAAGCGGCGGAGGCCATTCTCGACCATCCGGGCATCGAGGCGGTGAGCTTCGTCGGCTCCACGCCCGTGGCCAAGGAGGTCTACCGTCGGGGTAGCGCGGCGCTGAAGCGGGTGCTGGCGCTCGGCGGGGCCAAGAACCATGTGATCGTCATGCCCGACGCCGATCCGGAGATGGCCGCCGGCGGCGTGCTCGCGGCGATGAGCGGCTGCACCGGCCAGCGATGCATGGCCGCGTCGGTCATGGTGGCGGTCTCCGAGACCGATCACATCGTGGACCGACTGGCAGCCCAGGCCAGGCTGATGGTGGTGGGCCGGGACGTCGGGCCCGTCATCACGCCGGAGGCCCGGGACCGCATCGAGCGGGCGATCACCGAGGCGGAGGCCGCCGGCGCCAAGGTGCTCGTCGATGGGCGGGGCGCCAAGGTTCCCGGCCGGGAGGGCGGTTTCTACGTGGGGCCGACCGTGGTCGACGACGTGCGGCCCGACATGCGGATCGCGAAGGAAGAGGTGTTCGGTCCGGTCCTGGCCATCGTCCGAACGCGGAATCTCGACGAGGCGCTCGAGGTCGAGAACGCCTCACCCTACGGCAATGCGGCGTCCATCTTCACCGAGAGCGGTGGTCTCGCCCGGCGCACCATGGAGCAGGCGAGCGCGGGGATGGTCGGCGTCAACGTCGGCGTGCCGGTGCCCCGGGAGCCGTTCCCGTTTGGAGGGTGGAACGAGTCCAAGTTCGGCGTCGGCGACATCACCGGGCGGGGCTCGATCGAGTTCTGGACCAAGGCCAAGAAGATCACCACGAAGTGGAACCGCGAGGCGGGAACGAACTGGATGTCGAAATGAGGAGGCACCCGTGACCCTGACCGCCCCCAGCCGACCGGCGATGCCGCCGAGCGGACATACGCCGCGTCCGTACACCGGACCGTCGAAGCAGGAAGTGCTAGCGATGCGGCGGCAGTACTGCCATCCCAGCACGTTTCTCTACTATCGCGACCCGCTGATGCTCGTCGAAGGATTCATGCAGTACCTCTACGACGAGACCGGCCGCCGCTACCTCGACATGTTCGCGGGCATCGTTACGGTCTCCTGCGGCCATTCGCATCCGAAGTTCGTGGAGCGGATCAAGGCCCAGGTCGACGCCATCCAGCATACAACGACGATCTACCTGCACCCCAACTTCCCGTTGATGGCCAAGCGCCTCGCGGAGCGGATGCCGCCGGGGCTCGATGTCACCTACTTCGTGAACAGCGGCAGCGAGGCCAACGACCTCGCCGTGCTGATGGCCCGGGCGTACACCGGCCACAACGACGTCGTCGGCGTGCGGAACGGCTATCACGGCGGCTCTCCGTCCACGATGGCGTTGACCTCGCACAGCACCTGGAAGTTCCCGCAGCAGCCCAACCTCGGCGTGCACCACGCGGTCAATCCCGACCCGTACCGGTCACCGTTCGAGGGCACGCCCGAGGCGATCGCACACAAGAGCGCCGAAGACATTCGAGACCTGATTCGCTTCTCGACGCCGGGGAAGATTGCCGCGTTCATCGCCGAACCGATCCAGGGCGTGGGGGGCGCCACGCACGGGGCGCCTAATTACCTGCGCGAGGCCTACGCGATCGCGCGCGAGCACGGAGGGCTCTGCATCGCCGACGAGGTGCAGACCGGCTTCGGGCGCACCGGCGAGCACTACTGGGGGTTCCAGCACTCGGGCGTGGTGCCGGACTTCGTCACGATGGCCAAGGGGATCGGAAACGGCTGGCCGCTCGCCGCCGTGACCACCCGGCGGGAGATCGCGGAGGCGCTCACCCAGCGGATTCACTTCAACACCTTCGGGGGCAACCCCGTCTCGATGGCTGCCGGCCTCGCCGTGCTGGAGATCATCGACGAGGACGGATTGCAGGAGAATGCCCGTGTGGTCGGTGGGCGCCTCAAGGCCGGCCTCGAGGAGCTGCAGACCCGGCATCGGCTCATCGGCGATGTCCGTGGTCTGGGTCTCATGCTCGGGGCCGAGCTGGTCCGGGACCGGGACACGAAGGAGCCGGCCACCCAGGAGACGCTGGCGGTGTGGGAGGCGATGCGGGAGATGGGTGTGCTGGTGGGGAAGGGTGGCCTGTTCGGCAACACCCTCCGCATAAAGCCGCCGATGTGCATCACTGCGGCCGACGTCGATTTCACGCTCGAAGTGCTCGACGCCGCGCTGACGAAGGTGGAGCGCTAGACCGGGCGGTCGCGACGAGCAGCGGTTCAGCTCGAGAACCCGATCCCCATTCGTTCCAGCATCCGCAGCATGAGATTCGGCCCGTGGCCCGCATCCACGCGGCGGAGCGCCCGCGTCACTGCCGCCACCGACCAGGTGCGGAGCGGCTCCGGCGGGTAGGGAAACGGCTTCTTCCGCACCAGCGAAAGGTCGAGCAGCTCGCTCGGCCGGTCCAGGGCCATGTGGGCCAAAATCCGGCCGGCCAGCCGCGTGGTGCCCAGCCCGTGGCCGGTATATCCCAGCCCGTAGAGGACCCTCGATCCCATCGCCCACCCGAAGTACGGGGTCATGCGCGTCGTCGAGCAGATCGGTCCGCCCCACGCGTACGGAAAATTCAGGCGGTCGAGCCCCGGGAAATGCCGGCGGAAGCTCTCCCGCAGCGCGGCGTAATGGGACGGCGAGTGGTCGCACGAGCTGTCGACACGATTCCCCGGATAATACGCCGCCTCGCTCGTCCCCCAGAGGATCCGGTCGTCCGCGGTCAGCCGGTAGTAGTTGAAGAACGTGCGGCCATCGGTCACCCCCTGACGCCGGCGCCAGCCGATCGCGTCCCGCTGCGCCGGTGTGAGGGGATCACTCACGAGGATGTAGTCGTAGAGCGGAATGAATCGCCGCGTGACCACGGGCAGCAGGTGGTGGGTGTACGCACTCGTGGCGAGGACGATGCGCCGGGCGGTGATGGCTCCATCCTCGGTCCCGATCCGCGCCCCGGCGCCCGCGGCCGCGAGAGCCACGACGCGGCTCTGCTCGAATACTTTCACGCCCAGCCGCTCCGCCGCGCCTCGAAGCCCGTCCACGAGTTTGACCGGATCGAGGATGCCCCCGCCGGTGACCCACACACCGCCCAGGTAGAGCGGTGACCGCAGCTCGGCACGCACCGCGTTCCGGTCGAGCAGGCGGAAGGAGTCCAGCCCCAGCCGACGGGCCGTCTCGACCGTGCGATGCGCCTCCTCGACCTGGGCGGGAGTGAGCGCGACCATGAGGCGGCCGGTAGGCTCGTAGTCGCAACGGATGCCCTGGTCGGCCAGGAACGCGGTCATTTCGGCCACGTTCTGCTCGCCGAGTGCGGCGAGGCGGCGCGCCTCCGCCTCGCCGAAGTGCTCGATCGCGAGCCCGTGACCGTGGTCCACCGTCTCGGAGAGCATCCCGGCGTTTCGGCCGCTCGCGCCGTACGCCGCGAGGCCCTGCTCGACGACCGCCACTTCGAGCGCCGGGTCGAGCGCTTTCAGGAACAGCGCCGTCCAGAGGCCGGTCAGCCCCGCGCCCACCACGACTACGTCGGCGTCGCGCGCTCCGGCGAGCCGCGTGTGGTCTCGCGGCGAGCGCTGGGCGAGCCAGAAGCAGGCCTGCTCGATGGGCACGGTGGACATGCGGCTCAGGCCAGCGGCGTGACGCTCATTCCCCGCTGGCGGAGCGTGCGCTGCTGCCAGAGCACCGTGGCCCCGAGCGCCAGCAGGCTCATCACCAGAATGGCGGTGGCCAGGACGTTGATCTGCGGTGGGAAGGCGGCCCGGCGGGTGCCGTAGACGTACAGCGGGTAGGTGACGCGGTTGCCGGCGTTGAACAGCGTGATGATGAAGTCATCGAGCGAGAGCGCGAAGGCGAGCATCGCCGCGGCGACGATGCCGGGGAGGATGATCGGGAGCGTGACCTTGAAGAACACGCGGAGCGGCGTCGCCCCGAGGTCCATCGCCGCCTCCTCGAGGGTCCAGTCGAACCCGCGGATCCGCGCGCGCACCGTCAGCGCCACGTAGCTGACCGAGAACATGATGTGCGCGATGACGATGGTACTGAAGCCCGTCCGGGTGTTCAGGTCGAGGAAGAGCGAGAGCAGCGAGGAGCCCAGGACCACTTCCGGCGTCGTCAGCGGCAGCACGAGGAGGAGGTTGACGGCCGAGCTGCCGCGAAAACGGTAGCGCGTGAGGGCCAGTGCGATCAGCGTGCCGAACACCGTGGCCACGAGCGTCGAGAGCGCCGCCACCCGGAGGCTGAGCTTCATCGACTCGTACAACGCCTCGTACGCGAACGGATTCCGCCAGGCCTCGAGCGAGAACGCCTTCCAGACGAAGTTGAACTTGCCGGCCGGGCGATTGAAGCTGTAGAGCACGATCACGAAGATCGGCAGGAACAGGTAGCCCAGCACCAGAATCGCGACGCCGTCCAGGAGCCAGCGGCCGAAGCGCCGCATCAGGCGAGCTCCTCGGTGCCGAGCACCCGCGCGTAGGCCAGCACGCCGATCGTGATCACCGCCATCAGGACGAAGGAGAGCGAGGCAGCCAGCGGGTAGTCGCGCACCTCGAGGAACTGGTTCTGAATCACCGTGCCGATCATCTGCTGGTTGGGGCTGCCCAGGAGCTGAGCGTTGATGAAGTCGCCGGTGGCCGGAATGAATGTGAGGAGGCTTCCGGCGAACACGCCCGGCAGCGAGAGCGGGAGTACCACCTTCCGGAAGGCCCCGAGCGGGGTCGAGTAGAGGTCTTCCGCCGCTTCCACCAATCGCCGGTCGATCTTCTCGAGGCTGACGTAGATCGGCAGGATCATGAACGGCAGGAAGTTGTACGTGAGCCCGCCCACCACGGCGATCGTCGTGTCGAGCAGTCGGCCCCCGGGAGCGAGGATGTGCAGCTGCTGCAGCAGCCAGACCGCCGGGCCACCGTCGTTCAGGATCGTCTTCCAGGCGAAGGTGCGGACCAGAAATGTGGTGAAGAATGGCAGGACGACCAGCCCCAGCAGCAGGTTCTTGAGCCGTCCCGCTCGAAAGGCGATGAAGTACGCGAGCGGATACCCGAGCGCGAGGGCAAAGAGCGTCGCGCCGAGGGCGTATCGGAAGGAGCGGAAGAAGTGCGTGCCGTAGTTGCCGAGCGCGCGCTGATACGTCTCCCACCACGGCCCTTCCAATCCGGACACCGAAGTCTGCGCGAGCGTAATGATCGGTGCCACGAAGAACACGAGCAGCCAGAGGATGCCCGGAGCCACCAGCAGGTAGGGGGCGAGGCGGCTGCCCCTCGACCCCCCGGATGCCGTACCCGCCATGTGGGCGCTACGCTCCGATGGCGTCCTGGAAGATGCGGTTGTACTCGGTATCCTCTGCGTCGCTGAGCGCCTTGAAGACGTGCAGCCGTCCGCGCAGTTCGTCGGGCGGATTGACCAGCGGGCTGCTGGCGAGTTCGGGCGCGATCTTCGCGAGCTCGGCCCCCGAGCCCTTGACGGCGGAGAGGTACGGAGCGCCGGCGACGATCTGCGCCGAGTGCTTGGGATCGTAGACGTAGTTGATCCAGGCCATGGCCAGATCCTGACGATCGGACGTCTTCGGGATCATCATGTTGTCGGAGTAGAGCATCGCGCCCTCCTTCGGCGCGATCCACTTGAGATCCGGGTTGTCCGCGGCCAGGCCCTGGATGTCTCCCGACCAGGCGATCGCCGCCGCGATGTTGCCGGCGGCGAGGTCCTCGGCGTAGTCGTTGCCGGTGAACTTCCGGATCTGCCCGCTCTCGCGTGCCTTCTTGATCTTGGCCGCCGCCGCCTTGACGTCGGCCGCGGTGGCCTTCGACGGATCCTTGCCGTTGGCCAGCATCACGAGCCCGATCGTATCCCGCATCTCGGTCAGCATCGTGACCTGTCCCTTGAACTTGGGATCGAAGATGTCGTTGATGCTCGTGAGCTCGCGCCCCGTCTTCTTCGGGTTGTATCCGACGCCGGTCATGCCCGAGAGCCATGGCACGCTGTATTTGCGGCCCGGATCGAAGCTCACGTCCTTCACGTTGTCGACCAGATTGGCCAGGTTGGGGATCTTGGCCGGGTCGAGGGGCGCCACGTAGCCGAGCTGGATCAGGCGGCCCGCCATCCAGTCGGTGAGCACGATGATCTCGCGATCGATGCTCTGGCTGCGCTTGAGCGGCTCGTCGATCTTCGCGAAGAACTCGGCGTTGTCGTTGATGTCTTCCGTGTATTCGGTCTTGATGCCCGTGGCCTTCTCGAAGTCGGGCACCGTCTGCTTGTCGATGTAGAGCGGCCAATTCGAGATCCGGAGCGTCTTGCCCCCGCCCGCCGTGGCGGTCGCGGAGTCGGCGCCGGCCGCGGGCGCCCCGTCCTTGCCGCCGCCGCAGGCCGCCAGCACGCTGTTCCCCAGCACCAGCCCGCCGGCACCCAGCGCCGACCGTCGAATGAACCCTCGGCGGGTGATCGCCCGCCGCAGAAAGGCGTGCAGCTCGTCATCGCGCATGTCGGACTCTCGTCGGCTCATCGGAAGACTCCTGCAGGAGAACGGTGAAGGTGGCTGCTGCTCAGGGACGGGGCATGCTTGCCCGTTCGTACGTATGGCGCAAATCCATCTCGGTCACGTCGGCACCGTCCGCGGGCGGCAGCAGCCGCGCCGCATCGTGGTCCCAGGTGACCCAGAGCCCGAGCCCCGTCCGAAGCGGCGGGAGCGACTGCTCCGGCCCCACGTGGGCGACGATCTCGGTGCCGTCGACCGCCACCAGGGTCGAGCGCACCACCGGGCCCTGGAACACCGCATGCTCCACGGTGACGGGCACGCCGGTGCCGTCGGGCGGCGCCGAGTCGCTCAGCCGCAGGCGCTCGGGGCGGACCATGATCGTCGCCGCCGCGCCCGGGCGGAGGAGCTGGCCTCCGCACGGCACCGGCACGCGGTGGCTGCCGGCGACCACGACCGTGGCGCCGATGCCGTCCGAATCCTGGACGATGGCCGGAATCAGGTTGGCCACGCCGATGAAGTTGGCGACGAACACCGAGCTCGGCGAGTGGTAGATCTCCTGCGGGCTCGCGATCTGTTCCACCCGCCCCTCGTTCATGACCGCGATCCGGTCCGACATCGTCAGCGCCTCTTCCTGGTCGTGCGTCACGTAGATGAACGTGATGCCGACCTCGCGCTGGATCCGCTTGAGCTCGATCTGCATCGCCTGGCGGAGCTTGAGATCGAGCGCGCCGAGCGGCTCGTCGAGGAGCAGGGCGCTCGGGTAGTTGGCCAATGCCCGGGCCAGGGCCACGCGCTGCTGCTGTCCGCCCGAGAGCTGCGCCGGCTTGCGGTCGGCGAACTGCGCCAGCCGGACGACGGTCAGCAACTCGTCGACGCGGCGGGCGGTCTCCGGCGCACTCAGCTTCATGCTGCGCGGGCCGAAGGCGACGTTGTCCGCGACCGTCATGTGGGGAAAGAGGGCGTAGTGCTGAAACACGGTATTGACGTTGCGCCGATAGGGCGGCACTCGCGAGACGTCCTTCCCCTCGAGCAGAATGCGGCCGGCGGTAGGCTGTTCGAATCCGGCGATCATCCGAAGCGTCGTCGTCTTCCCGCACCCCGACGGCCCGAGCATCGAGAAGAATTCGCCGCGCCCGATCGCGAAGTCCGCACGCTCGACCGCCACGTAGCTGCCGAAGCG
This sequence comes from Gemmatimonadales bacterium, assembly GCA_035526925.1. Lineage (GTDB taxonomy): Bacteria > Gemmatimonadota > Gemmatimonadetes > Gemmatimonadales > GWC2-71-9 > CAVVWJ01. Next base: position 69,333 of record DATLBL010000025.1, read on the forward strand.
CTTGACCACCTGCTCCAGGGTGATGACGGGGTCGCGATGGCCCGAGGAGGTCGCGGACCCGGCGGTCGGCGCGGCGCGGCTGGCGGAGGGATTGGCGGTCGGCA
>DATLBL010000026.1:0-44007 GCA_035526925.1 Gemmatimonadales bacterium
ATCGGACTCGGCACCGTGCCCGACCCGGTTCCGGCCGACACGCCGGCCGCCGCGGCCGATACACGCATGGCACCGGGCGCGGCGGTAGGCTGGCCCTGGATGGAGGCGACGAGCTCTTCGCAGCTCTGGAATCGATCCGCCGGGTCCTTCATGAGCATGCGCTTGATGACCTCGAAGATCCGGCGCTCGTCGGCGGTGATGAGCGTGGGACTCGGGATCGGCTCGGTGATGTGCTTGTAGCCGATCGAGAAGCTGTCCTCGCCGTCATAGGGCACCGCGCCGGTCAGGCACTGGTAGGCCACCACGCCGAGACTGTAGATGTCGCTCCGGCCGTCGATGGCCTGCGCACGGGCCTGCTCGGGACTCATGTAGTGCGGGGTCCCGATCGACATTCCCGTCCCCGTGAGCTTCTGGCCCGATGCCGCCTTGGCAATACCGAAATCGGTCAGCAAGCACTGACCGAATTCGTCGAACATGATGTTGTCGGGCTTGATGTCCCGATGGACGATCCCGCGCTGCGCGGCATAGCCGAGCGCGCCTCCTGCCTCGAGCAGCAGCCGCCGGATCTCGGGCGGGGTCAGCTTCTTTCGTTCCTGGAGAACGGTGGACAACGAGCCGCCGCGCAGGAACTTCATGACGAAGTAGATGACCCGCCCCGAGCGGCCGACGCGGTAGATCGAAATGATGTTCGGGTGCTCGAGCTGGGCCGCGGTCCGGGCTTCCCGCTGAAACCGCTCGACGAACTCGGCGTCGAAGGCCAGGGAGAACGGCAGCACCTTGACCGCCACCTCGCGCTCGAGCTGCCGGTCCTTCGCCCGGTACACGAGCGCCATCCCGCCCCGTCCCAGCTCCTCGATGATCTCATACTCGGCCGCAAGCGCCTCGCGGACGAGATCTGTTTCCTGGAGCGCGCCGGTGGCGATCGCGTGCACGGGAGTCGTGGCCATGAGGTCGAGGCCACAGGACGGACAGAACTTCGATTTTCCGGTGATCTCACTGCCGCAGCGGGAGCAGAACATCCGGGCAAGCTACCCTCCCGACGGGGGGACTTCAAGCGAGTCGCATGGCGTATCGCGAGAGCCATTGCGCACAGCATGACGCTCCCGCCGGCTTGGTGGCGCCAGAGGCACGCAAGCGCTGGCACGACCCATGCAGCGCGTGCTGACGCCGCCCAGGTTTCAGGCCGGCGACCCTGTCCCCATACCATATCGCACGACCGGAGAGCCCGTGGTCCCGTATCACACGATCGCGTTCAGCCAGCAGAAGTTGCGCGCCGCCCTCCGCCGCGCCGCCGGGCAGGACCCGGCGTTCACGTATGGCTTCGTGGTTCATTCCCGCCGTTACAGCGACCACCCCACCCTTGGGCTGATCACCCTGCACGGGGAGAGCCTTCCCTTGAACGAGCGGCTGCTGAAGGCGCTCGACGGCGCCCCGCTCTGGCTGTTCGGGCACGCCCGGATCACTCTGGGCTCGGGCACCGCCGCGGCCGCGGCCGAAAACAGCAAGGCCGACCCCGCGGATCGGCCACTCTCCTCGCTGCTGATGCACATCGCCACGTTCGATACGAGCACCGGCATCACGCAGCACCTGGTGCAGGTCGAAGCGCAAGTGAAGGCGGAGACGCTGGTGCAGCCGCTGCTGGTGCTGACCCACGCGCGTCCGAACGCCTGGCCCCTCTAGTCCCTTCTAGTTGTTGTCGACCACCTGGAAGGGCCGGGTCCGCTGGTCCTTCCGCCCGTCCGCATCGGTCACCGTCACCTCCAGCACGTAGTCACCGGGCTTCAGCTTCTCGAGCTGCAACCCTCGATGCGTCGACTCGAGTGATGCCACCGCGTGAGCATCGAACTTGAGGCTGAGCGCGGCGCCGCCCCCACCGAAGATCTTCCTGAACAGCCCGCCTCCGCCCTTCTGCTTCTTGACCGCCAGCCGAACCTCATAGTCGCTGCCCGGCCGCAAGCCTTCCACCTCGTAGTAGAGCTGCATCTCCTCCCCGCGCCGAAACCGCTGCAGCGGATTGAAGAGCACCGTGTCCTGCTCGGAGCGGCGCCAGGAGAGATTCGTGCTCCGAGTGCCGAGGACGAGATCGCTGAGCGCCAGCGCGGTGGACGTCGGCCCGCCTACGCGGACCGTATCCCGAGGCAGCACCACCCCGGCCTCCTCGCCCTGCTGGATGGCCAGACGGTAGGCGAACCGGCCGGGCGGCACGGGGATGGCCACCCTCCCGACCAAGTGCTCCTCATCCGGCACCGGCTCGGGGGCCACGAAATGTCTTGTGGTATCGATCGATGCCACGACTCGCCCGGTCTGGTCGCTGGCGGAGAAGCGCACACGCACGGAGTACAGGTAACCCCGCGTCACGGTGACGGGCTCGAGCCCTTTGCCGGCGATGGCGTAGGTCACCTGCACCAGCGTGCCGGTGGAGTCCCGCCCGACCGCCAGGACGTCGGTCCGAACGTCGAGGTCCTCGGCGAACCTGAGCTCATAGCTGTCGGTCCTCGTGCCGAGCGCGATACTGGCCTGACCCATCCGGCGCTCTTCGGTCTGGTACTGCCCCTGCCCGATCGTCCCCGCGTTCTGCATCCGCATGTAGATCGGCGAGATCGGCTCGCGCGACAGCATCAGTTGTTCGGCCACGGGATCGGCCGCGGCCTCCCGCCCGCGGAGAGCGATCGCCTGGCTGAAGCCGAGGACGTCGAACAGGCTTTCGACCAGCTTGAAATCCTGAACGTCTTCGCGGGCGACGAAGTGGAAGACCAGATCGCCTTCCGGGCGAGCGTAACTCCACGACTCGTTGGGCTCGAGACCCGGCGAGGCGTACGTCGCCCGGGTGCTCGGCTCGCCGTGACGGATGTAGATCACGCCGCGGTCGTCGAAGTCACGGCTGCCGGACCGGTAGCGTTCGACGATGTCGTAATGACGGTTGAGCGAGGTGAGCTGGAAGTTCTTGCGGGCGTAGAACAGGCGGCGGTAATGCTCGCGGAGCCGTTCGCCGTCGGACCTCAGCTCGGCGCGGTCGCGGTCGGACCAGAAGCGCCGGAGATAGGCCTCGCGCTTCGGCCCCGTCTGGTGGTCGAACTCCTGCAGGACGCTGTCCGAGGCGATCGGGGCCAGGTCGGCGCGGAGCGCGGCGACCGTCGCCGGGTCATCCGAGGCGGCCCCCTCGTAGTACGGCTGCACCCCGTCGAACCGGCCCAGCAGAAAGAGCGTGCGGGCGATCTCGAGCTGCCCGAGGCTCCGGCTGGGCCCCGTGTTGACGTAGGTGCGGAACGCCGCCAGCGCGGAGTCGCCGTCACCGACCTCGCGTTCGACCCTGCCGCGCGCCAGCAGCACTTCGGGGTCGTGGGCCGCCTGCGTCGGTGCCGCCCGGCGGAGCGCATCGAGCGCTACGCCGAGCTTGATGTTGACGCGCTGACGGAGCGCCGTGCTCGAGAGATCCACGAGACCGCGCACGAAGCTGGGATCCACTTCCGCCGACCGGGCGAACGCCATCGCCGAGCGCGTCAGCGCATCCTTGCCGAGCATGGTCTTGAGACCGGTGACGAACGAGATCTGCGAATCCCCGACGCCGTATTCGGCGAGTCCCATGCCGTACCAGGCGTAGGGCCAGGTGGGCTGCAGGTCGATCGCCCACTGGAACTCGGAGGCGGCGTCGTCGTAGTGCGCCTGGCCGCCCAGCTCGCCCATCCGGAGCGACAGGAAGCCGAGCTTCAGGTGGATGAGGGTATTGGCGCGGTCAGCCTTGGCCGTCTCGATCATCTTGCGCTCGAGCACGAGCAGCCCCGTCGAGTCGCCGGTCGCGGCCAGCGAGTCGCGAAACCGCTCCAGCTCGGCGCGCTGCTCGGGTGCCTGGGCGTGGAGTCGGGAAGGAACGGCGGCGACGAACAGCGCAGACGCGATCAGCGCGAGGCGCGGGCCGGGGACAACCATCAGCGACATCCTCATGCGGGTGATCCGGGAGTCCACCGTCGAGGCCGGGCCGGATCTGGCATCGGCGGGGCAAGCTTCGCTCTAGGAGACGCCGCGAAGGAACCACCGACCACACGCGAGCGACCAGGGGAGCGTGACTTCACGGATCTCACTTCGTTCGTGCCCACCCCTCAAGATACTTGCGTAGTCCCTCCGCCACGCCTTGGGCATAGCGTCGCTGGCCTTCGGGCGCCCGGAGCGCCGCCTCCTGGTCGGGGAACATCATGAACAATCCCTCGGTGAGCACCGACGGCATCCAGGTGCCCCGGACGAGCGCCAGGTCGCCGCGACCGAAGCCGAGATCCCGGAGCCCGAGCCGGCGCAGAAGCGCGGTCTGAACGGCGCGGGCCAACGGCTCGCTTCGGGGCTGATTGTAGTAGACGCTGGTCCCGTTGTTGACGAACGGATTGAGGCCGTCCGGCAGCGCATTGTTGTGGATGGACACCAGGACGTCGGCATTGGCCTGCTCCGCCATCGCCACCCGCGGCCAGAGCTCGACCGGGCTGTCGGCCGTACGCGTCATGAGCACTCGGGCTCCGGCGGCCTCGAGCAGCCGGCGAAGCTCGAGCGCGACCGCGAGGTTCGCCTCGGCTTCACGAAAGCCGGTCGGGCCTGAAGCCCCACCCGGCGGATGCCCCGGGTCGATCGCGATCAAACGGTCGCGCAGCGGGTCGCTTGCATCGATGGCGGGCGGACGCCGGATGTCGAGCACCAGGTCGTTGCGGTTCCACCGAGCGCGGTAGCCCCAGACCGGTCGGGACAGCTCGAAGTCGAGGGTCACCTCGTCGGGCGAGGCCTGGCGCCAGCTCATCCGGCTGATGAGCGAGTCCGACGCTCCGTACCGCATCCAGTCTACGTCACCGGAGGCGCCGTAGATTCGCACGACCAGCGTCCGGTCGCTCTCCTCGATCCGGAACGGGACCCGCTGCGTGAGCGGGATGCGCACCGACGCGCGATCGGCATGAGGCGTGACGCTGATGGAACCGACCACGGCCTGGGGCGCGGGCCCGCCTGGGGCAAGCGGCCTGGCCTCGACCACGGGTACCCATGCTTCGGCGGCGGAGGACAGGCGAAGGCGCAGGTCGCCGTTCCGTCGGCCGGTGACCGCCGCGCGAGTACCATTGGGGAAGAACCAGGCGTAGGTGCCTCCGGGGAGCGCCCGCCCGACGGTGAGGTCGTCCGGCACGGAGCTCCGGGCCGTATCATCGACCAGCTCGGTCACTACGGGGAGGCTGTCGAGGACGGCTGCCTGAAGCGGCCACCGAACCCGCGCGGTGTCCGACCCGTGGATCGCCTCGACGACGGCCCAGGTCGTGTCGAATGCGCTCAAACTGAAAGGGAGCGGCAGAATCGGACCGGGATCGGGACCCACCGCGCGGCCGCGCAACAATCCGACGTAGCGGTCTCGGACGATCGGTGTTTGCAGTCGATTGGTGTCCCGCTCGAACGCGCGCACGGCCGCCGGCACCTCGAGCGGTCGCGGCTGCGGGGTGAGGGGTACGACCGTGCCGTCCGGCAGACGGAGCCGGACCTCGGCGCCCTCGCTGGCCCGAACGCTCAACGGCACGTATTCGCCGCGCGAGAGCCAGAGCTGTCCGGTCGGCGCGAGCGAGAGCGAGTCGAGCCAGACGGAGCCCACGATAAGACGACCCGCATCGGCCACGCGGCGGCGTACCGGGTATGTCACGCTGGTCGAGTCAGTGGCGGTCCGCGCTTCGATCCGCAGCTGCATCAGGCTGTCGGCCGGAAGCGCCACGTACCCCAGCCATGCGCCGTTCGGCCAGACCCGGGCCGGCTGGCCGTCGATCGTAACGCGCGCGTCGCCGCTGCCCGCGGTTCCGAAGACAAAGCTCGAATCGCGTATCTGGAGCACCGCGTCGGAGGGCGGGTAGACTACCTGGAGCGCGAGCGGACCGCGGACGGCTTTCATGGGGGGCAGATCGGGCGACGGCGGCAGCGACTCGGCCGGCGCGCCAGCGACGACCGGAGAGGGTGCGACCTCAGGCGCCGCGGGGCGCGGGCCGGCGCCGCCGCACGCGTAGCCCATCAGGCCCGCACACGCGGCCGCGAGTGTCGTGGGCCGGGGCACGCGCGGAACGAGGCTCATGGTTGCAAGGTACACGTTGACTGAGACTTACGACAAGCGGACGTTGACGGTCCCTCGGGGCGCTCCTAGATTCGTGACACTCCCACGCACCAAATGGATCAGCGGAAGGATCAACGAGTGGCTCTCGCCGTCGCAGCCTGTCACAGACCCGCGGACGGTCGGAGCTGTCTGACGCCCGCCGGGGAAGGCTCGTGACGGGCAGCCTCGTGCAAGTCTCCGTCTTCGGCAAGACCGATCTGGGACGCACTCGCGATCATAACGAAGACACGTTTCTCGTGGCCGACCTGAGCACCGGAAACGCCAGCCTTCATCCCGAAGTGCGCCGGCACGAGGTCGGTCCGCGGGGCTCGCTGTTCATGGTGGCGGACGGCATGGGCGGCGCGGCGGCGGGCGAGCTCGCGAGCGCCATGGCCGCGGACCTCATCTACCGCCACCTCGCGACGGTCTGGGCCGCGGACGAGGACGCGTCGGCGGAGCGCTTCGCCTTTCGCATGAAGGAGGCGGTCGAGCTCGCGAACCAGCAGATCTACGGCTACGCGCGAGAGCATCCCGAGGTCCGCGGCATGGGCACGACGGTGACCGCCGCGGGCGTCAACGGGCAGGACCTGTATCTCGCCCAGATCGGTGACAGCCGCGCCTACCTCATCCGGAACGGTACGGCGATTCAGCTGACCAAGGACCAGTCGCTCATGCAGCGGCTTGTGGACGCGGGCGAGCTCACCGAAGAGGAGGCCGAGCAGAGCGAGCGCCGCAACATCATCCTGCAGGCGCTCGGCCCCGACCCGCGGGTGAAGGTCGATCTCACGCACCAGCCGCTCCGTCGCGGCGATACGCTGATCCTCTGCTCCGACGGCCTCTCCGGGCTGGTGCGCCGCGAAGAATTCCCCGCGCTGGTGCACCGACACTCCGAGCTGTCGGACCTGTGCGGCGCGCTGATCGATCAGGCCAACGAGCGCGGCGGCCCCGACAGCATCACCGTGGTCGTCGCGCACTTCGAGGGCGATGGACTGGCCGAGCCGAGCGCGATGGAGGACGTCGGCTATTCGGTGTATCACCTGCCCGATGCCGACTTCACGGACGAAGAGCCCGTCATCACGGTCCCGACCGCGAGGGCCGCGGCCACCGTGCCCGCACCGCCGCTGCTTGGCACCCGGACCCGGGCGCTCCTCCTCATGGCCGCCGTGCTCTGCCTGATCGCCGCGCTGCTGGCGTTCTGGCTCTGACGGGCCCGACCGAAGCCCGGTTCGGCGCACGGCTGAGCTGGGTGGCGGCGCTGTCGTTCGCCTCCGGACTTCCCTACTTCTTCTTCAACGAAACGGTGCCGGTGTGGCTGGCGGCGTCGGGCATGAGCCTGGCGGGGATCGGTTTGGCCTCGGGTGCCTCGCTTCCGTGGGTGCTCAAGTTTCTCTGGGCGCCGCTCGTCGACCGACTCGGCAGCCGCCGGCTGTGGATCCGCGTCTGCCTCGGGCTGCTGGCCGTGACCACCGCGGTGCTGGCCGGCGCGGATCCGGCCCACCACGCCGGTCAACTCGCCGCGCTGCTCCTGCTCTACGTCACCGTCTCGGCCACGCAGGACGTGGCGATCGACGCCTACACGATCGAGAGCACGCACGGGCGCGAGCTCGGCATCGCGAATTCGGTGCGGATCGCGGCGTACCGGGGCGCGAGCTTCGTGAGCAGTGCGCTGCTCGTCTGGGTGGCCGCTCGATCCGGGTGGCGGGAGGCATTCGCGGTTGGGGGGGCGGTGCTCGGACTTCTGGCGCTCGGCACGCTCTTCCTGCCATCGCCGAGGCGGGAGGAGGCGCGTCCGACCACGCTCGCCGAGCCGATCGCGGCCCTCTTCGGACGACCCGGCATCTGGGTGGTGGTCGTCTTCGCCCTGCTCTTCAAGCTCGACATTTCGGCGATGGATCCCATGACCCGCCCATTCTGGGTGGCCAGTGGCTTTTCGCTCGACGAGGTCGCCGCGCTCACCACCGGCCGGCTCATCGCGACGCTGGCCGGGGCTGCGCTGGGGGGCGTGGTCGCCACGCGGATCGGGATCTTCCACGCGCTCTGGTCGCTCGGGCTGGTCCAGCTGCTCTCGAGCCTGGGGTACGCCGCCGCCGCCGCGGCGGACGCAGGCAAGACCCCGATCACGGCCGCCGCGCTGTTCGAGAACTTCGCGCAGGGGCTCGGGACGGCGGCGTTCCTCGCGTTCCTCATGTCGGTCTGCGAACGGCGCTACGCCGCGACACAGTTCGCGACGCTCAGCGCGATCTACGCCCTCAGCCGCTGGGCGGCGGGGCTCATGTCGGGAGTGGTCGCGGAGCGGCTCGGGTTCCCGGCGTATTTTTTCCTGACGTTCCTGCTGGGATTGCCCGCCTACCTGCTGCTGCCGCGGATTCGAAGGGCGCCGCTCGAGGCGTAGGCGGGCGGCGGCGCTCTGGAAGTTTTCGTGCTCCGCTAGCCCCGCAGCCGTTTCACCAGCCAGCGTCCAACCGCTTCCTGCATCAGCCGCTGGCGGTGCCACGCCAGGAGCACCGGCGCATCGGTGGGGAGCTCCGGCAAGAGCCGCGGGTGCCCGAAAAGGACGATGAGGTCGGCGTCCGGGACCGCGTTGGCGAGCGCATCGCGGGACTCGCGGCTGAATCCGGATCGACCCTTCCACGCCCGCGGCTCGGCGAACGCGAGGACCACCCGCGAGCCGCCGTCATAGCGCCCCACGCGCTCGGGCCCGAGCACCTTCCGGGTCCAGTCGTTCGGCCCGGGCGGATAGGGCCCGCCCGCGTCGTCATCGACCACGACGAGATCGAGCGGTCCGCGCAGCGCCGGCGCCCCGCCGCGGAGCATTCCTTGCGCCAGCAGCGCGTCGGCGAGCGCGTCGACCGAATCGAACGGTCCGCGCGTCACCGGCGGTGTGGGACTGGTGGCGGTCGCGAGCGCGCGCTCGTAGCGCCGCAGCGACTCCAGCAATCGGCCCGGCGCGAGCGCGCCGCTGGCGAGGCTCTGCTGAAGCGCGTCGCGCACCCGGCGCGCATCGTTGGGATACAGGATGAGGTCCACGCCCGCCTGGATCGCCTGGACCGCGGCGTCCGACTCGCGTCGCCCCGCGAGCGCGCCGTCCATGATCAATGCGTCGGTGACCACGAGGCCGTCGAAGCCGAGCCGCTCGCGCAGCTCGGCCATGATCGGGCGCGAGATCGTGGCCGGCACCCCGGACTGGTCGAGCGCGGGATAGGCGACGTGCGCCGTCATCACCGACGCCACCCCGCTCTCGACGGCGATCGCGAACGGCAGGAGGTCGGACTCGCGCAAGAGCGCGGCGCCGTCGGCCACCACCGGCAGCGCGATATGCGAGTCCACCGTGGTCCGTCCGTGTCCGGGAAAATGCTTGGCGCAGGCGAGCGCGCCCGCGTCCTGACAGCCTTCGATCCAGGTGCGCACGAGGCTCGCGACCCGGTTGGGATCGTCACCGAACGCGCGGGTCTGCACGATCGGATTGTCGGGCAGCACGTCCAGATCGCCGACCGGCGCGAACACCCAGTTGATGCCCACCGCGCGTGCCTCCTGGGCCGTGACGGCGCCGGCCCAGCGCACCACCGCGGCGTCGCCGAGCGAGGCCAGCGCGAGCGGCGGAGGGAACTGCGTGAGCCCCGCGACCTGCTGCCCCGCCCCGCGCTCGAGATCGGAGGCGATGAGCATCGCGCGGCCCGCCCGGCGGGTGAGATCCGCGGTGAGGCGTCGCACCGACTCCACCGTTCCTCCGAAGACGATGAATCCCCCCACGCCAAGGTCCAGCGCGTCCGCGATGCGAGCCGCTTCGTGCCCGAAGCCGTCGTCGGTGCCGGCCCGGAGCGCCGGCAGGATGAGCCGGCCGGGGTCGTGCGCGAGCGAACTGGTCGTCATGCGGGAGTCACCGAACCGAGGACGCGGGCGCCGCCGGCGCCGGTGGCGGCGACCACGTTGCCCGGTTGACCATGCAGGGTGAGATAGCCGAGCAGCGCGAATGCGACCGCCTCCTTGGCGTCGCCGGGGAAGAACAGGTCGCTGAACCGGGCGAGTCGATGGCCGCCCGCGGCGTGCAGGTGACGCTCGAGTGCGGCCATCAGTCCCGGGTGGTGGCAGCCGCCCCCCGAGGCGACGACTTCGGTGCCGGGGGGGGTCCACCGGCCCACCGCAGCGGCAACGCTGCGCGCGGTCAGCTCGACTGCGGTCGCGACGCCGTCGGGGCCGGGCGCTCGGGCCTGGAGCGCCGCGGCGTAGGCATCCCCGAAGCGCTCGCGGCCGGTACTCTTGGGTGGCGCCGCCGCGAAGTACTCGTCGGCCAGCAGCTCCGCGAGGAGGCTTTCATCGGGCCGACCCCGGGCGGCGATCAGCCCGTCGCGGTCGAACGAGCGGCGGCCGTCCACCTGCCGCGCCACGGCGTCGATGATGGCGACACCCGGGCCGGTGTCGAACGCCAGCACGCCCTCCTCCTCGGCCCGGCGGGGGACGTAGGTGAGATTCGCCATGCCGCCGAGGTTGAGCAGCACGCGCGGATGCTCGGGCGATGCGAAGAGCAACACGTCGGCCATCGGCACCAGCGGGGCGCCTTGTCCGCCGGCGGCGACGTCACGGGCGCGGAAGTTACTGACGACGCGCACGCCGAACCGCTCGGCCAGCACGGCGGACTCGCCGAGCTGCCAGGTCACCGCGGGCGGCTCGTGCCAGATGGTCTGGCCGTGAAAGGCGATCAGCGTCAGCTCCGAGGCCGGGACCTGGGTCTGGGCGAGGAGGGTGTCGATCGCCTCGACGGCCCAATCGGCCAGCCGGACGTGGAGGCGCGCGAGCGAGGGCGCGTCGCCGCCGGCGAGCGCGTGTTGCAGCTGCTCGCGCTCGTCCGCGGCGTAGGGGCGGGTGACGAAGCCCACGAGCTCCGCGTGCGTGGGACCGTGCAGCCGCACGAGCGCGGCGTCCATGCCGTCGAGCGACGTCCCCGACATCAAACCGACCGCGAGCGTCGGGCGTTCGGTCATGCGGAGCGAACCGGCGGCGGGTCGCCTACGATGGGCCGCAGCCGACCGGCGTGGGCCTCGAGCAGGTGCTCGGCCTCGTCCCGGCCGACGCCCCGTCGCGCCATGACGATCGCCGTCTTCACGCTGCCGCCGGCGCGCTCGAGCACGTCGCGCGACGCTTCCCGCCCCAGACCCGTGGTCTCCATGAGGATGCGCTGGCTCCGGTCGATCAGCTTGTCGTTCCACGCGCGCAAATCGACCATTAGGTTGCCGTAGATCTTGCCGATTCGAATCATGGCGCCGGTGGTCAGCGTGTTGAGGACGAGCTTGGTGGCGGTGCCGCTCTTCATGCGGGTGGATCCGGTGACCACTTCGGGCCCCACGGGCACCACGATGCAGGCGTCGCAGGTCTCCCGCAGCAGCTGCGAGGGCTCGGACATCGAGACGAGGGCCGTGCGGGCGCCGAGGGTCTGGGCGCGGGACAACGCGGCCCGTACGAAGGGCGTCGTGCCGCTCGCCGCGATACCCACCACCACGTCGTTGGGTCCGACCCGGCGCGCATCCATCTCGCCGAGCCCCGCGTTCACGTCGTCCTCGGCGCCCTCGATCGATTTCACCAGCGCGGGCAGCCCGCCCGCGATGATGCCCACGACCATCTCCGGGGGTGAGCCGAACGTGGGCGGACATTCGGCGGCGTCCAGTACGCCGAGGCGTCCACTCGTGCCGGCGCCCACATAGAGCAGACGCCCCCCGGCCCGGAATGCGGCCTCGATCAGGTCGATGACCCGCGCGATCTCCGACCGCGCCCCGGCCACGGCCGTGGGAACGGTTGCATCCTCGGCGCCGATGAGATCGACGATCTCCAGCGGCGACGCGGCATCGATGGCGGAGCTGCGGGGATTGCGCCGTTCGGTCAGACGCGGGTCGAGGTAGTCGTCAGGCACGGCTAAATTAGATCGCGTGCGTCGCCGGGATCAACCTCCGGCTCGCGCTTCCCCCACGTCGAGGTCCATGTGCCCCTGGCTCGCCGACTCTCTCCGCTCGTGGTCGTGGCCGTTTCCGCCTGCGCCGGATCGCGCGCTCCCGCGCCCCATCCAGCCCTCGGCGCGGCCGCCGACTGGCAGTTCACCGGACGCGCCAGGGTCACCGCGGCGCCCCATGCGATGGTGGTGTCCGGCAGCCCGCTGGCGAGTACGGTGGGTCGCGACATCCTCCGCCAGGGCGGCAATGCGGTCGATGCGGCGGTCGCGGTCGGCTTCGCGCTGGCAGTGGTGCACCCCGAAGCGGGCAACCTGGGGGGCGGCGGGTTCATGGTCATCCGCCTGCGTGACGGGACGGCACAGGCGCTCGATTACCGGGAGACGGCGCCGTCACGAGCCACCCGCGACATGTACCTCGATGCGAGCGGCGAGCCGACCGAGCTCAGTGTGACGGGCCATCTCGCCGCGGGTGTGCCTGGCGCCGTGGCGGGGCTGACCGCCGCCCAGGCACGCTACGGTCGGCTGCCGCTGGCCGCGGTCGTCGAGCCCGCGATCCGGCTGGCCCGCGACGGCTTCCAGGTGGACGAGTACCGCAGCGAGTCGATCCGGCAGGACAGCGCCCGACTCGCGAGCTTTCCCGCCTCTCGCGCGAGCTTCCTGCCCGACGGCGCCCCACCCGTGCCTGGCTCGATCTTCCGTCAGCCCGATCTGGCTGCGACCCTCGACGCCATCCGCGAGCGCGGCGCCGACGGCTTCTACACGGGGCCGGTCGCGGATCTGATCGTGGCGGAGATGGGTCGCGGCGGAGGGCTGATCGCCCTCGAGGATCTCGCGGGCTATCGGGCGATCTGGCGTGAGCCGATCATGATCAGCTATCGCGGCCACACGATCTTCTCGATGCCGCCTGCGTCGTCGGGCGGCGTCACCATGGGCGAGATCCTCAACATCATGGAGGGCTACGGGCCGCTCCCGCCGTTCGGGTCGCCCGCGCTGGTCCATCTCGAGGCCGAAGCGATGCGCCGCGCCTTCACCGACCGCAACACGTACCTGGGCGACCCCGCGTTCGTGGAGAATCCCACCGGTCGCCTGCTCTCCAAGGCCTACGCCGCCGACCTGCGCAAGACCATCGGCGAGCGGGCGTCGCCGACCCCGAGCTTCGCGCCGGGCCCCCGCACCGGCGCCTCGACGACGCATTACTCGGTGATCGACGCGGAGGGCAATGCCGTGAGTACCACGACGACGCTCAACAACAGCTACGGGAGCGCCGTCACGGTGACCGGCGCGGGGTTCCTCCTCAACGACGAGATGGATGATTTCGCCACCGCGCCCGGACGGCCGAACATGTATGGGCTCGTCCAGGGCGAAGCCAATGCCATCGTGCCGGGCAAGCGCATGTTGTCGGCGATGACGCCGAGCGTCGTGCTCGACCCCCAGGGCCAACTGCTGATGGTGGTGGGCACACCGGGAGGCCCACGCATCATCACCATGGTCTACCACGTGCTGTCGAACGTGATCGACCATCGCATGCCGATGCCCGACGCGGTCTCGGCGCCGCGGATGCACCACCAGGGATTGCCGGACAGCCTGCGCGTGGAGCAGGACGGCTTTTCGCCCGCGACTCTCGACAGCCTCCGGGCGCGCGGGCACGCGATCGCCGCGGGAGGGTACTGGGGCGACGTGGAGGCGATCATCCGGACGGAAACGGGATGGCAGGGCGTGAGCGATCCGCGGCGGGGGGGCGGAGGCGCAGGGTACTAGCCTCGCGGGTCCGCGCGCCCCCGTACGCAAAGGTCAGTGAGACCTCGAGCGGGCCGCGCCGCCGCCGTGAGCATCGCAAAAGGGGGCATGAATTGGATTCATGCCCCCTTCTTGCGATGCTGCTGGTCGGAGCCGGCCGACAGTGGCGCGGCCTGCCGCGCTAACTCCCCGCCACCAGCTTTTCATCCAGTGTCAGCGTCACCGTCGTCCCGGCCGGCACGACCACGTCGCGGTCCTTGGTCTCGACCGCGCGCTGCGTTCCCACGGCGCCGCCGATGATGCCGCCGATGATCGCGCCCTTGGTGCTTCCCCCGATCACGCGACCGACGATGGCGCCCGCCGCGGTGCCCGCGCCGACCTTCGCGATGTCACCGGCGCCGGTGCCACGCCCCTGCAGCTGGGTCTTCACGCCGGAGATCGAGGCCGGCAGCGCCTGGGAGGCGCCGTTGATGGAGATCGACGTCGGCTTGAGCGTCAGCGTGCCGGTCGTGTCACCCTTGTTCTCGGACTCCTTGATGGCCGTCACCTGCAAGGTCACCTTGGATCCGGCGGGAATCACCACTCGGCCGGACGCATCCTTCACATCGCTGCCGACGGTGGCCAGCACCTCGTCCCCCACCTTGTTCTTGTGGGAGCGGATCTCGGCGTCAGTCGATGCCGAGAACGATGCGCCGGCCGCGAGTCCGGCCGCTGCGGGAGCCGGCGCGGGGGCCGGGGTTGGCGCAGCCGCGGGCGCGGGAGTGGAAGCGGGCGCCGGCGCAGCCGGCTTCGGCGTGGGCTTCGGTTTCGGCGCCGCGGGCTTCGGAGCGGGCGCCGCAGCCGGCGCGGGAGCTGCCGTAACGGCGGTGTCCGCGCTGGGGGCATCGTTCAACACCGCGCTGGTGTCGACCGGCGCGAGCTGCAGGTCCCGGTTCAGGCTGTCGGCGGACGCGACCTCCCGCTTGTCTCCCCCGCCGCACGCCGCGACCGCCAGAAGCGTAAGCGTGGCGAGCTTGGATCTGGACATCGTCTCCTCCTCAGTGGTGTGACTTGCAGGGGTATCGTGAGGCGGTGACATTCCACCGACCATGAACGAGCTGCGCACCCTCCTGCCCTACCTCAGACCTTACCGCCGCGAGTACGCGATCGGCCTGGCGCTGGTGGTCTTCTCCAACTTTTTCACCACCCTCGGCCCCAAATTCATCGAGCATGGCATCGACGCCCTGCGCACCGGCGCAGGGTTCAGGGCCGTGCAGACCGCCGTCGGCCTGCTGCTGGCCGCCGCGCTGATCGGAGGAGTCGCCCGGTACGGAATGCGTGAGCTGCTGAACAGCGGCAGCCGCCGCGTCGAGACGGACCTCCGAGACCACTTGTACCAGCATTTGCAGCGGATGTCGGCCGAATTCTACGACCGCTATCCGACGGGCGATGTGATGGCCCGCACGACCAACGATCTTCTGGCCGTCCGCATGGTCGCGGGACCGGCACTCATGTACTTGGTGGATACTAGCATACGTGCTTTGCTAATTGCACCCGCGATGCTCGCCATCAACACCCGGCTCACCCTGATGGCCTTGATGCCGCTGCTCGGGCTGCCGGTCGCCATGGTGTCGCTGGGCCAGCGCATCCATCGGCGCAGTCAGGCGATCCAGGAGCAGTTCAGCGAGTTGACGAGTCACGCCCACGAGAACCTCTCGGGCGTCCGGGTGGTGCGCGCGTACCGGCAGGAACGCGCGGAGATCGCCGGCTTTCGACGCCTGAGCGACGACTACCTGGCCCGCAATCTGAACCTGGCCCGCGTCCAGGGACTGTTTTTTCCGCTTCTCACGCTCCTCGGCGGATTGAGCGGTCTCGTCGTGTTGTACGCCGGAGGCCGCCTGATGATCGCCGGCACCGTCAGCGTGGGCGAGTTCGTGGCATTCGGTGTCTACCTGGCCATGCTCGTCTGGCCGATGATCGCGCTCGGCTGGGCGGTCAACCTGGTGCAGCGCGGCGCGGCCTCGATGGGACGGATCAACCAGCTGTTCCGCGAGCTGCCGGCCATTACCGAGCCGGAGGTGCCGGCGTCCTTGCCGCCCGCCCGGGGCGGACGCGCGGTCGAGTTCCGGGACGTGTGGTTCACCTACCCGGGCGCGAGCGGGCGCGGCGCGGTGCTGCAGGCGATCTCGTTCAGGGTCGAGCCGGGCCGCTCCCTCGCGGTGGTCGGACCCACAGGCGCCGGGAAGTCGACTCTCGTGGACCTCCTGGCGCGCGCCTACGATCCGGACCGCGGGAGGGTGTCGATCGACGATGTCGACATCCGTCGGTTGCCGCTCGCCGAGCTGCGCGGAGCGATCGGATTCGTGCCGCAGGAGACGTTTCTGTTCAGCGAAACATTGCGCGAGAATGTGCTGCTCGGCGCGCCCGACGACGGCCGGCTCGAACGGGTCTCCGAAGTGGCGCAGCTGACCGAGGCCCTCCCCGCGCTGCCGAACGGCTACGACACGATGCTCGGGGAGCGCGGCATCAACCTGTCCGGCGGCCAGAAGCAGCGCAGCGCCATCGCTCGTGCGCTCGCCCAGGATCCGCCGATCTTCGTGCTCGACGACGCGCTGAGCGCGGTCGACGCCCACACCGAGGCGAAGATCCTGCGCGCGCTGCGCGGCGCCCTCGCCGGCCGGACCAGCATCATCGTCTCGCACCGCCTGGCGGCGGTCCGCGACGCCGACTGGATCCTGGTGCTGGATGAGGGTCGCATCGTGGAGGAGGGCACCCACCCGGATCTGATCGCACGTGGCGGGCGGTATTGGGAGCTGCTCCGCCGTCAGCAGCTCGAGGAGGAGCTGGAGGAGGAAGGCGTCGCGGGGTGAGGCCGGCTCAGAGCTGCTCGCGCAGCACCTCGGGCGTAAACTGCTGCAGCCACCCCGCCAGGCGCGTAAATTCGCCGGTCACCATGAGCGCTCCCACGAAGACCAGCAGGACGCCGCTCACCCGCATCACCCACGGCAGATACCGTCGAAAGCGCTGGAACCAACCCAGGAACGAATCGAGCGCGAGCGCCGCCAGCAGGAACGGCAGTGCCAGTCCCGCCGAGTACGCGGCGAGCAGCAGCATGCCGCGGGAGAGATCCTGGGTCGTGGCCGCGAGACCCAGAATGGCGCCGAGCACCGGCCCGATGCACGGAGTCCATCCCGCGCCGAACGCCATGCCGACGAGCGCGGATCCGAGATAGCCCACCGGCTTCTGCTCGACCTGAACGCGGCGCTCCCGATCGAAAACACCCAGCCGGATCACGCCGAGGCACACCAGCCCGAAGCCGATGATCAGCAGGCCACCGATCCGCTGCAGCCAGAGCTGATAGTAATTGAGCGCGCGGCCGAGGGCGGTCGCGCTCGCGCCCAGCAGCACGAACACGAGCGAGAACCCCAGCACGAACAGCAGTGCGTGCCCGAGCGCCACCCGCCGTCGGCCCGTCATCTCGGGCAGCGACATCCCGGTGAGGAAGCCGATGTACGATGGAACCAGCGGGAGCACGCACGGCGAGAGGAAGCTCAGCACCCCGGCGGCAAAGGCGACGAACAGCCCGAGTGTCGCGGGCTCGGTCACAGGGGGCCGAGCTCGCGCTGCCGGCACTCGCGGCAGACGCCGTAGATCTCCACCCGGTGGCGCTGGTGCTGGAACGCGTGCTCGTCGGCGATCACCGGCAGCATGCGCTCGAGCCGCTCGTTCTGGAATTCGACCACGCGCCCGCACCGCTCGCAGATGAGGTGCTCGTGGTGCGCCTGCGCGGCCATCGGCTCGTAGCGCTTGAACCCTTCGCCGAAATCGTGCGCGCGCACGAGCCCGCTCTCGACCAGGACCTCGAGCGTCCGGTACACGGTCGCGGTGCCGACGTGCTCGCCGCGCTCCTTGAGCGCTCGCCGGATGGCATCGACGGACGGGTGGTCGGTGGACAGGAAGACCGTCTGCGCGACGAGATCGCGCTGGCGGGTGACCGGCTGGCGATGCTCGCGCAGGTAGCGGCGGAACCGCTCCAGGAGGGCCGCGCCTTCCTCGCTAGCGAGGCTGGCCATCGGGCGCGACCGCGAACCACTCGTCGGGCGGCACCGGGACCGGCGGCTGCTCGTCGTCGATGCGCCGCTGAGCGTCCCGCAGCAGCTGCGCGAGCGCTTCGACCGGCCCGCTGCCGACCTCTTGGATCGACGCCTCGAACTTGCCGCGCTCCTTGCCCTTGACCTGCAGCATATAGCGCGCGGTATAGATGCGCCGGCGATCGCCGTCCACGCGCGAGAGCACGGCGGTGCCCCACTCCCGGCCCTCGTGCCGGAGGGTGCTGAACACCCACACCCCGTCGACATCCCCGGGCGGGAGCTGGTCCGCGACGACGGCGGCCAGGCGGGACCATCCCGCCCCGCTCACGTGGTACCCTGCTCCCAGCGCTCGGTGTAGAACCGGAGCACGTGCATGAAGTCCTGCGCGTTGGTGACTACGCCGTACGCCTGGTGCGTCCCCCGATCCTTGAGCTTGTTCACGACGAACTCGGTCTGGTCGACGCAGATCGTCATCAGTGGGACCGGCCGCCCGTCGCAGAGGTAGAACGCGGGCAGCATGTTCCCCACGGCGATCGCGTGCAGGGCGGTGGCGACGAAGATGGCGCCCGTCGCCTTCACCGTGTGCTCACGCATCGCGTCCTGCGCCTGGAGCGTATCGCTGTACACCCCGGGCAGCGGACCATCGTCCCGGATGGAGCCGGCGAGGACGTATGGGATATTGTTCGTGACCAGCGCGTGCATGATGCCGCTCTTGATGATGCCGGTCTGGACGGCTGCTTCGATGGAGCCCGCGGCGCGGACCCGATTGATGGCCCGCATGTGCAGACCGTGCCCACCCTCGGTGGGCTGGCCGGTGTTGCTCATACCGAGGGTAGTCCCGAAGATCGCCGCCTCGATGTCGTGGACCGCGACGGCATTGCCGGCCAGCACCGCCTGCACGAAACCATTGCGGACGAACCACTCGAAATCCGTCCGGGCGCGGGAGTGCACGAGGGCGGGGCCCACCACCCACACCAAGAAACCGCCGCGCCGCTTCTCCTCGCCGAGGCGCGCGGCGAGCTCCTCGTAGTTCACGGGTCGCTCGCGGCTCACCTCGGTGGACATGAAGCGGAACTCGTTGGCGCCGTGCGCGCCGCCCAGGAAGCCCAGGGCGTGCACTACGATCCCCCCTGTGCCATCCTCGGCCTCGCCCATGGCGATGAGCTCGCCTCGGCGCAGTCGTCGCGGCTCGATGGTCTCGATCCCCTCACCGCGCTTGACCACCACGCAGTCCATTCGCGGCCGCGTCGGCGCCAGCCACCGTCCGTCGACCTTGATGTAGGTCGGCAGGTTCGAGGTCGAGAAGAACCCTTCGGGCAGAACGCCGTCGGCGGGCAGGGGCGCGAACGTGGCGTCGGGTGCGCCGGCGAACGGGGGCCGGGTAAAATCCGGCAGTGAGCTGGGAGTGTCGGTCATTTGCGGGAGGAAGGTAGAGGGGCGCAAGGGGGTATACAAGCACCGTACGGGCGCCCCGGACGGGTTAGGTTTGAGGCAACCGAGGAGAGTGCAATGCTTCGATCCACCGTCATGCTCGCCGCCCTTGCTCTCGCCACCCCGGCGATGGCCCAGGTGCCCGCCGGGGCCGATTCCACCGGCCGGGATACCACGCGGGTCACCGAGCTTCCAGAGCTCAATGTCACGGTCACGCGCACCACGGAGCCGCTCTCGCGGGTGCCGTTCGCGACCGGTGTCCTCGACCGCGACGACCTCCAGCGCGGCCAGCAGACGCTCGGCATCGACGAGGCGCTGAACAATCTCCCCGGGGTCGTCGTCACCAATCGGTACAATTTCTCCCTCGACCAGCGCATCTCGATCCGCGGGTTCGGCAGCCGCTCCAACTTCGGCGTGCGCGGCCTCAAGATCCTGCTGGACGGGATCCCCCAGACGCTGCCGGACGGCCAGAGCCAGCTCACGAACGTCGACTTCGCGGACCTGGATCGGGCCGAGGTGCTGAAGGGCGCCAGCTCGTCGCTGTACGGGAACGCGTCGGGCGGCGTCATCTCGTTCCAGACCCAGCGCGCGGCCCAAGCGCCCTTCGCCCAGCGGGTACGAGTCCAGGCCGGCAGCGGCAAGCGCAACGGCGACGCGTTCTACAAGTGGCAGAGCTGGAGCTCAGCGCGTTCGGGCAACGTGAGCGGCACGCTCTCGGTGTCGCAATTCAAGGCCGACGGGTTCCGGCAGCACAGCGCCGCGGAGTTCCGCCAGCTCAGCGCGGGCGTGGACTATGCCCTCAGCGGCTCGACGCTGGGCACGCTCAGGCTGAGCCTGGCGGACAATCCCCAAGCCGAAAACCCGGGCGCGCTGACGCTGGCCGAATACGCCGCGAATCCCGATTCCGCCGCGGCCAACAACATCCGCCGCGGCGCCGACAAGGACGCCCAGCAGCATCAGCTGGCCCTCGGTCTCCGGCATTTCGATGCCGCCGGCAACGAATACGACGTGACGGTCTTCGGTCTGCTGCGCGACCTGGCCAACCCCCTCGCCGCGCCGCCCGACATCAATCCGAGCCCGACGGCCGGGACGTTCGTCGCCATCGACCGGGCGGTGGGCGGAGTTCGGCTCAGCGCGAGCCGTCGCCTGGGCGCCGCGGAGACCGCGCCCAAGCTGGTGACCGGCGCCGACGTGCAGCGCATGCGCGACGACCGCCAGAACCTGGTGTCCGAGGCGGGCCGCCGCACCGAGGCGGTGTTCCTCGACCAGCGCGAGCAGGTGACCGAGGTCGGCCCGTTCGCCCAGGTGCAGTGGGGACCCACCGAGCAGCTCCTCGTGAGCGGCGGCGCGCGATACGACTGGGTGCGGTTCGACCTGACCGATCGGTACCTGGGCGACGGCATTGACGACAGCGGCGCGCGCACCATGTCGGCGTTGAGCGGGAACGTCGGCGCGAGCTGGTCGTTCGGCGAGCGGCTGGTGCCCTACGTGAACGTGTCCACCGCGTTCGAGACGCCCACCACGACCGAGCTGGTGAATCAGGCGGACGGCTCCGGCGGCTTCAATCCCGACCTCGGACCGCAGCGCGCCGTCAACTATGAAATCGGCGCACGCGGGCAGGCGGGACCGCTGGTGAGCTATTCGCTGGCGGTGTTCCTGGGACGGATCACCGACGCCATCGTGCAGGAGGGCGAAATCGGCGGCCGCGCCTTCTTCGGCAACACGGGCAGGACCCACAACGATGGGGCAGAGGCCGGACTGAGCGTCACGCCCACGGCGGGGCTGACGGTGAGCGGCGCGTATACCTACGCCCACTACCGGTTCGCGAGCGGGGATTTCGACGGCAACCGGCTGCCCGGCGTACCGGACCACTTCTGGCGGCTGGGTGTTCGGACCGCGCTGCCGCGAGGGTTCTTCGTCGACGCCGACCATACGCTGAGCTCGTCCGTGGCGGCGGACGACGCCAACACGCTCATCGTCGACGCCTGGGGTGCCGGTGTCACCAACCTGCGCCTCGGCTGGCAGGGTGACGTCGGCACGCTGCAGCTCTCGCCGTTCCTTGGCGTCAACAACCTGTGGGACCGGCGGTACATCGGAGCGGTGACGCTGAACGGACTAGGCGGGCGAGTGGTCGAGCCCGCTCCACGCCGCGTGATCTACCTCGGCGGTGAGCTCGGCTACCGGACCCGAGCGTCGCAGTAGGGACGGCCGCGCCGCGGGGGCCGTCCCGAAGACGCGGCAGGGGCCGCATCGAAGCCGCGTCCTACAGCAGCGACACCGGATCCCGGTCGATCACCACCCGCACGTCCCGCGCTTGGGACAGGCGCTGTGCTCCGTACCGGACGATCCGCCCCAGCGCTTCCGACGTCCCCTTGAGCAGGACGTGCCACCGCCATCGATCCTTGATCCGCGCGAGCGGGCACGGTGCCGGCCCGAGCACCGTGACGGGCAGCTCGTAGCGATCGAGCAGGGCCCCGCACCACTCGGCGAGCTCCGCGGCGCGTCGGCCGACCTCCCGCTCGACCGTCCCGGATACCAGCAGATTGACCAGTGAGGTCGTCGGCGGATACGGTGGCGACTCCCGCAGCGTGCGCTCCTCACGTAGGAAGCCTTCGGTGTCGTGCCGCGCGGCCCAGACGAGCGCGTGGTGCCCTGGATGGCGCGTCTGCACCAGCACGCGTCCACCCTTGGGACCTCGGCCCGCCCGCCCTGCCACCTGCGCCAGGAGCTGAAAGGTGCGCTCCGCCGACCGGAAGTCCGGCAGGTACAGTCCGGTGTCGGCGTCGACGACGCCCACGAGCGTGACGTTCGGAAAGTCGAGCCCTTTGGCGATCATCTGCGTGCCGAGCAGCAGATCGACGTCGCCGGCCTCGACGGCGGCCAGGATCCGCTGGTGCGACCACTTCGTGCTCGTCGTATCGAGGTCCATGCGCGCGAGCCGTGCCCCGGGGTAGCGGTCCGCAAGCAGCCGCTCGAGCTGCTGCGTGCCGAACCCCCGCATCTGCTGCACCGGATTGGCGCACTTGCGGCAGGTGAAGGGCAGCGGCTCCTCATGGCCGCAGTAGTGGCAGCGGAGCCCCGGCGGTGCCGTGTGCACCGTGAGCGAGATGCTGCAGCGGGGACACGTCCAGACCTCGCCACAGTCGGGGCACTGCAGGAAGGCCGCGTACCCCCGCCGGTTCAACAACAGCAGCGCCTGCTCGCCGCGCGCGAGCGTGGCCACGATGGCCGCGTCGAGTGCCTCCGACCAGACGATGGCGCCCGTGCCGCTCACCTTCGGCGCGACGCGAAGATCGACGAGCTCCACCGGGGGCAGCGGCCGGGCGCCGATCCGCTCGGGGAGCCGCACCATGCGGAGGCGGCCTTCCGCCAGCACCATGGTCTCCAGCGCCGGCGTGGCACTCCCGAGCACGAGGCTCGCGCCCTCGATGCGGGCGCGCACCGCGGCCACCTCTCGCGCGTGGTAGCGCGGCGTCTCGCCGTTCTTGTAGCTGGCCTCGTGTTCTTCGTCGAGAACGATCATACCGAGATCCGCTACGGGCGCGAAGATCGCCGAACGCGCGCCGACGGCGACGCGACGCTCCCCTCGACGGAGCAGTCGCCAGGCGTCCGCGCGCTCGCCGTCGGAGAGGCCGCTGTGCAGCACGGCGACCTGGTCGCCGAACGCGCCCCGGAGGCGGCTGACCGTCTGCGGCGTCAGGCCGATCTCCGGCACCAGCACGATGGCGCCGCGGCCGGCGGCGAGCACCCGGCGCACCGCCTCGAGATAGACCAGCGTCTTGCCGCTCCCGGTCACGCCGAACAGCACCGCGCCCTCCCCCGGCCCGAGCGACTGGACGGCGGCGAGGGCGGCCTGCTGATCGCCGGTGAGGGTGCTCGGTGGCGGAACGGCCGGGAACTCCGCGAACGGGTCTCGCACGCGCTCGGCCTGACCGATACGGACGAGCCCGCGCTGCTCGAGCGCGCGCAGGACGGCCGCGGTGAAACCGAGCTGCGAGACGATGTGCCGGACGAGCGCGCTGCCGCCGAGCTGCTCGAGCGCTTCGTAGAGCCGCCGCTGCTTCGGGGCACGCTTGAAGAGCGCGTCGCGCTCGAGCAGCGTCGGCGCGTCGTCGGCGAGCGTGGCGACGCGCTCGGTAAGCGCCGCGCCCTCGGTATCCGGCGGCTCCACCCGAAAGCTGACCACGCCGACCCGCGCCAGCCGATCGAGCACATCCCACACAGGCCGCTTGAGCCCCCGCGCCACCGCGGCGACGGTGGCCTCGCCGCCACGCCGCTCGAGCCAGGCGCCAACCTCGCCGGCCACGCCTCCCGGGAGCCGGGCTCCGGCCACCAGCGACGCCACGATCTGGGACTCGCCCCACAGGCCGCCCGGCAGCATGCTCTTGAGGGCGAGGCCGAGCGGGGCGCCATAGTACCCCGCGATCCAGCGCGCGGTCTCGAGCAGACCCGTCGGGATCGCCGTCTCCGCATCCGGGGCCGCCAGCACGTCACGTGCGGACGCTTGGGGCGCCGAGGCCTCCGCGTCGACGACGATACCGATAAGCTCGCGCCGCCGAACCGGGACCACCACCCGGGCCCCCGGCACCACGCGGTCGCCCAGCGTCTCTGGAATGCGGTAGGTGTACGAAGAAGCGAGGGGAAGCGGAAGCGCGACCTGGGCGAAACGGTCGGTCATCTCGTCCCGACGCCGAGCCCCGGCCCGTCGGGCAACGACACCTGGCCCCCGTCGATCCGCGCACCGACGAAGGGATCGGTGGCGAGCAGCGCCGCGCCATCGAGATCGACGATATCGACCAGCGGCGTGAAGTGCGCGGCGGCCGTGATGCCAAGCGAGCTCTCGATCATGCACCCGACCATGACCATCATGCCGTGGGCGCGCGCCGTCGCGATCATGCGGAGCGCCTCGCGGAGACCGCCGCATTTGGCCAGTTTGATGTTGATCCCGTCCACCGCGCCCACCAGCGGCGGGATGTCCTCGCAGGTTCGGCAGCTCTCGTCCGCGATCACAGGTATGGCCGCGCGCCGGGTGATCTCGGCGAGACCCGGGATCTGGTCGGGCGGCAGCGGCTGCTCCAGCACCGTGACGCCGAACTCCTGCAGCACGGGCAGCATCGCGATCGCCTGCTTCACCGTCCAGCCGCAGTTGGCGTCGACCCGAAGCTCCTTGTCGGTCGCATCGCGGATGGTGCGGAGAATCTCGACATCGCGATCGGTGCCCAGCTTGATCTTGAGAATCGGATATTCCGCCGCCTCACCGACCTTGAGGCGGATGCGCTCGGGAGTGTCCAGGCCGATCGTAAACGTGGACCGCGGCGCTTTGGACGGATCCAGACCCCAGAGCCGGTAGACCGGCACACCCAGGCGCTTGCCCACGAGATCGTGCAGCGCGGCGCTCAGCGCGGCCCGCGCCGAGGCGTTGATGCGCAGCAGCGACTCCCATCGACGCTCGGTTGCCTCGATGTCGAACGGGTCGGAGGGCATCCCCGCCGCGTAGACGTCGAGCGCCGCGAGCACGGTTTCCGCCGTCTCGCCGTAGAACCGCGACGGTGTGGCCTCGCCCCAGCCCTCGTGCCCGTCGGCGTCGCGGAGGCGAACCCAGATGGTCCGATAGTCGCTCTGCCCCCCGCGCGCGATGATGAACGGGTGCTTCGTGCGCAGCTCGAGATACTCGGCTTCCATCTGGAGACGCTGGGCCACGGATGCCTCGGTGGTCGCGGAGGAGGTCGGTGAGGGAACGCGGGATGTAGACTAGGCGAGCGCGAGCACGTGCGCCAGCACCCCGTCCGCGAGACGGGATGGCGTGTATCCACCCTCCAGCAGCCCCACGATCGGGACCGCCGGAAGTCGTTCGCGAAGCCGTCGCGTCAGGTCGGCGTAATGCTCCGGCTCGAGCGTGAAGCCGCCGAGCGGGTCGCCCAGCATGGCGTCGAATCCCGCGGAGACGAGCACCATGTCGGGCACCCAACCCGTGCTCGCGGCCACGATCGCGGCCCAGAGATCGTCCACGTATCTCGAAGGAGGCGCGCCAGGTCCACGGGGCACATTGAACACGTTTCCGACCCCTCGCTCGCTCGCCATCCCGGTGCCGGGGTACCAGGGGTGCTGGTGCAGCGAGACGTAGCGGATGGTGGCGTCGTCCTCGACCAGCGCCTGGGTGCCGTTCCCGTGGTGCACGTCCCAATCGATGATCAGCACCCGCGCTCGTCCGCGGCGCTGGGCGGAGCGCGCCGCGACGACGGCGTTGGAGACCAGGCAGAACCCCATTCCGCGGGATTCCAAAGCGTGATGCCCGGGGGGCCGCACCGCGGCGAAGGCATGTCCGGAGCCGGCGTGCGCGTGCTCGACCGCCGCCCGGATCGCACCGGTGGCTCCGAGCGCGGCGGCCCAGCTCGCCTCGTTGAGCACGGTGTCGAGGAACAGCGCGCCCCCGCCCTGGGCGCTCATGGTCCGAAGGCTGTCGAGATAGGGACGAGGGTGCACGGCGAGCAGCTCATCGAGCGTGCCGGCGGCAGCCTCCAGCACCGTGACGCCGGCCTCGGCTCGCGCGCGGGTGAGGATCGCGCGCAGGCGCGCCGGGGCCTCCGGATGGTCCGGACCCGGATCGTGCCGCACGCAGTCGGGATGGGTAAAGATCGGAACGGGCATGATGAATATCCGCCTTGCGCCTGCCCGTGACGCGTGTGCCGCGCTCAGCGCACGGGAGCTCGGCGCTTTCGCAGCACGATCAATGCGCCGTTGGCCACCAGGCCCGCTTCACTCAGTGAGCGGGATTCGTCCAGAAGCTCGGCGCCGCGAAACTTGATGACGTAGCCCGCGGGGTCGCCGATCTGTCGAGTGGCCTGCAGAGCCAGCCGCTTGACCTCGCCCAGCGGTGTGGTGGCGGGAAGCTCCAGCGGGACCTCGTCCCATGCGTCCGCCACCCTGACCCGCACCGGCATCGACGGCGTCATGCCACCGCGTCCGAGGCGGCAGGCAGGGTCGAGAAAAAACGGTCCACCGGCTGATCGAACAGCAGCGTCGACGCGCGCACACGGGTTCCACCCGACACCGGCGCCACGGCCATCGCGATCTCTTCCCCGCCCTGGCCGCGGAGCGTCAGGAACGAGACGCCCTCCTTCTCGGGAAATGCCGCCTGCATCGGCACCCGCTCCGCAAAGAAGCGCTTGGCGCGGCGCAGCACCTCCGCGCCGTCGAGCGCAGTCACGACTTCATGCACCATGGTCGGTCCGGTGTGTGGGAGTCCAACGGCTCAGTTGCCAGCCGGATCAGGCGGCATGTCTGCAAGATAACCGGGGGGCTCCGCAACCCGAATCGCGGCATGGTATCGCCTGACCGGCCGCAGCAGGGCCAGCACCCCGGGCTTCCGGCGCAGCACGAGCAGCAGCTCGCCCGCGGGCGGGTCGGCCATGCCTTCGAGCAGCAGAAAGGCCGGCAACGTCGCTTCGGCCGGCACCTCGATCACGTATTCGCGCCCGGCCCACCGCACCGATACCCGCTCCGGTACCGAGCGGACCACGCGGTCGAGGAACACGTCATCTTCCACCCGCCAGGCGTCATCGGCCACAGCCGCCCCGGCGAGATAGAACACAGGATCGAAGGCTTCCCCGTCCTGGCGCGCGTAGTTCTGCTCGACCGCCCAGTCGAGCTCCTCGAGGTCCGGCGCGCGGGCACGCCACTCCAGGTGGTGCCGCAGCTCGTGCGTCAGCGTCTCGAACGCCTCCTCCCGCCAGTCGAAGCCCGGCGTCACACGAGCCAGCGCCGCGAAGGAGCCATGGTACAGCATGATCCTGCTCTGCACGCCCTCGGGGCCCTCGCTGGTCCCGACCGGGAGCGGAATGCACTCCCCGAGCGTGAAGATGCCCGGTCGCTCCGGATGGGCGACCGTGAGCGGTGACACGAGGATCTGCGCGACGCCGTCCAGAAACTCCCTGGGCACCTCGCCCGTCATGCCGACCACCATGGTTTCGAAATCTGAGAGGCGCATCGGTCGTCCCGATCGGAGCCAAGGAATCTCCCTGTCAGCCCTCGTCCGTCACGCCGCGCCCGCGATGCGATCCGTCACGTAGGACGCCACCTGGTCCAGCCCCACCCGCTCCTGCTGCATGGAATCCCGATGACGCACGGTCACGCTCCGCTGGGCGGCGGTCTCGCCGTCCACGGTGATCCCGAACGGCGTGCCGGCCTCGTCCATCCGGCGGTAGCGCCGGCCGATGGCGCCGCTGTCGTCGTAGAACGTCGGGAAGCGCCGTTTCAGATCCCGATACAGCTCCGTGGCCAGCTCGGGCATGCCGTCCTTCTTCACCAGCGGAAACACGCCCGCCTTGATCGGAGCGACCGCGGGGTGCAGCCCCAGCACCACCCGCGTCTCCCCCTCGACCTCCTCTTCGCGGTACGCGTCGACGAGCAGGGTGAGTGTGACGCGGTCCGCGCCCGCGGAGGTTTCGACGATGTTGGGCAGGTAGCGCTCGTTGGCGGCCTGGTCGAAGTACTCGAGCTTCTTGCCCGAGAACTCCTGATGCCGGCCCAGGTCGAAGTCACCGCGGTTATGAATGCCTTCGATCT
Organism: Gemmatimonadales bacterium; assembly: GCA_035526925.1. Lineage (GTDB taxonomy): Bacteria > Gemmatimonadota > Gemmatimonadetes > Gemmatimonadales > GWC2-71-9 > CAVVWJ01. Next base: position 27,833 of record DATLBL010000026.1, read on the forward strand.
CCTGCCAGCCGAACGGAAATTCGTACTGGATGTCGAACGCCGCGCGGGCGTAGTGCGCCAGCTCGTCCGGGCCGTGCTGGTGCCATTGCAGCTTGGACGCGGTCAGCCCGAGCGCGTGATGCCACTGCATCCGCCACTCGCGCCAGCGCTCAAACCACTCGGCGTCGGTGCCCGGCTTCACGAAGAACTGCATCTCCATCTGCTCGAACTCGCGGGTGCGGAAGATGAAGTTGCCGGGCGTGATCTCGTTCCGGAACGCCTTGCCGATCTGGGCAATGCCGAACGGCAGCCGCTGCCGCGAGCTCTGCAGCACGTTCAGATAGTTGACGTAGATGCCCTGCGCCGTCTCGGGTCGCAGGTACACCACGGCGGCCTGCTCTTCGACCGGCCCCATGAACGTCTTGAACATCAGGTTGAAGAGCCGCGGCTCGGTGAGGCTTCCCTTGGTGCCGCACACCGGGCACTGCGCGTCAGACTGGCCGGGAGTGCCCTTGATGCGCGGATCGTCGGCGCGAAAACGGTTCTTGCACTGACGGCAATCCACCAGTGGATCGGTGAACCCGGCCACGTGACCGGACGCCTCCCAGACGCGGGGATGCATGAGGATCGCGGCATCCAGGCCTTCGATGTCGTCCCGGGCGTGCACCATTGCTCGCCACCAGCGGTCCTTCACGTTCTTCTTCAACTCCACCCCGAGCGGCCCGTAATCCCACACCGAGCCCAGCCCGCCGTAGATCTCGGACGACTGGAAGACGAAGCCCCGACGTTTGGCCAGGGAGACCAGCTTGTCCATCAGTGTGGTGTCGGCCATGGCGCACTTTGCGTCGGGGAAGCGGGCGTGTCGGGTCGGAAGCGAGGGAAAATAGGCCGGGGGCGGTACGCGAGGTAGTCCTCCCGGTGCGCTGCGCCCTCCCGAACCCGTGCTGCCCGGGTCGGGCCCGCTGACGCAAATCCTCTATGCCCGCGCTACTTGGATGGCTGAGCTACCTGGCGGACCGAGCGCTTTGCTGCGGAGAGGTCTGCGTATCCGGTTACCCGGCGGCGTGTCGGCCCGAACGGGCCGGGACGGACTGCCGGCGCGCGATCAGATCGCGGACGATGAGCGCGCCGTGCCCGCGCGAGTTCTCGATGAACAGACGGTTGGCATCGTTGCCGCTCGCGATCACGCCGGCGAGGTAGACGCCGTCCACCGGCGTGCCCATCGTGGTCTCGTCGTGCGCGGGGACGCCGCTCGCGTCGTCGACGGGGACGCCGAGCCGACGAAGCAGTGTGGTGTCGGCATGATACCCGGTCATGGCCAGCACCGCGTCGCACGGCACCCGCTCCACTGCACCCGTCACATCGGAGATCACCTCGACGTCGGTTGGGGTGATGGCCCGCACGCGCGAGCGCCACCGCACGCCGATGCTGCCTTCCTTCACACGGTTGGCGATGTCCGGGAGCACCCAGGCCTTCACGGTGCGGTCGAAGCCCTCACCGAAATGCACGAGCGTCACCGTGGCTCCGGCCCGCCAGCACTCCAGCGCCGCGTCCACGCTGCTGTTGCCCGCCCCGATCACCACGACGCGCTGGCGCCAGTAGTGATGACCCTCGAGGAAGTAGTGCGACACGTGCGGCAGGTCCTCGCCCGGCACGCGCAGGAAGTTCGGGTTGTCGAAGTACCCGGTGGCGAAGACCACGGCGGCGGCGCGATACGACCTTCGATCGTGGGCCCGGTGGACGTCCACCGTGAATTCGCCGCCGAGCTCGCGACGCACATCGGTGACCTCCTCGCCCACCCGCACGTCCAGCGCGTAATGCTCGGCCACGCGCCGATAGTAGATGAGACCGTCCTTGCGGGTGGGCTTCTCGTGGCTGGCGACGAAAGGGATTCCGCCGATCTCGATCCGCTCCGGGGTCGAGAAGAACGTCATCCCGAGCGGGTAGCGCTCGATCGTGCTGACGATGGTCCGACGATCCAGGACGGCGCACCCGATCCCTGCCTGCTTCGCGGCGATGGCGACGGCGAGGCCGCACGGACCCGCCCCGATGACGAGGAGCTCGACGGGATCGCTCATACCTCGATGATCTGGTCCCGCCGCGTACCCACGCTCACATAGCGGACCGGTGCGCCCGAGAGCGCTTCGAGACGGTCCAGGTAGGCGCGCGCGCCCTTGGGCAGGTCCGCCAGCTTCCGCGCGCCGCCGGTCGGCTGTTGCCACCCGGCGTGCACCTCGTAGACCGGCTGCACGCGCCCGAGCGCATCGACTTCCGCGGGCATCTCCTCGCAGGCTGTCTCGTCGAGGCGGTACGCGGTGCAGACCGGGATCTCGGCGAACGAGTCGAGCACGTCCATCTTGGTGACCGCCAGCCCGGTCAGCCCGTTCACCCGTACCGCGTAGCGCACTACCGTGGCATCGAACCATCCGCAGCGACGCGGCCGCCCGGTGACCGATCCGAACTCCCCGCCCAGCTCGCGGAGCCGCTCCCCGAACGGGCTCTCGGCCTCGGTCGGCAGCGGACCGTTGCCGACCCGCGTGGTATACGCCTTCACCACGCCCAGCACGCCGTCGATGGCCGTGGGCCCGATGCCCGCGCCGACCGACGCACCGCCGGCCGTCGTGTTCGACGAGGTGACGTAGGGATAGGTGCCATGGTCCACGTCGAGCAGCGCGCCCTGGGCGCCTTCGAGAAGCACGCGCTTCCCGCTTCGCACCGCCCGATGGACGATCAGCCCGGTGTCCGCCGCGAGCGGCAGGAGGCGCGGCGCCAGACGCTCGAGGAGCGCCGCATGTTCCTCGAACGAGGCACGCTCGGAGCTCCCCATCAGCCCGAGCAGCCGGTTGGCCCGCTCGACCCGGTCGCTCAGGAGCGCGCGAGCACACTCCAGATGCCGCAGGTCGGTGACCCGGAGTCCGCGGCGCCCGTACTTGTCCTCGTACGCGGGGCCGATCCCGCGTCCGGTGGTACCGAGCTTCTGGCTCTTCTCGCTCGCGGCGTCGAGCAGCTTGTGGAAGGGGAGGACGACGTGCGCGCGGTCGGAGACGAGAATGCGTCCCGACGTGTCGATGCCGCGCTCGGCGAGCGCGTCGAGCTCGCCGAAGAAGGTCTCGGGCTCGAGCACGACGCCGTTGCCCACGACGCACGTGACCCCGGGATGCAGGATGCCCGAGGGAATCTGGCGCAGAATGAAATGCGAATCGCCGATCACCACCGTGTGGCCTGCGTTGGCTCCGCCCTGATACCGCACGACGAACTCGGCGCGCTCGGCCAGCACGTCGACCAGCTTCCCCTTGCCCTCGTCGCCCCACTGCGCCCCGACCACCACCACACAGGCGGTCTTCGCATCGAACATGTCGGCTCCCCGAATCGCGCACGCCCCGTATGCCAAACGAAAAGAGCCCCGTGCGGGGCTCCTGCATCCTCGGGCAAACGTATGCGCGGTCGAGCGAACAGTCAATTCGCCGCGAGCGCCCGGCCGACCCGTTCCGCCGTCTCTAACGACAGACCGTCAGGCGTGTCCCGCGGCGTGTGGATGGTGCGCAGCGTCCGCCACGTGAGCCGCCCGATGGTGACCGCCGGAACGCCGGCGCGCGCGAACGGCAGGCTGTCGGTCAGGATGCCGAGGGGGAGCCGACGCAGCCGCGCGGCCAGGCCCGCCGAGGACAGTCGAATCGCCTCGAGCTGGGCCAGGGCCGAGCCCCGGGCATCGTGACTGACCAGCCAGAGCTGCCCTTCCTGATCGATGGTGTCGAGATTGACCACGACCGCGCCATCGAGCCGCGCCGGTGCCGTGGCCGCGAACACCCGTGCCCCGACGAGCCCGAACTCCTCGCCACCCGTGATCAGGATGCCCGTGGCGGCGTCGATCGAGCGCTCCGCCGCCGCGAGCGCGCCGGCGACCCCCGTCCCGTTGTCACGCGCCCCCCGAGATTCCCCCCGGAGCCGTCCGCGCCCTGCAAGGGCCCCGGCGAGTACTCCCAGCCACGCCACCGCCGCGGCCAGCGACATGGGTATCGGTCCGCCCAGGCGGGCCAGGGCAAGTCCCAGCAGCGCCGCCACCGCTACCCCGATGACCCACACCGCCACCAGCCGCCCGGCCATCGACTGCGCCTGGGCCTTGCTGTCCAGGTGGGCGACGATCCACCGTCGGACGGGCCCCGCGCCACGCGTGGCGACGAGATTGGCGTCCTGGCGCACGGCGCCCGTCGCGAGCCATCCGAGGCCCAGGCCGACCGACCCCGCCGTGAGCAGGCCCAGCCCGCCGCCGAGCACCAGCAGCGCGAGCCACGGGGGCAGCGCGCGACTGCTGAGCGGCATGAGCAGCAGCAGGCCAAGGGCGCCGAGACCGGCCCCGAACACCGGAAATCCGTTGAGGCTGGAAGGATTGAACGAGAAAGGCTGGCGCTCGACCCGATAGCCCAGCGCCTCCAAATGCTGCGCGACGAGATCCCGGGCGGCTTCCGCGCCGGGGGTACCGGCCTCGCGCGGGAACGCGAGCACCTGGCGCATGGTCTGGTCGAGCTGCGACATCGGCCCGGCGTCAGGCCGATTGAGCCTGCTTCGCACCTCGCTTGGACGTCGGCGCGGGCGGGGCGATCAGGGACAACGCGACTCGGGCCGTCTCCCGGGTGATGAGCCCGGCCTCGACGAGATCGTCGGCGTGCTGCTCGAAGGTCTGGGTGCCGAGGCTCTTCCGACTATCCGCCATGTGCCTCCGGATCTCGCCGGTGCGGGCGGCATCCTTGAGGCACTCGCGCACAGCGGGGGTGGCGAGCAGCACCTCCACCACCGGCACCTGCCCCTTCTCGTCCTTTTGCGGGAGCAACTGTTGCGAGACCACGGCGTGGAGCGCCTCGCTCAGGCGCATGCGGCCGATCTCGCGCTCCTCGCGGGGCAGCGTGGCGACGATACGCTCGACCGTGGTCACCACGTCCGGCGTCGGCATCGAGGCAATGACCAGGTGGCCCGTTTCGGCGCCCTTGATGGCGGTGTCGATGGTATCGGCGTCGCTCATCTCGCCAAGCACGACGACGTCCGGATCCTGCCGCAGCGCCGCGCGGAGCCCGATGGTCAGGGTGTCGGTGTCGACGCCGACCTCGCGCTGCGTGATCGAGCAGCTCAGGTCGCGGTGGAGAAACTCGATGGGATTTTCGATGGTGACCACATGCCTGTGCTGGGTGCGGTTGATGTGATGCACCATGGCGGCAACCGTGGAGCTCTTCCCGCTGCCGCTCACGCCGGTGACCAGGACCAGCCCGCGCTCGCCTTCGGCGATCTGCGCCAGCACCTCGGGCAGCCGCAGCGACTCGAGGGTGGGCACGGTGAACGGGATGACCCGCATGACGATCATGAAGGAGGAGCGCTGTCGCAGCACGTTCACGCGGAAGCGGCCGACGCCCGGCATGCCCCACGAGCAGTCGAAGTCCCGCAGGCGGTCGATCTTGGCTCGGTCCTCGTCGCTGCTGATCAGCTTCAGCGCGATGGCCCGCGTCTGGTCCGGCGTGAGCCGCTGCTTGGTGAGCGGCACCAGCTTGCCGTTGATCCGTGCGCGGAACACGTCGCCCGCCTTGATGTGCAGGTCCGACGCACCGCGCTCGACCGCCGCCTTGATGATCTTCTCCATGATCGTCCCGCCTGAGGAGGAGTGCTACGTCTGCCGCGCCGGCAGGAAGCCCATCCGCGCCCGGACCTCCCGCATGGTCAGCCCCGCGATCCGGCGCGCGGCGGCGGCGCCGTCGCCGAGGATCTGGTCCACGCGGTCGGGCCGGGCCTGCAGCTCGAGGGCGCGGTCGCGGATCGGCGCCAGCGTCGCGATCATATTGTCGGCCAGGACCCGCTTGCAGTCGAGGCATCCCCACTTCGCCCCGCGGCAATTTTCCGCGACCGTCGCCACAGTCTCCGGCGACGAGAAGTACTTGTGCAAATGGTAGATGTTGCACACCTCGGGCGTGCCCGGGTCCTTCCTGGTCACGCGCGCCGGATCGGTCTTGGCCGGCCGGAGCTTCTGCCAGATCTCCTCGGGCGTGTCGAGCAGCCCGATCGTGTTGCCCAGACTCTTGGACATCTTGGACTGACCGTCCAGCCCCATGATCCGCTTGGCCTCGGTCAGCAACGGCTTGGGCTCGGGAAACCAGTCGTCGCCGCCCCCGTACTCGGCGTTCCACTTCCGAGCCACCTCGCGGGTCAGTTCCAGGTGCTGGGTCTGGTCCTCGCCCACGGGCACGAGATCGGCTCGGTACAGGAGAATGTCCGCGGCCATCAGCACCGGGTAGTTCAGCAGGCCGGCCGGGACACTTTCGAAACGTTGCGACTTATCTTTGAATTGCGTCATCCGTTCCAGCTCGCCGATCGGCGTGATCGCGTTCAGCAGCCACTGGAGCTCGGAATGCTCGGGCACGTGGGACTGCACGAACAGGACCGCGCGACCGGGGTCGATGCCCGACGCCAGCAGCCCCACCGCCATCTCCCGCGTGCGCTGGGCCAGGGTGGCCGTGTCGTACTTGCCCGTGATGGCGTGCAGGTCGACGACGCAATAGATGCAGTCGTAGCTCTGCTGCAGGGTCACCCAGTTCTGCACCGCGCCGAGCCAGTTGCCGACGTGCAGCTCGCCGGACGGCTGAATTCCCGAAAATATGCGTGGCATGCGCGCAAACTACCCGGTTCGCCGGAGGGCAGCAAGATAGTGTCCGCCTTGGACTTACTTCATCTAGCGAAAACCGCGGCGGAACGGGCGTCCACCTACCTCCGTGCCGTGGAACGTCCGACGGACCCGTCGGATTGGGGGCGAAAAGGCGGCCGGGACTTCGTCACGGAAGTCGACCGGGCCGCCGAGCGGCTTGTCTCCGAGACCCTGTTGGCCGCCGAGCCGGGCAGCCGGATCGTCGGGGAGGAGCTGAACCCGGAATTGGTGCGGGAGGGTCTGGTTTGGATCGTGGACCCCCTGGATGGCACCACCAACTTTTTGCACGATTTTCCGAGCTATGCGGTGTCGATCGCCGCCGCCCTGGACGGCGAGCTGCAGGCCGGCGTGGTTGTGCATGTGCCGCGCCAGGAGGTCTATTCGGCGTCGCGCGGCGGGGGCGCCTGGCTGGGCGACCGGCGCCTGTCCGTCTCCACCATCACCGATCCTTCGCTCGCGCTCATCGGAACGGGGTTCCCGTTCAAGGACACGTCACGCATCGGGGAGTATCTGGCACAGTTCGCCCAGGTCGCTGGAATGACGAGCGGGATCCGCCGTCCCGGCTCGGCCGCGCTCGATCTGGCCGATGTCGCCGCCGGCCGGTGTGACGCGTTCTGGGAGCAACAGCTCTCGGCCTGGGACCTCGCCGCCGGCGTTCTCCTCATCCGCGAAGCCGGTGGCGTGGCCACCGATTTTGCCGGCCGGCACGTCGGCGCCCAACACTCGGCGCTGTGCGCGGGCAACCCGGCTATGCATGCGTGGCTCCTCGACGTACTGACCTCCTCGTCCCAGGCAGGATGAGGAACGAGCGCCGCAGTCGACCGGCTGAACGTTGACACGCTCTCCACCGGATTTCCGATGCCGACTCCCCAAGCACGCGACGCCCTGACCGACTGGCTGAGCGCCCTGGCCGCGCCCACCCCCGCGCCCGCCGGCGGCGCCGCGGCGGCGATGGCCGGCGCGCTCGGCGCCGCGCTGGTCCAGATGGTCGCCGGCCTGACCGGCGCGCGCGAGCGCTACGTCGCGGTGCACCAGGAGGCGGCGGATGCGCTGACGCGCGCCCGGGAGCTGGGCGACACCATGCTGGCGCTCGCGTCGCGGGATGCGGAAGCCTTCGACGGTTTCGCCCGGGCGTTGGCGTTGCCCGCAGGCACGGGAGAGGAGCGGAAAGCGCGGGAGCTGGCGAAGGCCGACTCGCTCCGCGCGGGCGCCGCCATCCAGCTCGAGCTGCTCACGCACCTGGGCGAGGCAGCGGACCTGGCCGAGGCGATGGCGCAGCGCGGGATGGCGAACGCGCTGGGCGACGCCGCGACCGCCGTCTTCCTGGCCGCCGCCGGTGCGCGGAGCGCGTACTGGGCGGTCCGGAGCAATCTTCACAACGCGACCGACCGCCACGCCGCGGAGCGCACGGTGACGGAGTCGAGGGATCGGCTGGAGCGGATCGAAGTGGTCGAGCGGCGGGTCCGGCAGCTGCTGGCCCAGCGGATACCCTGAGGCGCCGGCGGTCGGGCCTAGACGGTGGTGAGAATCCTGGGGCCGTCCGCCGTGATGGCGACCGTGTGCTCGAAGTGGGCCGACAGGCTGCCGTCGGCGGTGACCACGGTCCACTTGTCGCCGAGGGTTCGAGTGGCCGGGCTGCCGACGGTGATCATCGGCTCAATGGCGAGCGTCATGCCTTCGAGCAGGCGCGGCCCCCGCTTCGGGCTGCCGTAGTTCGGCACCTGCGGCTCTTCGTGGAACCGGGTACCGATGCCGTGCCCCACCAGCTCGCGCACCACGCCGTACCCCGCCCCCTCGGCCACCTTCTGCACCGCGTGGCCGATGTCGCCGACGTGATTTCCCACCCGTGCCTGCGCGATGCCCGCCGTCAGGCACTCCTGTGTCACGACCAGGAGCTGCTGCGCCTCGTTGCTGATCCGGCCGACGGCGAGCGTGGTGGCCGAGTCGGCATGCAGACCTTCGAGCTGCACCCCCACGTCGACGCTCACGATGCTGCCCTCGCTCAACACGCGCTTCGGCGATGGGATCCCGTGGACGATCTCCACATCGATCGAGGTGCACAGCGTCTTGGGGAAACCGTAGAGTCCCTTGAACGATGGGGTGGCGCCGTCGTGGCTGCGAATAAACCGCTCCGCCGCCGCGTCCAGATCCTCCGTCGAGAGCCCCGGCCGGATGATCTCGCGCATGTGCGCGAGCGTCCCGGCCACGATCCGACCCGCTCGAGCCATCGCGTCGATCTCCCGCGGAGACTTGAGCGTGATCATGCTAGCGCCCCAGCGCCTGGCGCACGCGCTGGGCGATCTCGTCGACGCTGCCGATGGCGGGGATCCGGCGCACCACCTTCCGCGCCTCGTACCATGCGAGCAGCGGCGCCGTCTGCTCCCGGTAGGCCTGGAGGCGGGTGGCCACCGCGGCCGGGTCGTCGTCCGCGCGCTGTTCCACGGCTCGCCGACGCTCCAGCCGCGACAGGATTTCCTGGTCGGTCACGTCGAAGAAGAGCACCGCGTCCATCGCCCGCCCCTTGTCCGCCAGGATGCGCTCCATCCCCTCCGCCTGCGGAATCGTGCGCACCACCCCGTCGAAGATCACGCCCTTGGCCGCCTCGGACTTGGCGAGCTCGTCGCGCACGACGCCCAGAATGATCTCGTCGCTCACGAGGTGCCCAGCTTCCATCACCGCGCGGGCCTGAAGCCCGAGCGGGGTGCCGCGCTTGACCGCGTCCCGGAGCAGGTCGCCCGTGGCAAACTTCGGCAGGCCCAGCAATTCGGCGAGCCGCGCGCCCTGGGTGCCCTTGCCGGCGCCGGGCGGGCCCATCAGAAGGATATCCACCGATCGTCCTCGAGGAAGGAAGTGACGAGCGGTAAGCGGGAAGCGGTGAGCGGCAGGAAGCGATCGGAGGACCTCTCTCGAATCTCGCTCCTACCGCTCACCGCTTCCGGCTTACCGCTCACCGCCTACATGTATCGCTGCTGCCGCCCGCGGAACTTGACCCGTCCCGTCTTCATGAACCCGTCGTATTTCCGCAGGGTGCGATGCTGCTCGATCTGGGCGATCGTATCCAGCAGGACGCCGACGACGATCAGCACCGAGGTGCCGCCGAAGCCCTGGTTGGGAATGCCCAGCAGCTTGGAGACGATGATGGGGAGCAGAGCGATGCCGGCCAAGAACAGACCGCCCGGCAGCGTGATCCGCGCCAGCACGCCGTCGATGTAGTCCGCGGTGCTCGCGCCCGGCTTCACGCCGGGGATGAACCCGCCCTGCTTCTTCAGATTCTCCGCCAGGTCGACCGAATTGAAGATGATCGACGTGTAGAAGTAGCTGAACAGCAGGATCAGCACGGCGAAGGTCAGGTCGTACGGCAGGTCGCCGGGCTGAAAGAAGCTGGCGAGCTCGGTCAGCACCGGATTCTGGGTGAAACTGGCGATCGTGCCCGGCACGATGATGATCGTCTGGGCGAAGATGATCGGCATCACGCCGGCGGTGATCAGCCGGATCGGGATGAACGTCTTCTGGCCCTCGCGGATGCGGCCGCGACCCATCACCTTGCGCGGAATCTGGATGGGAATCCGGCGCGCGGCGATGGTCATGGCCACCACCGCGCCAATGACCGCCACGAGGATGACCAGGAACAGGAGGACACCCGGGCCGCTCACCACGCCGCTCCGGATGAACTGCAGCAGCTGCAGCGCGCCGGGCCAGAGCCGCTCGAGGATCGAGAACGTGATGAGCAGACTCATCCCGTTCCCGATGCCGCGCTCGGTGATCTGCTCCCCCAGCCACATCACGAAGATGGCGCCGGTCGTGAGCGTCACCACCATGATGAGACGCGACGCGAGCCCCGGGCTGGCGATGGCGCCCGGGATCGACTCGGTGAACAGCGCGAACGTGTACGCCTGCGACAGCGCGATGAACACGGTGAGGTACCGGGTCCACTGCGTGATCTTCTTCTTCCCTTCCTCGTCCTTCTGCATCTTGCCGATCGACGGCGCCACGCCGCCGGCCAGCTGGAAGATGATCGAGGCGGAGATGTAGGGCATGATCCCGAGCGCGAAAACCGTAGCCCGGGAGAGGCCGCCGCCCAGAGCGTCATACAGTCCGAAGAACCCGGCGGCGGCGGAGTTCCGGATGAAGTCGGCCAGCGCGGTGACGTTCACCCCCGGGGCGGCGATGTGGGCGCCGACCCGGTAGATGACGAGCGCGAGGAGGGTGAAGAGAAGCTTTCGCTTCAGTTCCTCGTCGATGGCCAGATTGGGGACGCGGGGTGCGGTCACTTACCCCTCGATGGTACCGCCGGCCGCCTCGATCTTCGCGCGCGCCGACGCGGAAAGGGATACGCCACGAACGGTGTAGGCCCGGTCGGCGTCACCGGTGCCGAGCAGCTTCACGGGAGCGTCCGGCTTCCCGATCAGTCCCGCGGAATACAGCGTCTCGGGGCTCACGTCGGTCGCGCTCACCTGCTTGAGCTGCGACAGGTTGACGGCCTGGTTCTCGACCCGGAACGGGTTGGTGAACCCGCGCTTGGGCAGCCGCCGGTACATCGGCATCTGGCCGCCCTCGAAGCCCGGATTGGTGCCGCCGCCGGTCCGCGCCTTGTGACCCTTGTGCCCCTTGCCCGACGTCTTGCCGAGGCCGGAGCCCGGACCGCGACCGACGCGCTTGCGCGCCTGGGTCGAGCCGCGGGCGGGGGCCAGGTTGGACAGGGTGATCGTCTTGTCAGCCATGTATACTCCAAATACGTAAGCGGTGAGCGGTGAGCGGCGCGGTGAGCGGGAGGTCCCGCTCACCGTTCTCCGTTCACCCGGCCTTCACCTCGATCAGATGCCGCACCTTGTACAGCATGCCGCGGGCGGATGCCGTGTTCTTGAGCGTCACCGTCTGCTGGTGGTGCCGGAGACCGAGGGCGCGGAGCGTCTGGCGCATGGTCTCCGGGTGCCCGATCTCGGAGCGGATCTGCTTGACCGAGAGCGTCCCGGCGGCCTGCTCGCTCGGGATGTCGGCGGCATGGTATTCGGGGCCCTGGCGGCCCACCACGGGGTTGCGGCCCATGTCAGCCCTCCTGCCGGGGCTTGTACGCGATCTGGTCCAGATCCACGCCGCGCTCGCGCGCCACCTGACGGGCGCTCACGAGCTGGCTCAGTCCGTTCATCGTGGCGCGCACCATGTTGTGGGCGTTCGAGCTGCCCAGGCTCTTGGTGAGGATATCGGTGATGCCCGCGCACTCGAGCACCGCGCGCACCGGGCCCCCGGCGATGACGCCGGTACCCGTGGCAGCCGGCTTGAGCAGCACCCGGCCGGCGCCATGCTCGCCCACCACCTCGTGGGGGATGGTCGAGCCGGTCTTGGGCAGCTCCACCATCGAGCGCTTGGCGGCGTCGACCGCTTTCCGGACCGCCTCGCTCACCTCGTTCGCCTTGCCGGTCGCGATCCCGACCTTGGTCTTGCCGTCGCCCACGGCCACCAGCGCGTTGAACGAGAACCGCCGGCCGCCCTTCACGACCTTGGCCACGCGGTTGATCGCGATGACGTTCTCGACGTGGTCGCTCTGGTGCTCGCGGTCGCCGCGGTCGCGGCGGGGACCACCCCGGCCGCCACCGCCGCCGCGACCACCGCGGCCGCGCGGCCGGTCGGTGCCGCTGGGCCGCTCGCCGATCCCCGGGCCGTCGGCCGGGTTGCCGGTGGCGGCTGCGGTCCCGTCGCTGCCCGGACCGCTGTGGGTGCCGGGGCCGCTGTGGGTCGTGCCCTGCGTCTCGTCCGCCATTTAGAACTCCAATCCGCCTTCGCGGGCGCCGTCGGCGACGGCCTGCACGCGACCATGGTAACGGTAGCCGGCGCGGTCGAAGACCACCCGGGTCACTCCCGCGGCCTTGGCCTTCTCGGCCAACAATTTGCCCACGGCCTTGCCGCGGCCGGTCTTGCCGCCGCCTTCGACCTGGATCCCTTCGCTCGTATCGCCCACGCCGAGGAGCGTCACGCCGAGATCGTCGTTGACGAGTTGGGCGTAGATGTGCTTCAGCGAGCGGAAGACGACCAGCCGCGGGCGCTCGGCCGTGCCGGCGACCTTCTGGCGGACGCGAAGGTGGCGGCGGTAGCGCAGCTGGCTCCGGCCCTTCGGGGCGTGAATGGTGCGCATGGCTTACTTGGCTCCTGTCTTGCCGGCCTTGCGGCGGATCTGCTCGCCCTGGTAGCGAACGCCCTTGCCCTTGTACGGCTCCGGGGGCCGCACGGCGCGAAGCTCGGAGGCCACCTGGCCGACCTTCTCCTTGTCGGCGCCCTCGATCTTCACCGTGGTGTTGTTCTCGACCGAGATCTTGATTCCCTTCGGCGCCTCGTACTTCACCGGGTGCGAGAACCCGACGACGAGGTTGACGCCGTACGGCTTGGCCTCGGCCTTGTAGCCGACGCCCTGGATCTCGAGCGTCCGGGTGAACCCCTTCGAGACCCCGTCCACCATGTTCTGGACCAGGGTACGCGTGAGGCCGTGCAGCGCCTTGTGCTTCTTCTCGTCGCTGGGACGGGACACCGTGAAGGTGCCGTTCTCCAGCGCGAGCTGCATCTCGGGATGCAGCGTGCGGCGCAGCTCGCCCTTCGGGCCCTTCACCGCGACCTCGTTGCCCTTGAGGTCGAGCGTGACGCCCTGGGGCACGGTCACCGGCTTCTTACCGATTCGCGACATCGTGCCTCCTACCAGACGACGGCGAGCAGCTCGCCGCCGAGGTTGGCGCTCCGCGCCTCGCGATCGGTCATCAGCCCGCGGGGGGTGGACACGATCGCCATGCCGAGGCCGTTCTTGACGCGCGGCAGCTCGCGGCACTTCACGTAGCGCCGGAGACCGGGCGTCGAGACGCGCCGGAGCTCGCGGATGACCGGGAGCTCGTTGTGGTACTTCAGGTACAACCGCAGCACGCCGTGCGCGCCGTCGTCGAGGATCTTGTAGTCCGCGATGTAGTGGTTGTCCCGGAGCAGCCGGGCGACGTCGGACTTCAGCTTGCTCACCGGCATGTCAACGCGCCGATGGCCCGCCGAGCAGGCGTTCCGGATGCGAGTGAGCATATCCGCGACGGGATCTGTCAGGCTCATTCCCTATGTCCCCTTACCAGCTGGCCTTGCGCACGCCCGGGATTTCTCCCCTCAGGGCGAGCTCACGGAAACAAATACGGCAGAGGCCGAACTTCCGCAGCACCGCGCGGCTGCGGCCGCAGCGCTGGCAGCGGCGCACGCCGCGCACCTTGAACTTCGGTGTGCGCTTGGCTCTCTCAATCCACGAAGTCTTTGCCATGTTACGCAACCCTCTGAGGTGTCTCGCCCCGGAACGGCCAACCGAGCTCGCGCAGCAGCGCCATCGCGAGATCGTCGCGCTCGGTCGACGTCACGATCGTGATGTCCATCCCGTGGATCTTCTCGACCTTGTCATAGTCGATCTCGGGGAAGATCATCTGCTCCTTGATCCCGAACGTGTAGTTCCCGCGTCCGTCGAAGCTCCGGGTGGGCAGCCCGCGAAAGTCGCGGATCCGGGGGATCCCCAGCGTGATGAAGCGATCCAGGAACTCGTACATCCGCGCCCGCCGCAGCGTGACCGTGGCGCCGACCGGCATGCCGGCCCGGAGCCCGAAGTTGGCGATGGCCTTCTTGGCGCGGGTCACCACGGCCCGCTGGCCGGTGATCAGCCCCAGCTCGTCGATGGCGCTCTCGAGCTGCTTCGGATTCTTGCCCGCGTCGCCCATGCCGACGTTGATGACGACCTTCGTCACCCGCGGGACCTGGTGCGGATTGGGCAGCCCAAAATCCTTCTGGATCTTGGCCCGCACCGTCTGCTCGTAGTACGCCTGCAGGCGCGGCGTGCCCTCGGCCGCCTTGGGCTCGTGGTCCACGGCGCCGGCAGGCGCCTTGTCCTTGCCCTTCCCCTTGGCCGGCGCGTCTCCGCCGCCCTTCTTCGGCGCCTTGGGCGCCTTCTCGGTCGTCTCGGCCATCGTTATCGGTTCCTCGCGATCGACTGATCCGACTTGACGGCGATCCGCTCCACCGTGCCGTCCGCGTCCTTCCGACGCCGGACGCGGGTGGGCTCGCCGCTCTTCGGATCCAGGAGCATGACCTTCGAATGATGGATCGGCGCCTCGCGCTCGATGATCCCGGCCTCGGCGGTCTGCGTCTGCCGCTGGTGGCGCTTGATCATGTTGACGCCCTGCACCGTGACGCGCCCCGTCTTCGGGAACACGCTGAGCACCCGGCCCTGCTTGCCCTTGTCGTCGCCCGAGATGACCTGCACCGTGTCACCCTTGGTGACGTGGAGCCGCACCCGGACCGGCGCCTGGTGACGCACCCGCTTGGCCTTCTTGTAGACGAGCGGCTTCATGCTACAGCACCTCCGGCGCGAGCGAGACGATCTTCATGTACCGCTTCTCGCGCAGCTCGCGGGCGACGGGCCCGAAGATACGGGTGGCCCGCGGCTCGCCGTTGTCGGTGATCAGGACGGCGGCGTTCTCGTCGAACCGGATGTAGGAGCCGTCCTTGCGCCGGGTCTCCTTGGCCGTCCGGACGATGACCGCCTTGGCCACGTCGCCCTTCTTCACCTGGCCGGTGGGAATGGCGTCCTTGATCGCCACCACCACGATGTCGCCCAGGCCGGCGTAGCGGCGCTTGCTGCCGCCGAGTACGCGGATGACGAGCGCCCGCCGGGCGCCCGAGTTGTCCGCGATCCGGAGAATCGATTCCTGTTGGACCATGGTTACTTGGCCCTTTCGACGACTTCAGTGACCCGCCAGCTGACGGTCTTGGCCAGCGGCCGCGTCTCCATGATGCGCACGGTGTCGCCGGCGCGGGCGGCGCCCTCGCCCTCGACGTTCCGGGCTTTCACCTTCTTGGTCCGGGTGACCTGCTTGCCGTAGACCGGGTGCGCGTAGCGCCGCACCAGGGAGACGGTCACCGTCTTGTCCATCTTGTCGCTGGTCACGACGCCCGTCCGGACCTTGCGGCGCGCGCGCTGCGCGGTCTCGGTATTCGGCTGGTCAGCCATTGGTTGCCTTCTCCCGCAGGATCGTTTGGAGCCGCGCGATGTCCCGCCGGATGGCGCGGAAGCGCATCGGGTTCTCGATCGACTCGGTGGCCGAGCGGAAGCGCAGGTTGAAGCGCTCGGTGACGAGCTCCTCCAGCCGCGCTTTCACGTCGTCCACCGACATCTCCCTGATCTCGTTGGCCTTCATCACTCGGTCTCCTCACGCTTCACGAAGCGCGTCCGGACGGGGAGCTTGGCCGAGGCGAGCGCCAGCGCCTTCTTGGCCAGATCCTCGCTGATCCCTTCGATCTCGAACATGACGCGGCCCGGCTTGACCACCGCCACCCACCCTTCCGGGTTGCCCTTGCCCTTGCCCATGCGCGTCTCGGCCGGCTTCTTGGTGATCGGCTTGTCCGGGAAGATCCGGATCCACACCTTGCCGCCGCGCTTCATCTCGCGGGTCATCGCCACGCGCGAGGCCTCGATCTGCCGGTTGGTGACCCAGCCCGGCTCCAGGCTCATCAG
>DATLBL010000027.1:0-9364 GCA_035526925.1 Gemmatimonadales bacterium
CAGCTTGGGAACTCCCTGCCCCGTGAAGATGAAATGGAAGGCGACGCGGATGACCGCGTTCGGCGCCGAGCCCTGGCTCACAAGCCGGACGACGATATGGTCATTGAGGATCCCGTGCAGCGCCTCGGCGGTCGGACTCTCGAAAACCGAGCGCTGGGCCTCGTGATATCGGTAGGTGCGACCGGTGACCTGCCCCACCCCGGTGCCGTTCACGTTGACCATGAACACGGTGTGCTGGTTCGATTGCGTTTCCGTCGCGGTGACGAGGTTGATCGTCACGTGCGCTTGGCCAGTGATCCTTACGGGCTCGCCCACGCAGTCCTCGAAACCGACGAAATCGATCGGCTCACGGAACGAATCGTGGAAAGGCGCGCTGAGGAGTTCGGGACTGGCGGGAGCAGGAGCCATCGGGCCCGAGTCCGGATTGCAGGCCCCGAGCAGGACGGTCGAGAGGAGACCGAGCGATAGGGTGCGGGCGGTGTGCATAACGGCTCCGGCGGTGGGAGGTGGGGGGCAGTCCCGGGCTACCCCCTTTTGAACGGATGCGGAGCTTTGAATTGCGCACCCGCATAATCCTCAGCGGAAGCGTGCCGCCTCGAACTCCCGCGTCAGGCTGTGCCGCACGGTGCCGGGCAGCAACAGCGCCGCGACGAAGGTGATGACGCAGCAGACTGCCACGTAGATCCCCGGCGCCATCACCGCCTCGGTGCGCGAGACCAGCCAGGCCGCCACCATCGGCGCGGTGCCGCCGAGGACGGCCATGGACACGTTGTAGGCCACGGACAGCACGCTGCAGCGCACCCGCCACGGCGCGAGCTCGGCCATGGTGGCCGGCATCACGCCGAGCATCGCGCTGATCAGGAGCCCGAGCGTGCCCTGCCCGAGCAGGATCGCCGGCGTGGTTCCCCGCGACATGAGCGCCATGCACGGATAGGACAGCAGCGCGAGCGCGCCCGCGGCGAACGCCAGCACGGGGCGACGGCCGTAGCGGTCGCTCGCCCAGCCCGCCAGCGGGATCGCCGGGATCGTGAGCGCCATCGCCGCGGTGTTGAGGGCGAGCGCGGTTCGCGCCGGCACGCCGGCGGTCTGCTCCAGCCAGGTGGTGGCGTAGATGAAGACGGTGTAGAAGGCGACCGCGGTCCCGGCGGTGAGCCCGACGAGGTGCACCATGGTTCGCCAATGCTCGCGGAACGCCTCACCGAGCGGCGACTTGGCCGGCGCCTGGTGGGGCACGCGCTCGACGTAGTGCCGGCGGATGGCGAGCCCGCCGAGCGCCACGCCGAGGCCGAGGATGAACGGAATGCGCCAACCGTAGGCCGACACGGCCTCGGGCGACATGGTCGCGTTCACGATCGCGCCTGCCGCGGAACCGAGCAGGATTCCGGCCGCGGCGCCGATCGGTCCCCAGCTTCCCATCAGCCCGCGCCGGCCGGGCAGCGAGCCCTCGACCAGGAACACCGCCGACGCCATGTACTCGCCGCCGACCGCGATCCCCTGCAGCATGCGGAACAGCACCAGGAGCACCGGCGCCAGGATCCCGATACTCTCGGTGGTCGGGAGCACGCCGATGAAGAACGAGGGGAACGCCATGGCGAGCACCGACCAGATCAGCGCCTGCTTCCGGCCGTAGCGGTCGCCGATCCAACCGAACAGCGCGCCGCCGACCGGCCGCATGAGGAACCCCGCGGCGAACGTGCCGAACGCCGCCAGGAGCGAGGCGGTGGGATCGTGGGCAGGGAAGAAGTGCGCGCCGATCTGCTGGGCGAAGAAGCCGAACAGGGCGAAGTCGTACCACTCGAGCATGTTGCCGACCACGCCGGCGATGACGCCGCGCCTGACGGCCGTGGGCGTCTTGAACTCCTGCGTGATGACGCCGGGTGGGGTGATCGGGATCGTCGCGGACATGGCCCGTCCTGTCTGTGGATGGCGGAGGATACGGCACGGGGGTCGCCGCCGCCAGACCGCACGCGTATCATCGTACCATGACACCTCCCCTCGCTCGGCCCAGATCCGATCGTCACTACCGCCTGCTCATCGGCACCGCCGCCTTCGTCATCGTCGCGGCCGGCATCCGCGAGGCAGCGCCGGTGCTCAACAGCATCCTGCTCGCGATGCTGCTCACCGTCACCGTGGTTCCGGCGTTCGACGCGCTGCGCCGACGCGGCGTCTCGCGCGGGCTGTCGGTCGTGTTCACCAGCCTGCTGCTCGCGGGCGTGCTGGTCGTGCTGCTCGGCGTGCTCGGGCTCTCGGGCACCCGCCTGATCCAGGTGCTGCCGCACTATCAGGACCGGGCGCAGGCGTTCCGACACAGCCTCGAGAGCCTGCTGGTGGCGCGGGGGATCGAGCCCGAGCGGGTGCTGTCGCTGGACGTGGTGGACCCCAATCGGCTGCTGGGGCTGGCGGCGAGCTTTCTGTCGGGGCTGGGCCAGGCGCTCAGCCAGGCGCTGCTGCTGATCCTGATCGTGGCGTTCTTCCTCGCCGAGCGGCGGCGCGGCGACGACACCTTCCGGCCCGGCGGCACCGCGGCCCACGTGGCGCAGGACGTCCGCCAGTATCTCGTCATCACCTCGCTCACGGGTTTCGCCTTCGCGGTCGTGGTCTACGTGATCATGCTGGTGATCGGCACGGACCTGGCCCTGGTCTGGGCGGTGCTCGCGTTCATCACCAACTTCGTGCCCAACGTCGGCATCATCCTCTCGGTCATCCCGCCGGTGCTGCTCACCTTACTCGAGCTGGGATGGCAGCGGGCGGTGATGGTGCTCGCCGCGTTTCTCGTGCTCAACTTCGTCGTCGACAACCTGATCAAGCCGCGCTTCATGCAGAGCGGGCTCGACGTACCGCCGATCGTGGGGCTGCTGTCGCTGATCGTGTGGGCCTATCTGCTCGGCGCGGTCGGGACGCTGCTGGCGCTGCCGCTGACGATCGCGATCCGGCGGCTGCTGCAGGATGCGGATGTCGAGATGCCGGGACTCGGGCTCGAGAGCGGAGGCTCCACGCAGACGACGGGGGCATGACGCCCGACGTCGGGCAGATCCAGCGGCGCACGCTCCGGCTGCTCTTCCTCACCCAGGTCATCGGCGGCATCGGGATGACGGTCGGCGCGTCGGTGGGCGCGCTGCTCGCGGCGGAGCTCGCCGGCATCGGGCTGTCGGGCGCCGCGCAGAGCGCCAACGTCGTTGGCGCGGCGCTGTTCGCACTGCCGGCCACGGCGATCGTGCATCGCCATGGCCGCCGGCCCAGCCTCGCGGCGGGGTACGCGGTGGGGGCGATCGGCGCGCTCCTCGTGCTCGTCGCCGCGGTGCGAGCGTCGGTACCGCTGCTGTTCGCGGGACTGTTTCTGTTCGGCGGCGTGTCGGCCGCCGGCTACCAGGCGCGCTACGCCGCGGTCGACCTGGCGCCGGTGGCGAGTCGAGGGCGCCATCTCTCGCTCGTGGTGTGGGCCACGACGCTCGGCGCGATCGTCGGGCCCGGGCTCGCGGCGCCCACGGGCGCGACGCTGGCCCGGTACGGCGTTCCGACGCTGGCCGGACCGTTCTTCCTGTCGGCGCTGCTGTTCGCGCTCTCGAGCCTGCTCCTCGTCGTGCTGCTGAGACCGGATCCCGCGGTGATCGCGCGCCGCGAAGCCGGCGCGGGGGCGGCGCCGGTCGACGCTCGCCGGAGCGGCGTGCGCGCCGCGCTGCCGGTCATCGTGTCCGAGCCGTCGGCGCGACTCGGCGTGGGCGCGATGGCCATCGGCCACGTGGTGATGGTGGGCGTGATGACCATGGCGCCGGTGCACGTCCGGAGCGCGGGACACGACGCGGCGCACACGCTGCGGATCGTGGGCGTGGTGCTCAGCGCGCACATCGCCGGGATGTTCGCGTTCGCGCCCGCCTTCGGCTGGCTCACGGATCGATACGGCAGGCGGCCGGTGGTCGGCGCCGGTCTGGCACTCCTGCTCGCCGCGTGCGCCGTGACGGGCACGGCAGGACATGACCCGGCGCGGCTGGCCGCGGGACTGATGCTGCTCGGGCTCGGGTGGTCAGCGACGATGGTGGCGGGGTCCACGATGCTGAGCGACACGGTCTCGGGCGACCTGCGCGCGTCGGCACAGGGAGTGTCGGACCTGGTGATGGGGCTGGCAGGGGCGTCGGCGGGCGCGATCTCGGGCGTGATCGTCGAGGGGTGGGGCTACCCGAGGCTGACGCTGCTGGCCGCGATCGCGACGGTGCCGCTGGCGGGGCTGCTGCTCGCCGGCTCGAGGCGGACGCCTTCCCCGCACGCCGCCTCCGTCGAGAGTTGAGCCGATCGGCCCGCAGCTGACGACATCCGGATTCGGCCGCGAGCGCGGGCTAGAGCCGGCGCTCGTACATGATGGCCACTCCCGGCTCCCAGACGCGCACCCGATCCACGAACCGATGCCGCTGCGAGACCCAGAAACGCGCCGACGGCGCGGTGGAGTCGGCCGTGGCGACGACCTCCCACATCGGCGCGCGGAAGCCGCTCGTCCGCACCAGCGTCGTGTCGCCCACCACGTGGACATCGTACCAGACCACCCGGTTGAAGCGATCCATGTACACCGGCATCGTCGCGCGATAGCCCGGCCGGAGCGGCAGCGCCGAGACGGCGAGGCCGAACATGTTCCACTCGAACGGGCGGACGCCGAGCCGCTGGTCGATGGCCGCGGGCATCCCGGCGCTCGGCGTGGTGGCGCCGCGGACATGGTCGTCCTCGAACTCGAGCGCGACGACGCGCGCGCGGTTGCTCGACTGCATGCGGATGGGGCGCAAGGTGGCGGCGTCCATCCAGGAGCTGTCCACCGTTGTGGCGTTCGGGGTCTCGAAGGTCAGCACGCCGAGCAGGACGGGACGACCGCCCAGTGTCGCGGGCTCGAGCGACTCGGACTGGCGCCCGAACGGGCGGATGGTGTCACCGCGGGTCAGGGTGAGGTGGCGCTCGAGCGCGAACGGACGGAGCCGCGACGCGTCGATTCGAGGGTCACCGGCCTGGATGGTGTCGGCGGCGACGACGCCGGGCACGGTGTGCGAAGCCTGCAGCCGCCAGGCCGCGCCGATGGTACCGAGCGTGGCGAGCGCAACGAGAGAGATGCGGAGCATGGCCGTCTCCGGTCCGGGGGATGTCGGCCCTACGAAAGTGACCGGCGACGGTTTCGGCGGCCGGACCAGGCCGGTTAGCTTTTCCAGTCTCCACCAGGAGTTCCCCGTGGCTATTGGATTCGCACTGGAAGACGCCCTCCGAGGCCGTTACACCGTCGAGCGCGAGCTCGGCCGGGGCGGCATGGCCACGGTCTTCCTGGCCCACGACCTTCGGCACGACCGGTCGGTGGCCCTCAAGGTCCTGCACGCCGAGCTGGTCCCGCAGCACGGACCGCAGCGGTTCCTGCGCGAGATCAAGGTCGCCGCTCGGCTGCAGCACCCGCACATCCTCACCGTGCTCGACTCGGGCGAGCTGGCCGACGGCCGGCTCTGGTTCACGATGCCCTATGTCGAGGGCGAGTCGCTCCGCGACCGGCTCCGGCGCGAGGGCCCCCTGCCGCTCGAGGACGCGATGCGCATCGCGCGCGAGGTGGCCGACGGGCTGCACTATGCGCACGGCCACGGCGTGATCCACCGCGACATCAAGCCGGAGAACATCCTGCTCGCGGCCGGCCACGCGCTGATCGCCGACTTCGGGATCGCCCGGGGCCTGGTGGACACCGGGCCGCAGCCGGCCGAGGCGCTCGACGGGTCGATCACGCTGCCGGGTACGGTCATCGGGTCGCCGCTCTACATGAGCCCGGAGCAGGCGAGCGGTGAAGGCGGGTTGGACGGCCGGGTCGACCTCTACGCCCTGGCGGTGGTGCTCTATGAGATGCTCGTGGGCAAGCCGCCGTTCAGCGGGACCTCGCCACACGCGGTGCTGGCCCAGCACCTGATGGCCGAGCGGCCGGGGGTGCGGCCGGCACGGCCGTCGGTCCCCGCGCCGATCGAGGCGGCGATCCTCAAGGCGATGGCATCCGATCCGGGCAATCGCTTCGCGTCGACGATCGAGTTCGCGCAGGCGCTCGAGCGGGGCGCGGTGGCGCCGGCCGGGCGCCGGCGGATGTCGCGCGCCGCGGGCACCCTCGTCGCGCTCGGCCTGATCGGACTGGGGGCGGGATCCTGGTGGCTGGTGGGTCTGAGCGGGAACGGCGTGGCAGAGGAGACGGCCACCGCGCGGCTGGCCGTCCTTCCGTTCGAGAACGTCGGCGACGCGGAGAACGCGTACTTCGCCGACGGCGTGGCCGACGCGGTGCGCGGCAAGCTGTCGGCGCTGCCGGGACTGCAGGTCATCGCGTCGTCCAGCTCGGACCAGTACCGCGAGGCCGCCAAGAGCCCGCGCGACATCGGCCGCGAGCTCGGCGCGCAGTACCTGCTCGTCGGCAAGGTGCGCTGGCAGCGGGGCGTCAAGACCAGCCGGGTACAGGTGAGCCCGGAGCTGATCGAGGCCTCGAGTGGAACCACTCGCTGGCAGCAGCTGTTCGACGCGCCGCTCACGGACGTCTTCGGGATGCAGGAGGAGATCACGCGCGGGGTGGCGGACGCGCTCGAGCTCCGGATGAACGACGTCGCGCGGGTGCGGGTCCAGGAGCGGCCGACCAGGAATCTCGGCGCGTACGACGCGTTCCTCCGAGGCGAGCGGCTCTCGAACCGGGTGGGCGTGACCGACGCGCTGGCGCTCCGGAACGCGATCTCCTCGTACGAGGAGGCGACGGCACTCGATCCCAACTTCGCGCTGGCGTGGGCGCAGCTCTCACGGGCGCGCTCCACGCTGTACGTCAATCTGCTCCGCACGCCCGAGGACGCCGAGGCGGCCCGGGTCGCGGCCGAGCGCGCTGTGGCGCTGGGGCCGTCGCTGCCGCAGGCCCACTTCGCGCGTGCGCTCTACCTGAGCGCCGTCCGCCGCGAGCACGTCCGGGCGCTCGAGGAGGTGGCTCGCGGGCGGCGGACGGCCCCGCGCGACGCCGAGCTGCTCAGCATGGCCGCGCTGGCGGAGCAGCAGCTCGGGCGGTGGGACCAGGCGGTGGCGCACTTCCGGCAGGCGCAGTCGATCGATCCGCTGTCGTTCGGCACTAGGCGGCGGCTGGCGCGGGCGCTGCTCTGGCTGCGCCGCTACCCGGAAGCGCGCGCGATGGCCGACTCGGCGCTGCGCCTGAGCGGCGCGTCGCCCGACGTGCTCGAGATGAAGGCGGCCACCTACCTGGGCGAGGGCAACCTCGAGGGCGCGCGGGCGGCGCTCCGCGAGGCTCCGCAGGAGCTCGAGCTGAGCCGGCGTCTCGCGCATGCCGGCGCGTACTTCAACATCTTCTGGGTGCTGCCCGAGGAGCACCAGCAGCTGCTGCTCCGGCTGGGTCCGGGACCGTTCAACAACGACCGTGGGATGTGGGGCCTGGCGCTGGCGCAGACCCACGCCGTGCGGGGAAATGCCGCCGCCGCCCGCGCGTACGCCGACTCCGCGCTCGCCGCGACCGAGCGCGCGACCAAGGCCAATCCACGCGACGGAATCCTGCGGGGCAGCTACGCGCTGGCGCTCGCGCTCGCCGGGCGGCGGGAGGAAGCGGTGCGCGAGGGCGAGCGCGCGATCCAGCTCGAGCCGATCGCCACGAACGGTATCACGGGGCCGATCGTGCAGCACTTCCTCGTGCTGGGGTACCTCGCACTCGGCGAGCACGAGGCGGCACTCGACCGGCTGGAGCCGCTGCTGCGTGTGCCGTTTTACCTCTCACCGGCGTGGCTCCGGATCGACCCGACGCTGGCGCCGCTCCACGACAACCCACGGTTCAAGAAGCTGATCGAGGAGTAGCTAGCGCCGGGCCGCGGGCAGCACGCGCAGCAGGCGCCCGTTCTTCTCGTCGGTGATCGCGTACACCAATCCGTCGGGCCCCTGCTTCACGTCGCGGATCCGCTCCGCCAGTGGGCCGTCCCGGTAGCGCTCCTCCCGCACCACTTTCCCATCGGCCAGCTCCAGCCGCACGAGCGCGCCCGGCTGCATCGAGCCGATCAGCACGCTGCCTTTCCAGGCGGGGAACGCCGTCCCGGTGTAGAACACCATCCCCGATGGAGCGATGACCGGATCCCAGAAGTACACCGGCTGTTCCATGCCCTCTTTGGCCGTGCCCTCGCCGATCCTGAGACCCGAGTAGTCGACGCCGTAGGTGATGACGGGCCAGCCGTAATTCTTTCCGGCCTCGGGATGGTTCAGCTCGTCGCCGCCGCGCGCGCCGTGCTCGACCGTCCAGAGCTGCCCGGTCTCGGGATGAATGGTGGCGGCCTGCACGTTCCGGTGGCCGTACGACCAGATCTCCGGCCGCGCGCCCTCGCGACCGACGAACGGGTTGTCCTTGGGCACCGAGCCCGTCGGATCGATCCGCACCACCTTGCCCAGGTCGCTCGACAGATCCTGGGCCTGCTCGCGGTAGGCGAATCGGTCGCCCTGGGTGACGAACAGCTTGCCGTCCGGCGCGAACGCGAGGCGAGAGCCCCAATGGTTCGGGCCGTCCACCTTGGGCTGCTGCCGGTAGATGACCCGGAGGTCCTCCAGCCGGCCGTCGCCCAGCCGCGCGCGCGCCACCGCGGTGCCCGCGCCGCCCTCGCCGCGCTCGGAGTACGAGAGGTAAATCACTCGATTCTTGGCAAAGCCGGGATCCAGCGCGACGTCGAGCAGGCCGCCCTGACCGGTCTCCATTACTTCGGGCACCCCGGCGATCGGCTCGGAGAGCCGGCCTGTCGAGGCGACGATGCGCAACCGTCCGGCCTGCTCGGTGACGAGCACGCGCCCGTCGGGAAGAAACTCGAAGCCCCAGGGCCGCTCGAGACCGCTCGCGACGATCTCGACGCGAACCACGCCCGGAGTGGCTTCCGGCGTCGGCGAGCGCCGGGCCTGCGCCTGCGCGTCGATCGGACGCGGACCGCAGGACGACAACAGGGCGGCTGCGGCGAGCGTGAGGCCAACGCGATGGGAGCGTCGGGTCGGGGGCCGCTGATCTGGATTCCGGGTCACGCGCATGAGCCGCTCGCAGTTGCGGGTTGAAGACCTGGCCGGCATGGCCCGGCGCGGGGCGTTCCGAGCGTAAGGGCGCCGCACGGTCCCGGGCAAGGTGTATCGCCAGGTCCGATGGCAGTGCAGTGGCTTGCAGGGATTGCGCAGCCCGTACCACGCAATAGACTACCCTTCGTCTCCCCTCACCAATTCATAGTCCAGGGTCCCGCGCGATGACGCCGATGACGTCCGCTGGAAGGTCGACGCACGGCCTTACCCTCATGCTCGCGTTGCTCGCGTCGGCCTGCGGCGACGGGACCGGGCCGGACGAGGGTGGCAGCGTGGTGTTCCTCGGCCTGCAGGTGGT
>DATLBL010000028.1:0-3667 GCA_035526925.1 Gemmatimonadales bacterium
GCGCAGCTGCCGGCACATCGCGCCGACCGCCCCGATCCGCGGCCCGCGCTGGATGATCTCGGTGCGCTCGGTGCGATCAAGCAGAGCGCCGATGTGGTGTTGGGGATCTACCGTGAGGAGATGTACCGGCCGGGCCAGGGCGTCGAGGGAGCGACGGAGCTGATCGTGGCCAAGAACCGAAACGGCCCGACAGGGTTCGTGGATCTGTACTTCTACGCGCGCTGCCTGCGGTTCGAGGATATGCTGGACCCCTCGCCCTGAATCAGGGGAAGGTCCGCGTCCTCACGATGTCAACTTGTGCCCGGCGCTGTCCGGCGGTGCGGTCATCACCGCCCCGGAGAGCTCGACCAGCGTTCCGGATCCCCCATCGGCCTTGGAGATCCGAACCCACAGTGGCGGCCCCTGGCGCTGGGCAAAGAGGACCGTCGCACCCTCGGCGTCTTTCGCATCGTTGACGAGCCGCCAACCGCCTTCTTTGAAGATCCGACGGTAGTAGGCCTCGACCATGTCCGCGTTCGCGGGGGAGCTCACCGTGACCTGCAGTGCGTCGGGGCCGCCCGCGCGATTCACCAGACGCGCATCGGGCGGCAGCGGCAGGTTAGGGAGCGCGTCGCTGAATTTGGCCGTCGGCGGGGCTTTGTCGCCGCAGGCGCCGAGCGCCAAAGAGAGCAGCACGAGCCCGATTCTGGAGGGGGTCATAGGCCGGGGAGACTAGCGAGCAGCGGCGTGGCGGTCAAGCCCTCGCGTTTGCCGCAAACGGCTGTCAGACTTATGTTTCCGCGTATCAAACCTCGCCCGCACCAAGGAGTTCGGCCATGGCCGGCCATAGCAAGTGGAAGCAGATCAAGCGCAAGAAGGCCGTCACGGATGCCCGCCGCGCCTCGTCCTGGACCAAAGTCATCCGCGAAATCACCGTGGCCGCCAAGAGCGGCGGTGGCGACCCCGGCGGCAACCCGCGCCTTCGCACTGCCATCGACGCGGCCAAGGCGGTGAACATGCCCTGGGACAACATCGATCGGGCGGTCAAGAAAGGGACGGGTGAGCTCGAGGGGAGCGTCTACGAGGAGCTTACCTACGAGGGGTACGGGCCGGGTGGCGCCGCAATTTTCATCGAGGCCACGACCGACAATCCGAATCGCACGGTGGCCGAGATCCGTCACGCCTTCAGCCGGAACGGCGGCAACCTGGGTGCCACCAACTCGGTCGCGTGGATGTTCGACCGCAAAGGGCAGATCTACCTCGACGCCGCCAAGTACGACGAGGACGCGACCCTCGAGGCCGCCCTCGACGCGGGTGCCGAGGACTTCGCCCGCGAAGGCGATCAATACGTGGTGACCACCGGGCCCGCGGCGTTTCACGCCGTGCAGGACGCGCTCCGGGGGCGAAAGCTGGAGCTCGATTCGGCCGAGCTCGCCATGGTGCCCCGGAATACGGTGAAGGTGGAGGGTGCCGATGCCGAGCGGATTCTCAAGCTGATGGAGGTCCTCGAAGAGCTCGACGACGTGTCCAAGGTCTCCTCGAATTTCGATATCGACGCCGCCCAGCTGGCGGAGGCCGAGGCCTGAGAGATCTCCGGTGAAGGTGCTGGGCATCGACCCGGGCACCGCGATTCTCGGGTACGGCGTCGTGGAGAGCGGCCCCGGGCCGCATCCGCGCCTGCTGGAATGCGGCACACTCACGACCACCGCGCGCGACACGCTGCCGGTCCGACTCCGCGTCATCCACGATGGCACCACGGCCCTGCTCACCCGCCATGCGCCTGATGCGGTGGCGGTGGAAAGCGCCTTCTACGGCAAGAACGTGCGAACGACCATGGTGCTGAGCCACGCCCGAGGGGTCATCCTCCTGGCGGCCGAGCAGGCGGGGGTCACGATCGCGGAGTACTCGCCGGCGCAGGTGAAAAAGACCGTGGTCGGCCGGGGCGCCGCGCTCAAGCCCCAGGTGGCGTACATGGTCATGCAGCTGCTCCGGCTGAGAACGCCACCGCAGCCGGCCGACGCGGCCGACGGCGTGGCGATCGCGCTGGCGCACCTGCTGATCAGCACGCGGCAGGCTGCGTTCTTCCGCCAGGTGACGGGCTCCCGGTGATCGCCACGGTGACGGGTGTGCTCGCCGAGCGCGCGGGCGACACCATCGTGGTGCAGACCGATGGCGGCGTGGGCTATGCGCTCACGGTGCCGACCGGCGTCGGAGAGCGGCTGCCGGCGACAGGTGGGCGGGTGAGCCTCTACACCGAGCTGGTGGTGAAAGAGGACGGCTGGTCGCTCTTCGGCTTCGACCATCTGGTCGAGCGCATGGTGTTCCAACGGCTGCTGGGCGCGAGCGGCTTCGGGCCGAAGCTCGCGCTGGCCATGCTGTCGGCGCTCGGGCCCGAGCGCACCGTCCGGAGCGTGCTCGCCCGCGATCTCACCGCGTTGAGCTCGGTGAGCGGGGTCGGCAGGAAAAAGGCGGAGCGTCTGGTGCTCGAGCTGCAGGACAAGTTCGGTGACGTGACGCTTGAGCCGCAGGCGCCACGCTCGCCCGGCGCCGACGAAGCCGTCCGGGCACTGATGGGGCTGGGCTACGGGCCGGGCGTGGCCGACGACGCGGTCCGCGCGGCGCTGGCCGACGGCGCGCCACAGGAAACGTCGCAACTGATTCGGCGGGCGCTCCAGCAGCTCGCCGCCGCCCGAGGAGGGCGCTCGCCGTGATGAGTGTGCCCGCCGTGACCGCCGAATGGAACTGCACCCGCTGCGGGACCACCAACCGGAAGCTGGTCCCCGCCGACGCGACCCGGATCCGCGACCGCTGCACCCACTGCCGAACGTGGCACACGGTGGAGCCGGACGAGCGACCGGTGCGGTGGAACGCACAGCCTGAACATGGTAAGCGCTGAGCGGTAGATCGCGAACGAGAGCCGGCAAGCCCACTCGCTTACGGCTTACCGCTCACCGCTCACCGCTCACCCCTTTAACTTGCTCCCATGAACAAGCTCCAGGTCACCACCCCCGAGTCGCTGCCCGAAGAGACCAGTGCTGACGCGGCGCTCAGGCCGTCGCGGCTGGACGAGTTCGTGGGGCAGGCCCAGGTGAAGAGCTCGCTCCAGATCGCCATCGATGCCGCGAAGGGGCGGCGCGAGACGCTGGACCACACGCTCTTCTTCGGGCCTCCGGGACTCGGAAAGACCACGCTCGCCATGCTGATGGCGCGGGAGATGGGTGTCCAGCTCCGGACAACCTCCGGGCCGGTGCTCGAGAAGCCCGGGGATCTGGTCGGCCTGCTGACGTCGCTGGGCCCGGGGGACATGCTGTTCATCGACGAGATCCACCGGATGAAACCGGCGCTCGAGGAATTTCTCTATCCGGCCATGGAGGACTACCGCGTCGACGTGCGTATCGCGGAGGGTCCCCACGCCCAGACGATTCCGATGGCGCTCGAGCGGTTCACCCTCATCGGCGCCACGACACGCTTCGGCCTGCTGACCCCGCCGATGCGCGCCCGCTTCGGTCTAGTCGAGCGGCTCGGCTTCTATCCGGCCGAAGAGCTTCAGCAGATCGTGGCGCGCTCCGCGTCGATCCTGCAGATCCCGACCGACGACCAGGGCGCCGCCGAGATCGCCCGCCGGAGCCGTGGCACTCCGCGCGTGGCCAACCGTCTGCTCCGCCGGGTGCGGGACTACGCGCAGGTG
>DATLBL010000029.1:0-26484 GCA_035526925.1 Gemmatimonadales bacterium
CCCTGGCGATCGTACACGACCACCTTGGGATACCACTGGGCGAAGTCGAACCGGCGGCCCTCGCGTCCCTGGCGCCGCGGAAACGTCGAGGGCCGGGCGTCCCATGCCATCTCGACCTGCATCGAGTCGCCCGGCAGAAGCGCGCGCGGAAGCTCGAAGCGCACGATCGTGCTGTCGGGCGCGAAGGGGTAGATGGCCGTCACCGGCTCGCCCATGATCCGCACCTCGCGCACGTGGTTGAACGCGAACTCCGGCTCCCGGAGGTCGTTGAACCGGCGCTTGCCTTCCGCGGAGTCGGCGTCGGCCCAGCGCGAGCCGGGACGAAAGGCGTTCAGATGCAGATGGAGCGAGAACGATGTGAGCGTATCCGGCGAGGCGTTGCGATACGCGATCCGCTCCGACCCGCTGAGGACGCCGGTCGGCTCGTCGAGTCGGGCAGAGATCTCGTAGGCCACATCCTGCTGCCAGTAAGGTGCGTGGGGCACCGGCAGCTGCTGCAGGGCCAGGAACGCCAGAAGGATCACGGACGACTCGGCGGACGGAGGTGAAGGCGCCAGGCGGGCAAGGACCCAAACATAGGCAGGGGCTCCCGCCCATTGGCAGCCCGCCCATGTAGGCGCGATTGACCGATTGTGGCGCCCGCGCCATCTGGAGCGTCCGGCACGCCTTCATTCAGTACAGCCGACCATACCCGCAAAATACCGTACCCCGCCGACTCCTCCGAATTGACCTAACAAACCTGCCTGTTCGTGCTTTTAGTTCGACAAACGGACAAATGATTGACGAATCGTCTGATTAGGATATACTATTCCGCAGTCATTCACCCGGAAGTTAGATGAGCACCGTCGATCCGATCAGCCGCCGCATCCTTCAGATTCTGGCCGCCGACGGACGCGCCAGCTATCAGGCCGTCGCCGACGAAGTCGGTCTCAGCCGCCCGGCCGTCATGGAGCGGGTGAAGCGGCTCGAGGAGAGCGGCCATATCCTCGGCTACTCGGCCCGCCTCGATCGCGCCAAAGTCGGATTCCCAATCACCGCGTTCGTCGCGGTGCGCTATCCGGCCACGAACCTCGATGACGCCGAACCGGCTGTCCGGGCGCTCGAGGCCAACCCGAGCGTCCTGGAGTGTCACCACGTGGCCGGCGAGGACTGCTACATCCTCAAAGTGGCCGCGCCCTCGCTCGAGGCGCTCGAGCGCATCCTGCGCTCGCTGCGCGAGCCCGGCCTCGTCGCCGGCACCCGCACGACGATCGTGCTCTCTTCCGTCTTCGAAAAGCCGGGCGTCGTCCCGGTGGAGTTGGACTGACATGGCGGGTCTTCGCGGCAAGGCGCTGGTCGCCTACCTGCTGGTGTGCACGGTGTGGGGCTCGACCTACCTCTTCATCCGGATCGGCGTCGCGCACCTTCCACCGTTCCTGTTCGCAGGGGTGCGCTTCCTCATCGCCGGGCTCCTCCTCGGCGCGATCGTCCTCGCGCTCGGCATCCGCCTGCCCACGCGCCCCCGTGACTGGCGGACGCTCGCACTCACCGGCGTGCTCTTTCTCTGCGGCGCCAACGCCCTCGTCGTCTGGGCGGAGCAGTTCCTCGCGTCGGGGATCGCCAGCGTGTTCGTGGCGGCCATGCCGCTCTGGACGGCGCTCTTCGACTCGATTGTGCCCGGGGGCAAGACGCCGCTCACATGGCGCGTCGGGATCGGGCTCGCCATCGGCTTCGCCGGGACCGCGCTGCTCGCCGGCATCACGCCGCAGGAGATCGCCACCGCCGAGCTGCGCGGGCCCTTGGCGCTCACGTTCGGCAGCGCCTGCTGGGCGCTCGGCAGCGTGTACTGGAAACGGCACCCCACCGAGACCAGCCCGTACTCGGCGGCGGCCGTGCAGATGACGATCGCCGGGGGTCTCCTCTGCGTGTTCGGGCTGCTGCTGGGCGAGGCGCCCGCGTGGCATCTCGAGGGGGCCGGGCTCGGCGCCATGGTCTATCTCGTACTCGTGGGCTCCCTGGTGGGCTACACGGCCTACGGCTACGCGCTCGAGCACGCCTCCGCCACCGTCGTCGGCACCTACGCGTACATCAACCCGGTGGTGGCCGTGGTGCTCGGCTGGGCGGTGCTGCACGAGCCGGTCACCGGACGCATGCTTGCCGCCATGGCGCTCATCCTGGGGGCGGTGATCTGGATTCAGCTCGCCTCGAGGCCGGCGACGGCCGGCTCCAGGGCGCCGGTGCGCGCGCTCCGCCGTCGTCACCCGGCGGACGCATGACGGCCGCAAGCGCCGTCGGGCGCCCGTACGCGCGGGCCGAGGAGGTCGAGCAGCTGGTGAGGCGCTTCGACGACGGCACACTCCCGCAAGCCGAGTGGACGCACCGTGCGCATCTGACGGTCGCGCTCTGGTACGCGTCGCACCACTCGCCCGAGCGGGCGCTCGATCTCGTGCGCCGCGGCATTCTTCGCCTCAACGCGGCCCACGGGGTGCCCACGACACCCACCCGTGGATATCACGAGACGATCACGCGGTTCTACATGCATCTGGTGGGACGGTATGTCGAGCAGGCGGACAGTGCGGAAAGCTGGGCCGAGCGTGCCAATTGGCTGGTCGGGCAGTATGGCGATCGCGAGCTTCCGCTCCGGTACTACTCGGAGGTGCGGCTCAAATCGGCGGAAGCGCGGATGGGGTGGGTGGAGCCTGACCTGATGGCGTTGCCGTGAGTGCGGGCCGTGCCACCAGCCCGCCGTCGCTACCTCGCCAGCAGATGCCGCCGGAGCTTCGTCAGCCGCCGCCGGATCGAGCCGTCGTAGATGCGCTCGCCGACACGCACGACGGTGCCGCCCAGGATCTCCGGATCGACTGAAAAGGACGTAAGCACTTCCTTGCCGAGCTGCCGGCTCAATGCCTCGGCGATGCTGCGCTGCAGCGCCTCATCGGCCGGATGCGCCAGCGTGACACCGGCGCGTACCCGGTTGAATTTGACATCGACCAGGTCCAGGTAGGCGGTCGCGATCTGCCGCAGCAGCTGCTGGCGGTTTCGCTTGACCAGCGCCTGGAGGTAGAGCACGAACTCCCGCGGCGCGTCGTGCAGCGCGGCGCCAAGCACCCGGGACTTCTCGGCCTTCGGCACCCGGGGCGACATCAGCACGCCGCGCACCTCGGGCGTGGTCTCCACCGCGGCGGCCAGCGCGTCGATGAGCTGCGCGTACCGGGTGGTCTGCCCGCTCCGCTCGCCGAGGTCGAACAGCGCCTCGGCGTAGTTGCGGGCGATCGATTCCGACCTCACCGCCGGTCGTCCAGCGTCGCGAGGTAGTCGAGCACCACCTTGCGGTCGGTCTCGCTGCCGAGCCGCTCGCCGACCAGCTTGGACGCGGCGGCCAGCGACAGGTCCACCGCCTCACGCCGAAGGTCCGCGACGGCGCGGTCGCGCTCGGCCACGATTTCCCGCCGGGCGCGGGCCAGCATCTCGTCCTGCTCCTGCTTGGTCTTCTCGAGCGCCACCGCGCGCTCCTTCTCGGACAGCTGGCGCGACTCGAGCACGATCCCGTGCGCCTGCGCCTTGGCGTCGGCGACCAGCTTCTTGTGCTCCGCCAGCAGCGCCGCCGCTTCGGCACGGCTTCGCTCCGCCTCGGCGAGCTGCTGCTCGAGCGCCGCCTCGCGCGCTTCCACGGCGCCGAGGATGGCCGGCCACGCGAACTTCTTCAGGATGGCCAACAGGAGAAGGAAGACGACGATCGTCCAGATCATCAGCCCGCCTTCCACCGTCAGCGGGCCCGCGGCGTGCTCCTCCTGGGCGCTGACGGCAGGGACCGCCGCCAGCGCGAGCATGAAGGAGACCACCAGAGACTTCTTCATGCGCGACCTCGACTTAGAAATTGATCTTGCCCTGGATCAGGAACGCGATGACCGCCACGAACAGGGCGACGCCCTCGATGAGCGCGGCCGCGATGATCATGGCCGTCTGGATGCGCGCCGTGTTTTCGGGCTGGCGAGCCATGCCCTCGGTGGCCGAGCCGCCGATGCGGCCGATGCCGAGTCCGGCGCCGAGGACCGCGAGTCCCGCGGCGAGGCCGGCGCCGATAAGACCGAGGCCCTGGCCGGTGGCGCTGGCCGTGGCTTCCTGCAGAAGGGCGATGATGGACAGCATGTCTGCTCCGTCGTGTGCGGAAGATGCGATGTCGGTTGCGCCCGCCGCGCGTGGGTTCAGGTCTTCCGGCCCGGCCCCGCCTCGGTGATCCGCCGGCGCCCGGACGTGGTCCGGGCAGCGGATATCGCCCGCCGTTCGGCGGGCTACCTGACCGGACCGCCGCGTGCGCTCGGCGGCCCGGGGTTCCTGCCCCTCCTAGTGCTCCGCCCGCATCAGGCCGATGAACACGCTCGTCAGCAGCGTGAACACGAACGCCTGCAGGAAGGCGACGAACAGCTCCAGCAGCATGATGGCGGTCGCGAGCACCGAGGCGCCGATGCCCACCACGTAGCTCTGGAAGAGAAACGTCAGGCCGATCAGGGCGAGCACCAGCACGTGACCGGCCGTCATGTTGGCGAACAGTCGTACCGCGAGCGCGAACGGCTTCGACAGCTTCCCGATGATCTCGACCGGCGTCATGATGATCAGCATGATCGGCTTGAGCGCGGTCGGCAGGCCGGGCGGCAGGTAGAAGATCGTGTTGAGGTAGCCCCTGGCGCCGAGCGCCCGCATGCCCGCGATCTCGATCGTGACGAACGCCATGAGCGCCAGCGCCGCGGTCACCGCGATGTTGCCCGTGGCCGTCGCTCCCCACGGGAGCAGGCCGAGCAGGTTCATCGCGAGGATGAAGAAGAACAGGGTCAGCAGGTAGGGAACGAACCCTTCGCCATGGTGCCCGACGTTGGGCAGGATGACCTCCTGCCGGATGTACAGCGCGGTGGCCTCCATCGCGCCGGCGAAGCCCCTGGCCGGCCGGCCCTGCGCCTGCGCACGCGCCACCGAGCGCGCGCTCAGCGTGAAGATCAGCGTGACCAGCACCGCCGACAACAGCATGAAGACGAGGTGCTTGGTGGGCGAGAGGTCGATGGCGAAGTTGCCGACGTGGATCGGCGCGAACCGCGGCAGCTCGAAGACCCCGACGAACGGGATCTCGACCTCGTGCGCGTTGCCGATGTGATGGACGATGTCGATCTGGTTGCGGTTGGCCTGATGCTGCGTCGGCGGGGCCACCAGGTCGTGCGCCACTTCGGTGGTCGGCTTGTGCTGCTCGTCCTGCGCCACCAGGGCGGCAGGCGCCGTCAACC
Organism: Gemmatimonadales bacterium; assembly: GCA_035526925.1. GTDB lineage: Bacteria > Gemmatimonadota > Gemmatimonadetes > Gemmatimonadales > GWC2-71-9 > CAVVWJ01. The sequence continues at coordinate 5,253 of DATLBL010000029.1, forward strand.
CGAGGATCAGGCTCACCGTCAGCATCGTACGGCCGAATCGCGTCATCGCTCGTCTTCCCGCGAGTGTTCCCGAAGAGCCGTGACCCCCTCCACCAGGAGGAGCGCCACGAGGACTCCCACCATCGACCCCAGCATCGCCCCGGTGCGCCGGCCGAGCACCGGCATGACCACGAGCCCGGCCAGCAGGACTGTGGTGAACCGCACCAGCATACCGAGTCCCCACACCGCTACGAACCGCTCCGTCCCGATGCTCCGCACGGCCCACCATCCCAGCGGCGTCTGGAGCACCAGCCCGACCGCCACGCCCCACGCGACCGGCGCGCGATCCGGGTCGGGCACCATCGCCACCGCTGCCGCCCCGAGCACCGCCACCACCGCCACGCCGGTGAGGTAGCGGCGACCGAGCGTCACCGGCCCTCTCGATCCTTCCGGTTGAGCGTGCGAATCAACGAATACATCGTTCCGCCGAACCCGAGAAATGCCGCGGCGATGGTAACGATCCCGTTGGTGCCGAGCCTGCGGTCCAGCCACTGCCCGACCAGCACGAAGACCACCAGGCTGACCGCGAGCTGGATACCGAGCCCCGCGTACCGCATCGGACCGGGATCGTTTCCGGCACCCGGATCTGGGGTTTTCACGCGGGCAACCTATCCGCTTGTGAAATTTTTCGCAAGCTTCGGATGGAGGATGTCGAGCGGCGCCCGAACCAGCAGCGGAGTGCCAATATGGTAGGAAAGGGAGCTGGTTGCGAGCGGGAGCGCCGCCTGCTCGCCGGCCGATCTGACCGCACAGCCTTCACCGGCGAAACGATTCCGGCTCCGCTGGCGTCCATCCTGAGACCCGGGTAATCTCAACGAGCCGAGTTCTGAGCCTCCGCCTTGTGAGCCGATGACCGCTTCCGCCGCAGCCCAGCACGACGACGTTCAGCAGCTCCAGCGCCTCGCCGAGGCGGTCGGACGGCTGCGGCGTCAGGTCGGCCTCCGGATCGTCGGCCAGGACGACGTGGTCGAGGGAATCGTCACGGCGATCCTGAGCGGCGGTCATGCGCTGCTGATCGGCGTGCCCGGCCTGGCCAAGACCCTGATGGTGCAGACGGTGGCGGAGACGCTCCATCTGTCGTTCAATCGGGTGCAGTTCACGCCGGACCTGATGCCGAGCGACATCACCGGCACCGACATCATCGAGGAGGACCTCACGACCGGTCGGCGCGCGTTCCGGTTCGTGCAGGGTCCGATCTTCGCCAACATGGTGCTGGCCGACGAGATCAACCGCACGCCGCCCAAGACCCAGGCGGCGCTGCTGCAGGCCATGCAGGAACACCAGATCACCGCCGGCGGCACGACCTATCACCTGCCCGACCCGTTCTTCGTGCTCGCCACCCAGAATCCGATCGAGCAGGAGGGCACCTATCCGCTGCCCGAGGCGCAGCTCGACCGGTTCATGCTGGAGCTGCGCGTCAACTATCCCAGCCGGAGCGAGGAAGAGGCGATCGTGGAGCAGACCACCGGCGCCGCGCGCGACGCGCTCCAGCCGGTGCTGGATGCGCAGTCGGTGCTCGCGATGCAGTCGCTGGTGCGGCGCATTCCCGTCGGGCGGAGCCTCATCCGCGCCGCGGTGTCGCTCGCCCGCATGACGCGCCCTGCCGATGCCGATTCGCCCGCGTTCATTCGGGAGTACGTGGACTGGGGCGCCGGGCCCCGGGCGTCCCAGTACCTCGTCCTCGGCGCCAAGGCGCGCGCGGCGATGGCCGGGCGCCCCATGGCGGATCTCGACGACGTCCGCGCCGTGGCCCCCGCGGTGCTCCGCCATCGGCTCGTCACCAACTTCGCCGCCGAAGCTGCCGACCGGACCAGCGAGGACCTGGTCCGCGAGCTCGTCGCCGGGAAGGGCTGGCTCGGCGCGTAGGCGGTGGCGGGGGCGGAACGCACGAAGGCCCGGCCATGCGGCCGGGCCTTCGCACATCGGTGCATCCCTCGCGCCCTGGTGGGCGCTCCTGAGATCAGACGATCGGCAGCATCAGCTCGGTGAAGACGCCCAGCGACGTGTCGAAATAGCTGAGGATCGCCTGCAGCGACGCCTCTTCGTCCGCGGTGAGCGGCTCCCCGCCGGCGCCCGTGATGTCGGCGTTGCCGCCGTTCAGCGTGACCGTGGCGAACGGATCGCCGTTCACCTTCACCGTGAAGCTCCCGCCGTTCGCGCCGTAGGTGCCGAGCAGACGCACCGCGCCGTTGCTCCCGCTGATGGACAGGTCGAGCGTCACCACCACCTCGTTCTCCGAGATGTTGGCGAAGGTGGCCGTCCAGTTGACGGCGACGTCGCGCGACGGCACCGTCAGGTCGTAATCGAGCGACATCACCAGCCCCGAGTCGTTCTGGCTGATCGTGTTCTTGAGCGTGAAGTTGGCCACCGTCGAGCCGTTGCTCGCATAGCCGTCCACGGTCACCACGCCGCCGACCGCGGTCGCGATCGCCGTCACGTCGTAGTCGAGGTAGACCACGTTGCCCTCGACCACCTTCACGCGCACGTCGACCGTCGTCTCGGTGCTCTGGTCGATGACGTCCACGTAGCCCACCTCGACCACCGGCTCCACCGGCCGGAGCAGCACCGGATCCACCGCGTAGAGCACGAAGCGGACGCCCGACGACGGCGCACCCGACTCATCGGAGGGGACGTACTCGTCGTTCGCCTCGTCCCACACGAAGGTCGTCCCGAGCAGCGCAGACGGCATCGCGGAGGCGGACGCCTGAAGGCCGCGACCCGCCTTGGGCACGAGCGAGGCGAGCTGGCGCGCGTACCGCGCGCTGGTGCCCGACAGCTTGGTCAGCGCCATCGCCGCCGAGCTGGCGACGACCGGCGAGCCGCTCAGCGCCGTGGAGATATCCGCGCTCACCGCGGCGAAGCTCGACGTCTGCTCCGACGCGAAGGCACCCTGAGCGGCCGCCACGTCGGCGGAGGTGCCCTGGGGGTTGAACTCGCTGGGACCGCTTTCTTTGCCGCAGGCGGCCAGCGCCAGCGCCAGAGCCGCAGCAGCCAACGATCGCCTTGCGTAATGCGTGACGTACATGAGATCCGCCCTCCGTGAGGTGTGCGAGCGAACGAACGAAAGCGTTATGTCGCCATGGGTTGTGTTGGGTGCCGAATCCTGCAGCCCCGCTGGAGGGGGCGCCGGCGGGATGGCGGGCGGTAAATTGGCAACCCTCGTGCCCGGCGCGGTGCCTGCACGCAAGTGCGCTCTCGCGTATATTTCCTTCACATGGTCGGAATCATTCTGGAGGGTGTGCTCTTCGTCGCGCTGCTCGCGACGGTGGCGACCCTCCTTTTCCTTGCCGTTCTCCGCTGGACGCCGCTCGGGCTCCGGCTTCGCCAGGACGCGAATCGCCGGACCATCGAGCAGGCGCTCGATCTCGAGTGCCCGATCCACGGTCTCCAGCGTGAAGAAGAAATGGTGCGACTGCCATCCGGCAGCCGCATCTGTCCGGCGTGCTACAAGGAGGCCTTGCATGAGTGATTTGGCGGGCGGGACGGGACTCACCCGACTGCTCCGGCTGGCCGGCCTCGCCGGCGGCCTGATCGTGCTCCTGGTGCTGCTGCCCACGGCGATGACGTACATCAACCCCGGACACGTCGGCATCGTGATCCACCGGGTGGGCGGCGGCGTGGATCCGTCGCCGCTGAGCCCGGGGCTGCACGCGCGAAACCCGCTCACCACGGGCATCGAGGAGTATCCGACCTACATGCAGACCGTGGTGCTCGCGCGGGCGGCGGAGGGGATGGAGCGGAACGACGAGATCAACGTCAACAGCGTGGAAGGCCAGCCGCTCTCGCTCGACGTCTCGATGTCGTTCGAGCTCGACCCCGCCAAGGTCCCGGCGCTCTACTCCACGTTCCGGACCGACATCGGCACCATCCAGCACACCTACGTGAAGCAGGCCATCCGGCAGTCGCTGCAGGAGGTCGTCGGCAACGAGGAGATCGCGGCGATCATCGGCCCCAAGAAGGCGGAGACGACCGGACGGGTGACCAAGCTGCTCGAGCAGCGGCTCTCGATCTACGGGATCATGGTGAAGCAGTTCACGATCAACGAGCTGCGGGCGCCGTCGTCGGTGATCGAGGCGATCAACCAGAAGAACGTGATGCAGCAGCAGGGACTCACGGCCCAGAACGAGCTGCAGAAGAACCAGTTCCAGGCGCAGGGCGACTCGATCAAGGCCGCGGGACGGGCCAAGGCGATCCTGGCGGAGGCGGAGGCGCAGGCCAAGGCCAACCGACTACTCAGCGAGAGCATCACGCCGACGCTGGTGCAGTACGAGATGAGCAAACGCTGGAACGGGCAGATGCCGCAGGTGACGGGCAGCGCGATGCCGATGATTCAGTTGCCCGGCAAGTAGGGTTCGGGCTCGGCGCCGGTTGGGTCGGGCGCACGCGAGACGAGGGGGGGAGGGCGGCCAGGCCACAAAAGAACGCAGTGGCCCGGCCGCCCTCCCCCCTCGTCTCGCGTCATCGGCACCGCCACACGGGCGCCGATGCGTAGCTCACCAGACCTCCGCTTCCTTCACCTCCTCCTCGCCCAGCACGACCGGCAGCATCTCCTCCGCGAAGAACTCGTCCATCGCGCGGGTCGTGGTCTCGGGGCGGTCGAAGTGCACCAGGTCGCGGGCGGGACCGATCCGGACCGCGCGCCAGTTGTCGTGGCGCGCGACGGTGTCCGGCAACGCCTCGTACGCGGTGTTGACCGAGCGATCGAACAGGACCAGGACGGGCAGCGCGAGCCGCTCGTAGGCGCGGCGGATGTCCGGGGTGAAGAGACCGCCGCTCAGAAAGGTGAGCGGCGCGTGCCGGGCGCCAGGCTGATGCGCGGTGCGCCAGGCGTACTCCTCGAGGCCCGGGTCCGTCGGGCCCTCGGTCTGCATCCGCAGGAAGTACCCGATGCTCGGTCGGCTGACGAGCAGGTCGAACAGCGGCTGAGCCAGCGGCGGCGACCGCAGCACGCCCGCGATCCGCTCGCTCCGCCCCGTCGCGCGCGCCTGCTGCAGCGCGTTGGGCGGATCGTTGAAGCCGGTCGGCGAGATCATCACCAGGCGGTGGAAGAGCTCCGGGCGACGCAGGGCGGCGAGCGCCGCGAACTCACACGACAGGCTGAGCGCCACGACGTCCGCGCCCTGCGCGGCCCCGACGACGCCCTCGAGGAATTCGACGATCGCCGCGGCGTACAGGTCGGGCTCGTACCGGCGGCCCGAGCGTTCGGAGAATCCGTACCCCGGGAGATCGAGCGCCAGCACCCGCCGCCGCCCGCGATAGTGATCCCACAGCGGGCGCATCTCGTACGACGACGCGGCGGCGTTGATGCTGTGGAGCAGCAGCAGCGGGGGCGCGGAGCCGCCCGGAACGGGACCGTCGTCCTCGTAGTAGGCCAGGCGTCCGGCCGTGGGCGCGTCGTGCACCCGCCGCCGGCCGGGCAGCGCCTCGGGAAGCGGAGCGTCGTGATCGATCGCGAGTCTGCTGTAAGCGGCCCAGGCGAACGGGACCGCGGCCGCGAGCAGCGCGACATCCCGGAGCGCGCCTCGGTGATGGCTGTCGGTCGTCATGCCGCAACCTAGAACCGGGCTCCGGGGGGACACTGCGTCCCGCGTCACGCTCACGCGCGTCACTGTCAGCGGCGTCCGATCAGCCGAGCGGTCGCCGCGCTCCGGGCGTCACTTCTCCTCGACCGGCAGACCTTCGGCCTGCCACGCCGCCCAGCCACCGACCAGCGCCCGCGCCTTCCGCCAACCCGCCCGACGAAGCTCTCGCACCACACGGGTGCTTGTGGCCTCGTCCACTCACGCACAGTAAAGGACGAGGGTGGCGTCCCGGTCCAGTCGTCGCTCTCGCGCCAGGCGCACCGCATCGTCCGGCGGCAGGCGGATGGCACCCACGCCGATATGGGGGTCGTCCCGATAGCTGCGCTCGGTCCGGACGTCGAGCACCAGGATCGGCTCGCCCGAGCGGTGGAGATCGCGGAACTCGGCGATGGTGATCCGCTCCGGCACGTCGCCACCTTGCGCGGCCGCCCCCGACGATCCCGGCGCACCCGCCGCCTCTCGCGCCCGCGAGCCCGCGGGGAGCGGCGTGAGGTGGGCCGCGGTGTCCGCCAGCGACGGCCGCGTGGCCACCGTGGCGGGCGGCTCGGCGGCCCGGGTCCCGCGTGGCGACGGTCCGCCCGTCGCCACCGGGCCCGCATCGGCGCTGCGGGCGGCGCGCTGCAGATAGGCCGCGATCCCGCCGCCATGCAGCGCCACCGACAGCAGCACGACGAAGCAGGTCACGACGAACAGAGCCTCCGACCCCGGAACACCAGCGAACACCGGCAGCAGCACCAGCAGCAGCGAGCTCAGGCCCCGCGGCCCGAACAGGGCGATGAGCCGCCGGCTCTGGTCGTCGATGCCCGAGCGCTTGAGCACGCCCATCAGCACCGCCGTCCGGATGGTGAGCGCGACCGCCGCGAAGACCCACACGCGCCAGTCGCCCGCCACCCGGAAGCCGGTCCAGATGAGCCCTGCGCCGAACGCCACGAAGGTCAGCAGCAGGAACATCTCGGCCGACGCCTCGCCGTAGTCCAGAAAGCAGTCGCACAGCTCGACGTCGAGCGCGGCGATGACCAGCCCCGCCGCGAAGGCGGCGAGGAACCCGCTCCCCCCCACCGCTTCGGCGGCGGCGAAGGCGGTGAACGCCACGCCGAGGGCATAGAGCGATTCATAGTCGCGGCGGACGCCGATCCGCCGGCGCACCTGGTCGAGCATCGTGATCGCCACCCACCCGACGAACACCCCGAGCATGGGGCCGAGGAGGAAGAGGCCCACCGAGCGGCTGCCGATCTCCCAGGCGGGCGTGCCGGTGCCCGGCCGAAGCACCAGCATGCACAGCACCACGATCGGGAGCAGGATGACGTCGTTCATCCCGCTCTCGATCCGCAGCCCGAGCTTGGCCGAGCCGGTGAGGGCCGGGTTCCGGAGCAGGTTGCGGAGCAGCACCGGGTCGGTCGAGGCAAGCGCGGCGCCGAGGATCGCCGCCGCGGCCGGCGCCAGGTCGAGCAGCCACCAGGCCGCCGCCGCGATCAGCATGGCCGGCAGCAGCGTGCCGGGGACCAGGATGAGCAGCGCGAGCCGCCGCTGCAGCCGGATCTCGCCGATGTCCACGCCGATCGCGTCGCTGAAGAGCACGAGGACGAGGCCCAAGGTGGCGATCACCTCGAGCGAGGGCGAGTGCAGAGTGAGCTCGACCAGGCCCAGCCCGGCCGGGCCGAGCGCCGCGCCCAGGAGAAGGAAGATCGCGACCTGCGGCAGTCCCGTCCGCTCGACGACGCCCGACAGCAGCGACGAGACGACGATGACGATGCCGATCATGGCCAGGGTCGCGGCGAAAGTCTCGTGGGTCATGGGCACAAGTATACTAGAGCCATGCCCACGAGCGAGCCGTTCGGCACCGCCCTCCTGCTGGCCACCGCCGGCGCCCTCATGGGCGCCAGCGTGCTGTTCAGCCGCGCGTCCGACCGGATCGGCGTGCCGGTCGCGCTGCTGTTCCTGGTCATGGGGATGCTCGCGGGCTCCGAGGGCCTGGGCGGCATCGCGTTCGAGGACTACGGGCTCGCCTTCCGGCTCGGGTCACTCGCGCTCGCTCTCATCCTGTTCGACGGCGGGCTCAACACCCCGCTGGCGGCGCTCCGGCGAACGTGGGCGCCTGCCGGGCTCCTCGCCACGGCCGGGGTCGCGCTCACCGCCCTGCTCATCGCGGTGCCCGCGCACTTCTGGGGACTGGCGTGGCCGCAGGCCCTGCTGCTCGGCGCGGTCGTGTCCTCCACCGATGCGGCGTCGGTCTTCGCCGTGCTCCGCGGCAGCGGCCTGCAGCTCAAACGGCGCGTCGGCACGACGCTCGAGCTCGAGTCGGGGCTCAACGATCCGGTCGCGGTCATCCTCACGGTCGCGCTCACGGCCAACCTGCTGCATCCGGGCGAGGCCGGCGTCCTCGGCATCGGCCTCGGCGTGGTGCGCGAGCTCGTGGTCGGCGGCGCGCTCGGCGTGGGCGTCGGCTATGGCGGGCGCGAGCTGCTGCGGCGCTATCCGCTGCCCACCGGCGGACTGTACCCGGCGCTCACGCTGGCCTTCGCGCTGCTCGCGTACGGCGTCACCACGCTCGTCCATGGCAGCGGCTTTCTCGCCGTGTACCTCGCCGGCATGGTCCTGGGCAACGGGCCCCTGCCCTACCACGCCGGCCTGCTCCGGGTGCACGATGCGCTCGCATGGCTGGCGCAGATCGGGATGTTCCTCATCCTGGGGCTGCTGGTCTTTCCGAGCGGCCTGCTCGAGGTGGCGGGGACGGGCCTCGCGCTGGCGCTCCTGCTCGCGTTCGTGGCACGCCCGCTGGTAGTGGCGCTCTGCCTGGCCCCGTTCCGATACCCACGACGGGAGATCCTGTACATCGGATGGGTCGGCCTTCGCGGCGCGGTGCCGATCGTGCTCGCCACGTACCCGGTGCTGCTGGGCGCCCCGGGCGCGGACCGGATCTTTCACGTAGTCTTCTTCATCGTGGTGGCGAACGCGCTGGTTCCCGGCGGCACCGTGGCCTGGGTGACGCGCCGTCTGGGGCTGCAGAAGTCCGAGCCGCCGGCGCCCCAGGCGGTGCTGGCGATCGAATCGCGGCTGCCGCTCGAAGGGGAGCTGATCTCCTTCTATATAGACGAGGCGCTGGTGGTCGCCGGCATCCCGCTGGAGGAGCTGGATTTTCCGGACGGATCCTCGGTCACGCTCATCGTCCGGGGGAACCGCCTGGTGCCTCCGAAGGGCGCGACGACGCTCGAGCCGGGCGACCACGTGTACGTGGTGACACAGCGCGAGGACCGCGCCTTGATGCAGCTCATGTTCGGCAGGCCCGAGTCGGAATGAGCGAGGTGGCACCGCCGGGATGTGTGGCGTAGCTCACGCCGGACGCCCGAGTTGGCTTGCTACATTGGCGGGCGATGTTGCTGAACGGCAGGGCCGCACGCCCGGTTGAAGCACCCCCACATGCCGCGGGTAGACAGACGACCGGAGCACCGGGCAGCCGCACGGCGTCCGGACGCTGGCGGAGTGACATCGAACGCGGGCCTTTCACGCGGAGTTACGTGTGTCTCAAGCGCTTCCTTCCTCGGCCCATCGGCCCGCGCAGGCGGCCCCCGTCATCGGGGTCGGGGTGCCCGGGCTCGACTTCGTGCTGGGCGGCGGATTGCCGGCAAACCAGGTCTTCCTGATCGAAGGCAATCCGGGCACCGGGAAGACCACGCTCGCGCTCCAGTTCCTGCTCGAGGGGGTCGCGCGGGGCGAGTCCACGCTGTACGTCACGCTCGCCGAGACGCGGAACGAGCTCACCGCGGTGGCGTCGTCGCACGGTTGGGCGCTGGACGGCATCGAGCTCTTCGAGCTGTCGCCCCCCGATGAAGTGCTGAACCCCGAGACCAAGTACACCGTGTTCCATCCGTCGGACGTCGAGATGAACCAGACGGTGCAGCGGATCTACGACGTCGTCGAGCGCATGCGGCCGGCCCGCATCGTGCTCGACTCGCTGTCCGAGATGCGCATCCTGTCGCAGGACCCGCTGCGGCTCCGGCGCCAGGTGCTCGCGCTCAAGCACTTCTTCACCGGCCGGGGCTGCACCGTGTTGCTGCTGGACGACGTCCGCAGCCAGGACAGCGAGCTGCACTTCGCCAGCATCGTGCACGGCGTCCTCATGCTCGAGCAGCTCGCGATCGAGTACGGCGCGGAACGACGGCGGCTTCGCGTCACGAAGATGCGCGGACAGCGATACCGGGGCGGCTTCCACGACTTCAGCATCCTGACCGGCGGACTGGTGGTGTACCCGCGCCTGATCGCCTCCGAGCACGAGGCGATCGAGTGCGAGGGCATGATCTCGAGCGGCAACGTCGAGGTCGACCTGCTCCTGGGCGGCGGGATGGACGCCGGCTCCTGCACGCTGCTCCTCGGGCCGGCGGGCGTCGGCAAGACCGTGCTGGCCACCGAGTTCGCCGCGGCGGCCGCCCGGAACGGCGACCGAGCGATGTTCTTCCTCTTCGACGAACGGACCCGGGCGTTTCTGTCGCGAGCGCGGACGCTGGGACTCGAGCTGCAGAAGCAGATGGACGCGGGCACGTTCGTGCTGCAGCAGATCGATCCCACGGAGGTCTCGCCGGGACAGTTCGCCGCGCGGATCGTCGATGCCGTCGAGCGCCAGGGCGTCCGGCTCGTCGCGATCGACAGCCTCACCGGATACCTGAACGCCATGCCTGAGGAGCGGCTGCTCAACGTCCACCTCCACGAGCTGTTCAGCTACCTCGGCCAGCGCGGCGTCACCTCCCTGATGACGCTCGCCCAGCACGCGCCGTTCGCCGAGACGACCCAGGCAGCGGACGTCAGCTACCTCGCCGACTCGGTCGTCCTGCTTCGCTTCTTCGAGGCGGCGGGCGAGGTGCGGAAGGCGATCTCGGTGCTGAAGAAGCGGAGCGGCGCGCACGAGCATGCCATCCGGGAGTTCCGGATCCAGACCGGCGGACTCAAGGTGGGCGAGCCGCTGCGCGCCTTCCAGGGGGTGCTGAAGGGCGTGCCCGAGTACCTGGGCAACGGAAGTCCGCTGCTGGGGCACGTCGGGGTCGGTGAGCCCGAACCCGCTTGAGGTCGCCGAAGTCAGCGCGCCGCCGGTCGTGGTTCACACCCCGACCGGCCGCGACGGCGTGCTCGTGGCCGAGCTGCTCGAGTCGCACGGGTACTACGTGCACCGCACCCGCCTGCTCGCGGAGCTGCTGGGCCGGCTCGACCCCACACTCGGCGCCGTGGTGCTGGCCGAGGAAGCGCTCGATGCCGCCACCGCGCTCGGCCTTCGCGAAGCGCTCGAGGCGCAGCCCTCGTGGTCGGATCTCCCGATCGTCATTCTCACGGTGCCCAGCCGGGGCCCGCGCCCTCCGCACGTCGGCCTCGCCGAATTCCGCGAGACCGCCAACATCACCCTGCTCGAGCGCCCCGTGCAGCCCGAGACGCTGCTGACCGCTGTCCGGGCGGCGGTCCGGGCGCGCGTCCGGCAATACCAGGTGCGGAACTACCTCGACGAGCGGGCGCGGACGGAGGAGCAGGTCCGCCGGCGCCAGCGCCTCGAGGCGGTCGGCAAGCTGGCGGGTGGTGTGGCGCACGAAGTCAACAACATGATGACGGTCGTGCTCGGCTTCAGCGACATCGCGATGCGCCGGCTCGATCCCGACCATCCGTCGGCCGCCGACATCCAGGAAGTCATCAAGGCCGGCGAGCGGGCCGCGCGCATCACTCAGCAGCTCCTGGCCTTCACCCGCCAGCAGCCGAACCAGCCGGCGCTGCTGTCGCTCCCGGCCGTGGTGCGCGACCTGTCCAAACTGCTCCAACAGTCGCTCGGCGCGGAATACACGCTGTACGTCGACATTCCCGCGGACGTGCCGGCCATCCGCGCGGACCGCACCCAGCTCGACCAGGTGCTCATCAACCTGGTGCTCAACGCGCGCGATGCCACGGCGCCTGGCGGGAGCGTGTCGATCGCCGTCGAGGCCGTCGAGCTGGACGAAGACTACATCGGCCGCCACGACATGGTGGCGATGCGCAGCGGTCCCTACGTCATGCTAGCCGTGAGCGACACCGGCGAGGGGATGGACCCCGAGACAGTGGACCGCGCCTTCGAGCCATTCTATACGACGAAGCCCGTGGGTCAGGGCACCGGACTCGGCCTGAGCACCGTGTACGGAATCGTGAAGCAGGCCGGCGGGTACGTCTGGCTCTACAGCGAGCTCGGCCGCGGAACCACGGTCAAGATCTATCTGCCGGCCGTGACCGGCGCCGAGCGCGTCACCGGGGCCCCGCAGCTCCCCAAGGTACGCGGAGACGAGCGGATCCTGGTGGTGGAGGACGAGGAGATGGTCCGTATGATGGCGCGGCGCGCGCTCGAGGAGTACGGATACGAGGTGGTGGAGGCGGCGGACGGACGAACGGCGATCGATCTCCTGAGCACGACGTCCAGGCCGGTGGACCTTGTCCTCTCCGACATCGTGATGCCGGGCCTCAGCGGGCACGAGCTCGCGGCGGCAATCGCCGAGACCGCGCCGGATGCGTGCATCCTCTACATGTCCGGCTACACCGGCAGCGATGTCATCCGCAAGCAGCTCATCGACCCGTCGGCGCCGTTCATCCAGAAGCCGTTCCGGCCCGACGACCTGGCGTTGAAAGTGCGCCGACTGCTCGACGCCCGAATCGAATCACCGCAGCACAGCTGCGCGGACATAGCGGCGAAGCCGTAGCCCCGGATCCAACCGGATCGCCGGGGGTATGGTGCTTCTTCCGCAACCTTTCCGGAGAACACGCTGTGGCCTCTCGCCCTACGCTCGACGGCCGGCCCGCTCCCACCGTGCTGGTGGTCGAGGACAGCGAGTCCGTGCGAACGCTCACGGCCCGACTGCTGGTCGGAGCAGGCTATCCGGTCGTGACCGCGCTGGATGGGGTGGAGGCGATCGAGGTGCTGGAGCGGTCGTCGATCCGGCTCGTGGTGACCGACCTCAAGATGCCGCGCATGGGTGGCCAGGAGCTCGCGGCGCAGGTGACGCGGCGCTGGCCCGACGTGCGGATGGTCTTCATGACCGGACACCCGGAGGTGCTGCACGCCGCCGAGCTGCCGGGGCCGGTGCTGCTGAAGCCGTTCCGGTTGGACGAGCTCACGGCCACCGTTCGGGCGCTGGTGGACACGGACGGGACCGGCCGGTAGTTACGCCGGGCTTCCGATGCGCTACGCCGACGCAGGCAGCGGCGTCGCGCCGACTAGCGACCGCACCGTGGCCTGCAGCGCTTCGGGAGTGAACGGCTTCTGCAGGAACGGCGCGTCGGGACCCAGGCCGTCCCGGTTGAAGACGTCGCCGCGCGGATAGCCCGACATGTAGAGGACCGGCAGCCCCGGGCAGTCTGTCTTGAGTCTCCGCCCCACTTCGAGTCCGTCGATCGTCGGCATCATCACGTCCGTGATGACCAGCTGCAGGTGCGGCCACGCCAGGTGCGCCAGGTGGAGCGCTTCCGCACCGTCGCGCGCTTCGAGCGTACGATAGCCCAGCGCGGCCACCTGCTGGGCTACCGCCGAACGTACCACGTCTTCATCGTCTGCAATCACCACTACGACAGGGCGTTCCGCTTCAAGATGCGCGCCTGGGTCCGGCATAGCGGGCTCGATTCAGGGGAGGCGTGTGAGCGGGAACTTACGCCGGGTTCGGCAGACCGCCAGTCCGTGGGACACCTCACAGCCAAGAAGATGGTCGAAGCCGTACCCTGTCGGTCGGCAGCGGCGATCGGAATCCGACCCAGCGCCGAGGGGGCGCTCGCAAGGGGGAGAACATGATGCAACTGCGGCGTGAGGCGGCACTTAGGCCCGAGGCAGCCGACTTGTATCCGTATCTGCCGGCGAGGATGTGGACGGCGGCGGCACATCTGGCGGCCCTGGTCGCGAGCTATCGGGGACTTCCTGCCTCGGCGGTGGATCGGCTCCACCGAGTGCTCTCGGAGGCCGACTTCGTGTTCCGGGAAGGAAGCTCGGCCCTGGCCTAGGTTCCGTTGGCGGCTCTGGAAATGCCTTCCATGTGGTTCGTGTGGGACGGCTCCACTGAACCACGTCGTCCTGCTACATTGATGGTACCCCTCACCTCTGCCAGACCCGAACATGGTCCCGCTCGTCATCCCCGCCGAATGGCCCTGGAACGAACCTGCTCAGCGACTCGCCTGGCTGCGGCCTGAATTCGCTTCGCTGTACCCGGAGATACCCGCCGGCCTGTGGGTGACGGCGTTCAGCGCCGCGCTCGTCATCGTGGGCGGCGTCATGGGCGGCAGCCGCTCGTGGCCGGGGCCGGGGTCGCGGGTCCTAATGAACGAGCACTTCCTCTTTCGTGGCGGGACCACGCGAACGGATCGGTGGAGAGGTCCCGGCACACGAGCGGACGATCCGTAAGCGCCGGACCGCCGCGGGAAGGAGCCGCTGATGCCGAAGGGTACCCGGTCATTCGTTGGTCGCTCAGCCGTCCTGGCGGTGTCGATGACACTCGTCGCCGGCCGTGCCGCCGCCCAGTTCGAAGGAGACGCCCGCACCATGTCGAAGGAGCGGATCGGGCGCGAAGCCAATCCGCCGGTCGATGCCGGCAACGCGGAGCGTGCCTCGCTGGCCGCGATCGACAGCCTGGCCGCCCGATTCATGGCGGCGTACGACCGCGACGACGCGGCGGCGATCGTGGCGCTCCACACCGCGGACGCCCGGTTCGTCAGCGACGGCCGAATCGACTACGGGCGTGCCACGCTGGAGCGTGGGTGGCGGCGATCCCTCCCCGAGATCAGCGGCCTCAAGATCACCCTGCTCGAGCGCGCCGTCAGCGGCGACCTGGCCACCGAGATCATTCGATTCACGCAGCAGTATCGCCATGCAGGAAAGACGGTGACGGACAGTGGGTACGCGGTGTCCGTGCTGCGACGGGAGCCCGACGGAGCGTGGCGGTACCACACGCACGCGCTGAGCCGGATTCCGGGTGCGCCGTAGCGCATGTCTCGTCCCGAGATGCGAGCGTCCGCGGGTTCCCACCGCCGGGCCGCGGGCGTAGCTTCCGATGCCGTCCGCGAACCTCGTATCGCCTCCGCCGGCCGCCTGCCCGGTGCCAGGAACAGAATGCCCGATCCCAAGACCGAGCCACGCACCCGTCCCCCGGCTGAACTATTCGACGTCCTCTGGCATCTGCATCAGGAGGCGATGCGTGCCGGCAGCTACGACGCGGCCTACCACCTGCTCGCGGCCGCCCTGCACTGCGCCGAGCGCGCGGAGAGCCTCGCCTTGATCGGCGGTGTCGAGAGCATCGCCGCGATCCACCAGGAGGAGCTGGACGCGGTCGAGCCACCGGAGCCCCACTCGACCGCCTCCGCCAAGGCGCGCGGCACCAGTCCGCTCTTCACCAGCCTCCGCACAGCGGCGCGCGCAATGGCCGCGCGAATCCGCGCGGACCGCGTGGTCGACGATCATCGTGCGCGCCAGAGCGCCGGGGACACCCCGGCGCCGCCCGCGAACCCTGCGCAGGATGAGGCGCCCTCCGCATGACCGGCTTCGCCGAACCCGCCGCGCCTCAGCACTTCAGGATCCGCGTCCGTCCCGACTTCCGCGCGATCTATCCGGCCGTGCCGGACGGCTGGCTTCGGGCGCATCGACGCCGCTCGGATCGGGGCGCCTTCTGGCTCGACACGCCGGTCGGGCCGCAAGGGTCGAGCGGGCTGCCGATGCTCGAGCCGCACCTCGACGTCGAGCCGGTCGAGCGCCCGCACACGGCGATCCCACACGAAGGCGACCGCCGCGCGGCCGACGGGGCCCCGTGACGGGGCGGCCGATCCCGCCCCGCGAGGTCCGTCTCAAGCCGGAGTTCGCCGAGCTGTACGCGGAGATTCCCCCCGACCGCTGGCTGCTGGCGAGCGAGGTGGCGGCGCTGGTGGTGCTCCGCGCCAGCACCGCGCGCCGGCTCAGCATCCACGTGCGCACGCTCGATCCCGCGCACTTCGAGTTCCGGGGCGGCGCGCCGCGTGAGCCGGCGGCGCGGGCGCGCACGCGGGTGACCGACGGGATCCGGCAGCGGCCGCATCGCTGAGGACAGGACGACCGAAGTGATCCCGGCCCGGTGCGTCGCTACTGACCCGTGATCGTGAACGTGACCGACCCGATGCCGTACACCGAGGCGGTGAAGGTATTCGGGCCGGGGGACACTCCGAGCCGCACCAGGGCGGCCGTCCCCTGGCCCTGCTCGTCGTAACTCTCCATCCGGCCGCCGCCGCCCTCCACCTTCCATTCGAAGAAATAGTTGTTGAAGACCGGGGACGGGTCGGTGTCCACGACGCCCGCCACCAGCTGCTCGGCCGGGATCTGGCCGACCGGCGCGGTTTGGCCGTCCCCGGCGATGATGACGACGGTGCGTCGAGCGGTCTCGTAGGCATTCCCCACCAGCTCGCCGTTGGCCAGAGGCACCGAGGGGTCCATCGTCATCCCGAGGCGCTGGGTGCCTGGGGCCCCGAAGGTCCAGCTCCCCACTGCGGCTACGCCATCGAGGCCGGTCACCTGATCGGTGCCCGTGATGCTGCCGTCGCCCTCGAGCAGGGTGAACGTCACCTCGGCGCCGGAGGCCGGATTGAGGTACTGGTCGTATGCGATGACGCCCATACGGCGGGGCACCAGCATCCGCGCGGCGCTCACGGGCACGCCGTACGGCAGGGCCGAGACGGCCACGTCGGAGAGGGCCGTGATCTGAAACTCCCCGTAGGTCTTCCGCTCGCCGGTGGTCGGGTCCACGGATCGGATGGCGACGATCTGCGGTTCCGCCGTGCTGGTGCCGACGGTGAGGTAGTCCTGGGCGCGCCCCTCGGAGTTGGTGATGGACGCACCGGCGAACATCGAGCCCCCGCCCGACGTCACCACGAAGTTCACCAGTTGGTCGGGGACCGGGTTGCCGTCCGCATCCACGACGTCCACGACCAGCGGCGAGGCCACTTCGTGACCCACGACGGCTTCCTGCTGGTCCCCGCTGACCAGCACGACGCTGAGCTCTCCGCGAGGCAGCGTGCCGGATTCCCCGCACGCGGCGAGCCCAATCCAGAGGAGAACGTGCGGCGGGCGCAGACGCGACATGGGGCTCATGAAGCCGAACCTCCTCTGGAGTGAGGCAGCGGACCGAGCAGCCGGTCCACGCCGGCCAGCAGTCCTTCCTGTGTGAACGGCTTGGTCAGCAGCGGACCGGTATACCGCTCCAACCCGCGTTGCACGAGATCGCCCGCGGTGTAGCCGGACATCAGCAGCACGGGCAGCTCCGGATGGACCTCGCGCAGCATCGCGACCAGCTCCGTTCCGCTCATCCCCGGCATCACGACGTCCACGACCGCGGCGTCGACCTGGACCCCCGACCGCTGCAGGTACGCCCACGCCTCGCGTCCGCCCGGTACCTCGATCGTGTCGTACCCGCCCTGCCGAAGCATTCGGCTGGCGAGTTGGCGGACCGCGGGTTCGTCGTCTACCACCAGGACCGTCGGCATGATGGCCTGCGCGGGCTACGGGACGAGACGAACGGTGGCTCGCAAGATCTGGTGGGTGCGGATCCCGACTCGCTCGGCGTCCTGCCGCACCATCCGGGCGAGACTTCGGACGCCCAGCCGCGGAGCCTGGTCTGCAGGATGGCATCCTGCCACTGGTAACTGAACGCTGGAGTGGTCCCCCGGAACGCGACGACGCCTGACTCGGCCATGCACCAGCCTCGACGTGGAGCGGCCCCTGGGGTGGTAGGGGTCCGTTCAATGTACCGCTCGGGACCCGACAATCCAGACTGCCGGTCGGGACGGCGGCGGTCGGTGTTCTATTCGGCCTGCAGCGCGCGTGAGGGGTCGATCGTGGTGGCCCGGCGAGCGGGGACGAAGGTCGCGAGCGCGGCCACGGCGGTCAGCGCAGCCGCCGCCGCCAGGAAGGTGGCGGGATCGGTGGCGCTGGTCTCGTAGAGCTCCGACTCGAGCCACCGCGTCGTGAGCGCGGCACCCATCGCCCCGAGGCCTACGCCCGCCGCCGCCAGCCGGAGCCCCTCGCCGAGGACCAGCCGCAGCACGTCGCGCCGCTGCGCGCCGAGCGCCATCCTGATCCCCATCTCGCGGGTCCGCTGCGCCACGAGGTACACCACCACCCCGTAGATCCCCAAGGCGGCGAGCAGCACCGCGGGGATCGCGAACGCCGCGAGCAATCCGGTGACGAAGCGCCGGTAGGCGAGCGACTCGCGCAGCGAGTCGCTGAGCCCGTACACCCGGTTCGTCAGTTGGGCGCCCTCGAGCGGCAGGGCGGGCTCGACGCCGCGCACCGCGCGGGTGACCGGCCCGGCCACGCGCGCCGGATCGCCGTCCGTTCGCACCAGCAGGGCCATCCGAGGCCAGACTGTCGCCGTATACGGGAGGTACACCTCCGGCTCGAAGTCGGTGTCGAGCGAGAAATGCCGCACGTTCCCCGCGACGCCGACGATGGTGGCCCGAATCGGCTGGCCGAAGTCGGGACGGCCCTGGGCCGACTTGTAGACGGTGATGCGGCGACCGATCGGATCGCCGCCCGGCCAGTAGCGCCCGGCCAGCGCCTGGTTCACGAGCACTGCGTCGCCCGGCCGGGCGATCTCGTCGGGCGTGAAGTCGCGCCCCCTGAGGATCGGGATGCCCGCCGTCCGGAAGTACGCCGAATCCACCTCGCGAAACAGCGCCTGGTCGGTCTCGTCGGCGCGGGCCGGCCGCCCGTCCACCTCGAGGGCGGTGTTGGTCGAGCCGCCACTCAGCGGGACGTGGTTGGTGAGCGCGACCGAGCGGACCCCGGGCACCGCCGCGACCGCTGCCGCCACGTCGCGATAGAGCTGGAGCGCGCGCTCGGCCGCCTCGTACCGCGGGAGCGGCGGATCGATCGGCACGGCGAGGAGCCGAGCGTCGTCCAGCCCCGACGGCACCCGCACCAGACGCTCGAAGCTCCGGACCAGCAGCCCCGCGCCGGTGAGCAGCACGAGCGCCAGCGCGATCTCCGCCACGACCAGCGCCGCGCGGAGCCGCCGCCTCGCCGGGCCGCGCCCGCCGCCGGCTCCTTCGCGGAGCGCGGCCGTGAGCGGGCCGGCGCGACGCATCGCGGGCAGGAGCCCGAGCGCCACGATCACCAGCACGGCCAGCGCCGTAGCCGCGAGCAGGATCGCGGGGTCCAGCACGACCTCGTCCACCCGCGGCAGCAGATCGCGGCCCGCGACCCGGATCACGGCCAGCAGCGCCACCGCGATGCCAAGGCCCGCCACGCCCGCCGCGGCGCCGAGGACCAGGCACTCGGCGGCGAGCAGCCGGAGCAGCGCCGGGCGTCCGCCGCCGAGCGCCGCGCGGATCGCCAGCTCGCGCGAGCGGGCGCCGGCGCGCGCCAGCGCCAGCCCCGCCACGTTGACGCAGGCGATGAGCAGCACGAGCACCGCCCCCGCGGTGAGCAGCCGAAGCTGGCCGCCGCTGTCGCCCAGGATCTCCGACGCCACCGGGACAAGGGCCGCGCCGCGCCAGCCGCCGTTCTCCGCCGGATAGGCGTCGGCCAGATGGGCCGCGACGGCCGTGAGCGCCGCCTGACCGGCGGCCGAGTCCACGCCCGCGCGCAGGCGGCCGACGGTGCGGCTGTCCACGTGCACGCCGCGCTGTCCGAGCGCCGCGTCGGTGGATTGGATCGCGGCGATCGGCGCGTACAGGTCGGCCCAGGTCGGATAGACGAAGCCGGCGGGCAGCACGCCGACGACGGTGTAGGCGCGCTCGCCCAGCGTCACGCTCCGTCCGAGCACGGCACGATCGCTTCCGAAGCTCTGCCGCCAGAGGTGCCACGACAGGAGGACCGCGGGCGGCGCGCCGGGAGCGAAGTCGGCGGGTCCGAGCAGGCGGCCCAGCGCCGGCACCTCGGGGAGCACGCGGAAGTACTCGTCCGACACGAACGCGCCCACCAGCCGCTCCGCGCCGCCGGCGCTCGTGAGGACGGTGCCGAGGCCGCGCGCGAAAGCCATCGCCTCGAAGGCGTCGGTGCCGCGTCGCCAGTCGAGGAAGGTGGGATAGGACGGCAGCCGAATCGCCGCGGCCGAGTCGCGCTCGGCGAGCAGCATGACGCGATCGGCCGGAGCGTAGGGCAGCGGGCGGACGATGACCGAACGGAACACGCTCGCGACGGCGGTCGTGCCGCCGATGCCGAGGGCGAGCGTGAGCATGACGGTGAGGGTGTAGCTCGGAGTGCGGCGGAGCGTGCGGAGGGCCAGGCGGACGTCACGCATCGGCTGCTCCTGTGCTGCGAATGGCGCCGGGCGTCAGCCCCGGCGAGGCGCCCAAGCGGTCAGCGCCCGGCCCGGCGCTCCTGGCGCCGCCCGGCGCGCCAGAGCTTGAGCGCGCGCTCCAGGGCACTCCGGCCGTCGCGAAACAGGAAGTGCTCGTCGGCGAGGACGCGCGGTCCCTCGGTGGGCCAGGGGCGCTGCTCGAGCTCTGCGCCGCGCCGGACCGCCTGGGCCACCTCGCGCGCGGGGACCCACACGCCCGGCGACAGCTCGGGGTAGAGCTGCGCGTACGTCGGGAGGAGAAAGGCCTGTCGTGCCCGGGAGAGGCCGAGCAGCCGCTTGAGCGCCATACAGGAGTCAAAGCAATCGGCCGCCTTCGATCAAGGGCGCGGCACGGGCGACGTTGAAGTCGGCGGGCTCGTGAGCGAGCCAGGCCTCCCCGCGGCGCGCGTCGACAGCTATGGGGTAACATCGACAGGTAGAGCATCGACGTCGACAGCTTCGAAAACAACGTCGGCAGGTTCGAGAACAACGTCGGCAGGTTCGAGGGCGACCGGGGCAGCGGTGAGGGTGACGCCGACCGGCCCGAGGCTTACGCAGGCAGCGGTGAGAGTGAGGGGGAAACCTCGAATAACGTCGTCGACGGCCTCGCGACCGATCCGGGCGTGCTCTACATGCGTGTCGTCGCCCGCGCGGTTGCCTCGTACCGGGCGAGCGGCGACATCGTCGAGCGCGAGGCCGACATCGCTCCCCACGAGATCCGCTTCGGCGATCCGAATGCCTGCGTAGACGCGCCCGCAATCGGCCCCTGCGTGCCGACGAACGACCCGTGCACGCTGCGCACCTCGTTCGGCAGTCTCGATGCCGGCCTCGGCAACTGCGCGATGGACGTGTGCGATGCTGCGACCGACCTCGACGGGTTGCAGACCCCCGCCGGCATCGCAGCGATCGGTATTGGCGCCTGCGCGACCATCATGGACGCACCCACAAACCCGGTCGGCGGGCGCGGGATGCTCATGGTGGCGCCGCCCGGGGGCGCGGCGGCCGCGCCTGTCCGCGCAACGCAGTCACGGCGCGCCTGTGGGTCGGGCGTGATACCGCCGGCAGATGGAGGGCCTCCGCTACCAGCGTTGGAGCGTCGTCGCGCGGCACGGGGCTCGTGGTGCCTGTGGCGCGGTTGGGGCGGCCCCTGGACGACACGCCCCGGGAGCTTACCGGGGGATGTACCTTCGCCCGGATATCCACGTGGGAAAGTGCAGATGTTGTGCGGCCATCCGTCACACGCGCCCGCGCCGTCTTGGGGGCGGTGTTCAGCCCAGCGCCGCCAGCAGCATGGCGGCCAGCAGGACCATCGCGAGGTCCGGGGTGGCGCCGAGA
>DATLBL010000030.1:0-36633 GCA_035526925.1 Gemmatimonadales bacterium
ACCGCGGCTACCTGTCGCCCTACTTCGTCACCGATCCGGAGAAGATGGAGGCCGTGCTGGACGACGCCTACCTCCTGATCCACGACAAGAAGATCTCGGCGATGAAAGAGCTGCTCCCGGTGCTGGAGAAGGTCGCGCAGAGCGGCCGTCCGCTCCTCATCATCGCGGAGGACGTCGAGGGCGAGGCGCTCGCCACGCTCGTGGTGAACAAGCTGCGCGGCACCCTGAAGGTCGCAGGCGTCAAGGCTCCGGGCTTCGGCGACCGCCGGAAGGAGATGCTCCGCGACATCGCCGTCCTCACCGGCGGCCAGGTCATCTCGGAGGAAGTCGGCTTCAAGCTCGAGAATGCCACGCTCAACGATCTCGGCCGCGCCAAGCGCGTCGTGATCGACAAGGACAACACCACGATCGTCGACGGCAAGGGCAAGGAAGGCGACGTGGCCGGCCGTATCAACGAGATCAAGGCCGCCATCGACAAGAGCACCAGCGACTACGACCGTGAGAAGCTCCAGGAGCGTCTGGCCAAGCTCTCCGGCGGCGTGGCGGTCATCAACGTCGGGGCCGCGACCGAGACCGAGATGAAGGAGAAGAAGGCTCGGGTCGAGGACGCGCTGCACGCGACCCGCGCGGCGGTCGAAGAGGGGATCGTCCCGGGCGGTGGTGTGGCGCTGCTCCGCGCCCAGAGCGCGCTCGACCGGATCCGCGGCACCGAGGACGAGAAGATCGGTGTCGAGATCGTCCGGCGCGCGCTCGAGGAGCCCATCCGGATGATCGCCCAGAACGCGGGCGCCGAGGGCTCGATCATCGTGGCCAAGGTGCGCGAGTCGAAGGAGAAGAACTTCGGCTACAACGCGGCCACCGACAGCTACGAGGACCTGGTCAAGTCGGGCGTCATCGATCCGACGAAGGTGACCCGCACGGCGCTCCAGAACGCCGCGTCGATCGCCGGTCTGCTCCTCACCACGGAGTGCGTGGTGGTGGAGAAGAAGGAAGACAAGCCGGCCCCGGCGGGCGGTCCTCCGGGCGGCGGCATGGGCGGGATGTACTAAGCTCGATCGCAGCACCGCATAGGAAAAGCGCCCCGGTGAAAGCCGGGGCGCTTCTTCTTATCTGCGGACGAGAACCCCTCCGTGCGACTGAGCGCTCCTGGCAAACTGAGAATGGGATACTACATCTTACGTCTATTCATTGGTGCCCACGCCCCGCCAGACCGATCGGCTACACCCACACAAGGAGAGCGCCATGTCCAACCCAGTCGCCCGGACCGCCGCGTTCGCGCTCGCGATCACGTTATTCCCCGGAACCGCCGCGGTGGCGCAGAAGCTCTCGCTCTCGCCCACGATCGGCGTGTACATCCCGACTTCGGAGCTGGTGAAAGCATCCAACGGCGAGGAGTTCAAGCAGGAGATCGCGCTCGCGGTCGGCGGCCGCCTCGGGCTCAATTTCAGTCCTCGCTTCGGGATCCTCACCTCGGTGACGTACGTGCCCAGCGACCTCAAGGTCGACCTGGCCGGCGGCCAGCAGGTCAAGGACAAGGCGAATCTGCTCTTCGGGACCGCTCGAGCGACCCTGTACGTTATCCCTGTCACCTCGCCGGTGTACCTGAGTCTCAACGGAGGCGGGAGCTACGTCCGCCGGAGCGGCGACGCATACCAGGATCTGGAGGACAAGGACGATATCGGCGCAGTCGTAGGCGCCACGGTCGGCTTCAACCTCGGTGGCCTGCTGAGCTTCTACGTGGCGGCCGACGACTACATCTATGGGACCCGCCTGGACAACACGTCGCAGTTCCCAACCGTGGACGATACCAAGCAGACCCAGAACGACGTCCAGCTCTCGTTCGGGTTCGGGATCCCGCTCGGCGGCCGATGATCTGCCGACTGCCGGAATGGTTTGGCACGGAGCCCGCGGTTAAACTACAGCCGCAGTCCTGAGGCAGGGGTTTCCGTCACTTCGGGAGGACACGTGAAGGTGAGAAGCATCCTGGTCGCGGCGCTGCTCGCCGCGCCATGTACGGTGGCGGCGCAGCAGAAGCAGGCCGCGATCCTCGGCACCTGGAAGTTCGACCTCAAGCAGAGTCAGAAGAAGGAAGGGCCCCGGACCGTGATCGTTCGGTCCGACAGCAGCGCGAGTTACGGAACCCAGACGGTTCGCTGGCGCATCGTCGGAGACAGCCTTGCCCTGGCCCTCGGGGGTGAGTGGGTGAACTACCGGCTCAAGCTGAAGGGTACGAACCTCACACTGTCGGGGGGCGACCTGAACGAGCCGGTGAATTTCCGAAAGGTGGGTCCTCCGTCGCCTCGGCCGGATACCGTGTCGGTGCCGCCCGATCCGGACACGCAGCCCATGTGAGTTCGTCCCTGTCGGGCGCCCGGTCTGGGCGCCCTACAGCGCCAGCCGCAGTTGCGTTCGTCCCCCCGCTACGACATCGATCGCCGGGAGCGGCTCATCCTGAGCCGCCACGTGAAGCGATCCTCCGAAACCCACCTTGCGCAGCGCCGGTGCGACGGTCGCGCGGGCATCATCCGCCGAGTTGCAGCGCCGGCTCAGATGCGCCAGCACCACGACGCTCAAGCCCGGATGGTGCAGCTCGGCCAGCAGCTCGGCGGCTGCGCGATTGGACAGGTGGCCTCCCGAGCCGGCGATACGACGCTGCACGACCGGCGGATACCCACTGGTGCGCAGGCGAACCTCGTCGTGGTTGGCCTCCAGTACCAGCGCGGTGAGGTTCCGCAGCAGGAAGCGAACCGCGGCCGTCGGCCGGCCGAGGTCGTAGGCGACCCCCACGCCCGCGCCGTCCTCAGTGCGCACGGTGAGCGCGACCGGGTCCGCCGCGTCGTGGCTCGTGGGACAGGCCTCGATCCGGAAGGGGCCAAGCTCGACCGCGGCGCGCATGCCGACGGCCCGATGCGTGGCCGTGCCCATTTCGGGGGCCATGCGCTCCCACGTTCCGGGCGCGGTCAGGACGGGAACGCCGAGCCGTCGCGCGAGGCGCGGGGCGCCACAGGCGTGGTCGCCATGCTCGTGGGTCAGGGCGATTCCCGCAACCTGGCGCAGGTCGAAGCCAGCCCTCTCGGCGCGCCGCTCGATCTCACGGGCGCTGAAGCCGGCGTCGAGCAGCAGCGCGGACCCATCGGCCTCGACCGCGC
This sequence comes from Gemmatimonadales bacterium, assembly GCA_035526925.1. Classification (GTDB taxonomy): domain Bacteria; phylum Gemmatimonadota; class Gemmatimonadetes; order Gemmatimonadales; family GWC2-71-9; genus CAVVWJ01. Next base: position 3,150 of record DATLBL010000030.1, read on the forward strand.
AGCAGTTTCCCCGGGAGCCGGAGCCCAGCACATAGAGACGCATCATCCCGAGATCCCGCGTGCGAACGTCCGCTCCAGCGAACGACGCCGTTCGGCCGTGAACTCGACCCCGCGGCGCGGCAGCACGCGCTCCGCGACCCGGAGAAATCCGTCGGCCGTGAGCCGCTCGCGGCCGGCGCTGCCCCAGGCGAACGGCGGAATGAACTTCGGCGGCGCCGCGGGCCCGAACACGTTGGCACCCGCGCCGACCACAGTCCCGGTGGTCAACATCGTCCCGATGGCCGTCTTCGCGTGATCGCCGAAGAGGGTTCCGAGATACTGCCGGCCGGTCTCGATCCGGTGGCCCGCCACCTCGAGCCGCACGGGGCCGTAGGTGTTCTTCAGGTTCGACGTCGTGGTCATCGCACCGAGATTGACCCAGTGACCGACGACGCTGTGCCCGATGAAGCCGTCGTGGCTCTTGTTGGCATAGCCGAGGAAGGCGCTGCTGGCGATCTCACCGTGCACTCGGCATTCCGGACCGAAAGCGGACCCCCGGATGAAGCCGCCCAACAGCTTGGAGTTGGCACCGGCGTATACCGGCCCTTCCAGTCGCGTACCGTGGCGTACCTCGACGCCGGGCCCGAGCACCACCGCGCCCTGGCGCACATCGAACACGACCCCGGGCTCCACCGTGGCGCCCATCACGATGACGTCCGCAGGGTCGCCGAGCACGAGACTGCCCTCGGGTACGCCGGTGGAACCGGCGCCGCGAAAGTCGGCGCAATCCTCACCGAGAAACCGTTCGAGCGCCGAGACCAGGTCGGCGCCACCGTGCAGGTGCAGGCCGTCGACCTCCAGGCCGTTTCCGTCGTCACCAGGCGAGTCCCACCGTTCCCCCGACCCGACGATCCAGCCTACCGTGGTGCCCGCGTGCACCAGGCGACGCACCGTCGGGATCGATGCGATGTCGGGCAGCCGGTCGCCCGTCGGCGCGAACGTCGAGAGCGCCACGATGGCGGGGCCCTCCACGGGGCCGCGCGAGCGAACGACCGGCTCGTCGCCTTCGAAGAACTGCTCGACGTGCGAACCGAGGATGGCCGTGGCCTCCGCGTCGCAGGCAGCCTCCCACCGCTCGCGCACGCGCCAGGCCCCGGCTCGCAGCTCGGCGATCGGCCGGACGCCCGCGAACGGGGCCCATGCGGGGCCGGGGCGGTCGGGCTCCAGCATATAGAGCGCAGTCATGCTGGCCCAGTCATGCGGAAGCGGTCATGGGGCGACGTCGCGGATCTCGCGCGGCAGCGCATCCAGGAGCTGTTTCATCGCTCCGGCGCGCTCGGTCGGCATCACGAGAATCCGGCCGTGCGCCTGAACGACCACCAGGTCCTGCACACCGAACAGCACGATGGGGTCGCGATCCGACCAGACGACACAGTCGTGGGAATCCTCGAGGTGGCCCGGTCCGACAAGCACGTTGCCCCTGGGGTCCTTCGGCCGCACCCGTGCCAGTGCCTGCCACGTGCCGACGTCGTCCCAGGCGAATGTGCCGGTGACCACGCCGACGGCGCCGCTCCGCTCGAGCAGCCCGACATCGATCGAGATCGCCGTCACGTCGCGGAAGAAGCCGGGTACGTCCTTCGCCTCCAGCCTCGGCAGGGCGGAGGCAACCTCGGGCGTGTGCCGCGTGACTTCCTGGAGCAGGCGGTCTGCGGTCCACGCGAAGAGTCCGCTGTTCCACAGCGCGCCGGCTGCCATGAGATCGAGCGCCGTGGCCGCGTCGGGCTTTTCGGAGAACCGCGCCACGGTGCGGGCGGCCTCGTCGAGCGGCGCGCCGGGCACGATGTAGCCGAACCCGGTCTCGGGGCGCGAGGGAACGACGCCGACGGTGACGAGCCGATCGTGGTCGCGAGCCGTCCGCAGCGCCTCCGCGGCGGTCCGGCGAAACGCGCTCGCGTCGCCGACGGCCCAGTCAGCGTGCAGCGAGAGGACCTCCGCGTCCGGATCGCGTCGGCGTGCCTCCCAGGTGGCCCAGATTAGGGCCGGCGCCGTCGATGCGGCTCGTGGCTCGACGAGGTAGTTCTCCGCGGGCAGCTTGAGCAGCGCACGCAGACGAACCGCCAACGCTTCGCCGGCCACGACGAGCACGCGCTCGCGCGGGATCAATCCGGTCAGACGTTCGACTGCTTCCTCCGCCGTGGACCCGGCGCCGGACAGTGGAAGAAGTTGTTTCGGACTCTGGGGAGTGCTGAGCGGCCAGAACCGGGTGCCCGAGCCCCCGGCCAGGAGGACGGCCCAACGCATCAGAGCAGCGCAGCCAGCGCCGAGCGATGCTGGCGCAGATCGAAGAGGAGAGGACCGATGTCGGCGTCCGGGGAGGCGAGTACGGCGAGCCAGTCACCCGTACCCGCCCTGGCGAGCACGAAGAGGCCGGTGCCGAACTCGACGACCGCGGTGCTCAAGCCCCCGCGCGCCGCACTCCGGCCAAGCCGTTCGGCGTGCTGGACGAGTGTGGCGGCCAGGGCGGCCACCGTCTCCGAGTCGAAGGTGGTGCGTGCGGCATGCTCGATGGGCAGACCGTCGCCGCTCAGGAGCAGCACGGCCTCGACGCCGTCGCGCGCAGCGAGGCTCCGGACGACTTCACTCAGCTCGATCACGGGGTAGAACTCCGGGGCAGCGGGAAACGTGCGCAACGTAGGGACCGTCCCAGTCGAAGTCAAGAAATCATTGGCAGTTGACCCCTCTCTCCACGGACCTTAATCTTCCCCTTCTCATGCCTCCTTTTCGCCGCATTTTCCCGCTCCTGCTGATCGCCATCGGCCTGGCCGCAGCGTGCAGCGACAATAACGACTTCGGCGACCCGACCGAGTTCAACGTGCTCGACACGGTGACGCTCGGCGCGCTCGAAGGGACGTCCATCGCGACGCCGAGCGGGTACAACATCGCCGTGGGCGCGCTGCGCACCGACCAGTCGGTGGACTTCGAGTTCGCCTACAACATCCGCCGGCTCGAAGACGGTTCATATCAGCGCGTATTTCTCCCGCGCGCGGCGCTCGGCCTCTCGGGGAGCAACGCCAACCCCGGGCTGCAGCGCCGGAACGAGGCGTTCGATGCGATCACCCGGGCGCCCAGCAACGGCTACGTCAGCGACTCCGCGGTGCCCGTCCAGGTCGGTGAGCGCTACCTGGTACGGTCGCGCGTCATCTGCGGCAACCTGGGTGTTCCGCTCTACGGCAAGCTGGAGATCCTGAGCTTTCAGGACAGCATGGTCACCTTCCAGACACTGGTCAATCAGAACTGCGGTTATAAGGACCTCCTGCCCGGCCTTCCCAAAAACTGAGCGTCCGTGATCGATCTCAAGCGTCTGCGTCAGGACCCTGACGGGAGCCGCGCCTCGCTGCTCCGTCGGCGCGATCCGTCGGTGGGTCCGCTCATCGACGCGCTGCTCGATCTGGACCAGCGGCGGCGCGGGTTGCTCGTGCGAACGGAGGCGCTCAAGGCGGAGCGCAATGCGGCGAACGAAGAGGTCGCGCAACGGAAGCGGGCCAAGGAGCCGGCCGACGACCTGTTCGCACGGCTGAAGGCGTCCGGCGAGGAAGTGAAGGCGCTCGATGCCGAGCTCCGCGAAATCGAGACGACCCTCGAGCAGCGCGCGCTGGCCCTGCCGAACTTCCCGGTCGACGAGCTGCCGGAGGGCGACGCCAGCGCCAACCGGGTGGTTCGCAGCTGGGGAACCCCGCCCACGTTCGACTTTCCACCGCGGCCGCACTGGGAGCTCGGCACGGCGCTCGGGATTCTCGATCTGCCTGTCGGCGCGAAGCTCACGGGCTCGGGCTTCCCCCTCCTGCGAGGTGCGGGTGCGAGGCTGGTGCGCGCCCTGAGCAACTTCATGCTCGACCTCCACACGCGCGAGCACGGTTATGAGGAAGTGTCTCCGCCGTACCTCGTGAACCGCGCGACGCTCACCGGGACGGGTCAGCTGCCGAAGTTCGAGGACGACCTCTACGCCGTTCCTGCGGACGACCTGTTTCTCATCCCGACGGCCGAGGTGCCGCTTACCAATATCCATCGGGACGACATTTTCGAGGCGGGCGATCTTCCGCGCGGGTACTGCGCCTGGACGCCCTGCTTCCGGCGTGAGGCCGGCGCGCATGGGAAGGACACGCGAGGGCTCATCCGCGTGCATCAGTTCGACAAGGTCGAGCTGGTGCGGTTCGCGCGCCCGGAGGACTCGGCCGCGGAGCACGAGCGCCTCACCGGGCACGCGGAGGCCGTGCTGCAAAGGCTCGGCATCCCGTACCGCGTCCTTGAGCTCGCCGCCGGGGACATTGGATTCGGAAGCGCGCGTACGTTCGATCTCGAGGTCTGGGCTGCGGGTGTCGGCGGCTGGCTTGAAGCCTCGAGCTCGAGCACCTTCACCGACTTCCAGGCGCGCCGCGCCAATATCCGATACCGGCCGGCGCCGAAGGCCAAGCCCGAATTTGTGCACACGTTGAACGCCTCGGGCGTCGCGTTCCCTCGCACGATCATCGCCCTCCTGGAGAACTACCAAGCGGCCGACGGGTCGGTGCGGGTGCCGGAGGCACTGGTGCCGTACCTTGGCGTCGACCGCCTGGTTCCCCGTGCGTAGCGAGCGGCTGCAGCGCCTCGCGCCCACGCTGGCGGTGGTGCTCGTGGCTCTGCTCGCCGGCCTGAGTGTTGGGTCCGGGCTGCTGGTGCTGCGCCACTTCCAGGCCGATGCGACCGCCACGAGCCGGCTGTACTCCGGAGTGTTCGGCGGCTTGAACGATCCGCGACCGGGCGCGGAAGCCGAGGCGCTCCTCCGACTCGGCGCGCAGGTCCGTGCGCTCGGACTCCCGCTCGTGGTGACCGATCGAAGCGGGCGGGTCACCGCCGCCGCGAACCTGCCGTTCGCGGCGCCGCTCGATCATCCGCGGGTCAAGGCCTACGCCGCGCGGCTGGATCGCTGGAATCCACCGATCGTGGACGAGGCGATCGGCACGGTGCACTATGGACCGCTGCCGGCCCAGCGCAACCTCACCGCGCTCGCGGTGCTGCAGGGGCTGACGATCGCCGTAATGGTGGCGGTGGCGATCTTCGCCTACCGAAGCGCCATCGCCGCCCAGCGGGACCGGCTCTGGGTGGCGATGGCGCGCGAAGCCGCGCATCAGATGGGCACGCCGCTGACCAGTCTGCAAGGGTGGATCGAGCGCGTCCGGTCGAGGGCCACGCCGCCGCCGGGGCTCGCCGACCACCTCGCCGCGGACGCGGAGCGGCTCGATCGCGTGGCGCAGCGTTTCGAACGAATCGGCAACCCGGCCAAGCGCGAGCCGGTCGGTCTGGGGGCGCTGGCCGACCGGGTAGCCGGCTACTTCCGGCCGCGCCTGCCGAAGCATGCCAACCCGATCGAGCTGCGGCTCGAGGCGCCCGGGATGGGGCCGATGGTGGTGGGCGATGCAGTGCTGCTGGAGTGGACGCTCGAAGCGCTCGTCAAGAACGCCATCGACGCGCTGCAGGGCCGCGCGGGAACGATTATTCTGCGTGTCGGCGCGGAGCAGGGCATGGGCGAGATCCGCGTCGTCGACGACGGTCCTGGCGTGCCGCGTGAGATCCGCCGAACACTGTTCGAACCCGGCATCACCACCAAGCGCGGCGGGTGGGGCATCGGCCTGGCGCTGGCGCGGCGTGTCGTGCAGGACGCCCACCGTGGGGACCTCGAGCTGGAACCGACCGACAAGGGAGCATCGTTCGTGATTCGCGTACCGCTGGCGGAGACGCCGCGTGATCGATAGTCCGACCCCGAACCTGGTGCATGCGCTCAATCCGGCGCAGCAGGAGGCGGTGGATCATGTCCACGGCCCCATTCTCGTCCTGGCCGGCGCCGGCTCGGGCAAGACGCGCGTGCTCACGACCCGCATCGCGCACCTGATCGACCGGCACGGCGTTCCGCCGGACCGGATCTTCGCCGTGACCTTCACCAACAAGGCCGCCGGCGAGATGAAGCACCGGATCGGGCAGCTGCTCGACCGGGATCCTTCCGGCCTGTGGATCGGGACGTTCCACTCGCTTTCGGCCCGGCTGCTTCGGCGTGAGGCCGAGCTGCTGGGCTTTGGGCGCCAGTTCACGATCTACGACGAGGACGATCGGCTGAGCCTCATCCGGCGGTTGATGGACCAGCGCGGCCACTCCTCCAAGCTGTTTCCGCCACGCGCGGTGCAGTCGCTCATCTCTGGCGCCAAGAATCGCATGGTACCGCCATCCGAGCTGGCGGCGGGCGTGTCGCAGTTCGATCGCCTGGCGCAGGTCTCGGCCGACGTGTACGCGGCCATGGGCCCGGCGCTCAAGGCCGCGAATGCGATGGATTTCGACGACCTGCTGCTCCACCCGCTGACCCTGTTTCGCGAGCATCCGGAGCGCCTCAAGGCGTATCAGGCCAAGTTCAATTTCGTGCTGGTCGACGAGTTCCAGGACACCAACCGCGCCCAGTACGAGCTGATCCGGCTGCTCGGCGCGCATGGCAACGTGTTCGCGGTGGGAGATGACGACCAGTCGATCTACGGGTGGCGGGGCGCCGACGTCCGCAACATGCAGGAATTCCTGAAGGACTTCGCTGGCGCGCGCCTGGTGCGACTCGAGGAGAATTACCGCTCGACGCAGATCGTGCTCGACGCGGCCAACGGCGTCATCGCCGAGAACACGGGCCGCATCGGGAAAACGCTCACCACCCGGCGGCGCGGCGGGGAAACCGTGACCCTGCTGGCCGCCGCCGACGAGCGGGACGAGGCGGAGTGGGTGGTCCGCGAGCTCGAGCGCCGGAGCGCGGCCGGTGACTGGGGCTACGCGGACATGGCGGTCCTCTACCGCACCAACGCCCAGTCGCGGGCGCTCGAGGAAGCGTTCCGGCGCGCCGGCGTTCCGTATCGTTTGATCGGCGCGATCAGCTTTTACGAACGGCGTGAGGTCAAGGACTTGCTGGCCTACCTCCGCCTCACCGCTAATCCGTCGGACGACGAAGCCTTCCTGCGCGCCGTGGCGGTCCCTCGTCGCGGGCTCGGGGACACCAGCTTGGCAACGCTCGGCCGCGCCGCCGCGCAGTGGAGCAAGCCGCTGCTCGATACCGCCCGCGCGTCCGACGGCATCACGGACCTCCGTCCCAACGTGCGCGGAGCGTTCAAGTCGTTCGCCACGTTCATCGACGCGCTCGCGCAGGGGGCGCGTACTCTGCCGCCGGCCGAGGTGCTCGAGCAGGTCATCCGTGCGATCGACTACGAGGCGCTGCTGCATGCGGAGGGCCCCGAGGGTGCCGATCGCTGGGAGAACGTTCGGGAGCTCGTCGCCAGTGCGGCCAACTGGTCCGAGGAGGTCACCGAGGACGCCGACGGCACTCCGCTCGAGCGCTTCCTGGCCGAGGCGGCGCTGCTCTCCTCCGGCGACACCGTCGTCGGGAACGAGGACGGGGTGACGCTCATGACGCTGCACACCGCCAAGGGCTTGGAGTGGCCGGTGGTCGTCCTGACCGGGCTCGAGAACGGATTGTTTCCGCTGGCCCGGGCTGAGGAGCAACCCGATGGCCTGGAGGAGGAGCGCCGCCTGTGCTACGTCGGCCTCACACGTGCCAAGGACAAGCTGTACGTCACCTGGGCTCGCGCCAGGCGTCGCGGCGGTGAGCTCCGGCCCGGCATGCCGTCGCGGTTCCTGCGCGCGCTACCACCCGGCATCCTCGAGGAGCGGCGAACGACGTCGATGTGGGCGCCCGATTGGCGAGCCAGCCAGGCGCCACGGCAGCCGAGCTGGCAGGCGGGTGGTCAGGCATTCGGATCGGCTCGCCCGCCCAGACGGGATGCCCCCGCGCCGGTCGCCGAAGAGGTCTCTCAGGATACGCCGCGCTACGTGAAGGGCGAACGGGTCCGGCACCGGCGGTTCGGTGGCGGCACCATCCAAGGTCTCACCGGGACGGGGCGGGACCTGAAGGTCTCCGTGGCCTTCGACGACAGCGAAGTCGGAGTCAAACAGCTCCTCGTGGCCTACGCCGGGCTCGAGCGCGAGTGGGAGAGCGCATGAGCATCGGCCGGGACGACGTGCTGCAGGTGGCTCGGCTGGCAGAGCTCGCGGTCAAGGAGGCCGATCTCGACCGGATCGTGGATCAGCTCAACCGCATCGTGGGTTTCGTGGCGCAGCTCGACCGGGTGCCCGATGACGACAGTGCCGAGCCGTCGCTGCCCGGGCCGGCACGGGTCGCGCTCCGGGAGGACGTGCCGGGATCGGTGCCGCTCGCAAGGCCCCCGGCCGAGTTCGCGCCCGAGTTCGCGGATGGATTCTTCCTGGTGCCCCGCCACGGCGCGATGGAGGATTCGTGAGCGCCGCGGCGGTCGCCCGCGCCGTCGGCGACCGGCTCGCCGCGGCCGAGGCCTCAGGCCTCAACGCCACCTTGCATTGGTCTCGCGAGCTCCTGGCGGCGGAGGCGGTCCGGATCGATGCCGCCGCGGCGCCGGGGCCGCTCGCCGGCATGCCCATCGCGCTCAAGGACAACATCGTCACCACCGACGCGCCCACCACCTGCGGTTCCCGTATCCTCGAAGGGTACGTGTCGCCCTACGACGCCACCGCGGTGCGCCGGCTTCGCGGCGCGGGCGCGATGATGGCGGCCAAGGCGAACATGGACGAGTTCGCCATGGGCTCGTCCACCGAGCACTCCGCGTTCGGGCGCGTACGGCACCCGCTGGCTCCGAGTCGCGTGCCCGGTGGATCGTCGGGCGGTTCGGCCGCGCTCGTGGCCGCGGGTGTGGTACCGGCCGCGCTCGGGTCCGAGACCGGCGGCTCGGTCCGCCAGCCGGCGAGCTTCTGCGGCGTCGTGGGCGTCAAGCCGAGCTACGGCCGCGTCAGCCGCTATGGCTTGGTGGCGTTCGGCTCCTCGCTCGACTGCATCTCGGTGTTCGGCCGGACGGTGGATGACGCGGCGCGGGTGCTGAGCGTTCTGAGCGGTCATGATCCGCTCGACGGCACGACCCTCGATCGCCCGGCGATGCGGGTCCCGGCCGCGCTCCCCGATCTCAAGGGTCTGCGCATCGGCCTGCCGCGCGAATACTTCCCGTCCGATCTGGATCGCGGCGTGGCGGTGGCGATGGAGAGGACGAAGGCGGCCGCACGCGAGCTCGGCGCGGAGCTGGTGGAGGTCTCGCTCCCGCACTCCGCGTACGCCGTTCCGACGTACTACATCGTCGCGCCCGCCGAAGCGGCGGCCAATCTCGCGCGCTACGACGGCGTGCGCTACGGCCGCCGGAAGGTCGGCGCGAGCGGCGACATCCGCGCACTCTACCAGGCCACCCGCGGCGAAGGCTTCGGCCTGGAGGTGCAGCGTCGCATTCTCGTGGGCACCTACGTGCTGAGCGCGGGCTACTACGACGCCTACTACGGGAAGGCGCAGCGGGTGCGGGCACGCATCACCGACGACTTCCGAAAGGCATTCGCCGGTGGCGTGGACCTGCTGCTCACCCCGACGACGCCGACGCCGGCGTTTCGCGCGGGGGAGAAGACCGAAGACCCCGTGTCCATGTACCTGGCCGACGTCTTCGTCTGCGCGATCAGCCTGGCAGGGTTGCCGGCGCTGAGCATCCCGGTCGGGCGCAGCGGTGGGCTTCCGATCGGGGCACAGCTGATCGCACCCTATTTCGAGGACGAGCGGATGCTCGCCGCCGCCGGCGCGCTCGAACGGGCGATCGACGCGCAGGCGGAAGTGCGTTGATGACCTGGGAGACGGTCATCGGGCTCGAGGTGCACGTCCAGCTCAGCACCCGCACCAAGATGTTCTGCGCCTGTCGCACCACCTTCGGCGACCCGCCGAACACCAATGTGTGCCCCACCTGCCTGGGGCTGCCGGGCGCGCTGCCGGTCCCGAACGCGGAAGCCATCAGGCTCGCCACCCGCGGCGCCATCGCGCTCGGCTGTACGGTCCATCGGGCCAGCGTGTTCGCTCGGAAGAATTATTTCTATCCCGATCTGCCGAAAGGCTACCAGATCTCCCAGTTCGATCAGCCGCTGGCCACCGGGGGCCGCGTCGCGTTCGACTCCCCCGATCGCGGTCGCATCGAGGCGGGCATCACCCGGTTGCACGTGGAGGAAGACGCGGGCAAGCTGGTTCACGATCGATTTCCAGGGAAGACGGCCGTCGATCTGAACCGTGCGGGCACGCCGCTGGCCGAAATCGTGAGCGAGCCGGACATCCGGTCGCCCGCGGAGGCGCGCGCCTACCTGGTCACCCTCCGGCAGATCCTGGTGTACGCCGGCGTGAGCGACTGCAGCATGGAGCAGGGAAGTCTGCGGGTCGACGCCAACCTCTCGATCCGGCGTCCGGGCGATGCCAAGCTCGGCACCAAAACCGAGGTGAAGAACCTCAATTCGTTCGCGAATGTTGAACGGGCCCTCGAGGCGGAGCGCGAGCGGCAGATCGGGCTGCTCGAGCAGGGCGGACGGGTAGCGCAGGTGACGCTGCTGTTCGACGCCGGCTCCGGCCGGGTCCGCCCCTTGCGATCGAAAGAGGAGAGTCACGACTATCGGTATTTCCCGGATCCCGATCTGCCGCCGCTCGCACTCGAGCCCGAATGGATCGCGGAACAGCGCGCGCGGCTCCCCGAGCTGCCCGAGGCGCGCCGCGCCCGCCTCGAGCTGGCCTACGGCCTCCCCGCGTACGACGCCCGCGTATTGACGAGTGAGGTCGCGCTGGCAGAATACTACGAGTCGGTTGTCGGAGCGGGTGTCGAGCCCAAGAGCGCTGCCAACTGGGTCATGGGCGAGGTGATCACCTCATTCAACGAGTCGGGCACCTTCCCCGTCCCGGCGCCACGGCTCGCCGGATTGGTGGCGCTGGTGCGCGATGGCGTGGTGAGCCATCAGGCGGCCAAGCGGGTGTATGCCGAGTTGGCGCTCAGCCCTGCGGATGAGCCCCAGGCCGTAGCGGAGCGGCTCGGCCTCGTGCAGGTGAGCGACCAGGGCGTCTTGGCTGGCTGGGTCGACGAAGTGCTGGCCGCGCACCCGGCGGAAGTCGCGCGCTACAGGGGGGGCGAGGCGAAGCTCATGGGGTTTTTCGTCGGGCAGGTGATGAAGCGAAGCCAGGGCAAGGCCGATCCCAAAGGGGTGCAGCCGGTGCTGCAGGAGCGGCTCGGCTAGCGTTCCAAGGCGCCGAGCGTGAAGAGCGACATCGGATCCACCGTGATCGTCCCGTAGCGCGCGATCCAGTGCAGGTGCGGACCCGTCACCCGTCCGCTTCGACCCACCCCACCGATCACCTGACCCGCCGAGACGGTATCGCCTGTGGCGACGTCGGCGCGGCTCAGGTGAAAGTATCCCGTCACCAGCCCACCTCCGTGATCCAGATAGACCGCGTGACCCGCCAGGTAAAAATCTGCCACCAGCGCGACGACGGCCCGACCCGCCGCCCGCACCGGGGCGCCGACCTTGCCGGCGAAATCGGTGCCCAGGTGTCGATTGGTGACCGTGCCGTTGTACTCGCGTCCGGACCCGAAACCGCTGGTGATCCGGGTAGGTCGCGGCCGGCGAAACGCGCCGCTCCAGAGCCGCGGCGTGTCGTGCGCCTGGCGTGACACGTTCCGGCTCTGCGCCAGCTCCCCCTCGATTCTGGCCCGCGACACACTGTCGGGCTGGGCGAAGCGCGGCGCCACCGTCAAGCGCTCGTGGACCAGGGTGGGTTGCCGCACGGCGAGTCTGACGACGACCGAGTCGGTGAACGCGCCGGTCGAGAGCCGCAGGGCCACCAAGAGCGAATCGTCCCCCTCGAGCGGAATGCCGAGGAGACTTCGAAACCGTCCATCCTTCAGCCGCTCGAAGTGCAGCGGCTCGCCTGAGCTCGAGCCGTCGAGTGTCACGGAGGTGTCGGGCCAGCCGCCGAGCCGGGCGACGAGCCAGACGACGCTGCCGCGCGAGGCGGTCGCGGGTCGTATTTCCACCCGCATCCGGTCGGCACGTGGGGCCTCCGGCGACTGGGCTGCCGCGGCGCGGCCCGCGAGCACCGCCAGACAGACCGATAGCAGGCTGCCTGGGCAGCTCCTCACCGTCCCAAGCGCCGGATGAGAGCCGCTTCGGCAGGGAATTGGGCCGCCAGCACTTCGGCCGAGCCGATCTCGAAATCGTCGAACTCGAACCCGGGCGACACGGTGCAACCGCACAGGACGGCCTCGTCTTCGGGCTCGGCCGCCTGCCAGACTCCCGCGGGCACGGTCGCCTGCGGGGTGTCGGCATCGAGACGCACGGGCCCGAGTCCGAGGCGGAACAGTCGCAGCGCGCCGCCATCGTAGCGGTGCCAGACCTCGTCGGACCGCACTCGATGCCAGGTACTCCATGCGCCGCGCGGCAGGAGATAATGGATGGCGGTCGACGCGCTGCGCCGGCGGCCATCGGGCAGGGTCAGGCGAAGCGGGCTTCGAAAGGTCTCGGCGTAGTACCCGCCTTCCGGATGCGGGAGGAGCGCCAGGCGGCGCACCACATCCTCGACGTTCAGCGGTCGCCGCTCACGAGCGCCCGGGGAGAAGGCGCGGCGCTCTCGGGCGCGCGCCATGGAAGGCGGGCGGTGATGCCGGGCCAGTACGTGAGCGGGCGATCGGGAAGTCCGAAGTGCTCCTGCGCCGAGTTGCGAAGCTTGGCCACGTTCCGGCGGCCGGTGTCGCGGAGCACGCGGCGCCGAAGGTTCTTGGCGATCTTGAGCGGTCGCTCTCCCGAGGGGTCGAGCTGCAGTGTCGGCGAGGCGGCGCCTCCGAGGAACTCCACCATGTAGTCGTAGGACAGCCCGAGGTGTTGCTCGACGTCCTGGTCGGTCAGCGGCCAGCGGCTGTACTCGCGCGCCACCTGCGTGGCACGCTGCCAGCTCGGGCTCTCGGTGAGGTGCACCATCCCACGGAAGAGCCGCCGGTTGGTCCGCACGCTGAAAATAGTCGGGGCGATGATCCGGTCGAGATGCGCGTCCGCGTCGGCGTGATTGAGTAGGATCACGTCCTTCGCCGACCGCGCGTAGGCGTCGCCCAGATGGGTCTCCACCCGCGTCTCCCAGTACGAATGTCCCACCGCGGCCGTGCTGCTCGTGATCATGAGCTGGCGGGGCACAAAGTAGTTGTGGGCGACGGTGTCGGCGGCGAGATGGCAGAGGTAGCCGAGGCCGAACGCGCGCAGCGCGTCGGAGTCGGCCAGATCGTGGATCTCCTGGCCGACGTGCCAGTAGTGGCAATGTCGTCCCAGGGGCGCGTAGTGCTTCGCGATCGATGAGTCGGCGGCGATGTTGCCGTATAGGAAGTCGAACGGGTACGCGCGCAGCAGGTCGGCCACCGCGGCCGGCAGCTGGCCGAGGCTCGACAGCACGGATTCACCGAGATAGATGTGTGTGCCCGGTGTCCAGGCGTGCGCCGCATCCGGCAGGGCCAGCAGCACCAGCCCGACGACCGCGAAGGCGAGCCCGAGGCGCGCCAGCCGCATCAACGCGCCGTCACGAACGGCCGGCCACCAGCAATCGCCGGACCCGGCCGAGCATGCCGTTGCTGCGCCGCACCGACCGGAGGGTGGCCGCGACGTCCAGCGCGGTGTCCTCCACCTCGCCGTGCACCAGGTCGTACAGCGTCTCGAGATCGGCGAGTTTCCCCTCTACTCGATCCACACCGCGGGTCACCTTGCGCCGAACGCGCTGGCTCGTCTGCGCGAAGGCGCCCGCCTCGTGCCGCACGAGGACCATCAGGTCCTGGGCCTGCTCGGTGAGCCGCCGGGCGGCCTTCAGCGCGAGCGCGACCTCGTCCTGAAGACCGTCGACCATGGTGCTGATCTTCTTGGCTTGCGTGGAGAGCCGCAGCGCGGCGACACCGACGGCTGCCGCGACAGCGACGACGGAAAGGGCGATGACGGCCAGGGATATCGCCATCGTCGGTCCGACCCAGGCGGGTTGGGCAGCGACCTGGATGAGAGCAAGTGTGTGCGATCCCACGGTGTCCTCCCCGAAAAGGCCGGCGACAGGCCGGCCGACAGGTGCGGCGGCATGCCATGCGGTAAAACAACGGGGTCGGCGATGCATCGCAAGTCCTCCGATCCGCTTGACGCGATTCCCCGACCCCGACAGCTTTGGCCATGCCTCCTCGTTTCCTCGTTCGCGGCGGTCGTCCGTTGCGCGGGTCGATTCGCCCCGCCGGCAACAAGAACGCCGCGTTGCCGATCCTCGCCAGCACCGTCCTCGCCGACGGCCCCATGGAGCTCGACAACATTCCGCGCATTCGGGATGTCGAGACCATGCTCGCGCTTCTCGCGGACCTTGGCGCGGCCGTCGAGTGGACGGGCCCCAACCTGGTACGCATCGACGCGCGTCAGGTGCGGCCCAAGCCGCTCGATCCCAAGCTCTGCGCCCGCATCCGCGCCTCGATTCTGCTCGCAGGCCCGATGCTGGCGCGCTTCGGCGCCGTGACGTTGCCGCCGCCCGGCGGTGACGTCATCGGGCGGCGGCGCGTCGACACGCATTTCCTGGCGCTCGAGCAGCTTGGCGCCTCGGTGACCGTGGGCGACCGGTACGAGCTCGAGGCCAAGAAGGGCCTGGTCGGCGCCGACATCTTCCTCGACGAGCCGAGCGTCACCGGTACCGAGAACGCGCTGATGGCCGCGGTGGCGGCCAAGGGCCGCACCATCCTCCGGAACGCCGCGTGCGAGCCGCACGTCCAGGACCTCGCCCGCGCACTCGTGGCGATGGGCGCGCAGATCGACGGCATCGGTTCCAACATCTACATCATCGAAGGCGGCCGGCCGCTGGGCGGGGCCGCCTACGCGATCGGGCCGGATCACATCGAGATCGGCAGCTTCATCGGTCTGGCCGCCGTCACCAACGGTCAGGTGATGATCGACCCCGTCCGCCCTGACGATTTGCGGAGCACGCTGCTCGGCTTCGAGCGGCTCGGCATCCGTCCGCGGGTCGACGGGCAGCGGCTCACCGTGGACGCCGATCAGGAGCGTCGCATCCGCCCCGATCTCGGCGGACACGTCCCCAAGCTGGAGGACGGTCCGTGGCCCGCGTTTCCCGCGGACGTCATGTCCACGACGATCGTGAGCGCGACGCAATGTTCCGGTATGCTGCTCGTATTCGAGAAGATGTTCGAGTCGCGGCTGTTCTTCGTCGACAAGCTGATCGGCATGGGCGCCCGGATCGTGCTCTGCGATCCCCACCGTGCCGTCATCTCGGGTCCATCTCCGCTCAAGGGCGGCACGGTGGAGTCGCCGGACATCCGGGCCGGCATGGCGATGCTGCTCGCCGCCCTGGCCGCCGACGGGTCCAGCACGATCCACAACGTCGGCCAGATCGAGCGCGGCTACGAGCGGATCGACGAGCGCCTCCGGGCTCTCGGCGCCGACATCGAGCGGGTGGATGAGTGACGGGCTCGAGCTGACACCCTCCGCCGGACCCCGCAGCACCCTCACCGAAACCCTGGCCTCCGGCCCGCTCCCGCTGCATCAGCTCACGCCGTGGCGGGAGCGTGGCATCGTGGCCGGCATTACGGGTCGCGGCAGTGGGCCAAGCCGAGGCTACGATCTCGGACTCTGGACCGACGCACCGGTCGGCGAGGTGATGAACCGGTGGCGCGGCTTCCGGGAGGCGATGGTCGGGTTCGATGCGGTGGTGCTGGGGCATCAGGTGCACGGTAGCGTCGTCGAGACGATCGGCCCGGCGCGGGGCTGGGTCCAGATCGAAGGCGTCGACGGGTGGGTGACCACCACACCGGGGGTGCTGCTGACCGTGACGGTGGCCGACTGTATCCCCGTGTACCTGGCCGTCCCGGGCCGAGGCACAGCCCTCCTTCATGCCGGCTGGCGTGGCACTGCCGGAGGGATTGTTGGGGTCGGTCTGTCCTGCCTGCTGGAACGGACAAACGCCTCGCCTGCCGACGTGCTAATGCACTGCGGTGTTGGCATTTGTGGAGCGTGCTATGAAGTCGGACGCGAGGTGATGAATGGGTGCGGCGTGCCGGCGGAGGGCGCGGGGCCCTGGCACCTCGACCTGCGGGCGCACCTCGCCACGGTTGCCGCAGGCCTGGGGGTCAAGTCCATCAGCGTGTCGAGTTGGTGCAGCGCGCACGACCGCGCTTCCTTCTATAGTCACCGCGCCTCCGGGGGGAGCGACGGACGCATGGTGGCCTACGCGGGGATGCCCCGGACCGATTGACTCCATCCTACGGGCGCGGTAATATTTAGATGCTGTCCCGGGGGCGCCTGGTCGGGCCAGCTGTCGATGTGGGGGAGTTCCCCCACATTTTTTTTCCTGCAAGCCCGATGTCCGTCGACGCGCTCCTCGCACCGATTCGCGACCACATCGCCGGCCTCGGATTCGAGCTCGTCGATCTCCGCCGCGTCGGAACGTTGCAGCGCCCCATCCTGCAGGTACGGGTGGACCGCCCGGACAGCCGACCCGGCCATGGCATTACGGCCGACGACTGCGTGGGCATCAGCCGGTCCCTCGAGCGTCTCCTGGAATCCAGCGCGATGGTCGGGCCGAGGTACGTGCTGGAGGTTTCCTCCCCCGGCATCGAGCGGCCGCTCCGCTGGCCCGAGCACTGGCGGCGCTTCGTGGGCCAGCGTGCGCGGGTCCGGGCCGACGCGTTGGGCGGCCGGCGCGAAGCGGACATCGTGGCGGTGCCCGATGACGAGCATGTCACGCTGCGCGTCGACGGTGGCCCCGACGTGACGCTACCCCTGGCCGACATCCGTGACGCCCGGCTGGTGGTGCAGCTGCCCTCGGCCGGCAGGCGGGATCGCCCGGCGCCGGGCGGACGATAGCCTTTCGGGCATCGCGCGCCCGTCCCAGGGCCGCGCACGGATGACGTCGCCGAAGCGATGACTATCGCTCAACAGGAGTGACACGCATGGCAGGATCGACCGAAATGTTGGCCGCGTTCCGCGAGCTGACCACCGCGAAGCAGCTGGAGCGCTCGGATCTGCTGGATCTGCTGCGCGACGGCATCCAGGCGGCGCTCGTCCGCAAGTTCGGCCCGAACGTCAAGTTCGAGCTGAGCGTGGACGAGATGCAGGGCACCATCAAGGTGACGCGGCTCCGCCAGGTCGTGGAAGCGGTCGAGGATGCGAGCTGGCAGATCGCGCTGGAGGAGGCCCGCTACGAGGATCCCGACTTCCAGCTCGGGGACATGCTCGAGGAGGAAGTGCCGTTCGTGGAGTTCGGGCGCCTGGCCGTGCAGGCGGCCAAGCAGCGCATCATCCAGCGCGTCCGCGAAGGCGAACGGATGCGGATCCGCGAGGAGTTCGCGTCCAAGGTCGGCGAGCTGCTCTCGGGCGAGGTACAGCAGATCGAGCGCGGGAAGCTCGTCATCATGCTGAACAAGTTCCGCGAGGCCGAGGCCATCATCCCCTATCGCGAGCAGAACCACCGCGAGCATTTCCACCAGGGGGACACGATCCGCGCGGTGCTCAAGCGTCTCGAGGAGACGCCCAAGGGTCCGCGGCTCATCCTCTCCCGCGGCGACCCGCTCTTCGTCAAGGCGCTCTTCAAGCTCGAGGTGCCGGAGATCCAGCAGCAGATCGTCGAGATCCGCGCGATCGCGCGCGAGGTGGGAAGCCGCACCAAGGTGGCCGTCATCTCGCGCGACGACGCCATCGATCCGGTCGGCGCCTGCGTGGGGCTCAAGGGTTCGCGCGTGCAGGCCGTCGTCAACGAACTCGGCGGCGAGCGGATCGACATCGTCCCGTGGTCGCCGGACCCGGAGCGGTTCGCCCGGCTGGCGCTCGCGCCGGCTCGCGTCGCCAAGGTGTTCAGCGACCCCGAGGCCAAG
Organism: Gemmatimonadales bacterium; assembly: GCA_035526925.1. Taxonomy (GTDB): domain Bacteria; phylum Gemmatimonadota; class Gemmatimonadetes; order Gemmatimonadales; family GWC2-71-9; genus CAVVWJ01. The sequence continues at coordinate 20,933 of DATLBL010000030.1, forward strand.
ACGATCCAGGCGGTGGTCGACGAGGATCAGCTGTCGCTCGCCATCGGCCGGAACGGCCAGAATGTCCGGCTCGCCTCCGAGCTCACCGGCTGGAAGATCGATCTCTACTCCAGCCGCGAGTGGCTGGAGCGGGGGGGCGAGGGGCCGTTGTTCGCGCCGCTGCCGCCCGAGGAGGAGAACGTCGCCCAGATCCCGCTCAGCGAGCTGAAGGGCCTTTCGCCCGAGGTCACGGCGATCCTGGAGACCGCCGGCTACCGCATGCTCAACGACCTCCTCGATCTGGAGCGCGAGGACATCGTCAAGATTCCGGGGATGACGCCGGAAACGTCGGAGCAGCTGCTCGGGTTCCTCGCCGAGTTGACCGACGAGGACAGCGGCGAAAAGTAGTCCACGCCGATGAGCGGGCTGCTGGGGCTGCTCGGCCTGGGTTTCAGGGGCCGCCGGGTCGTGGTGGGTGTCGATGCCGTGCGGAAGGAGTTGCAGGCAGGAAAGATCTGGTGCGTGGTGCTGGCGGAGGATGCCAGCCCGCGGGCTGTGGAGAAGGTGGTCCGGCTGGCGTCAGCGAAGGGTGTACCGATGCTGGCGGGCCCGCGCGCCGTCGCGATCGGCGCGCAACTCGGAAAGCCGCCGGTGATGGCGGTAGGCGTACGCGACCGCGCGTTGGCCAGCGGCATGATGCCGCTGGCGCCCGTACGCTCCTGATGGAGGATTGAGTGGTCAAAACGAGAGTGCACGACCTGGCGGCGGAATTCGGCGTCGCACCCGATCAGCTCCTGAACGTGCTGAAGGACATGAACATCTTCGTCCGCAGCCACATGTCGGCCCTGGAGAACGACCAGGTGTCGGCGATTCGCGTGCGCTGGGAGCGCGAGAAGCGCAAGAGCGCGGAGGAGCCCGCGGCCAAGAAGGGCCGCCGCAAGGCGGTGAAGGCGGAGCCCGCGCCGGCCCCGGTCGAAGCCAAGCCGTCGAAACGGCGGCGCACCGCGGCCGAAGTCGCGCAGGTCGAAGCGCAGCACCAGGCCGAGAAGGCGGCCGAGATGGCCGCCCTCGAGCTCGAGCGCCCGATCGTGGAAATCGAGGAGCCGGTGCCGACGCAGTCCCTCGAGGAGCGCGCCCGTGCGCTGTTCAAGGACCTGCCGCCCGCCCCCGTCGAGGATGAGCGCGAGGCTCCTGCGCCGACGGACGACGCTCCCGCCGCCGCCCCCGAGGCACCGGCGGAGCCGCTGCCGCCGCGTCTGGGCACCCACAGCACCGCCGGTTCGCCGCCGGCCCGCGCTCCGTTCATTCCGCCGCGCATCCAGCGGCCCGCGCCGTCCGCGCCGCGCGGCCCGAAGCCGGTGTTCAGCAGCAGCGCCCCGGCCGCGCCATCGCGGCCGGGTGCTCCGTCACGCCCAGGCGGTCCGCCGCGTCCCGGCGGCCCGGAGCGCAGCAGCGCGCCGCCCGCGCGCCAGTTCGGGCCCGACGCCGAGAAGGGTGGCGGCCGCAAGAAGGGGAAGAAGGGCAAGCGGTCGTCCGTGGACCAGGATGCGGTGCAGGCCAATATCCTCAAGACCCTGCAGGGCATGAAGGGCCCGGCAGGCCGGAAGGGCGTGCGTCGGTCGGACGAGCCGTCGTTCCGTGACGTGCAGGCCGGCCGGCTCGCGGAGGAGCGGGAGCGTGAGAAGACCCGGATCCGGGTCAATGAGTTCGTGTCGGTCTCGGAACTGGCCGGCGCCATGAAGGTCCCCGCCACCCAGATCGTCCAGTTCGCGTTCAAGGAGCTGGGCCTGATGGTGACGGTGAACCAGCGGCTCGACTTCGACCAGATCGAGCTCATCGCGTCCGCGTTCGGCTTCGAGGCGGTGCGTGAGGACGAGTACGCGGCGGACATGGAGACGCAGGAGACCGACGAGTCGCCGGAACAGCAGGTCGGCCGGTCGCCGGTGGTCACGATCATGGGCCACGTCGACCACGGCAAGACCTCGCTGCTCGACTATATCCGGAAGGCGAACGTGGTCGCCGGCGAGGCCGGAGGGATCACGCAGCACATCGGCGCGTACCACGTGTCGCTGCCCAACGCTCGGGCGATCACCTTCCTCGACACGCCGGGCCACCAGGCGTTCACCGCCATGCGGGCGCGCGGCGCCCAGGTCACGGACATCGTGGTCCTCGTCGTCGCGGCCGACGACCAGGTCATGCCGCAGACCATCGAGGCCATCAGCCACGCCAAGAACGCCGGCGTGCCGATGATCGTCGCGATCAACAAGATCGACCTCCCGGCGGCCAACCCCCAGAAGGTCAAGCAGGATCTGCTGCAGCACAACGTCGTGCTCGAGGAGTTCGGCGGCAACGTGCTCTCGGCCGAGATTTCGGCCAAGAAGGGGATCGGCATCGAAGCGCTGCTCGAGCAGATCCTGCTGCAGGCCGAAATTCTCGATCTCAAGGCCAATCCCGAGGGCAAGGGACACGGCGCGGTGCTGGAAGCCACGCTCGATCCCGGCAAGGGTCCGCTCGCGACGATCCTGATCCAGCGCGGCACGCTGCGCGGCGGCGACAACTTCATCTGCGGCAAGTTCAGCGGCCGCGTGCGCGCGCTGTACGACGAGCGCGGCAAGACGGTGAAGGAAGCCGGGCCCTCGATTCCCGTGCAGATCCTCGGCTTCGAAGGTGTGCCCGCCGCGGGCGACACGTTCGCCGTGGTCACCGACGCGAACGAGGCGCGCGAGATCGCGCAGAAGCGTCAGCGGCTCGAGCGCGAGGCGCAGAACCGACGCAGTCAGAAGGGCACCAGTCTGGAGGATTTCAGCCGGGCGCTCAAGGAGGGCGGCGTGGCCGCGCTCCGGATCATCATCAAGGCCGACCAGGGCGGTCCGGCCGAGGCGCTCGCCGACGCATTGGCCCAGCTCAGCACGAGCGAAGTCCGGGTGGACGTGGTCCACCGCGGCGTCGGCGCCATCAGCGAGAGCGACGTGCTGCTCGCCAAGGCATCCGGGGCCATCGTGCTCGGGTTCCACGTCCGGCCGGACTCGAACGCCCGCGCGGCGGCCGAGCGGGAACAGGTGGACGTCCGCACCTACCGCATCATCTACGAGGCGGTGGAAGACGTGCGCAACGCTCTCGAGGGGCTGCTCAAGCCGGAGGAGCGGGAGACGGTCCTCGGAGAGGCCGAGGTGCTGCAGCTCTTCAAGGTGAGCAAGGTGCGCACCATCGCCGGCTGCATGGTGCGGAGCGGCACTGTCGCGCGCACGGCCAAGGCGCGCGTCACGCGCGACGGGACGGTGGTGTATACCGGCACGCTCTCCAGCCTCAAGCGTTTCAAGGACGATGTCCGGGAAGTGCGTGAAGGGCTCGAGTGCGGCATCGGCATCGAGAACTTCAACGACCTCAAGGTCGGCGACCGGATCGAATCGTTCCGCATGGAGGAGGTCAAGCGGTTCCTCCAGCCGGCGGCCGGCGGCGCGGTGGGGTGATCGTCGGCATTCAGGTGTGGGAGCTGCATCTCCCCGGATGTCACTCGTTGAAGGAGAAGCGCGGCACCATCAAGCCGCTCACCGCGGCGCTCCGCCACAAGCTGAACGTGTCGGTGGCGGAGACCGGCCACCAGGAACTCTGGCAGCGCGCGGAGATCGCCTGTGCCGCCGTGGGGTCGGCCCGGTCGGTGGTGGAGGAAACCCTGCGCGCCGCGGACCGCGCGGTGGAGTCGTCTGACGGAGTGCGGATCGTGGATAGCGTGACGGTGTGGCGATGAAGTCGTCGTCGAGGCGCCCCGAGCAGGTGGCGGAAACGTTGCGACAGGTCATTACCGACGCGCTGGCGCGGCAGGTGCGCGACCCGCGCGTGGGATTCGTGACGGTCACCGGTGTCCTGGTCACGCCCGATCTGTCGCACGCCCGGGTCATGGTGAGCGTACCCGGCGAGGATGCCGACAAGGCGCGGGCGCTCGAGGGACTCCAGAGCGCCGCCGGATTTCTCCGGTCGCGGGCGGCGCGCGCGCTCTCGACCCGTATCGTGCCCGAGCTGCACTTCGAGCTCGACCGCGGGCTCGAGCACGCCGCCCGGATCAACGAGCTGCTCGAAGGGCTGCGGCGCGAGGAACCCAGCTGATCGGCGCGCTTCTCGTCGACAAGCCGGTGGGGCTCACCTCGCACGACGTCGTGCAGCGAGTCCGGCGGGTGCTTGGCACTCGCGCCGCCGGACACACCGGCACCCTGGATCCGTTCGCCACGGGACTGCTCGTGGTGCTGGTGGGCCGGGCGACGCGGCTGGCCCGGTTCATCGAGGCGGAGGCGAAGACCTATCTGGCCACCGCGCGGCTCGGCGTCGCGACCGACACGGACGATCGCACGGGTGTTCCGTCAGGCGAGCCGGCCGATCTGTCGAGCTTGACCGTCGAGCGGGTGGAGAAGACCCTCGCCGGCTTCGTTGGCGACCAGCTCCAGCGGCCTCCCCGGTACTCGGCCAAGCACGTCGACGGGCAGCGAAGCTACAGGTTGGCGCGTCGCGGGGCGGGGGTGGACCCGCCGGCAGTGCGGGTCACGGTTCACCGGGTGGAGCTGGTCACGGTGACGATCCCGATCGAGGGGCCGGTGGACGTCACCTTCCGGGCGACGGTCGGAGCGGGGACGTACCTTCGGGCCATCGCCCGGGATCTCGGCGAGCGGCTCGGCGTGGGCGCCCATCTGACGGCGCTCCGACGCGAATCGATCGGCGCGCTGCGGGTCGAGGATGCCGTGGCGCTCGCCGAGATCTCCGCCGACGCGCTGCTAGCGCCCCGCCGGGTGCTGGCGCACCTGCCGACGCTCGAGCTCGACGCGCCGGCCCGTCAGGCGGTCTCGCACGGCCGGGCGCTCCCGGGTATCCAGGGCGCGCGCGGTCACCTGGTGCTAGTGCAGGGTGAGGAGCTCGTGGCGGTGGCGCGGGCCGAGGAGGGATGCATTCGGCCCTCGGTGGTGCTCGGAACGCCGTGACCGGCCGACTCCCGCCGCTCCCCGGGGGCAGCATCGTCACCGTCGGCTCGTTCGACGGGGTGCATTTGGGGCACCAGGCCGTCTTGCGGGAGATCGCGGACCGGGCCGACGCGGCGGGCAGGGCCAGCGTCCTGGTCACGTTCGAGCCGCACCCGCTCGAGGTGGTGAACCCGCAGGCGGCGCCGCCGCTGCTCACCACGGCGGTCGAGCGCCGCGAGATCCTGGCACAGCAGCCGCTGGACTACGTGCTCTTCCTGCGGTTCGATCGCCGGCTCGCGGCGTACACGCCCGAGGAGTTCGTGGACCGGGTGCTGCTCGATCGCTGCCACATGCGCGAGCTGGTGATCGGGCACGATCACGGCTTCGGGCGCGGCCGGAGCGGCGATGTCGAGACGTTGCGCCGGCTCGGTGGGGAACGCGGCTTCGACGTCGACGTCGTCGAGGTGGTGGACAGCGGTGACCAGCACGTCTCGAGCTCGCGGATCCGGCGGGCCGTCGCCGGGGGCGATCTGGCGACCGCGGCCCGGATGCTAGGCCGCCCCTACCAGGTGAGCGGGCAGGTGTGCGAGGGGGAGCGCCGCGGCCGTCTGCTGGGCGCGCCGACCATCAATCTGTCGGACCTCCCTCCCCAAAAGCTCTTGCCGCCCGACGGCGTGTATGCCGTGCGTGTCGAGTGGCGAGGCGGACGGGCCGAAGGCATGATGAACCAGGGTCCCAAGCCGACCTTTCAGGACGGCCGGCGCACCCTCGAGGCGCATCTGTTCGACTTTGAGGGAGATCTGTACGGCGAGTGGGTGCGGATCGAGTGGGTCGAGCGCCTGCGGGACGTGGAGCGGTTCGCCTCGGTCGAGGCGTTGCAGCAGCAGTTGGAGCGCGATCGTATCCGGGCGCGAGCGGTGCTCGCCGCGGCCGGTCCGGCGTCCAGCCGGGGACCTCATGCCTGAGACCACCACCTGACGATGTTCTCTTCTCTCCGATCCCGACTGATCGTGATCGTGCTGCTGGTCATCGGCTCGATCTACTTCCTCTTCCCCCGAAGCGTCAGCCTGCGCGAGCGCGGCGCGGACGGGGTCATGCGGGACACGACGGTGACCCGCGTGCCGCTCAGACGCGGACTCGATCTCCAGGGCGGCATGCACCTCGCGCTCGAGCTCGACCAGTCCAAGCAGGTGTCGGCCGATCCGGCCAAGGACCTCGACCTGGCCCTCACGGTGCTCCGGAAGCGGATCGACGAATTCGGCGTCGAGGAGCCGCTGGTGCAGAAGGCCGGTGACGATCGAATCGTGGTCGAGCTGGCCGGCATCACCGAGCCGGCTCGCGCCAAGGCCATCGTACAGCGGAGCGCGTTCCTCGAGTTCCGGATCACCGACGAGACGAGCGCGCTCGAAAAGGCGCTGCCGGCGATGGACCGCACCCTGCGCGGTCTCGGCATCAAGGGGGACACCGGCAGCGGCGCCGGCAAGCCGTCGGCTGTCGAGCAGCTCCTCGGTGGCGACACCGCCAAGAAGGCTGCCGCGCCGACCAAGGCCGCGGCCGACAGTGCCGCGCGCGACAGCAGCGCCACGGACACCGCCGCCGCTCGCGGTGGTATTCTGGCGGGTTTGATTCAGCCGGCCGCCGCGTTGGCCGGCAGCGCCACGCCGGGCGAGTACGCCGTCCCGGAGACCGCGTTTCCGCGGGTCGACAGCCTGATCAATATTCCGGCCGTCGCCCGGCAGCTGCCCCGGAACGTGGTGCTCCGCTGGTCCTCGGCGCCGACCAGCGTCGGCGTGCAGTCGTATCGCTATCTGTACGCGCTCGACGATCGCCCGATCGTCACCGGCAGCAACCTCGAGGACGCCCAGGCGCAGCTTGATCCGCTGACGCAGGGGCCGATCGTCACCTTCCAGCTCGACCGCGCCGGCGGCCGGAAGTTCGGCGACGAGACCGGCCGCCACGTCGGTGTCTACATGGCGATCCTGCTCGACGGCCGGGTGCAGGGCCGCCCGCCCGTCATCCAGAGCCGGATCAGCCGGAACGGGCAGATCACGCTTGGCAACCGAAGCCTGCAGGAGGCCCAAGATCTGGCCCTGACCCTCAAGGCCGGCGCTCTGCCCATCCCGCTCAAGATCGTGGAGGAACGGCAGGTGGGAGCGAGCCTGGGCAGCGACTCGATCCGGCAGGGCATCACCGCGGGGATCGTCGGTACCGCCCTCGTCATCCTCATCATGCTGGTCTTCTATCGGATGAGCGGCGCGCTGGCCGTCGCGGCTTTGGCCCTCTACATCCTGTTCACGTTGGGCGGCCTTTCGATGATCGAGGCCACGCTCACGCTGCCGGGCCTCGCGGGCATCGTGCTCTCGGTCGGCCTCGCGGTCGATGCCCACGTGCTGATCTTCGAGCGCATTCGCGAGGAGCTGCTGCACGGGAAGACGGTGCGACTGTCGGTGGATGAAGGCTTCAAGCACGCCATGAACGCCATCATCGACTCGAACGTCAGCACCGTGCTGACGGCGCTCTTCCTGTTCCAATTCGGTACCGGGCCGGTGAAGGGATTCGCGGTCACGCTGATCATGGGCATCATCGCGTCGATGATCACCGCGGTCTTCGTCACCCGGACCTTCTTCATGATTTGGCTGAGCCGCCGGCCCACCATGTCCACGCTGAGTATCTGACCATGCTGCGACTCTTCGCGAACGCCAACTACGACTTCATCGCCGCCCGGCGATACGCCTACGCGGTGACGGCCATCTTCATCCTGCCGGGCCTGCTGTTCCTGCTGATCAAAGGGCTCAACTACAGCATCGAGTTTACCGGCGGGACCCTGATCCAGGTCCAGAGCAAGACCCCGGTCGACGTAGGGTCGCTCCGCTCGGGGCTCGATCGGCAAGGGCTGCACGGCGCCGAGATTCAGAATTTCGGCTCGGAGAACGAGTTCGTGGTCCGCGCCCGTGTGGCCAAGCCCGGCACCGACGCGAACGACACCCAGGCCACGGCCGATGCCGTCCGGCAGGCGCTGACCGGCGTTCTGGGCCCGGACAATTTTACGGTCATCCGTACCGAGGCGGTGGGACCGAAGGTGGGCGGCGAGCTTCGCCAGAAGGCGCTGCTCGCGATCGTGCTGTCCTTCTTCGCCGTGCTCGCCTACCTCGCGTACCGGTTCGAGTGGCGGTTCGGTCTGGCGGCCGTGCTGGCGACGGCGCACGACATCCTCGCCACGATCGCGTTCATCGGCATTCTTCGGCTCGAGGTGAGTCTCACGGTGGTGGCCGCGGTGCTCTCCATGGTCGGATATTCGCTCAACGACACGATCATCATCTTCGATCGCGTTCGCGAGAACCTGAAGAAGCACAAACGGGACAGTTTCGAGCAGATCCTCAACCGCTCGATCAACGAGACGCTGCCGCGGAGCGTGCTGACCCACGGCACCACACTTTCGTCGCTGCTCGCGCTGACCGTTTTCGGCGGCGAAGTCATCCGGCCGTTTGCGCTCGTGATGTTCTTCGGGGTGTTCACCGGAACGTTCTCCTCGATCTACATCGCATCACCCGTGCTGATGGCCATCGAGAAGCGCTGGCCCGGCCAGCTCGCCAAGGGCCACCTGGCCACCTCGGCAGCCCCCGCGACGGTCGCGAGCGGAAGTCGGAAGACGGCACCGGTCGCGTAGGTCTTCGCAGAGGGTGCCAGGCAGCCTTCTGCGTCGGCGCGAACCCGGCAAGGGGGACATGATTCCGGTCATGTCCCCTTTGCCGCGTCCATGCCGGTGGCGAGCGCACGGTTGCATCCACCCATGCTGATCGACACCCACTGTCATCTGGCCGACCAGGCGTATGACGCCGACCGGGCGGAGGTGATGGCACGCGCGTGGGCCAGCGGGGTAGCCCACGTCGTCGTCATCGGTGAAACCCGGGCCTCGGCCGAGCGCGGGCTGGCGCTGGCTGGTACCGAGCCGAGGCTCTCCGTCACCGCCGGCGTTCATCCGCACGACGCGAGCGGGTGGTCGGAGGAGGCGGCGGAGTGGCTTCGAACGACGCTCCGGCGGCGCGAGACGGCGGCGGTCGGCGAGATCGGCCTGGATTACCATTACGACCACTCGCCCCGCGACGCACAGCGCATGGCATTCGAGCATCAGCTCGATATCGCGCGGGAGGCGGGCAGGCCCGTGGTGGTGCACGCCCGGGAAGCCGACGAGGATATGGCCGCCGTGCTTCGTGCGCACCCCGGTGTGGTGGCCATCCTCCACTCGTTCAGCAGCGGGCCGAGCCTCTTGCGGGCCGGGCTGGACCTCCGCCACTATGTGTCGTTCAGCGGAATGGTGACGTTCAAGAACTGGCGTCTGGACCAGGCCATCCTCGACACACCGCTCGACCGGCTCCTGGTCGAGACCGACGCGCCATACTTGGCGCCGGTGCCGTACCGAGGCAAACGCAACGAGCCGGCATTCGTCCGGCGGGTCGCCGAGCGGGTGGCCGCCGTGCGCGGCATGCCGGTCGAGGAGTTGATCGCCGCCACCGGCACGAACGCGGCGCGCGTGTTCCGTATTCCAACCCCCTAGCTGCGGGAGCATTGCCCGGTGACGAACGTTCCGTCCGACATCGCGATCGCCCAGGCCGCCAAGATGCGGCCCATCCAGGAGGTGGCGGCGGAGCTCGGCCTCGGCCCCGACGACATCCTACCGTACGGTCGCTACAAGGCCAAGATCAGCGCTGACATCGTCGCGCGCGCCAAGCCGACGGGCCGACTCGTCCTCGTCACCGGCATCAACCCGACGCCGGCCGGAGAAGGCAAGAGCACGGTGACCGTCGGCGTGAGTCAGGCGCTCCGCCGTCTCGGAAAGAAGGTGGTCGTGGCCATCCGCGAGCCGTCGCTCGGACCCGTGTTCGGGGTCAAGGGGGGCGCCGCTGGCGGGGGCTACGCGCAGGTGGTGCCGATGGATGAGATCAACCTGCACTTCACCGGGGATTTCCACGCCATCACGTCGGCGCACAACCTGCTGTCGGCGATGCTGGACAACCATCTGCACCAGGGAAACGCGCTCAACCTCGATCCGCGTCGCATCACCTGGCCCCGCACCATGGACATGAACGACCGGGCGCTCCGCTCGATCGTGATCAGCATGGGCGGCATCAACGCGGGCCCGGTGCGCGAAGACCGCTTCGTCATCGTGCCGGGCAGCGAGATCATGGCGATCCTGGCGCTGGCCAGCGATCTGGCCGACCTCGAGGCCCGGATCAGTCGGATCATCGTCGGCCTGACCCGCGACCGGAAGCCGGTGACCGCCGGCGAGCTCAAGGCCGCCGGCGCCATGACGCTCCTCTTGAAGGACGCGATCCTGCCGAATCTCGTGCAGACGCTCGAGGGAGGCCCGGCGCTCGTGCATGCGGGACCGTTCGGCAACATCGCCCACGGCTGCAACTCGCTCGTCGCCACGAAGCTCGCTCTGTCCCTCGGAGAGATCGTGCTCACCGAGGCGGGGTTCGGCGCCGATCTCGGCGCCGAGAAGTTCTTCGACATCAAGTGCCGCTTCGGCGGTCTCAAGCCCGAAGCAGCCGTGGTCGTGGCCACCGTCCGTGCGCTCAAGATGCACGGCGGGGTCAAGAAGGACGCCCTCGGCACGCCGGACGTGGCGGCGCTCACGCGGGGCATGGTGAACCTCGAGGCCCACGTGAAGAACGTGCAGAAATTCGGGGTGCCCGTCGTCGTTGCGCTCAATCGCTTCACCTCCGACACACCCGAGGAGATCGACACGGTCATCAAGGCCGCCAAGGGCTGGGGCGCGCGAGCGGCGCTGAGCGACGTGTGGGCCAAGGGCGGAGCGGGGGGCGAGGCGGTGGCCAAGGAGGTCCTCGTCATGCTGGACGAGGGCAGGGCGGACTTCAAGCCGATCTACGACGCCGCCAAGCCGATCAAGGCCAAGATCGAGACGATCGCCAGGGAGATCTACGGCGCCGATGGCGTCGACTACAGCGCCGCCGCCGAAAAGAACATCGCGCAGTGTGAGGCGATGGGCCTCGCCGGCACGCCGGTGTGCATGGCCAAGACGCAGTACAGCTTCAGCGATGACGCCACCAAGCTGGGTCGGCCCACCGGATTTCGACTGACCATTCGGGACGTCTACCCGTCGGCGGGCGCCGGGTTCGTCGTCGCGCTCGCGGGGGAAATCATGACCATGCCCGGCCTCAGCAAAACGCCATCGGCGGAGGCCATCCGCGTTCATCCCGACGGCACCATCGAGGGTCTGTTCTGATGCCCATCCAATTCGTCTCGACGCCGAGCGCGCCCCGGGCCATCGGCCCATACAGCCAGGCCACGCGGTCCAACGGACTGCTCTTCACCGCGGGACAGGTCGGCTTCGATCCCGCCACCGGCGAGCTGGTCGACGGCGGCATCGCGGAGCAAACCGAGCGGGTGCTGCAGAACGTGCGCGCCATCCTCGAAGCGGCCGGGGCCACGATGACCAGCGTGGTGAAGACGACCGTATATCTCGTGGACATGGCCGACTTCACGGAGATGAACACCGTCTACGCCCGGGCCTTCGGGGACCATCGCCCGGCGCGATCGACCGTGGCCGTCGCCGCGCTCCCCCGCGGTGCCCGAGTCGAGATCGAGGCCGTGGCGGTGTTACCTTCCTGAGCCTGGGGAGCGGATCGGGCCTGGTGGTCTGGCCGGTCTTCAAAACCGCGACAGAGGCGCCTCCGGCGGCTCTGGTGAGTTCGATTCTCACACGCTCCCGCCACCAGCCGATGCCTGCGCCACCTTGCTCCGGGATCGCCTCTACTTGACGCTCCGCCGCGGACGGACGCTCGCCCTTGTCGTGCTGGTGGTGGCGCTTGGCACGCCCGCATCGGCGGCATTCCTCGTGGCTCAGGATACGGCGGCGGGTGTCTCAGCTCAGCCGCCGGCGGACACGGCGTCGGGCAGCCCGCCCCGCGCGGCCGGCGACTCGCTCGCCATTCGCACCAGCCCCATGAATGCCTTCTGGCGATCGTTCCTGCTCCCAGGCTGGGGACAGGCGAAGCTCGGCCGGAAGCTCACCGCGGGAATTTTCGTGGCGTGGGAGGGAACTACGCTCGGGATGAGCCTGAAGACCCGGCGCGAGCTCGGCTATCTCAGACGCACCAACTCGGCGCGCGCCGAGGACAAGCGGCGCGAGCACGAGGATTGGCTGGTGCTCCTGGCGTTCAACCACCTCTTTGCCGGGCTCGAGGCGTACGTATCGGGGCACCTGACCGATTTCCCGGGCGATCTCAGAATCCGGGCCGCGCCCGGCGGCATCGGGGGCAGCGTGACGATCCCGTTCCGGCTTCGATGAACCCGGCCCCCATCGGGATCTTCGATTCGGGCATCGGCGGACTCACCGTCGTGCGCGCCGTGTATGAACGCCTTCCTGACGAGTCCACGATCTACTTTGGCGACACCGCTCGCGTTCCGTACGGTCCCAAGTCGCCGGAAACGGTGCGGCGCTACAGCATCGAGATTCTCGACTGGCTGCTGGGGCAGGGGGTCAAGGCCGTGGTGGTGGCCTGCAACACGAGCACGGCGCATGCGCTCGACGCGCTCCAGACGCATTCGCCGGTGCCGGTCATCGGTGTGATCGAGCCCGGGGCGCGGGCGGCCGCCGCCGCCTCGGGCGCCGGTCCGATCGGCGTGATCGGAACCGCGGGGACGATCGCCAGCAACGCGTACGCCCGCGCCATTCAACGCGCGCGAACCGGCGCCCGGGTCGAGCAGAAGCCCTGTCCGCTGTTCGTCCCGCTCGTCGAGGAAGGCTGGTTCGAGCATCCGGCGGCCGAGCTGATCGCGCGCGAGTATCTCGAGCCGCTGCGGGGCGCGCGGGTCGACACCCTCGTGCTGGGCTGCACGCACTATCCGCTGCTGAAGCCGCTGCTGCAGCGCGTCATGGGGCCGGAGGTCAGGTTGATCGACAGTGGCGAGGAGACCGCGGCAGCGGTGTCGCAGGCGTTGCAGACCGAGGGATTGACGGCGCCGAAGGGCGCAGCGGCAACCCACCGCTTTACCGTGAGCGACGACGAGGCACGCTTCCGCCAGGTCGGCGCGCGCTTCATTGGGGATCGTCTGGTTCGGGCGGACGTGGTGCCGCTGGGGTAAACTGCCGAAGCTCCGCGTGGGATTCCGTCGCGAGGGCGTAGCGGAAGCCGTCGAACCACGCGCCGGGATTCAGGTACTGTCGCCCGGGCGCGGGCGCTGAAAGCGCCGGCTGGTGGGTATGCCCCATGATGACGAGCCCGAGCTCGGGCTCCCGCTCGAGCAGGTCGACGGCCCACGCCGTCTGGCGTGCCGCGGCGTCGGCCAGCTTGGCGGGATTCGGCGTGTGATCGCCCAGATGCGGGCTCAGTGCATCCACCAGCCGCAGCCCGAGCTCCGGGTGGATGGCCTGGTAGACGGCGGCGGTCACCGGATGATTGATGGCCCGGTGCAGGAAGGTCGCCCGACGGCTCGGCTCCGTGAGGCCGTCGCCGTGGATGGCCGCCACCCGACGGCGTCCGATCTCGAACGTGGACCGGTGGGGTTCGAACCGGATGCCGACCTCGCGTGCCCAGAAATCGCCGCCCCACCGATCGTGGTTGCCTCCGATCATCACGGTCGGCACTCGGCGTCCGAGTCGGGCGAGCGCCGCGGCGACGTGAAAGCCTCGCCGCGGAATCACCCGACGGTACGAAAACCAGAAATCGAAAAGATCGCCGTTGATGAGCAGACAGTCCCCGAGCCCGGGGACTGCCTCCAGGAACTGCAGCAGTGCCTCCTCGACGGCGGGTGGTGCCACGCCGAGATGGGCATCGGACACGACCACTAAGGCATGACCCAGCACGGCGCCAAAGATGGATCGCTCCGATCACGGGGGCAACCGCCGCCGCGGCCATGTGACTCCGCCGCCCCGCCGAGCGTCACCAACGCCGAGAGGCCGGCATGACGGGTCCTGACGTCACCGAGACCCTGATCCGGGTCAACTATTCCGAGACCGACCAGATGGGCGTCGCCTACCATGCGCGCTACCTTGTCTGGCTCGACGTGGCTCGAACCGAGCACCTGCGGCGCTGCGGAGCGAGCTACCGCAGTCTCGAGTCCGCTGGGCTCCGGCTCGTGGTGAGCGACGTGGCCGTTCGTTACCGCCAGCCGGCGCGATTCGACGACCTGGTGCGCGTTCGCTGCTGGGTGCGAGAGCTGGCCTCTCGGCGGGTAGAATTCGGCTACGCGGTGGAGCACGCGGATGATGGCCGCCTGCTCGCCACCGCGCGGGTGAGCTTGTTGTCGCTGGATACGGCGCTGAAGCTGGCCCGCCTGCCTGCCGAAGTGCGACAGGTGCTGACCGTCATCGAAGACCCCGTGAAGCTAGGTTTTCCTACTTTGGCACCAGGGACAGCTCGTGAACCTTAGTTTTCGCCACCGAACTGCCCGCCAGGCTTTGCGCTCCTTTCTCTTTCGTAGTGGATGGCTCCTGCTGCTGCACTGGGCCTCGCCCCCGGGTGCCGCCGCCCAGGAGCAGTCCGTGGTGGAGCAGCTCGCGCCCGTGCTCGCCGCCGAGGACGCGCGCGAGCTTCAGCCGGATCTGTTCGGCCGCGCGCTGGTCGCGCCCGATTCGCTGGTGCGCCGGATTGCCGCGCTCGGCGCGGGCCGCATCGGCGACCTCCGCGCCACCCCGATGATCCTTCCCCTGCTCACGGATCCCGATACCACCGTCCGGGTCGCCGCCGCCTTTGCCCTGGGCCTGCTCCGCGACACCGCCGCGGTCCAGCCGCTTATCGATCGCCTCACGGGGCTGCCCGCGCTCGACGCGACGACCGCGCTGGAGGCGGTCACCGCCCTGGCAAAGATCGGAGGACGTCGAGCCGGGGAGTTCTTCGGCGGCGTGCTCGCCGGCCGGGTGGCGTTGTCGCAGGAGGATCGCACGGCCGCGAGAGACCAGGTCCTCGCCGAGGCGTGGCGCCTGAATGCCGATGCCCCGATCACCGGTCTCCTGCCGTTCATGGACGACACCAGCAGCGGCCCACGACTCCGGGCAGTCTACTCCCTCGGCCGACTGCGGGCGCCGGCGGCGGGAAATCGCATGTTGTTGGTCCTCAGGGATCCCGAGGCGTACATCCGCTCGATCGCGGCGCGGGCGCTCACCCGGAGCTACGTCGACTCGGCGAAGCTGGCGCCGTCGGCGGTGGCGGACCTGCTGGTGCGCGCGGCCGAGGACCCGAGCCCCCAGGTCCGCATCAACGCGATCCGCTCCCTCGCCGGATTCCGGGATTCGACGCTCTCGCCCAAGCTGGTGCCGATGCTCGACGACCAGCTGGCCGGCGTGCAGGTGACGGCCGCCGAGACGCTCGGTGGACTGGGGGGAGCGGAGGCGGTGCGAGGCCTGACCCGGGCCGCGGCCGGCAAAGGCGTGTTCGCCGTGCGCCGCGCCGCCCTCCTCTCACTGGCGCGCGTGGACACCGCGGCCTTCGTCACGGCCGCGGCGCGCTGGCGGACCAGCGTGGATTGGCGCGAGCGCGCCGCCGTGGGCGAAGGCGAGGCGCTCATCGCTCGGCCTACTGCCGCGCTGCTGGCGGACAAGGACAGCCGGGTCGTCGCCGCGACACTGCAGGCCTGGAGCGCCGAGGTGAACGGCCCGGACCCGATGCTGCTCGCGGCGGCGCGCCCGCTCCTGGCGCACCGGGATGCGGCGGTCAGGAGCGTGGCCGGGGACATCGTCGCCCGCGCCGCCGATCCCGCCGACCTGACGTCGCTCATGCGGATGTATGCCGCCACCCGGCGAGACTCGTTCCC
>DATLBL010000031.1:0-5941 GCA_035526925.1 Gemmatimonadales bacterium
AACAGGGCCGCCGCGATCTTGGCGTTGTTGTAGCCGCGGACGAGCAGGTCGAACACGTCCCGCTCCCGGTTGGAGAGGGGCGCCAGCGGTTGGGGGGTGCCCGCTTCGTCGAGCGGACCGCCGGTCTCGCGATCGCTCCGCGTGATCGTCGGGGCAAGGTACCGCTCGCCCTGGGCGACCTTGACCAGCGCGTCGACGATGTCGGCGCTCGGCTGCGCCTTCGTGGCGAAGCCCGTCGCCCCGGCGGCGAACGCCTGGTCGACGAGCGGCCCATCCGAGTGAACGGTGAGCATGAGAATTCGCAGATCACGGTCGAGGCGCCGCAGCTCGCGCACCGCCGACACCCCGCTCGGCCCCGGCAGCCCTATATCGATGACCACGACGTCCGGCCGCAGCTCCGGCACCATCGCGTACGCCTCCCGCGCCGACGACGCTTCGCCGACGACTTGAATCTTGTCGGTCCGCTCGAGGACGTTCCGAACGCCTTGGCGAAACAGCGGATGATCATCGACGAGGACGACACGAATGGCCATCCTTCCCATGTACGCTGGAATCAGGTCATAGCTGTACAGTACAACCTGTATTCCGACCCCTTGATTTCGCTATCAGTTTACCGGGAGGATGGTCAGCGCGGACCGCGGTCGCGGCAGGGGCTGGTGGGCTGCAGGCGGAAGTCCTTTTGCGCGCGGTCGACGTACTGCGGCTGGAGACTCGTCGTGTCCATGTCGATGTCGAAGCCGCGGCCCATCTCGACCTGCGGCTGATCGTAGGGGCCGTTGGTGTTCCCGAAGATGCAGTTCTCCCGCGAGACGTTGCCGGTTCCGGTCAGGTTGCTGCCCCAGGAGAACCCGATGCCCTCGTCGAGGTTGTTGGTGATGAGGTTGCGTAGCAGCACGTTGTCGGAGGACGGGTTGGGCGGCTCGCCGGCGAAGCTGAAGCCGTCCCGGCCGTTGCCGTCGAGCACGTTGTAGGCGATGAGGCTGGCCTTCGCGCTCGGGGCCAGCTCGATCCCATACGCGGCGCTCCCGTAGACGACGTTGTCGGTGAAGACGAGGCCCTGCGTGTACCGAGCGGCCACGGCCGAGAGGCTGGTGCCGGTGCCGCAGTCATGGATCCGGTTGCGCTCGAACCGCGTGGCGATCGCGATTCCGGCGGTGCTCGAGCCGAGGATCACACAGCTCGAGCTGCTCGGCCCGTGCTGGTTCGTGATGTCGCAACCGCGCACCACCACGTCCTCGGCGAGGATCGTCAGCGTCGCCCCGGGGAGGTCCACGCCGTCGAAGCCGAGGTTCTCGAGCACGACGTGGTTGGCGGTGTTGGTCACCTGGAGCAGCCCCTTGACGACGGCGCCCGGCATGCCGCGGAGCACGATCGGCATCCCCGCGAGGCCGCCTCTCTTCAGGTACGTCGTGCCGAGGTAGGCGCCGGGCAACAGACAGCCCACCTCGCCGGGCTGGAGCACCATGTCCAGGTGGTCGAGCGTGGCGAAGGGCCTGTCCAGGGTCCCGAGGTTGGCGCTGTCGTCGCCGCTCGGGGAGGCGTAATAGGTGCAGGGCGGTGGCAGGTCGGGCGTGGAGGCGTCATCGCCCAGATCGGCGAGCTCCAGGTCGGCGTTTTCGTCAGCAGTTACCGGCACCTCCAGCCGCTCGCATTGCCCGGCGAGGACGGTGCTGGCGCGGCCGGTGCCGAGCGGGACGCCGCCCGCGGTGGCGGTGACCTCGACGGCGATCGGCTGTCCGCTCGGGTAGCCGGCCGGGAACTGGATCTCGATGCGCCCGAAGGCCACGCCCGCGCGGTGGGGCAGGACCTTTGCCGGCTGCGCGGCGCCGGCAGCGACGGCGATGCGCACGGCCAGCGCGTCCGCTTGCGCGGCGGCGCCGGCCAGTGTCACCTCGAGCAGCAGCGTCTCCGGACGACAGGGGCGGTTGGGCTCACAGCCCGCGCAGACGAGGATCATCGCCAGCCAGGCGCGCATCAGTTGCCCAGAAGGACGCCGAAGGAGGGCGACGGATAGCGGGGCGCGAGCCCGACACCGAGACCGACGGCGAGGGCCGCCGCGCCGGCGACGCCCGCCACCACGCCCCAGATAAAGCCTCGCCGCGGACGCGCGACGGGCGGCGGCGCGGGGGCTGCGGCGGTGAGGGCAGGGCGTGCCGGCGTCCCCTGCGCTGCGAGCCGTGCTTCGAGCACGCGCACGCGCTCGCGCACCGACGCCTCGTCGGATGGTGGTGGCACCGTCGCCAGATAGCGCCGGTAGCCGGCGATGGCCTCGGCCACATGCTCCATCCGGTCGTGGCACCGGGCGATGTTGAACGCGAGGTCGGGCTTCGGCAGGACCCGGTGCGCCGCCTCGAACTCGACGAGCGCGGTGGCGTAGTCGGAGGCGTCGTAGGCAGCCGTCCCCGCACGATAATGCCGCTTCGCGATCTCCAGGTCGGGATCGGGCTTGTCGGCCGAAGCCGGCGGGCCGGCGACGATCATGAGCACCGCTGCCAGCCCGAGACGGCGGATCACCCGGCCATCATATCATTTCATTGCCCGCAGCACGGGACACCCGTCAAACGCCGCTTCGGGCGCCTGGCACGTGGCGTGAAATCAGAACTCGTCGCCGTGCTCGCTCACCCTACAGGCTCACCCGCAGTGTGGAGGATGGGCCGGCTACGCCTGGGCGGGGAACCAGAGTTCCACGATTTCGGCAGCCAACCGGCAATGGAGGGAAGCAAATGTATGCGACTGTGAGCCCCGCTGTTCCTCGGAGGCTAAAGGCAGTGTCGCCGACCGCAGGCCTGGCCTTCGGAGGCCTGCTCTTGTTCATCGCGCTGGTCTATTCGAACCCTGGCAACTGGTTCGAGCAGGAGCCCGTCCCCTTCGCGAAGGTCGCGGCCGGGCTGGCGCTGGTGGCGCTCGCAGGCTCCTGGCTGCTCTATGGTCACCGGCTGCGAGTGGGGGGATGGGCCGGCGTCTGTCTCATCACCATGTTCGGTCTCATCGGCCTGTCGACCCTCTGGTCGCCGTGGTCCTCCGCCACGCTCAGCACGTTTCTCGATGGCCTCAAGTACCTCGCCATCTTCTTCGTCACGGTCAACGTGCTCACCTCGCGGGAGCGAATTCGCACCTTCATCGCGACCTTGGCCTGGGCATCCGTCATCCCTGCGCTCGGGTGCATCAAGTCCTGGATCGTGGGCGAGCACCTCGTCGAAAATGGCCGGGCCGGCTGGATCGGGGTCTTCGAAAACCCCAATGATATGGCGTACTACCTGGTCATTGGCATCGCCATGGTCCTGACCGCGCGGGAGCTCGCGGAGAAGCGGTCGACGCGGGTGGCCTTCGCCATCGCGCTCGCGCCGCTGTTCTTCGCGCTGATGCTCACGAAGTCGCGCGGCGGCATGCTCGCGACCGGCGCGGTCCTGTTCGTGTGGTGCCTGCGGTGGTTCAAGCATGCGCGCGCGCTGGCGGTTTTCGCCGTGGTCGTGGGTGGCCTCTTCTACTCCATCGCCAGCAGCACCTGGAAGGAGCGCACCTGGAGCAGCACCGCCTATGGGCAGGACGTCTCGGCCAAGGGGCGTATCGATGCCTGGCGCACCGGAATGAACATGGCCCTCGACCGCCCGTGGACGGGGGTCGGGGCGGGCGCGTTCATGGTGGCGTGGCCGGAATATGCGCCGGGGGACGCCGGCGCAGCGCGGACGCAACACAACACGTTCATCCAGCTCATCAGCGAGCTGGGCTTTCCCGGGCTGCTGCTCTTCCTCACGGCGTTCGCGACCGGCCTGGCGGCGCTCAGGGGCTCAGCCGGCGGGAGCGTGGAGGATGCGCACATCCGACGCGGTGTGCTCTGCGCGCTCGTCGGCTTCACGGTGTGCAGCCTCACCGGCGGGCTTGCCTACTCCTGGCCGTTTTACCTCCTCACCGGCGTGGCGGTGGCCATGGGCGCGCTTCGCCCGAAGCGCCAGCAAGCTTCAGCGGTGCGGCGGGACCTTCCCCAGCTGGCCAGCGTTTCCTCCGGGGCGTAACGAATCAGCGCGGGGCGCGGTGTTTCGCCGGCGGGCGCGGTGGCGCGGCGGGCGGCGTGGGACGCTGGGTCCACCACCACGCGGCGGCGAGCGCCAACAGCGCGGCGGCCGCGAGCCCGAGCCAGATCGGCCAGCGCGTCGGGGCGGCGCCCGCGGGCGCGACCGCATCGAGCGCGATGCGCATGTCCGCCGCCGACTGAAACCGCTCGTCGGGCAGCTTCTTGAGCGCGCGCAGGATGATCGCCTCGAGCGCGGGCGAGATCCTCGCCTGGGGGACCAGGGATGACGGCGACGGCGGCGGATCGTAGACGTGCGCGTGCAGGAGCGCCTTGGTCTCGCGCATGACGAACGGCAGCCGGCCCGTCACCATCTGGAACAGCACCACACCGGCCGAATAGAGGTCCGCCCGCGGGTCGACCGCCAGCCCCATCGCCATCTCGGGCGAGATGTACTCGGGCGTGCCGAACGCGCTCCCGACGGTGGTCAGCTTGATGGCCGCGCGGTCGTTCGTGGCGAGGCCGAAGTCGACGAGCTTGACGACCTCGTGCCCGTCGCGCTCGACGACCAGGAGATTGTCGGGTTTGATGTCGCGGTGCGCGATGCCGAGCGCGTGCGCCGCTTCGAGCGCGCTCAGGAGCTGGCGCGTGAGGCCGATCGCGCGCGGCACCGGCAGCCGTCCCTCGTCGAGGATGGCGCTCAGCGGGCGGCCGTCGAGCAGCTCCATCACGAGGTACAGCGCCCCGTCCGCGAGCGCGCCATTGTCCGAGATCGACACGACGTTCGGGTGCAAGACGCGACGGCCGGTCGCCGCCTCGCGCTTGAAGCGCGCGGCCAGCTCCGACTGCGCGGCCCGCTCGGCCGGAAGGATCTTGATCGCGACCGGGCCGCGGCCCGCGCTGTCCTCGGCGCGGTAGACGGCGCACATGCCGCCCTGGCCGAGCAGGCTCACGAGTCGGTATCGGCGGTCGAGCACCTGGCCGACGAGGGGATCCATCGCGCGCGCATTATCTCACGACCCCTCGGGTGGACGCCCGTATTTAGCTGAGCGACGCGACCGCGCGCGGTCCCGACTTTTCGCGCACGAGGTTCAGCAGGTCATCGCGGTTCATGGGTTTGCCGAGGATCGTGATCCCCTCGGGCGCACGCTCGGCGTACGCCGAGACGATGATCAGCGGAATTCTCGACGTCTTCGCGTAGCTTTTCAGCAGCTCCGCGAGCTGCCACCCATCGAGACGGGGCATGAGGAGGTCGAAGATGATCAGCGCCGGAAGATCGGCGCCCTCGCGGAAGAGCTCGTCGAGCGCCTCCTGCCCGTCGCGCGCGACCCGAACCTCGTACCCCTCCTCGGTGAGGATGGATGCGATGGACTGCCGGATGTCGGCATCGTCCTCGACGACCAGAATGCGAATGCCTTGCGACAGGTGAGCCTCTCCTGGCAAGGATAGCACGTGATTCCAGGATCCTGGATGTTTCGGCGGACGTGGGTGTAAGCCGTGTAGATCTTTTACGAGATGTGCAGATCTGCGGCATTGCAGCAGATCCCCGCCGCGGCCGACAATGAGGCGACCATGACCCACCAGTGTGCGAGATGCGGCATTCTGTTCGAGCTCGTGCTCAGCACGCCCGGCGCCGTGTGCATCGATTGCGGCGCGTCCGCGCTCGAGGCCCCGCGCAAAGAGCGGGACCCGCGGGCGGACGATGTCCCGACCAAGCCCATCGTCGTGGGTCCGGCCGGCCCGCCGCGCAACTAGCGCAGGATCCGGTCGATGCTGGTGACGAGATCCTGAAGGTCGACCGGCTTGCGCAGGAACCCTTGCGCGCCGAGCGCGAGGGCGGTCTCGGCGGCCGCCGAGTCGCCCGAGACGATGATGACGGGAATGGCGGAAAGGGCGGGATCGTCCTTCAGCGCGCGCAGGAACTCGAGGCCG
>DATLBL010000032.1:0-8916 GCA_035526925.1 Gemmatimonadales bacterium
GGCGCGCGGCTGGTCGCGGGCCGCGACCTCACCGAGCAGGACGACGCGCGCGCGCCGCGGGTGGCGCTGGTCAACACGACGATGGCCGCCCACTACTTCCCGCAGGGCGACGCGCTCGGACGCCGGTTCACCACGGACAGCGCGACCTACGAGATCGTCGGCGTGGTGGCGGACACCAAGGACCACCAGGTGCGCCAGGTTCCAGCATCACGAGTCTACCTGCCGGCCTACCAGTCGGGCCCGATGCCGGTGGAGTTCACCTTCGAGCTCCGCGCCGCCGGGGACCCGGTGCAGCTCGTGGCCGCGGCGCGGCGCGAGCTGGCGGCGGTGAACGGCTCGATGGTGGTGCTCAACAACGACCCGCTCGCGACCCTGATCCGGGTGTCGATCAGCCAGGACCTGCTGGTGGCCCGCGTGGCCAGCGTGTTCGGCGTGCTGGCACTCGGGCTGGCGGCGCTCGGGCTGTACGGCGTGATGATGTACACGACGCTCCGGCGAACCGGCGAGTTCGGCGTCCGGATGGCGCTCGGCGCGGACGGAACGCAGGTGCGGTGGATGGTGCTGCGGGAGGCGATGACGCTGGTGGCCGGCGGAACGCTCGTGGGCGTGCCGCTCGCGCTGGCGGCGACGCGGCTGCTCCGGAGCCAGCTGTTCGGGGTGGAGGCGGTGGATCCGCCGTCGATCGCCGCGGCGCTCGTGGTGCTGGTGGTGAGTGCCGCGATCGCGGGATACCTGCCAGCGGCGCGGGCGGCGCGGGTGGGGCCGACGGAGGCTTTGCGGGCAGAGTAGCGTCGCGCCGGCGAACGGCGGCGCCGCGGGGGTCGCTGGTGGCGGCCTACGCCGACTCGGCCCGCCTCGGGTACGAGAAGGCGAACAAGGAGGCTCCGGACGATGCGCAGCAGCATGGGCTGCTCGGTCTGAGCCTGGCGTTCCTGGGTCGTCGTGAGGATGCCACCCGGGAAGCGGAGCATGCGGTGGAGCTGACGCCGATCGCGAAGGACGCTCAAGCCGCTGACCGAGGTGCCGAACAATCTCTCGAGGGCCTGGCTGCGGGTGGATCCGACGTACGATCCGCTGCGGGATCGCCCGGCATTCCAGGCGCTGGTGCGGGGAACCGACTAAGCTCGTCGAGCGCCCGCCCGTCCTTGCCAAACCGCCGTTCCCCGGCAGATTCGCCGGATGCCTCCTGAAGAACCGACAGTAATCTCCGGCGGCGCGGCCCAGCCCGCTCCGCCGCCCCTCGCCGCACCGACGCCCAGCGGTCACCCCGCCCGCATCGGCCCCTACCGCATCGTCCGCGTGCTCGGACAGGGCGGCATGGGCACGGTCTACGAGGCCGAGCAGCTCGAGCCGATCCGCCGCACCGTCGCGCTCAAGGTGATCCGCCGCGGGATGGACACCGCCGAGGTGCTCGGCCGGTTCGCGAGCGAGCGCCAGGCGCTCGCGGTGATGGACCATCCCAACATCGCCCACGCGCTCGAGGCCGGCACCACCGACGAGGGGCTGCCCTACTTCGTCATGGAGCTGGTCCCGGGCGAGCCGATCACCGACTACTGCGACCGTCACGGCCTCGATCTCCGACGCCGGCTCCAGCTTCTCCTCGGCGTCTGCCGCGGGGTGCAGCACGCGCACCAGAAGGGCGTGATCCACCGCGATCTCAAGCCAAGCAACATCCTGGTCCGGGTGGTCGACGGCCAGCCGGTGCCCACGATCATCGACTTCGGCATCGCCAAAGCGATCGAGGCGACCGGCGACAGCGCGTTCACCACCGAGCTCGGCGTCCAGGTCGGCACGCCGCTCTACATGAGCCCCGAGCAGGCGGAGGCGAGCAAGCTCGACATCGACACCCGGGCGGACATCTACAGCCTCGGCATGGTGCTGTACGAGCTGGTGACCGGGGTGCTGCCGTTCGAGTACAAGGGGCTCCTCCCGGCGCGGTTCATCACCGAGTACGTGCTCGGCACCAGCGACACGCCGACGCCGAGCCGGCGGGTGGCGAGCCTCGCGGCCGACACCGCGTCGAGCGCCGCCGAGCGGCGGCACACGACGCCGGTCGGGCTCCGGCGCGAGCTTCGCGGCGATCTCGACTGGATCGTGATGAAGGCGATCGAGCGCGACCGGAACCGCCGCTACGAGACCGCCAACGCGCTCGCGCTCGACCTCGAGCGCCACCTCGATCACAAGCCGGTCACGGCGCGCCCGCCCACGCTCGCCTATACGACCGCGAAGTTCGTGCGACGCAACCGGCTCGGCGTGTCCGTGCTGGCGACGGCCGTCGTGGCGCTCACCGCGGGGATCATCGGCATCACGCGGGAGCGGGACCGGTCGGCGCAGGAAGCGGCCAAGGCGCGGGCGATCAGCGGATTCCTCGTGGACCTGCTCAAGTCCGCTGACCCGTGGCAGGGCGGCGGGCGGCAGACGACCGTGGTGGACGCGCTCGCCGAAGGCGTGAAGCAGGTGAACGCCGGCCGGGTGAAAGATCCGGCCGTGGCGGCGTCGGTCCGGCGCACGATCGGAACCGCGTACCAGGGTCTCGGCCGGCTGGCCGAGGCCGATACGCTCTTCCGGGAAACGCTTCGCGAGCGGATCGCGCGGACCGGTCCCGCGAGCGAGGAGACCGCGGAGAGCTGGAACGACCTCGGCAACCTGCTCACGGCGGTGGGGAAGCTCGACTCGGCCGAGGCGGCGCTCGGGCATGCGCTGGCGATCCGGCGCGGGAACGGCGGAGCGGATACGCTGATCGCGGGCACCCTGCTCGACCTCGCCGACCTGGCCAACGCGAAAGGCGAGGCCGCCCGGGGCGACTCGCTCGCACACCAGGCGCTCGACATCCTCCGGCGGGTAGTCGGGGAGCGCGACCTGGCGGTGGCCGCGGCGATGGGGCGGGTCCAGTCCACCCAGCTCGGCGCCGGCGAGCTGGAGAAGGCCGAGTCGACCGGGCGCGCCGCGGCGGCAATGCTGCAGGAGCTCGGCCTCGACCGGCATCCGCAGATGGTCCCGATCCTCAGCGATCTCAGCATCACGCTGGCCAACCGGGGCGAGATGACCGAGGCGCTCGCGACGGCGCGGCGGACGGTGGCGCTCGACACGCTGCTGTTCGGCACTGCGCACCCCTACCTCGCCACCCATCTCGAGAACCTGGGCTACGTGTACGACCACGCCGGTTTCGGGGACAGCGCCAAGATGATGGTGCGGCAGGTGCTGGCGATGCGGCGGGCGCTGCTGGCGGACGACAACCCGGCGATCGGCAGGACGCTCTTCAACCTCGCGTCACTGGAGTACAACGCGCGATCGTACCGCGCGGCGGAGCCGCTCTTCGAGGAGGCGCTGCTGCGCATGCGGCGAGCGTACGGGCCGGAGCACCCCGACGTGGTGTACGCGACCGGCTCGATGGGACGGAACCAGTACTACCTCGGTCGCGCCGCGGAGGCGGAGCGGAACCTCCGGTGGGCGCTCGGCGTGCGGGACGCGAGCGGGCGAGTCGATCCCACCGACTCGGTACGCTTCGGCCGGATTCTGGTGCCGCTGATGGTGGAGCAGCGGCGGTGGAAGGAGGCGGAGCCGCTGGCGCTTCGAGTGTTCGCGATCCAGGACAGTCTCAAGGATACGCTGGCGCGGGTGACGGCCGCGGACCTGGCGAAGATCTACGACGCGACGGGGCAGCGGGAGCGGGCGGAGAGCTATCGGGCGCGTGTGCTGGCGGGTGGGCGCTGATGTACGGCCCTGTCGCGGCCCATTCGGCATCCGCCATCGCGGTGCAGCGCGCCAGGGCCTCGGCGGCTTCGGCCTCGCCGAGCGGGGCGGCTGGATCCTCGCGCGCCTCCCAACAGGTGTAGCTCTGGCAGGTCCGGTGATGGATCGTCTTCGCCTGGGACGAGACGATGAGGACTGTGGTGTACTCGCGATTGATGTAGACGCGGGTGAGTCGCAAATCTCCCTCCAGCACGACGTTGCTCTGCTGATCTTCGCCGCAGCCGGGACCGGTCGGCGCGTGGTACTCGCCGCAGCCGAGAGCTACCCCGAGACCGAGGCTGCAAAGGCCGAGCATCTGCAGGGTCGTGTTCATCTGGGGCCTTTCGGACCCGCGATCTCCGCCATCCAGAGGTCGCTCTGCTGGTCGCCGAGGTTGAAGTAGAACCGGTCGCCGCGGACCCGGAGCCCGGAGGCGCGGGACCAGCGGTGGTTGGGATCGTCGAAGCGCACCACTGGCCGAGGCACCCCGCCCGCGGCGGGCAGGCGGTATATGGCAAGGCTCCCGTCGCGCGGGTCCCGGCCCGCGAAATAGATCGTCCGCGCGTCGGCAGACCAGGCCCACCCGCTAAATCCGGCCGGGGCCACGTCGGCCGCCGGATCGCGCACGGCGAGCACCACGCGGGGGTCGGCTCCCGTATCGATCGCGGAGACGACCGCCAGCGCGCGAGGAAGCCCGACCACGCCTGTGGCGACCAGTATCGAGTGGCCCCGTGGCGCCCAGACACCGAGGATGCCGAACTTGAGCCCCGTGCGCGGCGCGCTCCACCGTCCTTGAGCGTCACGGGTCACCAGCATCATCTCCTGGGCGGGAGTCCGATACCCCTTCACGAACGTCAACGCCCGTGCATCGGGCGACCACTCGGGATTCTGGTTTTGCCCGCTTCCGGTCGTTACCTGGCTCGGCTGGCCGCCTGCGGCGGGCATGACGAAGATCTGACGTGTGCCGCCCTTGAAGGCGTGGTAGGCGATCTCCCGACCGTCCGGCGAGATGACGGGAGCGAACGAGGGCTCGGTGCCCGACGTGAGCTGCTCGACCTCGCCGCTTCCCGCAAGCAACATGCGGTAGAGCTGGGGGGTGCCGCCGCGGTCGGAGTCGAAGGCGAGCCAGCGTTGGTCGGGGGACAGATCGAAGCCCTCGATCGCCTGCGTGCCCGTCGTGACCGGCTCGGCCTGGCGCACGCCGGTGACGCCGGAACTCGGGATCGGGAGCGACCAGACGTTGGCACTCTCGGTGATCACGGCGTAGGCGAGCCGACGTCCATCCGCCGCGATACTGACCTGGGCCGCGTTCAGCCCGGTGGTGAGCCGAGCGGCATCTCCGGCCGGGCGTCCGGCACGCGTGAGTCGGAGCTCGTAGAGGTCGCGTCCGCCATCGCGGTCCGACAGATAGAGCAGCGCGCGCCCGCCGGGCAGCCACGACGGGCTCATATTGAGCGCCGCGTCGTCGGAGACCCGGAAGGGATCTCCGCCCTCGGCGGGCACGATCCACACGCTGCTGGCCGCGTGGTTGCCGAACTCCTCGTTGATCACGTACTGCCGGTTACCCGAGATGCAGGCGAGCCGGCGCCCGTCGGGGGACCATGCGCAGGAATGGGCCTCGGGGAGCCGGGCGATCGCCTGGGCGGTGCCACCCTCCGCGGGCCGGACGAACACCGAGTCATCCAGCGGGAAGGCGATCGAGCGCCCATCGGGAGACCAGGTGCCGTCCGTCCACACGCCCGGCTCGACGGCCAGGACGAGCTTCGCGGGGCCGCCCAGAGCAGGCATGATTTCGAGGCCGCGCTCCGAGCGGTAGAGAAGCCGCCGCCCGTCCGGCGACCACCGCGGCACGCGGGCGTATCCGGGGCCCTCCCGCGTCAGCGCGACCGGCGTTCCCCCCTCCGCCTGCCGCACATAGAGCCGAGTCTGGCCCAGCGGCCCCGCCGTGTAGGCGACGAGCTCGCCATCGGGCGAGAGCGCCGGGTCGATCTCGAGTCCGGGGTCGAGCGTGAGCTGCACCCGCCGGCCCAGCCGAACCTCGGCCGATGGGCGAGTGAGCAGGAAGGCTAGTACCGCCGCCACCGCGAGCATGATTGCCGCCACGGCGAGCCATCGACGCCGTGGCGTGGTGCGCGCAGGCGGCGCCACGGTTGTCACGGCGCGGGTGGCGACCGGCGTGGTGCCGCCGGTGGGTGTCAGGAGCGGCTCGAGCCGGGCCAAGAGCTCGTCGGCGCTCTGCCAGCGATCAGCCGGGCGTTTCTCGAGGCACCGCATGATGGCGGCGTCGAGCCCCGGCGGGCAGGCGGGCCGCTGGCTCGAGAGCGAGGAAGGCTGCTGCGTCAGGTGCGCGGCGAGCACTTCCTGCGCCGTGCGACCCGCGAACGGCGGCGCACCCGCGACCAACTCGTACCCGAGCACGCCGAGCGCGTAGATGTCGGCGCGGTGGTCCACGCCCGGGTCGGCGGCCGCCTGTTCGGGGGCCATGTACGCCGGTGTTCCGAGCGCCACCCCGGCCGTAGTGACGTGCTCCGGCCCCGCGGCCTCGCTCACCGCCTTCGCGACCCCGAAGTCGCTCACGAGCGCGTGCCTGCCCGAGAGCAGCACATTGTCGGGCTTGATGTCGCGGTGAATGACACCCTGCTCGTGCGCGTAGCCGAGCGCATCGGTGACTTCGACCAGAATTTTCAGTGCGTCGTGCACGGGCAGCTCGCCCTGACGCGCGAGCCGAGTGCGAAGCGACTCCCCGGCCACGTATGGCATGACGTAGTAGAGGAAGCCGGCGGCTTCGCCAGAGTCGTGCAGCGGCAAAATGTGCGGATGCTGCAGCTGGGCCGCCAGCTTGATTTCTCGCAGGAAGCGCTCGGGCCCGAGCGATACCGCGAGCTCTGGGCGGAGGACCTTGAGGGCAACTTTGCGGTCGTGCCGGAGGTCGAGCGCCAGGTACACGGTGGCCATGCCGCCCTGGCCGAGCTCGCGCTCGATCGTGTAGCGGCCCGCCAGGGCGATTCCGAGTGGCGAGTTGATTGCAGTCACAGAGCACGGGGTGGGGATGCCTAATAGTGGCCCCGGCCGCGGCCGGTCGCCAGCTAGGGCCGCCGGCCGGGCGTGTACGCCTCGTTGGCGCCGAGAGGGCCGCTCAGGTCGCGTCCGCCGACCGCGTACACCCGGCCGCCCAGCGCCGCCGCCGCGAGGAAGCCGCGTGCGGTCGGCATGTTGCCCAGGCTGCGCCACGTGTCGGCCTTCGGATCGTAGACATCCACCAACGAGACGTAGTCGGTTCCCGTCCCACCCCCCACCACATAGAGCAGCCCATTTACGACCGCTCCCGCGGTCTGGAAACGCACCGATGGCGCCTGCGCCCTGGTCGTCCAGCGGTCGGTCGCCGGATCGTAGGCCTCCACGTTCTGACCGACATTGCCGATGGGATCGGTGGTCTCGAAGAGGCCACCGGCCAGATAGAACTTGTCGCCGATTACCCCGGCCGCGGGCAGGAAATGGCCGTAGGCCGGGAGGCTGAGTGCCGTCCAGCGGTCCGTGGTCGGGTCGTACCGCTGGAACGCGGGATCAGCGCCGAGCCGACTTTCGCGGCAGTCGCTCGTGAATACGTACAGCCGACCATCGATGACCCCGCTCGCGCCGCACGCACCCGCCGTCGGCATAGGGACTTTGCTGGTCCATGTGTTGGTGTGCGCATTATAGGCGTAGAGCGTGGTGGTCGGTTCGCCGGATTCATCGAGCCCGCCCGCAGCGTAGAGCACACCGTCGACGACGCCGGCGTTCAGATGGAAGCGGGCGGCGGGCAGGGGCGCCTTGCTGGTCCAGGTGTTGTTTCCGAGGGTGTAGGCCTCCACTGTGGTCAGCGGCGATGAGTTTACTCCCCCGATGGCATAGAGCACGCCGTTCACCACCACGGCGGCCAGGCGCTCCCGCGCGGTCGGCATCGATGCTCGCGTCATCCAGACGTCGCGGGCCGCCGCCGCCAGCGACGGGCCGGAGGGGGGCTGGGAGGTGGCCGAGGTTCGGGGGCCCAGTGCATCGCTCTCACCGCAGGCCGCGAGGGCAACGAGCAGGCTGACCGGGAAGGCACAGGCGGCGAGGCGCTGCCAGGGGTGAGCGTAGGGCGACATGGAGGATCTCTCGAGTGAGTGGGTCAGAGCCGGCCGGCCGCAGGTAGAGTCCAACCGCGGCGGGTGATCTACTCTGACCAACGCACCGTCGAGCGGTAAACACCCTCATGGGCGCGCCCTAGCGACTTATCGTGCCTCGACCGGTAGAGCGCCGCTCAGCAACCGGTGGGAGGCCGGCGTGCTGGCGCTCTAGTTCGTTCCGGTCACGGGCCCCGAACCAGCCGCTCGAAGCGTGGCTGGCCGCGCAGCGTGGCGAAGGTCGGGTCGATCCGCAGCCAGCCGGGCGTCAGGAACGACGGGATCTGCAGGAGCGGCTCGAGCTCGGCGATCGCCTGTTCGCGCCGGCCCGCCATCGCATAGACCCGGGCGAGCTGCAGGCCATTGTACACGCCGTCGTACTTGTCGCGCGAGATGCCGCGGATCGCGAGCGCCCGCCGGACCGAGGCGACGGCGTCGTCGTAGCGTCCGAGGTAGCCGAGGGTCAGCCCGAGCAGCGCATGCGCCTGGCTGTTGCGCGGGTTCGCGCGGATCTGCTCCTCGTACGCGGCCCGCCCGCTGTCCGCGTAGACGCGGGCCCGCGCCGAGTCGCCCTTCAACGCCCACCCCTGCGCGAGGCAGAGTCCCCACTCCGCGCGGTCGCCCCCGAACTCCGCCGGCGGGAGGCTCACGAGCAGATCCAGATCGGACGGCTCGAGGGTCCACGCCATCTCCCAGATCTGGCTCATGAAGGCGACCAGCGTCGCCCGCTCCATCGGCGGCGAGGCCGCCCGGTAGACCGCGCGCGCCGCGGCCAGATCCCCCCGGGCGACGTGCACCGTCGCCTTGACCCAGACGTTGTCGGGACTGGTGGGGTCGAGGCGGAGGGCCGCGTCTCCGGTGGCGAGCGCCTCGTCGTAGCGGCGCACGAAGATGAGGGCGCGGGTGAGATAGCGGGCGATGGCGCTCGAGCGGGGATCGAGACGAAGCCCCTCGCGCGCGTGGCCGACCGCCTCCTCGTACCGCCCGAGGCTCTGCTCGGCGACCGAGATCCGCCCGAGGAAACGGCCGTCGCCAGGCG
>DATLBL010000033.1:0-8180 GCA_035526925.1 Gemmatimonadales bacterium
GAGCCGAGGCGGCGAGAGCGGAAGCGGCGCGCGCCGGAGCGGCGCCGGCCGCGCCCGCGCCGCCCGCCGCACCGGCACCGGTGTCACCCCCCGGCGGCCCTCCTGCGAGCGCGGCGGTGCCCCCGGCACCCCCGCCAGATCCCGCGCCCAGAATCCGCGCGCTGTTCGACGCCTACGCCAGGGCAGTCGAGACCCGGAACGTCGACAACATTCGCCGGGCCTATCCGGGGCTGACGCCCGAGCAAGCGCGCGAGTGGGAGCGGTTCTTCACCGCGATCGACGACATCGGGGTGGAGCTGCAGGTGACGCGGCTCGACGTGCACGGCGACGCGGGCGAGGCCGGCCTGGCCGGCGTCTACGTCTTCACCGACCCCGGCACCCGCCGTCCCCGACGGGACAGCGTGAGCTTCGTGGCCACGCTGCAGCGCGACGCGCGCGGCTGGCGCATCGAGTCGCTGCGCTGACGCCGGCCGCCCCGAGGCGGATCAGAAGGTGTATTCGGCGCCCAGCGTCCAGAGGACGTCGGGCCGCATCCCGCCGCGGTTCAGCGGAAACACCGCGTTGCCCAGGAAGGTCACCCGCTGCGGAAGCGAGAGCTTGGCGCCGAGCGAGGCGTTGACGATGTCGTCGCGCCGGTCGGGGATCGACGACGCGTGGATCGTCCGCCGGAACGGCGACTCGAGCGTCACGTCCTGCGGCACGGTGAGGTGGCTCGTGCCGACCTGGAACTCGGAGATCACCTCGGCGGCGAATGTGGCCCACGGGGCGAGGAGCTGGTCGAATCCGGCGGTGGCCAGGAAGGCGTCGTTGTCGAGGAACCGTCCGCGGTACTGGTAGCCGATGTTGACGTGCGGCGAGAACTCGCCGAGCCGCGCCGAGACGATGCCAAGCCCGCGCAGCGCGACCGCGCCGGAGCCGCGCAGGTCCTCCTCGCTGCCGGTAGGGAAGCGCCCCTCGGCCAGAATGGCGAGCGAGACCGGCGTGGCCTCGTGGAGGTTGATCTTCACCCGCGCCGAGACGTCGCCGAGCCCCGAGGACGAGCCCTCGGAGAAGCGCGAGGCGGTGAGCACCGGGTTCTCGGGCGTGCCCGCGAAGAAGTGCGACGCCGTGGCCGAGCTGCCGAACGGAACGATCTCGGCGGTGCTGGTGCCGCGGAGCGTCGTGCTGACGACCGGGAGCACCACGCCGAAGTCGATCCGGTTGGACACCCCGTAGGTGAGGAGGAACGCGGTGACGTTCACCTTGACGTCGAGCGCCAGCCGGAAGTCGATGCTCTCGTTCTCGAGCACGGGCACGCCGTAGAGGGAGCAGTCGCCGCCGAAGGTCGAGTCGCAGCCGGGGAAATCGACGTTGGCGTGGGTGAAGGTGAGCTGCAGGTTGTCGAGCGGCACGCCGCGCAGCGTCTCGTAGTGCAGCCCACTCCGCGCCAATCCCATGAACAGGCGGCCGCGGCCCATCGTCTGCGCGCGCTCGGCGTAGATCGGGCCGGCCGAGATCGAGGTGCGGACCGGCGTGGCGCCCTCGAAGCGGAAGGTCTCGCCGCCGCTCGAGGCGCTGAACGGGATGTTCGTGACGTTGCTGCTGATCGAGTTGCTGAGGAACGAGATGACGGTGGCGTTACCGCCCACCGCCGAGGGGATGAAGTGGAGACCGTGGGCCCGGATGGCGGGATCGTCGCTGCCGGCGGAGCCGCCGAGGACGAGCACCTCCTCGCCGGTGCCGAAGATGAACAGGTCGGTGAGCCGGTCCTGCAGCCCCTGGGCGCGGAGCGGAGCCGCGGCGGCGAGGGTGAGCAGCAGAGCGCCATACCGGTTGCGCACGGAACCTCCGAACGCCTGGGTGTGACTTCGGTGCGGATTGTCGGGGAGGTGGAGCGCCGTCGTCAGCGCGGGTGGCGCTGGTAGTCCGTCACCCGCGTGAGATCATCCGCGACCCCGGGCGGCCGCTCGCCGCTGCCGCGGAACTCGAAGTAGCGGTCGTCGAGCACCCGTCCGCTGAGCAGCTCGCCGGACCGCCGGCCTCCGCGGAGGCGGGCGGCGGCGATGCAATCGAGGAACTCCCCGATCGGCTTCCACTCGTCGGCAGGGACACCGGGAAAGAGGACCGCGTACTCCGGCCGGAGCCGTGCCTGACGTCGACCCATCTGCATGGCGACCTGACCTGCGGGTGACGCTTCCAAGATAGGACGGACGGGCCGGGAACGCAGCAGTCTGCGGGCAAGGGGCGGGGGTCGGCCTGCGCACAAGCCGACAGTGCTCCGGCCGACCCCCGCCCCTTGCCCGCAGACTACGAGTGTCCCGTGCGTTCGCCCCTGACCAGGTCCACCGCGTGCTCGACCAGATCGTTGAGCACCGCCAGCCCATCGCGGACGCCGCCGGGGCTGCCGGGAAGGTTCACGATCAGCGTGCGGCCGCGAACGCCGGCGGTGCCCCGGGAGAGGGCGGCACGGGGGAAGCGCGGGTAGACCGCCATGCGGAGCGCCTCAGCCAGACCCGGGGCCTCCTTCTCGAGCACCGCGCGGGTCCCTTCGGGAGTAACGTCGCGCGGGGTAAGGCCGGTGCCGCCGGTGGTGAGGACGAGGTCGGCGACGTCCGCGTCGGCCCAGCCCGCGAGCACGCCGGCGATCCGGACCGTCTCGTCGGGCACGAGCGCGCGCTCGGCGAGGGTGTAGCCGCGCTCGGCGGCCCAGGCGGCGATCGCGTCGCCCGAGGTGTCGGCGCGCTCGCCCCGGTGGCCGGCATCCGAGACGGTAAGGATGGCGAGGCGCATGGCGAGGCTACTTCCGGACGCTGCCCTGGGTCCAAAACGGAAGCTTGACCACCTCGGCGGGCAGCCGCTCGCCGCGGCACTCGACCTCGAACCTGGTCCCCGGTCGGGCGATGTCGGCGGGGAGATACGTGGTGCCGATGCCGACGCCGAGCGACGGGCTCAT
Organism: Gemmatimonadales bacterium; assembly: GCA_035526925.1. Taxonomy (GTDB): domain Bacteria; phylum Gemmatimonadota; class Gemmatimonadetes; order Gemmatimonadales; family GWC2-71-9; genus CAVVWJ01. The sequence continues at coordinate 2,933 of DATLBL010000033.1, forward strand.
CGTGCCGCTGCGCACGATATCGGCCTCGCGCCCCGCGTGGTGGGTCGGGAAGCCGTGCCGCGGAAAGCCGCGGCCCTCGAGCCTGAAGCCGACGAGCCGCCGGGTGACGCCGCGCCGCTTCTGCGCGCGGAGCGCGTCGAGGCCGAGGAACGGCGCGCCCTTGTCGAGCTTGACGATCCAGCCGAGCCCGGCCTCGAGCGGCGTGATGGTGTCGTCGATCTCGTTGCCGTAGAGGGCGTAGCCCATCTCGAGCCGGAGCGAGTCGCGCGCGCCGAGGCCGATCGGCTGCGCGCCGGCGGCGGTGATGGCGTCCCAGATGGCCACGGTGTCGCGCTCGCGGCAGTAGAGCTCGAAGCCGTCCTCGCCGGTGTAGCCGGTACGCGAGATGAAACACTGCGCGCCCGCGACCTTGCCGACCATGAACCGGTAGTAGCCGATCTGGCCGAGCGGCGTGTCGGTGAGCGGGCGCAGCGTCTCCTCCGCCCTCGGGCCCTGCACCGCGAGCAGCCCGACCTCGGCCGAGATGTCCTTGAGCCGGACGTTGATCCCGCCCTTCTGCGCGACGATGTGCTCCCAGGCGCGCGCCGTGTTGGACGCGTTGACCACGATCATCAGCTTGTCGTCGAACCGGTACACGGTGCAGTCGTCGACGAAGGTGCCTTCGGGCGTGAGCAGGGCGGAGTACTGCACGCCGCCGGCCTCGAGCAGGCCGACGTCGTTGGTGGTGACCCGGTTGACGAACGCGTTCCGGTCGGGGCCGGTGATCTCGAACTCGCCCATGTGGGACACGTCGAAGATGCCGGCGCCGCGCCGCACCGCGTGATGCTCGGCGAGAATGCCGGTGGGATACTGCACCGGCATCTCCCAGCCGGCGAACGGCACCATCTTGGCGCCGAGCGCCTTGTGGCGGTCGTACAGCGCGGTGCGCTGGAGCGCGGGGGCGGCGGTCATGCGCGCTCGCCCATCAGGGTCGCCATGAGCGCCTTCTGCACGTGGAGCCGGTTCTCGGCCTCGTCCCACACCCGCGACTGCGGCCCTTCGAGCACCTCCTCGGACACTTCTTCGCCGCGATGCGCGGGGAGGCAGTGGAGGAAGATGGCCGACGGATCGGCCAGCCGCATGAGCGCCGCGTCCACGATGTAGCCCTGAAACGCCTTGGCGCGGATCTCCTGCTCCTCCTCCTGGCCCATCGAGGCCCACACGTCGGTGGTGACGACGTGCGCGCCGCGCGCCGCCTCGCGCGGATCGGCGGTGAGCAGGATCTTCGCCTGGGCCTGATTGCGGCGGAGGATCTCGGCGTTCGGGCGGTAGCCGTCCGGACAGGCGAGCCGGAGCTCGAAGCCGAGGCTGCCGGCGGCGTTGATCCAGCTGTTGGCCATGTTGTTGCCGTCGCCGATCCAGGCCACGGCCTTGCCGTCCCAGCCGCCGAGGCTCTCGCGCACCGTCAGGAGATCGGCGAGCACCTGGCAGGGATGGAGCAGGTCGGTGAGGCCGTTGATCACGGGGATCGAGCCGTATCGGGCCAGCTCCTCGACGTCCGCGTGATCGTAGGTGCGGATCATGATGCCGTCGAGGTAGCGCGAGAGCACGCGGGCGGTGTCGCGGATGGGCTCGCCGCGGCCGAGCTGGATGTCGCGCGCGCTCAGGAAGAGCGCGTGGCCGCCGAGCTGATAGGCGCCGACCTCGAAGGAGACGCGGGTGCGGGTCGAGCTCTTGGCGAAGATCATCCCGAGGGTCCGGCCGGCGAGGGGCTTCTCGCGATACCCGCCGCCCTTCATCCGCGCGGCGAGGTCGAAGACGGCGTGGAGCTCGGGGCGCGTGAAGTCGGGGATCGCGAGGAAGTGTCGCGTGGGCTTCATAGACCGGTGGATGAGGGCCGGGGTGGGAGGTCGGGGGATTGTAGTCACGGGTCGGACCACACACCAGCCCCGCGCCTCGGGCCATGCTGGCGGGCGCTTGACGGTAGCGGGACCCCGGTGCATATGACCCACGCAGGCATGAACGTGTGGTCTCGCGGTTCTTCAGGAGGTGGGCCATGGCGACGTCCGACGAAATGGGACCGAAAGTCGTATCGATCACGGTGCGGGTCCGCACCAACACTGGCGCCGAGAAGGATCTGCGCGTCAACCCTTATGAGAGCGACGCGCTCTTCTGGGGGCCCGACGCCATCGACAAGCTCGGGCTTCCCTACTACGTCGTGCAGCACGGGGCCGACGAGGCTTTCGAGCTGCGCCGCGAGGCGCAGGCGGAGCTCAATCGCACCGGATTCATCATCGGGCCCCACAAGCTGTACTGCCGGATCGAGCTCGCGAAGTTCGACTGGGAGGGGCCCGGTCCGTTCAACGTCTGACCTGGGGATTACATCGGGCCCGCGGTGATCGCGCGGAACCGCGGGTCTTGGTGGAGGCCCTGGAAGACCGGGTCGCTGGCGACGAACGCGCGACCCTCGGGCGAGGCACGCAGGTAGCGATCCAGGATGGTCAGGGCCTCGGCTCGCTGCCCCAGGAGCGCGCGCACGCCGGCCTCGTAGTAGTCGAGTTCGGTATCGCCCGCGCCCGCGCGCCGCGCCGAGCGCAACGTGCTAAGCGCGCTGTCACGCAGCCCCGCGCGGGCCAGCACGCCGGCCACGAGCATCTGCCAGCGGGGCTCGCGTTCCTCCCGCTCGCTCGGTGCGCTCAGGCGGCTGAGCTCGCGCACCAGTCGCCACGCCTCTGGGACGTCCGGCGTTCGGGGGCCCGGCACGTACAGCAGGGTCAGTCGGCAGAACGTGAAGAGCCAGTCGTCCGCGAAGCGCCGGTGACCCTGGTCGCACCACTGATCGGCGGCCTGCCACTGCCGCGACATGAGGGCGGTCAGGTACAACCGGAAGACGATCGACGGGGCGTCTGCCAGGAATGCGTCCTCGTCGTACGCGCGGCGGGCGGCCAGGTTGGCCTCGGCGAGCGAGCCCCGTCGCAGCAGAAGGTAGCTCAGCGTGCTCCACGCACGCGCCCGCGAGGGATTGTCAGGTACCGCCGCACCCCTAAGGTCCTGTTCGGCAGCGATGAGCAAGCGCTTGTCGGCGCCCGGCGCGTAGTCCCACTGCATGAATCGCAGATAGCCGCGCAGCTCGAGGGCTGGTGGGAAGGCGGGCCTCCGCGCCAGCGCCCGCTCCGCCTCTCGAATTCCGGCTGGCGCCCACCGCTCGACGGCGGCGGCGGCGGAGTCGCCCATGTCGATGCGATCGGCGTCGAGCCACCCCCTCAGCACGATCGGATCCGGCCAGCGCGGGTCGAGGCGCTGGACGCGGCCCAGCAGCGAATCCGCGGTGTCGAGAGCGCGTCGGGCTGCGGCGGCGTCGCCCGAGACGAACAGGGATCGTGCGTCATCCCGCAGCCCTTCCACGCGGCGCACCAGGACCCAGGCCCGGCTGTCGCGTGTGCTCGAGCGGAGCTCGCGCAACTTGATCTCCTGGCCCAGCCGCTCTCGCAGGAAGCCGGCCACGTCCTGCACCATGCGGCTGCGGAGCGCCAGCATGCCCGTGTCGGCGGCTGAGAGTATCCGACTGTCGAGCTGGGTCCCGCTCGCGGCGTCCACCAGGCGCACGGTCACTCTCACCGAATCCTCGGACCCTTCCACCGTGCCAGCGACCAGCGTGCCCACATGCAGCGCCTTGACGACACTATCGAGCGGGGCCGCGCGGCCGCGGAACGGCCGGACACCGTTGGCGCTGATGACGCTCAGCGCCTCGACCTGTCCGAGCTGGTCGATCAGGTCCTCCGTCAGCCCGTTGGCGATCGAGCGGGTGAGGCTGTCCGGGCCTTCGCTGTCGAAGTAGAGCACCGCGATGGCCGTCGGGTCGGACTGGATCGTTGCCGCGGTCTCGCGCGGCGGAGCGGCGTCGGCGCCCCTGCGCCCCGCGACCTGGCGCCCCACAAGGACAGATGCCAGTAGGCCGGCGCCCAGCAGCCCAAGAGTCAGCAGCCGCGAGACGCGGCCGCGGCCGTGCTTGACGGAAGGCGGCACGAGTCCGCGGGCGAAGTCAGCGGCTGTGCGATATCGGCCGGCCGGCACCTTCACGAGCGCGCGCTCGAGGCGCTCCTGCACCCATGGCGGCAGGTCCGGCCGAATGGTCCTCAGCGGAGGCAGCGGGTGCTGCAGGTGCTTCGCGAGGATGGCCTGCGCCGACGGCCCGCTAAACGGCGGCTCGCCGGCCAGCATCTCATATAGCACGCAGCCCAGGCTGTAGACGTCGGTGCGTCCGTCGAGCTGCATCTCGCCCGCACCTTGCTCGGGCGACATGTACAGCGGAGTGCCCACCACCAGCCTGGCGGAGCTGATGTCGTCGTCCACGGCGGCCGTCACTGCTCGCGCGAGCCCGAAGTCCGCCACGACGGCGTGGCCGTCCTGCAGCAGAATGTTCTCGGGCTTGATGTCGCGATGGATCACGCCCTCGCGATGGGCGTAGTCCAGGGCGCCTGCAACGTCCCCGGTGATCTCCAGGGCGATCTCCAGCGGAAGCTGCGGCTCGCGGGTCAGGCGCGCACGAAGCGACTCGCCCGCCACGAACGGCATGACGTAGTACAGCAACCCGTCGACCTCTCCCGAGTCGTGGACCGGCAGGATGTTTGGATGGCTCAGGTGTGACGCGATGCGGATTTCGCGGAGGAACCGATCGGGGCCCAGCGTCCCGGACAGCTCGGGGCGGAGCACCTTCAGGGCGACCGGTCGATCGTGCTTCAGATCCTGGGCGCGGTACACAACGGCCATGGCGCCCCGGCCTGCCTCGCCACGAAGGTCATAGCGTCCCGCTAGATGTGCCTGAAGCCGCTCCACCACCAGCATGGCGGCCTGCCTCGTGGGTTTGCCCAGGGACTACAGGATATACCGCCTCAGATCATCGTCGTTGACGATCTTCGCCAGCCGGTCCCGCACCCCGTCCGCGTCGAATACGATCCGCTTCTGGAAATCCGGCAACTCGAACAGCACCTCCTCCATCAACGCCGACATTACCGTGTGCAGCCGGCGCGCGCCGATGTTCTCCATCCGGTCGTTCGCCATGAACGCCACCCGGGCGATCTCGGCGATGCCGTCGGTCGAGAACTCGAGCTCCGCGCCCTCCGCAGCGACCAGCGCCTGGTACTGCTTGGTGAGCGCGTTCTCGGGCTCGGTCATGATGCGGATGAAGTCCTGCTCGGTGAGCGGCTGGAGCTCGACCCGGATCGGGAAGCGGCCCTGCAGCTCCGGGATCAGGTCCGACGGCTTGGAC
>DATLBL010000034.1:0-15498 GCA_035526925.1 Gemmatimonadales bacterium
GTCCGCGTATGCGTTCGTCAGCCGTGCCGGCGGCGTGTCCGTACGATCGTTCGACGATCCCGCGCTGCGCACGCTCCGCATCGGCGTGCACTTCACCGGGGCCGGAGGGAATCCGCCCCCGGCGGAGGCACTCGCCCGCCGCGGACTGGCCGACCGCCTCGTGAGCTTCAGCATCTATGGCGACTACCGCGACGCGTCGCCCCCCGCGCGCTTGATCGAGGCGGTCTCGCGCGGCGAGGTCGATGTCGCGGTGGCCTGGGGGCCGCTGGCGGGATACTTCGCGCCGCGGCAGTCCGCGCGCCTGCAGGTGAACGCCCTGACGGAGGCGGACGGCGGGCCTGGATTGCCGATGACCTTTGCGATCGCGATGGGTGTGCGACCCGGCGACACTGCCCGGCGCGATCAGCTACAGCGGGTGCTGGACCGTCGAGCAGCGGACATCCGAAGGCTCCTGCAGCGGTACGGGGTGCCGCTGCTGGAGCCGCTCGCGGGGGCCGGAACTCGATGACCTGTGATCCAGGTCGCTGAGGCTCCGCCGCGGTTCGCGACATTGTGCGCCCTTAGTCGATGTCCATCGTTCCGGCCGATCGTGGCGGCCGGCCAGCCGGAGACGGTCATGGCCAGAGTGTCGCTTGTCGTCCTGCTAGTCGTAGGGGCGGTTGCCTGCTCGGATGAGCGGCCGTCCGTGCCATCGTCGAATGCGCCGAGCGCTCGCACCACAACCCTGGCCGCCGGCGGCTCCCCTGAGAGCGAGGTGCCCGATCGGAGGGGCGCGCTGGGCGCGGCAGCGCACGCCGCCAGCATGCTCCCGGACAGCGGCGACGCGCAGTGGACCATCCCCGCCAAGAACTACGCCTCGACGCGGTACAGCGGCCTGACGCAGATCACGACCGAGAACGTGAGCGGGCTCCAGCTCGCCTTCACCTTCTCGACCGGCGTCAACCGGGGCCACGAGGCGGGTCCGCTGGTCGTGGGGAGCACGATGTATGTCGTGACCCCGTTCCCCAACATCCTCTACGCGCTCGACCTCACCCAGCCTGGCGCGCCGCTCAAATGGAAGTACGAGCCGCACCCATCGTCAGCCGCGCAGGGCGTGGCCTGTTGCGACGTGGTGAACCGGGGCGCGGCGTACTGGGAAGGGAAGATCTATTACAACACGCTCGATGCCCACACGGTGGCGGTGGACGCGGCGACCGGGAAGGAAGTGTGGAAGACCAAGGTCGGCGAGATCAACCAGGGCGAGAGCATTACGATGGCGCCCCTGGTGGTGAAAGGCAAAGTGCTCGTCGGCAACAGCGGTGGCGAGTTCGGCGTGCGCGGCTGGCTCACGGCGCTCGATGCCGCTACGGGCAAGCTCGCATGGCGAGCCCACACGACCGGTCCCGACAAGGACGTGCTCATCGGGTTGCGGTTCAAGCCGTTCTACGAGCAGGATCGCGGACCCGACCTCGGGGTGTCGAGCTGGCCGAGCGACATGTGGAAATACGGAGGAGGCGGGGTCTGGGGTTGGATCAGCTACGATCCCGAGCTCGACCTGATCTACTACGGGACTGCCAACCCGAGCCCGTGGAATCCGGACGTGCGGCCGGGGGACAACAAGTGGACGGCCGGCATCTTTGCGCGCGATCCCGACACGGGAGAAGCGGTGTGGGCATACCAGTGGAGCCCGCACGATCTCTATGACTACGACGGGGTCAACGAGCTGCTGCTGCTCGACCTGCCCATCGGCGGTCAGACCCGGAAAGTGCTCGTCCGTCCCGAGCGGGACGGCTACATCTACGTGCTCGATCGCCAGTCCGGCGAGGTGCTTTCGGCCGATCCGTACAACTACATCACCACCACCCGTGGCATCGATCTCAAGACCGGACGTCCGATCGAGAACCACGAGAAGGCCCCCAGGACCGGCAAGGTCGTGCGCGGGATCTGCCCGGCGGCCCCCGGGGCCAAGGACTGGCAGCCGAGCTCGTGGTCGCCGAAGACGGGGCTGCTGTACATCCCCCATCAGAACCTCTGCCAGGACGAAGAAGGAACGGAGGCCAACTACATCGCGGGCACGCCGTACGTCGCGGCCATCGTGAAGATGTACGCGGGTCCGGGCGGACATCGCGGCGAGCTGACGGCCTGGGATCCGGTGGGACGCAAGGAGGTCTGGACGATCAAGGAGAAATTCCCGGTGTGGAGCGGCACGGTCGTCACGGCGGGCGACGTGGTGTTCTACGGGACGATGGACAACTGGTTCAAGGCCGTCGACGCGCGGAACGGGAAGGAGCTGTGGCGGTTCAGGACGGGATCGGGGATCATTGGCCAGCCGATCACCTATCTCGGTCCGGACGGCAAGCAATACGTGGCGATCATGGCCGGCGTCGGCGGCTGGCCGGGGGCGATAGTTGCTGCCGGCCTCGACGCGCGGGACTCGAGCGCGGCCCTCGGATTCGTCAATGCCATGAAGGATCTCCCGGGCGTGACGACGAAGGGAGGGATGCTGTATGTGTTTGCCCTTCCGTAACCGCGAAAACCTTCGGCGGATCCGCATTCGCGGTTCCGCCCGGCGGCTCGCGCTCGCGAGCTCGCTCCTGCTCGTCCTCTCCGCCTGTGAGCGCGAAAAGCGCCAATTCGAGACCTGGCCTCCAAGTGCCGCCGCCAGTACGGCCGTGCGGGAGGTCGAGCTTCAGCCGGGGCCCCCGACTCGCTCGGTGGACGTGCGGGGGCCCTACGCCAACAACGCGTTCGGTGTGAGCGAGGGGAAGCGCCTCTACAACCAGATGAACTGCTCGGGCTGCCATTTCCAGGGCGGGGGCGGCATCGGGCCCGCGTTGATGGACGCCGAGTGGATCTATGGCAGCGCCCCGGAGAACATCTTCGAGACCATCGTCGAGGGTCGTCCGAACGGGATGCCGGCGTTCGGCGGCAAGCTCGGCACGGATCAGGTGTGGCAGCTCGTCGCCTACGTGCGGTCGATGAGCGGGCTGCTCCCCAAGGACATCGCGCCGGGACGAAATGACGACATGCAGGTCCGGAGCCAGGAGCAGGCCACCGAGAAGGCGCTGCCGCAGCAGAGCACGCTGCCGCCGTCGGGGGAGCGGCCGTGACGCTCCTCCAGCAAGCTGCAGGGTTCCCGGGCGCGCACTCGGTCCTGGACCCGACGGGACCACAGGCCGCGCTCATCAAGGAGCGGTTGTGGGATCCCATGTACGGAACCGCCGCGGTGACGTTCGCCCTGGTGCTCGCAGCCCTCTTCTGGGCCGCGTTCCGGCGCCGGCGCTCGAGCGAGGTGCCGGACGATCCCGCCCGCGAGCGCGGCATGCGGGTGACCGTGGGTCTGGCCACCGGACTCACGATCGTCGTGCTGTTCGTCTTTCTCGTGATCGACGCGAAGGTAGGGCGGGCGATCACTGCCACGCCCGGCCATGATGCCCTCCAGATCCGGGTCACGGGCCACCAGTGGTGGTGGGAGGTGCAGTATCGGGACTCGCTCCCGCAGCGCTGGGTGACGACGGCCAACGAGATCCACGTCCCGGTCGGACGACCCGCGGTCGTCGAGCTCCGTTCGACGGACGTGATCCACAGCTTCTGGCCTCCGAACCTGACCGCCAAGCGCGATCTGATACCCGGCAAGGAGAACAGTCTCTGGCTCCAGGCCGACAGGGCGGGGGTGTACCGGGGACAGTGCGCGGAGTACTGCGGCCACCAGCACGCCAAGATGGCCTTCCTCGTGGTGGCGCAGCCGGTGGACAGCTTCGCGGATTGGTTGACCCGGCAGCGGGACACCGCCTCAACTCCGACCGACAGCCTCACGCGCCGCGGCCAGGAGGTCTTCCTCGGCTCGGCCTGCCCGATGTGCCACGCGATCGCCGGAACGCCCGCCGGCAGCCGCGTCGGACCCGACCTCACGCACCTGGCCAGCCGGCGGACGATCGCGGCGGGCACGCTGCCGAACACACGCGGGAATCTGGGTGGCTGGATCGTCAATCCGCAGTCGATCAAGCCCGGCGCCAAGATGCCGCCGAACAACCTCGATCCTGACGACCTCCAGGCGCTGCTCGCCTACCTGGAGACGTTGCGATGAGCACGACGCTCTCGCCCGCGGAGGCGCCCGTCGAACCTGGCCGCCGTCCCGCCAGCGTCTCCGAGGTGGTCATGCAGCTCGAGGAGACCTGGCGCGCGGAGCCGGGTCTCCGGGGGTGGCTCCGGAGCGTCGATCACAAGTCGATCGCCACCCGCTACATCGTCACCGCGTTCGTCTTCTTCCTGCTCGGCGGCATCGAGGCCGCGATGATGCGGGCGCAGCTCGCGCGCCCCGAGAACACGGTGCTGGGGCCCGACGCGTACAACCAGTTCTTCACGATGCACGGCACGACGATGATGTTCCTCTTCGCCGTGCCCATCATGGAGGCGGTGGGGCTCTATCTCGTGCCGCTCATGATCGGCGCCCGGAACGTGGTGTTTCCGAAGCTCAACGCCTACGGCTACTGGGTCTATCTCTTCGGTGGCGTCTTCCTGTACGTCATGTTCTTCCTGAACACCGGGCCGGACACCGGGTGGTTCAGCTACGTGCCGCTGGCCGGCCCCGAGTACTCGCCGGGAAAGCGGGTGGACGTCTGGGCGCAGACGATCACCTTCACGGAGATCGCGGCGCTGGTGGCGTCGGTCGAGCTGATCGTCACGATCCTCAAGACCCGCGCCCCCGGCATGTCACTCAACCGGATGCCGCTCTTCGTCTGGGCGATGCTGGTGCAGTCGTTCATGGTGCTTTTCGCGATGCCCTGGGTGGCCACGGCGAGCCAGTTCCTCGCGATGGACCGCCTGCTCGGGACCCACTTCTTCAATCCGGCCGAGGGAGGCGACCCGCTGCTCTGGCAGCACCTCTTCTGGTTCTTCGGGCATCCGGAGGTCTACATAATCTTCGTTCCCGCGCTGGGCTTCGTCTCGTCGATCGTGGCGACGTTCACCCGCCGCCCGGTGTTCGGCTACCCGGCGATGGTCCTCTCGATGGTTGGCACCGGCTTCCTGGGGTTCGGCCTGTGGGTGCACCACATGTTCGCCACCGGCCTCCCGCAGCTCGGCGAGAGTTTCTTCACCGGTGCGAGCCTGATGATCGCCATTCCCAGTGGGATCCAGATCTTCTGCTGGATCGCGACGATCTGGGCGGGCCGCCCCCGATTCACCGTGCCGTTCCTCTGGGTGCTCGGCTTCGTCGTGCTCTTCATCATCGGCGGGTTCACGGGCGTGATGATCGCGTCGGTGCCGTTCGACCAGCAGGTGCACGATACCTATTTCATCGTCGCGCACTTTCACTACGTGCTGATTGGCGGCGCGGTGTTTCCACTGTTCGGGGCGTTCTACTTCTGGTTCCCCAAGGTCACCGGGCGTATGCTGAGCGAACGTCTCGGCCGGTGGAACTTCTGGCTGTTCTTCGTCGGCATGAACCTGACCTTCTTCCCGATGCACCAGCTCGGCTTTGAGGGGATGCCGCGAAGGGTATACACGTATCTGGCCGAGACGGGCTGGGGCGACCTGAACCTGCTCGCCAGCGTCGGCGCGGCCACCATCGCCACGAGCGTGCTGCTCTTCCTGATCAATGTCGCGGTGAGCCTGCGGTCGGGATCCTTGGCCGGCGATGACCCGTGGGTCGGCGATACGCTCGAGTGGGCGACGAGCTCGCCGCCGCGCCCCTACAACTTCCCGCTCATTCCTGTAGTGGAGGGCCGTTCGCCGTTGTGGGGCCATCCGGGCGAGCTGCCGGCCGTCGCCGGACTCCGGACGGACGTGCGGGAGGTGCTGGTGACCTCGATGCTCGACGCGGAGCCCGACAGCCGGCACCGGCACCCACCGCCGACGATCTGGCCGTTCCTGACGGCCGTCGCGACGGCGGTCACCTTCATCACGCTCATCTTCACGCCGTGGGGGCTGGTCATCGGCGCGCCGCTGCTGTTCCTCGCCCTGCTGGGATGGGCGTGGCCGCACGGGCGGGACCACGCGGAGCAGCGGCGCATCGAGGCCGAGGCGCCCGTGGAGGTGACCGCATGAGAGAGCTGCGCATCGTCGGAAACGTCACCAACCTGCCCACGAATGTCTTCGGCCATCGCAGCCTCGTCTGGTGGGGCACGATCGGCTTCCTGGTCATCGAGGGGTCGACGCTGTTCATCTGCGCGGTGAGCTACTTCTATCTCAAGAAGAACTTTTCCACCTGGCCCCCGGAGTACATCCTACGCCCGGCGCTTACCGCCGCGACGGTGCAGGCCGCGCTCATGCTGCTCAGCAACATCCCGATGGTGATGATCGATCGGGCCGCGCGGCGGCTCGACCTGCGGACGGTCCGCGCGGGGATGGTGATCATCTCGCTGCTGGCCGCGGTCATGTGCGTGCTCCGGGTGCTCGAGATGCACGCGCTGCAGGTGCGCTGGGACAGCAGCGCGTACGGCTCGGTCGCCTGGGCAGTCGTCTTCACCCACGCCACGCTGCTGTTCATGGAGACCGTCGAGGTGCTCGTATTCACCGTCCTGGTGCACAGCCCGAACATGGAGCAGCGGGACCTCTCGGGGATCTCGGACAACGCGCTCTACTGGTATTTCATGACCGGCGTCTGGATTCCGCTCGCGGCCATCGTGTTCCTCACCCCGTACATCACGTGAGGAGCGCCCGGTGACCGATCCGCGCACCGCGATCCTCGAATCCCGCCGGATTGCCGCTATCTGGGCGGGGCTCCTGCTCGCTCCCGCGGCCTTCCTGGTCAACCTCGAACTGGGGTACCTGGTGGTACGCCCGAGCTGTCTGCAGGGCAGCGTGCTGCCGGTGCACCTGGTGCATCTGGCCACCATGGTGCTGGCGCTCCTAGGCGCACTCGTGGCGTGGCGGACGTGGCGCCTGGAGGGCGCGACCTGGCCCGGCGACGCCGGCGGTCCGCCGGCCCGCACCCGGTTTATGGGCGGGCTCGGTCTCGTGACGAGCGCCCTGTTCGTGCTGACGATGCTGGCGCAGTGGATTCCCTCGTTCGTGCTCCACCCCTGCCAATGAATGTCCTCGTCCTGCTGCACCCCGATGGTCCGCTCACCCCCCGCGAGCTGTGGGGGGCGTGGAGCTGGCAGGCCGGCATGGTGGTGCCGCTCGCGCTCTCCGGCGCCCTGTACGCCGCGGGCACGCACTCCCTCTGGCGCAGCGCCGGCCGAGGACGCGGGGTACGCCCTGGAGAGACGGCCGCATTCGTTCTTGGCTGGCTGGCGCTCGCCGTCGCCCTGACTTCGCCTTTGCATCGTCTGGGCGAGGTGCTCTTCTCCGCTCACATGGCGCAGCACGAGATCCTGATGGCCGTCGCGGCCCCGCTGCTGGTGCTGGGGCGTCCGCTCGTGCCGTTCGTCTGGAGCCTTCCTCCTGCCTGGCGCCGGGGAGCGGGATCGTGGACCTCCCGACGGACGTTCCGCTTCGGCTGGGGGACAGTCACGCACTCGGCTACGACCTGGACGCTCCACGCCGTTGCGATCTGGGTGTGGCACCTGCCGTCGCTCTACCAGGCCACGCTCGAGAGCGGGCTGGTGCACGTGCTGCAGCACGCGAGCTTCCTGGGCACGGGCCTCCTGTTCTGGTGGAGCGTGCTGCGCCGCCGAGGCGATCGCATCGGTACCCCGCTAGCCGTGGTGTCGCTCTTCACGACCGCCCTCCACACCAGCCTGCTCGGCGCCTTGCTCGCGTTCTCCTCCAGGGTCTGGTATCCGCTCTACGGCCCGCAGAGCGCGGCGTGGGGTCTGACCCCGCTCGAAGACCAGCAGCTCGCCGGACTCATCATGTGGGTACCGGCCGGCATCGTGTACGCCGCGGCCGCGCTCGCGCTCCTCGCCACCTGGCTGGTGGAGCCTCGAGCGCGTGGCGTGCGCTTCCAGCGGCTGGCGGCTCCGCTGCTCGTGCTGTTCACGGTCGGGCTTGCCGGGTGCGAGCGCGGCGGGTCGCTGTCGGCGCAGCAGGCGTCGCAGCTCACCGGCGGCGGGGATGTCGAGCGTGGCGCCGCGGCCCTGCGCCGCTTCGGATGCGGCGCGTGCCACGTGGTGCCGGGCGTGCCGGGAGCCGAAGGCCAGGTGGGGCCGCCGCTGGCGGGCATCGGAGGCAGAGCCTACATCGCAGGGGTCCTGACCAACACGCCCGATCACATGATCCGATGGATCGTGGATCCGAGGCGCGTGGATTCCTTGACCGCGATGCCGACTCTGGGCGTGAGCGAACCGGAGGCTCGAGACATGGCCGCCTATCTGTACTCGAGACGGGGGAAGTAGCCGGGCCGAATCGTCATCGCGGCCCCGCACATGGGTCGCCCATCACATCGGGTCGCGGAGGGAGGGGGCATCATCGATCATGGCGATCCCCCATCGGCCGGCCGTGTCCGCCGCCCAGTCCCCCGAGCCGGACGACGAGCGCTCCGCCGGCTGGCGCAGCCGGGACATTCTCCGAGCCATTCTCTTGGTGGCCGGAGTCTGGCTGTCCCTGCAGGTGCTCTGGGTGGCGCGGTCGATTTTCGTCCTCGCGTTTCTGGGCGTGCTCTTCGGCATCGCCCTGTCGGCCGGTGTGACCTGGCTCCAGCAACGCGGCGTGCCCCGAGGCGTGGGGGCGCTCGTCCTGGTGCTGGCGTTCTTCGCAGTCTTTGCGGGGCTCGGCGCGCTCGCGGCACCTCGCATCACCGAGCAGGTTCAGGAGCTCCGTCAGCAACTGCCCGATGCCCTCTCACGGGTGCAGGACTGGGTGAGGGAGCGCCAGGGGGGTGTCGCCCGACTCCTGCAGCCGACCGACAGCGGCCAGCCGGCACAGGGCGCGCCTCCGGCGGACATCCGGCAGACCCTCTCGCAGCAGGTGAGTCGCATCGGCGCGAGCTTCTTCACCGTGTTCTCGAGCACCGTGGCGGCGCTCGGCGGCATCCTGGTCATTACGTTCGTGGCGGTCTACATCGCGGTCGATGCCCGCACCTACCGGCGCGGCGTCATGCATCTGGTGCCCCACCGCGCACGGGCCAAGGCCTCCGAGGTCATGAACGCGATGGCCGTCACGCTCAGGCGCTGGCTCGTGGCGCAGCTCATCGGCATGCTGGTCATCGGCGCCATCACCACGGTGGTCCTTCTGCTACTCGACGTGCGCGCGGCGGTGGCGCTCGGCATCATAGCCGGTATCCTCGAGTTCGTGCCGTACTTCGGCCCCATCATCTCGGCCATTCCCGCCATCGCCATGGGGTTCCTCGACGGGCCCGAGAAGGCGCTGTGGGTGGCCGTGGCGTATCTCGCCATCCAGCAGATCGAGGGCAACGTCCTCACGCCTTTCCTCATGAAGGAAGGGCTGGACCTGCCGCCGGTGCTCACCATCCTGGGCCAGGCCGTGATGGCCACCATCTTCGGATTCACGGGACTGCTGATCGCCATGCCCCTGCTCGGCGCCGTCATGGTGCCCATCAAGCTGCTGTACGTGCAGGACGTCGTAGGGGATGAGGTCGAGCTGCCGGGGAGCGGCTGATGGCGGAAGAGGCGGAGGCAGGCACACGGCTCACGGCCGAGGAGATCCATCGGAACGTGCGGGAGCCCGGCGAGAAAGAGCTGCAGCGACCGGCGGCGGCGCTGCTCTGGTCGGCGCTCGCCTCCGGACTCGTGATCGGCTTCAGCTTCGTGGGCGGCGCGTACGCGGCGAGCCTGGTGGGTGGAGCGCATGCGCACGCCGCGTTCGCGGCGGCTTACCCGCTCGGATTCATTCTGGTGATCATGGCCCGAAGCGAGCTCTTCACCGAGAACACGCTCGTGCCCGTGGTCCCGTTCCTCGAACACCCCGATGCCGACACCTTCCTCCGGCTGATGCGGGTCTGGGGCATGCTCCTCCTCGGTAACCTCGCCGGCGCCCTGATCTTCGGCTGGGCGCTGGCCCGCACCCCGATCGTCGAAGCCTCGCTTCATACGGAGCTGGGGAAAATCGCTGCTACTGCTACCTCGGGAAGCTTCGGCCAGATCGTGTACGCGGGAGTGTTTGCCGGGTGGCTGATCGCGCTCCTCTCATGGCTGCTGGCCTCGACACGCTCGACAGGCGCCCAGATCGTGCTCATCTGGATCTGCACCGCACCGATCGCCGCGCTGCATTTCCGGCACTCGATCGCGGGCTCCGTCGAGGCGTTCTATCGCGCAGCGTCCGGCGGCGCGACCTGGGGCGAGATGCTGGGCGGGTTCGTCGTGCCCGCGGTCGTCGGGAATGCGATCGGCGGCGTGCTTCTGGTGGCGTTGCTGAACCACGGGCAGGTCGTGGCGGAGCGTGCGGGCGAGCACGCCTAGGCCGCCGACGAACTCCGACGTCCGCGGCGCAGGTCCGAAGGCTGCGGCTATAACACGTCACAAAGGGGGCATGCCCGGAAGCATGCCCCCTCGGTGTGCGCAGATCGATGACGACCGTGACTTGCGAGACGGCCCCGGCGTGCCCGGTCTACTTACCGAACTTTCCGAGCATCCCGCCGATGTCGTCCATTACCGATCCATCGCCATCGCGGTCGAGGAACTTGCCCAGCATGCCCATGACCCCCGGCGCGGCGTCCGCCGCGCGCTGGCGCTCGCCCCCAAGCATCCCCGCCAGGCCGCCGGCATCCAGGCCACCGTCGCGCTGCGCCTTGCCGAGGGCGCCCAAGACCAGTGGCGCGAGCATCGAAAGCAGCATGGTGGCTTTTCCCGCGTCGAGGCCGGCCACCTGGCCAAGGCCGGTCGCGACGGAGTCCTTCCGTCCGCCGAGCACGTGCCCGAGGATGCCCTCGCCATCGCTGAACTGCCGCTGGCCCAGGTGTCCGCTCACGTTGTCCAGAATGCTTCCGTCGTGCTTCTTCGACAGCGCAGTGCTCAGGGCGCCCGCCTGCGCGGGGTCCTGGGCGTTCCGCGCCAGGGCCCCGACGAGCATGGGGAGTGCCGCGGCGATGGCGCTTTGCGTCGTCCCGGTGTCGGTGCCGAGCTGCGCGCCGATCTGCTTGACGGCGGCCTCGTTGCCGAGCCGTTGCTGGAGCATATCGAGCATGGACATGCGAGCCTCGTGGGTTGGGGTGGACGGTCTTACACCCAAGATCGTCCCTTGGTTATCTTCGCGCCATGCCAGCCCGCCCCCGTGCGCGACTACAGCTCGCGGCCGCCGCCATGCTGTTCTCCACCGGGGGCGCGGCAATCAAGGCTGCCGATTTCACCGGCTGGCAGACCGCGAGCTTCCGAAGCGGGGTGGCGACGGTCGCCCTCATGCTCTTGGCGCCGGCCGCGCGGCGGGGATGGACCGGGCGCGCGGTGCTGGTGGGGTTCGCGTACGCGGCCTGCCTCACCCTCTTCGTCCTGGCCAACCGGCTCACCACCGCCGCCAACACGATCTTCCTCCAGAGTACGGCGCCGCTGTACCTGCTCGTCCTCGGTCCGTGGCTGCTGAAGGAGCCGATCCGGCGGCAGGACGTCGGTTTCATGGCCGCGGTCGGCGTGGGACTCGGGCTGTTCTTCGTCAGCGCGGAGGCGCCGCTGGCGACCGCGCCGGACCCGGTCCGCGGGAACATCCTCGCGCTCGTCAGCGGTTTCTTCTGGGCACTGACGGTGTGCGGGCTTCGCTGGCTCGGCGCCGGTGCAGGCGAGCACGGATCGCCCGTGGCGGCCGTGATCAGCGGCAACCTCACGGCCTTTATCGTGGCCCTGCCGATGGCGCTGCCGGTCGGGTCGCACGGGCCCGTGGACTGGGCGGTGGTGATCTACCTGGGCGTTTTCCAGATTGCGCTCGCCTACGTGCTCGTCGCGGGGGCACTCCGGCACATCGCCGCACTCGAGGCCTCGCTCATCCTGCTGATCGAGCCGGTGCTCAACCCGGTCTGGGCCTGGCTGCTTCAGGGAGAGCGCCCGGGCCCATGGGCGATGCTCGGCGGCGCCACGATTCTCGGCGCGACGACGCTGAAGGGCTGGCTCGACGCGCGTGCGCATCGGGATCTCGTGGCGATGGCGGAGTTGCCGGTGGCGGCCGACGGAGCGAGGTGACGCGTGGTCGGAGTGGCGCTGGCGGCATCCGGCGGCTCGTAAGCGCGATGACCCGAGAGCTGGTGGAAGGAGCGACATGGACACGCTGATCGAGACGGTTCGGATCCGGAACGGCGCGGCGCCGCTGTGGTACCTGCACGTCCGGCGACTCGCGACGAGCTGTCGTGCGCTCGGCGTGCCGATTCCGACCGAGCTCATCACGCCCGAGGGCGGGGCCGATCGGGTGCACCGGATGCTGGCGAGCCGGCGAGGGCTGGTGGTCGGCGAACGGCCGATCGGAAGCATGGCGCCGGTCCGCCTGATCACCTCGAAAGTGGTTCACCGGCCCTACCCGCATAAGCTGGTGGACCGCGAGCGATTCGACCGGGCCCTCGCCGATGCCAAGGCCATGGGCGCCGACGATGGCCTGCTGCTGACGGTGGGAGGGCAGGTGGCGGAGACGTCGATCTGGGGGATCTTCTGGTGGGAGGACGGCCGCGTGGCGGCACCGGCGCTGGACATGGGAATTCTGCCGGGGGTTGCGCGCGCGCGCATCACCGAAGTGGTGGGCGAGATCGGCGAGCGGAAGGCCACGCTGGACGAGATTCGGGGGCGCTCGCTGTTCGTCGCCAACGCCGTGCGAGGGGTGATTCCGGTCGCCACGCTCGACGGGACGGCGGTGCCCGAATCGCCCGCGACGGCCGAGTTGGCGGAGCGTTTCTGGCCTTGACCCAAGCCCATGGAAAGCGGTAATTTCCGCGGCTCTGGTACGGGGCCGCAGAGCTCCCCGTGGTGGTTGTAGCTCAATCGGTTAGAGCGCCGGACTGTGGCTCCGGAGGTTGCGGGTTCAAGTCCCGTCAGCCACCCTGGTACTGAGCGCCGGGAAGGTGCAGAGGTCCGTAGCTCAATTGGTAGAGCACCGGTCTCCAAAACCGGGGGTTGCAGGTTCGATTCCTGCCGGGCCTGTGACGAGGATGCCCTCGCGTGCGTCGCCCCTGTGAGCGTCGTCGCGAGAAATCGAGGATGGAAGCAGGACCCCCGGCGCTATCGTCTAGGGGACTAGGACGGGGCCCTCTCAAGGCCCAAACACGGGTTCGAATCCCGTTAGCGCTATGCAGGAGGACGGCTGGAGCAGGTGGGCGGGAAAGGGAACGGCCCCATCGTCTATCGGTTAGGACGGGACCCTTTCAAGGTCCAGAGAGGGGTTCGACTCCCCTTGGGGCTATGGTGGGGATGCAGGGCCGGCGCCGCTAGCTCAATTGGCAGAGCAAGTGACTCTTAATCACTAGGTTGTAGGTTCGATTCCTACGCGGCGCACTGAGTAAATCAAGCAATTGCACGTTCTTGTAGTCCCATCACAACGCCAAAGTGTGCCAACCCGTGTGCGAGTGCTACGCACTCGCCAGCGCAGCCCAGGTCTCCTCGCACGGAGGACAGGGCTCTAGCCCCATACTGTGCTTCGGAAGCAATAGCCTCGACCTGCCAGAGGTGTCATGCTATGGCACTCCCCACGACCGCTTAGACCTCCCTGCCTGATGCAGTCTGGTCTCGACACATCTCGGTACCCGCAGGCAGTTCTTCTGCAGTGAATGCCCCGCACAGCACGCGCAGAGCTCTGGGCCTATTGAGTGGTGGCATCGACTCCTACGGTCACGCGCCACGCAGCAGCCGCTCAAAGCGCGAGTTGCCCCGGAGCGGCGCGAATGTAGGATCGATCTCGAGCCAGCAGGGCGTGAGCCAGTAAGGCTTCTTGAGCAACACCTCGAGCAGGTCGAGCGCCCGCTCATGCTCGCCCACCACGAGGTAAATTCGCACGAGCTGGTGTTGGAAATACAGTCCGTCGAAGGCGTTCTTCGTAGCCGGCACGAGCGCTACAGCACGCGTGCCCTCGCGAATCGCCTCGTTCTTGCGGCCTAAGTAGGCCAGGGCTAGGCCAAGCGACACATGCAGCTGTGCGTCGTCGGGGACCTGCTTCAGCTCCGCCGCGATGGCGCGCCGGGCCGAGTCGGCGTAGACGCGCGCTTGGGTCTGGGCGCCGCGCAGGTAGTAGGTCCCGGCGAGTACGATGGCCCAGTTGGAGCGGCTGTTGCCGAACTGCCCGGGTGCCAGCCGGAGCAGCAGTTGCTGCTGCGCATCATCCAGGACCCAGTACAGGTCGTCGTACATGGAGGTATGAACCGCGAGGGCCGCGGGATCCACATCCGGTGGCACGGCTCGGAGTGCCGCTCGCGCTTTCACTAGGTCACCTTGGCTAAGGTAGACGAGCACCTTGGTGTGAATCCCCTCGAGGTTGCCCGGATCGAGCGCCACGGCGCGATTGGCGGAGGCAAGCGCCTCGGGGTACCGCCGGAGCAAGACCAGCGCGTCTACCATGTTCCTCGCGATCAGGACCGAGCGCGGGTCGAGCACCTGCGCCTCTTGCAAGCGCGCAAGGGCTCCCACGTAGTCCCCGAGGTTCTGCTCGACAGTCGCCAGTGCGTTCAGCAGCCGGACGTTCTTGGGTGCAACCCGCCGTCCCAGGGCGTACTGCTCGAGTGCGGGCACGAAGTCGCGCCGCACAAAGCTGTAGTAGTCCCCAAGAGCCAAGTACCCATCGGGGCTTCTTGGGGCCAGTGCAATCGCTTGATCGGCCGCGTGGCGCGCTGCGGCAGCGCCTGCGGCCGTCGGCGCGACCCAGTAGATGTGCATCTGTGCCCGGGAGAGATACGCCCAGGCCAGGGCGAAGCTTGGGTCCAGCGCCACCGCACGCTCGTACTCATCTCGGGCTCGCCGGAGGGCCACGACCTCGAAGTTGGTGAGATCCTCGGCCGCCTCGTTGCCACGAAGGAAGGCACCGTACGCAGCGAGGTTTTCGGTCGGCCGCGCGGCGAGGCGCTCGCGCTCGCCCGTGCCGAGTGTCACGCCGAGCGCCTCGGCCACCCCGGCGGCGATGTCGCCCTGCACTCGGAATACGTCCGTGAGCGGCGCCTCAAAGGGTGCCTGCCACCTGGTCGTGGGCAGCCGCATGTCCTCGACCTCGACCAGCTCGGTGCTCACCCGTACGCGTCGCACGCCGTCCGCTCCGTCTGCCCAGCGCACTCGACCCACCAGGAGGTAGCGCACCCCGAGCTCCACGGCGACCTGTTGAAGCGGCTTGCTCGTCCGCTTGTACTGCCCCGAGCTGGTCGATGCAATGACCTCGAGGCCCGCCAGCACCGAAAGCTTGCCGCGGACCTCTTCGGTCAAGCCGTCGGCGAAGTAGCTGTCCTCCACCGGGCCGACGCTTTCGAAGGGGAGCACCGCCAGCCGCCTGGAGATGCTCGGCATCTCGGCGGCAGGATGCGAGCGGCGCCAGGCGAAAAGCACGCCTATGCCTAAGAGCAGTCCCATCAGCAGCGTGGCTGCGCCGCGCGGCACCCGTCGGCCTTTCGAGGCCCTGGCCCCCGGGGCGGTGAGCGCCTCCGCAAATTCGGCCGCAGTCGAAAAACGGTCGGCGGGCACCGGGGCGAGCGCCCGTCCAATCGCCTGCTCCACCGGTTCGGGCACAGAA
>DATLBL010000035.1:0-54815 GCA_035526925.1 Gemmatimonadales bacterium
CTGGCTACCAATCTGGTGCGCCATGCGGGCGGCGGCGAGATGCTCGCGCGACCGCTCGCGCGGAAGGGCGAGGCGGGGGTCGAGGTGGTCACGCTCGATCGGGGTCCCGGGATCGCGCGCGTCGACCAGGCCTTGCGGGACGGGTTCTCGACGGCCGGCACCAATGGCGTGGGTCTGGGTGCGGTGAGTCGCCTGGCATCCCGGTGCGATCTCTACTCGATGCCGGGCACCGGCACCGCGGTGGTCGCCCGCATGCACTTCGCCGGGCCGCCTGACACTGGGCGGGCCGTGGTAGGCGGCGTGTCGGTCGCGAAGCCCGGCGAGAGGGCGTGCGGCGACGCGTGGGACTGGGCGACCGACGGCGAGCGCTGGACCATCTTTGTCGCCGACGGCCTGGGCCACGGGACCGACGCCTCGATCGCCGCCGCCGAAGCGGTCCGCGTCTATCGCGAACAGGACGGGGCGCCCGCTCGGGACGTGATCGGGCTGGCGCACGGAGCACTCCGGCACACCCGCGGTGCCGCTGTCGCTATGGCCGAGGTGCGTCCGGGTCGGCAGGAGCTGACGTTCGCCGGCGTGGGCAATATCGGGGCGACGATCGTGAGCGGGGGCGCCAGCCGGAGCCTCGTGTCGATTCCGGGCATCGTGGGACACGAGTGCCGGAAGATCCAGGAGTTCTCGTATCCGTGGGCGAGTCAGGCGGTGGTTGTGCTCTTCTCCGATGGACTGCAGACACGCTGGACGCTGGATCGGTACCCGGCGCTCACCTCGCGCGACCCCACGCTCGTGGCCGCCCTGCTCTACCGGGATTACTCGCGCGGCCGGGACGACGTCACCGTCGTCGCCGGCCGCGAGGACTCGCCCGCATGATCCCGCCGATTCTCACCGCAGAGCTTCGCTACGAGCATGACGTCGTCCTCGCCCGCCAGCGTGCTCGGCAGATCGCGCGCCTGCTGGGGTTCGATGGACAGGAGCAGATCCGGATCGCCACGGCGGTGTCCGAGGTCGCGCGCAACGCGTATCAGTATGCGGGCGGCGGCAAAGTCGTCTTCGCACTAGCGGCCGATCCTCCACGACTGGACATCACCGTCCGTGACAGCGGCCCCGGCATCGCGAGGCTGCAGGAGATCCTCGACGGGCGGTACTACTCGCGCACGGGTATGGGGCTCGGACTGCTCGGCGCCCGGCGCCTCAGCGACCGCTTCGACGTGCGGTCGGCGCCCGATAGCGGGACGGTCGTGGTTCTGGGCAAGCTCCTGCCGCGCACGGCGTCTCCCGATCCCGACACCGTCGCGCGGCTGAGCGGGGAGCTGTCGCGCCTGGCGCCGCACGATCCCCTCTCCGAAACCCGGGAGCAGAACCAGGAGCTGCTCCGCGCCCTCGACGAGGTGCGCGAGCGGCAGGCCGAGGTCGAACGGCTCAACCAGGAGCTGTCCGAGACCAACCGCGGCGTGCTCGCGCTCTACGCCGAGCTCGACGAGAAGGCCGCGGACCTGGCGCGAGCGTCGGAGCTCAAGTCGCGGTTCCTGTCGAACATCAGCCACGAGCTCCGGACGCCGCTGAACGCGATCCTCAACATCACGGGGCTATTGCTCGAGCGGGTGGACGGTCCGCTGCTCGATGAGCAGGACAAGCAGGTGCGGTTTGTGCGCGGCGCGGCCACCACGCTCTCCGAGATGGTCAACGACCTGCTCGACCTCGCGCGGATCGAGGCCGGCCGGAGCGTCGTCCGGCCCACCGCGTTTTCCGCGGTGGACCTGTTCGCGGCGCTCCGGGGCATGTTCCGCGCGCTCGCCATGTCGGACGCCGTCGCGCTGATCGTCGACGATCCCACCGACGTGCCGCGACTGTTCACCGATGAAGGCAAGCTGTCGCAGATTCTCCGCAACTTCATCGCCAACGCGCTCAAGTTCACCGAGCGCGGCGAGGTCCGGGTGACGGCCGCCTGCGGCTCGGAGGGAGAGGTGACGTTCACGGTCGCGGACACCGGCATCGGGATCGCGCCCGAGGACCAGGAGCGAATCTTCGACGAGTTTTCGCAGGTCGAGAGTGAGCTCCAGCGAAAGGCTACCGGCGCGGGTCTCGGCCTGCCGCTCTCGCGGAAGCTGGCCGAGCTGCTCGGGGGCGAGGTGGGACTGACGAGCACTCCGGGCCGCGGGTCCACCTTCAGCGTCACCATTCCCGCGTCGTGGGCCCCGCAGCCGCGGCTGTCGAATCCCGGCGCGCCAGCCATCGAGGTGCAGCATGCCTGAGCCATCCGAGACGATCCTCGTCGTCGACGACAACGAGGCCGAGCGCTATTACGTCGCCCGCGTGCTCCGGCGGGAAGGGTTCGACGTGTCGGAGGCGGGCACCGGCCAGGATGCGCTGCGCCTCGCGGCCGCCGCTCCCAACCTCATCACGCTCGATGTCCGTCTCCCCGACCTGAGCGGGTTCGAGGTGTGCCGCCGCCTCAAGAACGATCCGGCGACGCGCGACATCCCGGTCCTGCACATTTCCGCCAGCTATACGACGCCCGATGCAAAGGCCGAAGGGCTGGACGGCGGCGCCGACGGCTATCTCACCCATCCGGTCGACCCGACCGAGCTCGTGGCCACGGTGCGGGCACTGCTCCGTGCCCGGCACGCCGAGGTCCTCGTCCGCGCGGCCGCCCGGGAATGGACCACGACGTTCGACCTGATCAGCGACGCCGTGTGCCTGACGGGCGAAGGGGAGCGGATCGTCCGGTGCAACGCGGCGTTCGCCCGGTTGATGGAGCGGCCGTACACCGGGCTGATCGGGATGCCGCTCGGAGAGCTGGTGCCCGAGCTCAAGGGGTCGGGCAGCGTGCTCACCGCTTCGCCGCGCGTGCTCCGGATCGCGGACCGCCACTACCGCGTGAGCGCCGCTCCGGAGCCTGGACGGGAGAGCCCGGCCACGAGCCGGGCGTGGGTGTTCGGCGACGTCACCGAGCGGGAGCGCCAGCAGGAGGCACTGCGCCGAAGCGAGGAGGAGGCGCAGGCGCGGCTCACCGAGATCGAGGCGATGTACCGCGCCGCGCCGGTGGGACTCTGCGTGCTCGATGCCGACCTGCGATACGTCCGCATCAATCAGCAGCTCGCGGACTGGAATGGCGTGCCGGTCGAGGCGCATCTGGGCCGCACGGTGCGGGAAGTGCTCCCTGCGCTGGCGGACGTCGTCGAGCCCCGCATGCGCGAGATCCTTCGGACCGGGCAGCCGATGATCGGCTTCGAGGTCCGCGGCGAGACGCCGGCCCAGCCGGGCGTCGAGCGCGTGTGGGTCGAGACGTGGTATCCGCTGCTGGCGCCCGATGGTCGCATCGTGGGCATCAACATCGCGGCCGACGAGGTCACCGAGCAGCGCCGGCTGCAGGAGCAGTTGCACGAGGCGCAACGGCTGGAAGCCGTGGGACGGCTGGCCGGCGGCGTGGCGCACGAGGCCAACAACCAGATGACCGTCGTGCCGGGCTGCGCCAGCTTCGTGCTCCGCCATCCGGACATGCCCGAGCCGGTGCGCGGCGACGTCGAGCAGATCCGCCGCGCGGCCGAGCGGACGGCGCGGATCACCGCCCAGCTCCTGGCCTTCGGCCGCCGGCAGCACCTCCGGCCCGAAGAGGTCGAGCTCGACAGCATCATTACCCGGCTCCAGCCGATCCTCGCGCGGACGCTCGGCGATCGGTCGGCGCTGGTCATCGAGACCGGCGCCCGTGGCCGTCGAGTGCAGGCGGATGTGGGCCAGATCGAACAGGTGCTGCTCAACCTCACGCTCAACGCGCGCGACGCAATGCCGGCGGGCGGCACCTTGACCGTACGCACCACGCTGCTGGAGGTCGACTCGGACCTGCCGGGCGCCACGGTGAGCGACGAGCTCCCGCCGGGTCCCTACATCGGCTTGTCCGTGGCCGACACCGGCCATGGGATGGATGCCGCGACGCTGCAACGAGCCTTCGAGCCGTTCTTCACGACCAAGGGGCCGGGGAAAGGCACCGGGCTGGGGCTGTCCATGGTCTACGGAGTGGTCCGGCAGAGCGGCGGTCACATCCGGGCACTCAGCACGCCCGGCCAGGGCACCCGAGTGGAGATCTACCTGCCCAGCGTCTCGTCGGCCGAGCCGCTGCCGGCCAGCAGCGCGGCCGCGGCGTCAGCCGGCGCGTACAGCGGGCGAGTGCTGCTGGCGGAGGACGATCCGCTGGTTCGGGAGGTGATCGTTCGCGAGCTGCAGATCCATGGCTACGAGGTGGCGGAGGCTGCGGACGGCCAGGAAGCGCTCGAGCGCCTCGGCAAAGAGCCCAACGGCTTCGACGTCGTGATCACCGATCTCGCGATGCCCCGCATGGATGGCCACGAGTTGGCGCAGCAGCTCACCGAGGCACACCCACGGCTGCCGATTCTGCTGATCTCCGGCCACCCCGATGAAGCGGTCGCCGGGCAGCCGAGCCAGTCCCCGCGTCCCTTTCTCCAGAAGCCGTTCGCGGCCGAAGAGCTGCTGGCCCACCTCCGGGAGCTGCTAAGGCGCTCCACCTGACGAGCCGCGCCGCACCCGGCGCGATTGCTCGTGTGGCGCGGCGAAATCCTCGTCGCCCGGCGGCCGGACGAGCAGGTCGAATGCCAGGAAGAGTGTCTTGGAGAATGGGAAGAAGGCGAACGGGACGACCACCATGAGGATGACGGTGGTGATCTGAAAAATCTCCCATGGCGGGTTAGGCCAGGTCCCGACCAGGAAGCCGACGACCCAGATGCTGAACACCGTTTCGACCGCCATGAGGTTGAAGAAGTAGGCGCCCAGCCAGTAGCCCTGCTCGCCGCGTTCCAGGCCCAGGCCGCAGACCGGGCACACCGGCAGCAGGCGGGACCAGCTCGTGAAGATCGGCCCGCCGCCGCAGTGCGGACAGCGCAGGCGCAGGGCGCGCAGAAAATGAACGACCATCGTGTCACGGTAGCTACCCGGCTGTGATTGCGCGAGATCCCTCGTCACCTCTATACTGCGCTTCCTTTCCACTTCCGATGATCCCCACTTCCGATATGCTCCGAGGAACCTCGATGCGATTCGATCACCTCTCGCGAATGCCGGTCGTGTGTCTGCTTGCCCTGATACTGACGACCGCCTGCGGCGGCCGCGAAGCCGCCCGGGACGATACCGACACTTCAGCCGAAGCCTCGGCCGAGTCGTCCGGCGGCGGCGATACCCTCTCCCCTCCCGCGCCTCCGGCGCCTGCCGCGGAGACGAATGCCGCATCCGCGCCGCTCGCCGCGGACGACATCGCGCGATGGGAGAAGGGCATGGCCGGCGAGCTCGAGGCCGTGCGGTCGGCGTCGGCCAAGCTCAAGGCCGCCAAGACGGGCGAGGACACGCTCTCGGCGATGATGGGCGTGCAGGAGACCGCCACCATGGACGCCGGCGCGAAGGCCGCGGGCGTCGATCTGGAGCGGTACAAGGTGATCCGCAGCAACCTCTCGGCTGCGGCGTCGTACCTGACGCCCCAGCTGGGGGGCATCGACACCACGATTCTTTCCCCGGCGCAGCGCGCCGAGCTGAAGCAGATGAACGAGGCGCAGCTCAAGAACCTGGAGAGCACCGTCCCTGCGGACGTGGTCCAGGCACTGCGACCGAGGGCGGAGGAGCTTCGAAAGCGCGATCTCGAGCTGGTGGGTGCA
Organism: Gemmatimonadales bacterium; assembly: GCA_035526925.1. Lineage (GTDB taxonomy): Bacteria > Gemmatimonadota > Gemmatimonadetes > Gemmatimonadales > GWC2-71-9 > CAVVWJ01. Next base: position 5,655 of record DATLBL010000035.1, read on the forward strand.
CGGCTCAAGGGCGCCGGCATGTAGCGCCGACGCCCTCGATGCCGCCCGAGCTCGAGGCCGGACTACTGCCTGACCAGCTCGACCCGACGGTTGCTCTGCCGCCCTTCGGGCGTGTCGTTGGAGCCGGCGGGTTTCGTCTGCCCCAGTCCCTTGGCCTGCAGGCGGGCGCCGTCGACCCGGTAGCTATCGATGAGCGCCTGGCGCACTGCGGCCGCGCGCTTCTCGCTCAAGGCCAGGTTGGACGCCGCGGTGCCGACGTTGTCGGTGTGGCCTTCGATGGTGAGCTTGAGATCCGCATGCTCCTTCAGCATCGCGCCGATCTCCTTGAGCGTCGGGCTGGACTCGGGACGGATCCGGTCGCTCCCGGTGTCGAAGTAGATCCCCTGCGTCGCCACCCGGCCGGCGGAGGAGAGCGCGTCGTACAGCTTCTTGCCGCCCGCCGCGACGCGGAAGTTGCCGAACAGCGTCGGCGCCTTGGCGTCGGCATCGGTGTAGAACAGGATCTTGTCGGCCCGGCCGACGTCGCCGTTGGGCACATTGAGGACGCGGGTGTCGTCGAGGTACACCTTCACGTACTTGCCGTCCGCCAGCACCCGCCCGCGCCGGAGCTTGCCCCGCTCCGCGTCGGGAAGATTGCCGTTGGCCAGAATCTGCGTCGCGCTGTTGTACACCGTGGACGTGCCGTCCCCGCCGAACTCCACGCGCTTGTTCTCATCCCCGAATGAGATCCACACCTCGCCGCCGCTCGGAATCGAGTAGTCGAACTCCATCGTGAAGCGCTCCGGAAGCACCTCCGGGAGGGTCACGAGGAATTTGGAGTCGCTCGTGGCGCGAAGGTAGCGCGCGCCCTGCCACTCTACGATCTCGAGCGCCCCCGACTTGAACTCCATCCGCTTGGGAAAATCGCCGACCTCGTCGTTCGTGAAGTCGTCGACGTAGAGGACGCGGTCACCCGGCTTGAAGTCGTAGTTGGCCCAGGCGCCCTCGCCCGGCTTGAGCGCGTCGGGCTTCCTGGCACCGGCGGACGCGGCGCCACCGGGCGCTGCCGCGCTCTCCGCACCGGCAGCTGCCTCGGCTGCGGGGGCGGCTTCCGCGGCCTTCGCGCTGTCGGCACCACCGGTCGCTGCAGACTCGATCGCCTCGTCCTGCTTCTCGACCGCCTTCTGAACCGCCTTGTTCTCGGCGTTCTGCTTGAGTGCGTCCTTCAGCTTCTTGCCGAACTGCGCTTCCGCCGGTGAGGCGCCGAGCACGAGCAGGGCGACGGCGGCGCCGGCGAGCGCGAGAATACGGGAACGGGCTGGCATAAATACCTCGTGAGGACAGCGCTTCCGCGAGGGGCGCCTGGAGTCGTGAATCGTTGAAGTGGCAGTGGGTGTGCGAGTGCAGCGCCGAGAAAATGCGGATTTATGATGCCCGGCGCAAGCGTCAGAGACGTGCCGTGATCCAGTCGCCGATCGCGGCGAGCACTCGCTCCCGATCGAGATCGGCGAGGAGCGCGTGATACCCGCCCGGGACCTCGAGCAACTGCTTGTCCGCCTGGCCGGCGCGAGCCACGAACCCCCGGCTCCCGTCGGGCGACACCATGCGGTCGGCAGCCCCGTGCACCACCAGCAGCGGCACGGGAAAGGTGGGCGCCGCCCGCTGCACGCGCGCGATGGTCGCGGTGATCTCGGTGGAGAGGCGGGCGGTGCCGCGCCGGTGAAAGAGCGGATCGTTGAGCACCTCCGCCACGGCGGCCGGGTCGCGTGAGAGCCCGCTGAGATCCATGCCGGTCTCGAGCGAGAAGCGGGGCCACACGCGCGAGAGCACCCGCCCCAGCGCGAGCAACGGTGCCGGCACGCCAAGCGAGCCGAGCGGCGGCGCGATCGCCACCACGCCACGCAGCTCCTCCGGATGGTGTGCGGCATAGTCCAGCACGACGAGCCCGCCGAGACTGTTCCCCAGGAGAAAGAGCGGCGCGGACGATTCCGCCCGCGCACGCCGGACCAGGCAGTGCAGATCGTCCCTCAGCTCGCTCCAGGAATTGATATATCCCCGCTGCCCCGGCGACCGTCCGTTCCCCCGCAGATCCGGCGCGTCGACCGCGATGCCGCGCGGCGCGAGCGCTTCGCCCAGCATCGGGTACAGCCCCGAGTGGTCCCCCAGGCCGTGCAGCGCGAGGACGGTCGCCCGTGCGATGCCCCGGGCCGGGCAGCGGCGGCAGAACAGTCGTGCGCCGTCCGCGCCCTCGTACCAGGAATCGGAGTCGTGGCTGCCCTCGCGAGACGTCGTCGTCATGCGAGCAAAGTATGTGGCCGCGACGGTCTTGACAGACCCGCCGACGAGGCGCATCTATGGGAGAGGTACCGAACAAATACCGAAACCGAGGCGCACATGGTTCCTGTTACCCCCCGCCCTCCACGCTCCGGCGATTCCTTCCCGCCGGCTCCCCTCCGCGTGTGCCCCGAGTGCGCCGGTCCCCTGGTGCGTGCGTCCGGCTGCGTGAGCTGCCGCCACTGCGGCTGGGGATACTGCGGGTGACTTCGCGGCAGCTCGACCTCCTGCCGTCGCCGGATTCGGGCGGGCGGGCGTGGACGGTGCTCGACGAGCGGCAGCGCGGCACGCGCTTTCTCGCGCTCGCGGTGCGCTCGGTGCTCAACACCTCAGCCGCCACGGGCATGGGATTCTGGTCGATCAATCCGTACGTGGGCTGCGAGTTCGGCTGCACGTACTGCTACGCGCGGGACACGCACCGCTATGCAGTCGAGCGCAGCGGCGCGCCCCTCGACCCGCTGCCGGCGTGGGAGGCGTTCGAGCGCCGGATCCTGGTGAAGACCGGCGTCGCCGAAACCCTCGCGCGCACACTCGACCCCGGCCGGCTCGGCGAGCACTCGCTGGTCATCGGCACCGCTACCGATCCCTATCAACCGGCCGAGCGGCGGTTCCGTCTCACCCGCCAGATCCTGGAGGTGCTGCTCGGGTATCGCGGGTTGGCCATCGGCGTGATCACCAAGTCGCCGCTCGTCACCCGCGACATCGACCTGCTCCGCCGGCTCGCCGAACGGCACGAGGTGACCGTCAACATCTCGCTGGCCACGCTCGACCGGCCGTTGGCGCGCCGGCTCGAGCTCAGGTCCCCGGTCCCGGAGGCGCGGATCCGCGCGCTCGGGCGGCTCACGGCGGCCGGCATCCACGCGGGATTGCTCATCGCGCCGATCGTTCCGGGCGTCACGGACGATCGTCACGGGCTCGGCCGCCTGATGGGCGCGGCGAAGGAGGCGGGTGCCCGCTACGTGGTCGGGTCGGCGCTCCGGCTCGGCCCCGCGGCGCGGCAGCGCTTCCTTCCCGTGCTCGCCAGGGAGTTTCCCGAGCTCGCCGAGCGGTACGCGCGCCATTACGCGCGGAGCGAGGGCGCGAGCCCCGCCTACCAGCGCGCGCTGGCCGCGCGGCTCCGCGAGCTGCAACACCAACTCGGATTTCCCGTGGACGAAGGCATGAAGCGCAGGCACCAGCTCGAAGGGCGCGATCGCCGGATGCCCGCGGCGACGGATCAGCCGCTCTTGCTGTAGCATGCGTTCCGTTCTCTTCATCGACCCTCCCGCCTTCTGTACCACCGTCGAGGGCCTGGTGGCACCGGCGCTCCGGACGCGCCCGGTCGTAGTGGCGCCTCCCGGCGCCGACCGCGCCACCGTCCTGGCACTCTCGGCCGAGGCAAGGCTGGCCGGCGTCGAGCGTGGCATGCCGGTCCGCCAGGCGCTCAAGCGCTGCCCCGATCTCGTGGTGCTCCCGCCCAATCCGCGGCTCTATGCCCGCGCGTCGCGCGCGCTGCACGAGGTGCTCCGGATCTACGCTCCGATCATCGAGCCGCACGGCTATGGCCACGCGTTTCTCGATCTCACCGGCACCGGCCGGCTCTTCGGCCCCGCGGTGGACGTCGCCGCGCGGGTGCAGCGCGAGGTGCGGAAGCGGCTCCGGCTGCCGGTCTCCGTCGGCGTGGCCGCCAACAAGCTCGTGAGCCAGGCCGCCACCACGGTGGTGAAGCCCGAGCCGCTGCTCGAGGTGCCGGGGGGCGCCGAGGCCCGCTTTCTCGCTCCGCACCCGCTCGACGTGCTGCCCGAGCTGCACCCGCGGGTGCGTCGCCGGCTCGACGAGTATCAGCTCGATCTCATCGGCGAGGTCGCCGTCATCCCGGAGAGCGCGCTCTGCGCGGTTTTCGGTGTCGCGGGACGCACGCTGCGGGCGCAGGCGCGCGGCATCGATCCCCGGCCGGTGCTGCCGCCCGAGCGCCAGGCCGAGTTTCACGTCGCCCACACGTTGATCACCGACACCAACGATCTGGGCGTGCTCCACCCGCTGCTCCGCGCGCTCGGTGAGCGCCTCGGCCGCCGGCTCCGCCGGAGCGGGCTGGTCGCCAGCAGGCTCCGGGTCTCGCTCACCTACGCGGACCACACCATCGCCGCGCGCGTGGTCTCGCTGCGTGCCGCCGCGCTCGACACCGAGCTCTGGGACGCGGCGCGACGGGCGTTCACGCAGGCCAACGCCCGACGGCTCGCCGTGCGAGGGGTGGCGCTCACGCTCGATCGGCTGGAAGAGGCGGAGGGACAGCTGGAGCTGTGGGGCGAGGGGCATACGGAGGCGGCGGCAGAGGCCGGGAGTCATTCCCTTTCGAACCCCGCTCATCCTGCACGAAGTGAAGGGAACATGATCGGATATGATCCCATGCGCCCCGCGCAGGGTGACGGGGCGCCGGGTGCACCCGCCCGCGCTCGCGCCCTGCAGCATGCGCTCGACCGCATCTCTACCCGCTATGGCACCCGTGTGCTCACCACCGGCGCCGTTCGCGGGCTCACCAGGTGAGCACCACCTTGCCGAACGTCTCGTTGCTCTCCAGCGCGCGGTGCGCCTCGGCCAGCTCGGCCATCGGATAGGCCCGCTCGAGCACCGGCCGGAGCGGCGCCGAGTGCTCGATGCGCTGGTCGAAGAGCGGCAGCATCCGCTCGCTGAAGGCGCGCACCAGCGGCGCCCGCTCCTCGAGACCGCGCGTCCGCATCATCGTGCCGACGATCTCCAGCCGCTTGTGCAGCACCGCCTTCAGGTCCGCGGTGGTCCGGCTGCCCGCCAGGAAGCCCAGCAGCACCAGACGGCCGCGCAACCCGAGCACGTGCAGGTTGTCGGCGAACGCGGGTCCGCCGATCACGTCGAGCACCACGTCCACCGGATCGCCGACGGCATCGCGGAAGCCGGCCTTGCTGGTATCGATGCCCACGTCGAGCCCGTACACGGAGGCGCGCGCCAGCTTGTCGGCGCTGCGCGAGGTGCCGAGAACGGTGGCGCCCAGATGCTTGGCGATCTGCGCCGCCGCCGTGCCCAGCCCGCTGCCCACCGCGTGGATCAGCACGCGCTCGCCGACGGCGAGGCGCCCACGGGTGACCAGCGCATCGTACGCCGTCAGAAACGCCTCGGGCACCGCCGCGGCTTCGGCGAACGAAAGCCCGTCGGGAATCGACAGCGCCTCGTCCTGGTGGACCGTCACCAGCTCCGCCTGCGCGCCTCCGCCCACCAGACCCATGACCCGGTCACCGGGCTTCCAGCGTGACGCCCCGCGCACCGCCTCGACCTCGCCGGCGTACTCGAGACCGGGAATGTCCGCCGGCCACCCGTTCGGCGCCGCATACTGCCCGCGGCGCTGAATGAGGTCGGCGCGATTGAGACCGGCCGCGTGTACCCGCACGCGTATGTGCTCGGGACGCACTTCGGGCTTGGGCACCTCGCCGATCGAGATGACCTCGGGACCGCCGGCGCCGGAGTAGATCACTGCGCGCATGTCATCGCCGACCTTTCACGCCCGAGGACTCGGAGGGTGTACGCGGGTGCATCGCGAGGAAGAATAACGGCGAGCTACCCGCCCGGGCGGGACCGGCCGGGCGCGTGCCAACCCGCTGGTCTCCACCACCGCGTTCCTACTATCTATCGTCGGCGGCGTGACGCCGATCCGTCGGAGAGCTGACCGTGGCACAGACCTACTGCGACATCGCACCCGGGCACGAGTGGCACGGCCCCTACCACGACGAGGAATACGGCTTTCCGCTCGCGGGCGACGCGGCGCTGTTCGAGCGCCTGGTGCTCGAGATCAACCAGGCCGGCCTCTCCTGGCTGACCGTCCTCAAGAAGCGCGAGGCGTTCCGGCGCGCCTACGACGGCTTCGACCCCGATGTCGTCGCCGCCTATGGCGCGCGCCAGCGCCGCCGGCTGATGGGCGACCCCGGCATCATTCGCAATCGCCTGAAGATCGAAGCCGCCGTGGCCAACGCGGCCCGGCTGCTCGAGCTTCGCGCCTCGCACGGCTCGTTCGTCGGTTGGCTCGACGCTCACCATCCGCGTTCGAAGGCCGAGTGGGTGAAGCTGTTCAAGCGCACCTTCCGCTTCACGGGCGGTGAGATCGTAGGCGAATTTCTCATGAGCACCGGCTATCTCCCCGGTGCGCATACACCCGCGTGCCCGGTCTATCATCGCGTCGCGCGGCTGGGCCCGGCCTGGATGAGGTAGCCGGCCCTCCGCACGCTCAACTCCACGCATACGCCCAAAACAAATCCCCTCCTTGACGGAGCAGCGCCGGAGCGCCACCTTACCGAAGAAAACCCGAAGCCTGTCACCCTTCCTGCGGTGGGCCCCAGAATCATGTTCACCCACCTTCACCTTCACACCCACTTCTCGTTCGGCCTGGGCGTCTCGAGTCCCGACGTCCTTGCCACCGCCGCCGCCCAGCGAGGCTTCACCGCGCTCGCCTGTACCGACGTCAACGGCGTCTACGGCGCGGTCGAGTTCCAGCGCGCGTGCGAGACCGCCGGCGTGCGCCCCATTCTCGGCGCCCAGCTCGCGACGGAGACCGAGGAGACGGTCGCGCTGGCCACCGACGAGCGTGGCTGGGCCGCGCTCTGCCGGGCGATCACGCGGATGCACTGGGGTCAGCGGGGCCCGGGGCAGCTCTCGAGCGGGCTCGCGGCGGATCGCGAGGGGCTCATCCTCCTCTCCCGCGATTCCTCATTCCTCGAGCGCGTTCTTCATCTGAGCGGCCCGCAGGATCTCTACGCCGAGCTCTGTCCCGGCAAGGCGCGGCACGCCGTCCTCGCCGCGGCGTGCCGGCTCGGGCTTCCTTCCGCCGCCACCAACGCCGTCGTCATGGCGCATCCCGAGGATTGGGCGCGCCACCGCCTGCTCCGCGCCATCCATGGCAACACCACCCTCTCCGCCCTCGACGCCGCGCTCGTCTCGCCACGCGACGCCTGGCTCCGCCCCGCGGACGACCTCGCCCGCCGCTTTCCCGACTGCCCCGACGCGGTCGGCGCCGCGGCCGAGATCGCCGAGCGGTGCGCGTACCGGATTCCGATCGGCCGGGTGGTGGCGCCACGCTTCGCCGACGTGGACGACGCCTTCCAGCGGCTCCGGGCCGACGCCTATGCGGGCGCGGAGCGGCGTTACGGCACCATCGCGCCGGTGACGCGGGAGCGGCTCGAGCGCGAGCTGGCCATCATCGGCGCGAAGGGCTTCGCCGACTACTTCCTGGTGGTGCGCGACATCGTCGCCCACGGGCCCACGCACTGCGGCCGCGGCTCCGTCGCCAACTCGATCGTGAGCTACTGTCTCGGCATCACCCACGTCGAGCCGCTCGGCGCGGGGCTCCTCTTCGAGCGGTTCCTCAATCCCGAGCGCCGGGACCCGCCCGACATCGATCTCGATTTTCCGTGGGACGAGCGCGACAACGTGCTCGCCTACGTGTTCGGCCACTATCCCCATCCCCAGGCGGCGATGGTGGCCAACCACAATTGCTACCGCCTGCGCGGCGCGTTGCGCGAGGTGGCCAAGGTGCACGGCCGCCCCAACGGGGAGATCCGCGAGGTGACGCGCCGGATGCCCTGGTACGAAGAGGCCCCGCTCGAGGAGCTGCTCGCGACGCACCCCAACTTCAAGGCGCTCGACCTGCCGCCGAGCTGGCAGGAGCTGGCCCGCCTGGCGGCGCCGCTCGTGGGCGTGCCGCGGCATCTCTCGCTCCACCCGGGCGGCGTGGTCATCGTCCCGACCGCGCTCACCGACTACGTGCCCACCGAGCGCGCCGTGAAGACGCTCGACGGCCACCCGGATCTGACGGTTCCGGTGATCCAGTTCGAGAAGGACGGCGCCGAGGACGCGGGGCTGATCAAGATCGACCTGCTGGGCAACCGTTCGCTCGCCGTCATTCGTGATGCCATCCACGCGGTGGGCGAGCACACCGGCCGGCACATCGACTACACCTCGTCCGATCCGGGCGACGACGAGCCCACGAAGGCGCTCTTCCGGACCGGCCGCACCATGGGCGTCTTCTACGCCGAGTCGCCCGCCTCGCGCGCGCTCTGCGCCAAGAGCCGGGCCGATACCTTCGAGCTGCTCGTCCTCAACACGAGCATCATCCGGCCGGCCTCCAACCGCTACATCCGCGTCTACCTCGAGCGGCTGCACGGCACGCCGTACGAACCGCTCGACCCGATCCTCCGTGACACCCTCGCCGAAACCTTCGGCGTGATGGTCTATCAGGAGGATGTGGTGAACGTCTGCGCGACCTTCGCGGGGATGCCCCTCGCCACGGCCGACGGGCTCCGGAAGTCGCTCTCGAAGAAGCGCCCGGCCAAGGCGCTCGCCGGCTACGCCGAGGAGTTCTTCACCGGCGCGCTCCGGCTCGGCCGCGATCCCGAGACCGCCAAGCGCGTCTGGTCGATGATCATGTCGTTCGCGGGCTACAGCTTCTGCAAGGGGCACTCGGCGTCCTACATCCAGGTGGCGCAGCACTCGTGCTACCTGCGCGCGCACTATCCGGCCGAGTTCATGGCGGCCGTGCTGAGCAACGGCGGCGGGTTCTATCACCCGTTCGCGTACGTGGCCGAGGCGATGCGGATGGGGTTGACCGTGCTGCCCCCGGATGTGAACGCGAGCGCGTTCCGGTGCACGGGCCAGGGGCGGGAGCTTCGGATCGGGCTGCAATTCGTGAAGGAGCTGTCGGCGGAAGGAGCGGCGCAGGTGCTGGCGGCGCGGGGGGAGGGAGGCGAGGGGGATCCCGCGAGCGCGCCGTCATCCCGAGCGAAGCGAGGGGCCTTGCCCGGGAATGGCTCGAGGGGGGCGGAGAAGGTCCCTCGCTTCGCTCGGGATGACGAGCGCGCTCGGGAGGAGGGGCGCACTCGAAACGCTCCCAGGCGCCAACCCTTCCGCAGTCTCGTCGACCTCCGCGCCCGCACCGGCATCGCGCCGGCCGACCTGCGCGCCCTCATCAAGGTGGGCGCGCTCGACGGCATCAGTGACGGCTGGTCCCGCCCGATGATGCTCTGGCTGGTCGACTCGACCTCCGACTGCGTCCGCTCACCGGACGACCGCCCCGGCGACTGGTTCGACCATCTGCCTCCCACCGTCCCGGTGCTCAAGGCCTACGGCACCGAGCGGCGCCGGCGCGAGGAGCACGCCGCCATGGGCTTCACCACCGACGTGCACCCGATGCGGCTCTACGCGGACGACCTCCGGCCCTTTCGCCTCTGCCCCAGCACCGAGCTCCACCGGCACGTCGGCGAGCACGTACTGGCCGCCGGGATGCTCACCACCGCCAAGCCCGTGCACACGCTCAAGGACGAGCCGATGCAGTTCGCCACCTTCGACGATGGCGACGGGCTCATCGAGACCGTGCTCTTCCCGGACATCTATCGTGAGCGCGGTCACGTGCTGTTCGATCAGGGACCGTTCATCTTTCGCGGGAGGATCGAGGAGGAGTTCGGAGCGGTGACGCTCACGGTAACGCACCTGGATCGTCTGGAGCGGATGCTGGCAAAGGTGGCAGCCCGAAGGCCATCTCGCCCTCCTCGGCGAAGCGGACCTTCCGCTTCCCGACCGGCGTGACGAGCGTCGCCCGGCCTTCGATGGTGAAGCGGTGCATGCCGCTGCGAAACCCCTCCAGCCGGGCGGAGGTCGCGGCCCGGTCGGGCACGAGCGGCACCGACACCAGGGCGGTACCCTTCGGGAGCGGAACGCTGCTGTCGCGATCGATCGTGCCGATCGGCAGATCGTCCAGCAACAGCTTCAGCTCGAGCCGGCTGGTCGACAGCGCGTAGTCGTTGGGATTGGTGACGGCGAGCGCCACCAGAACGGGCGGGGTTCCTCGGGCCTGCGCATCCACGCGGACGCGGGCCACGGCGACGCTCGGATCCTGGTACACCCAGACGCCGAGCGGGGTGCACGCCAGCACCGGCAGCAGCCACCAGACTCTCCAAGGATCGCGAATGAAACGCACTGTCAGGCTGCTCCTTGCCCTCGCGCCCCTCGTCTCGCTTCCGACCGGGTGCGCCTCCGATGCCGTCGCGGGACCACCGACCGGCACGGTGCCGGTCGGGCTCGAGGAAGTGGCATCGGGTCTGGCCTTCCCGCTCTACCTGACCGCGCCCGCGGGCGACGGCCGGCTGTTCATCGTGGAGAAGGGTGGTGCCATTCGCATCGTGAAGGAAGGCACGTTGCTAAGTGCGCCGTTCCTGGATCTGACGGGCCGGGTTTCGACGGGCGGCGAGCAAGGCCTGCTCGGGCTCGCTTTCGACCCCGCCTACGCCGACAATGGCCGCTTCGTCGTGCACTATACGGACGTCGGCGGCAACACGGTGGTCTCGCTGTTCCGGGTCTCGAGCGGCGATCCCGACCGCGCGGATCCGGCGAGCGAGGTCGTCGTGCTCACGGCCGAACAGCCGTTCGCCAATCACAACGGTGGGCAGATTCTCTTCGGTCCGGACGGCATGCTGTACATCGGCCTGGGCGACGGCGGCAGTGGCGGCGACCCGGGTGGGAGGGGCCAGTCTCCGGCCGACCTACTCGGCGGCATTCTGAGAGTGGACGTTGCAAGTGGCACCGGCTACACAGTCCCGGCCGACAATCCGTACGTCGGCCGTGGCGATGCCCGGCCCGAGATCTGGAGCATCGGCCTTCGGAATCCGTGGCGCTTCACGTTCGACGCCGCCACCGGCGACCTGTACATCGCCGACGTCGGCCAGCAGGCGTGGGAGGAGGTGGACGTCGCGCTCGCCACGGACGGCGCGGGCCGAGGCGCGAACTTCGGGTGGAACCCCATGGAGGGGCGCCACTGCTTCGCCGACGCGAGCTGCGACCCGACCCGGTACACTCTCCCCGTGCTGGAGTACTCGCATGACGAGGGGTGCTCCATCAGCGGCGGGTTCGTCTATCGGGGTGCTGCCATTCCTGCCTTGCAGGGACATTATTTCTACGCGGATTATTGTCAGGGCTGGGTCCGCAGCTTCCGGCTGGAGAACGGACACGCGGTTGAGCCGCAGCAGTGGCCGACACTTGCTCCGGGTGGCGCGGTTCCAAGCTTCGGACAGGACGCAGCAGGCGAGATCTATGTGGTGAGCGCGGAGGGACGGGTATTCAGGATCGTGCCGAAATAGCCGAGGATCTTCAGGCGCTCGCGGCCCGGCTGCCGGCGGAGGTGCGCTTCGGCGCTTCCTCATGGAATTACCCGGGATGGCGCGGACTGGTCTACCACCGTGAGTACGAGGGGCGTGGCGCGTCTGCCAGGATGCTCGAGGAGTATGCCCGCTTCCCGCTCTTCCGCACCGTCGGCATCGACTCCAGCTTCTATGCGCCCCCCACCGATGCCGTCCTCGCCTCCTACGCGGAGCGGCTGCCGGCCGGCTTCCGCTGCGTGAGCAAGGTGTGGAACCAGCTCACCGTCCAGACCTTCAGCAAGGCGGACAAGGCCCGGGCGGGCAAAGTGAACACCGATTTTCTCAACCCGGACCTCTTTCTGGAGGCCGTGTACGAGCCCTATCAACGGCATTTCGCCGATCACACGGGACCGTTCGTCTTCGAGTTTCAGACGATTGCCTGGCGGAGCGGCGTGACGCCGGAGACCTTCGCCGGCAGACTGGATGAATTCTTCTCCGTCCTCCCGCGCGAGGGGATGTACGCGGTCGAGATCCGGAACGAGGAGTTCCTGACGCCCATGTATTTCGCGGTGCTGCGCGAGCACGGCGTGGCCCACGTCTTCAATTCCTGGACCCGCATGCCCGGTATTGGCGACCAGCTGGATCTGCCGGGCTCGCTGACGGGACCGTTCATCGTCTCCCGCGCGTTGCTGCAGCAGGGGCGCACGTACGACGAGGCCGTGGACGTCTTCGCTCCGTACGACCGGATCCAGGATCCCTCACCCCAGCTCCGGCTCGACCTGCTGCGACTGATCGAAACCGCCGTTCACGCCAGGATCCCCGCGTACCTCCTCGTCAACAACCGGGCCGAAGGCAGTGCCCCGCTGACCGTGGCCGAGGTGCTCCGCATGCTTCCGCCGGCGGCCGCGTAGCCGATGGAAGAGCGCACGTCGCTCCGGCGCTACGCCCTCATCTCCATCGTGGCCGCCCTGGCCACGATCGTACTCAAGGGCGGCGCGTACCTCATCACCGGATCAGTAGGCCTCCTCTCCGACGCGCTCGAGTCGCTCGTCAACCTGGCGGCGGCGATCGTGGCGCTCATCGCGCTCTCGGCGGCGGCGCGGCCGGAGGACGAGGAGCACCGCTACGGCCACAGCAAAGCCGAGTACTTCTCGAGCGGCTTCGAAGGCGCCCTCATCCTGCTCGCGGCCGCCAGCATCATCTACACCTCGGTCCACCGGCTGCTGGCTCCGCAGCCGATCGAGCGGCTGGCGCTGGGCGCCGGCATTTCGGTAGTCGCGTCGCTCATCAACCTGCTCGTGGCGCGGATCCTGTTCCGGGCGGGGCGCCAGTACCAGTCGATCACGCTCGAGGCCGACGCGCACCACCTCATGAGCGACGTATGGACGTCCGCGGGGGTCATCGTGGGCGTGAGCGCCGCGGCGATGACCGGCTGGCAGCGGCTCGACCCCATCATCGCCATCGTGGTCGCGCTCAACATCATCCGGACGGGCGTGAGCATCCTGCGGCGCTCGCTCATGGGCCTGCTCGACACCGCGATCCCGGAGGACCTGCAGCGCAACATCACGGGCATCATGGCCCGGCATGCCAAGGCCGGCGTCCGGTTTCATGCGCTGCGCACCCGCCAGGCGGGAGCCTGGCGGTTCATCGACTTCCACGTGCTCGTGCCGGGGAACTGGTCGGTGCAGCGGGGCCACGATCTCCTCGAGGCCATCGAGGAGGAGGTGCGGGCCGCCGTGCCCAACAGCAGCGTCTTCACCCATCTCGAACCCATCGAGGATCCCGCGTCCTTCGCGGATGTTCGGCTGGAGAGGGATAGCGCCGGAGGGTGAGCGGTGAGCGATAAGCGGTGAGATCGGGAACACCGCGACTGCTCTGCTTACCGCTTACCGCTCACGCTCACCCTCCAGCCTCACCTCCACCTCCCACCGCCGCTCCTCGCCCGGCGCAAGCGTCTGCGCCGTGCCCCACGCCTCGACCGCGTCCTGCAATCGGTCCGGCGCTCCGATGCACGGCTCCAGTGCCAGGTTGTAGTAGGGAGTTCGGCCGGGTGGAGCCCAGCCACCGCAATTGATCCACACGCCTACCTGGGACACGTCCGCCGCGCGCACCCGGATCTCGAGCCGTTCGCCGGCCCGCGGATCGGTGAGGGTCATCGGTGCATCGGAGCCGATGTCGCCGAAGCACTTGACGGCCCAGCCCCCTTGTGCGGGAAAGACGAACGGGGCGGGCGCGCCGCCGATCGCCTCGGGCCAACTCACCACGTCGTCGCGGCTGAGGTCGTCGCGCCCGTGCACGGCGTCGAGCTTCACCTGATGGATGCCCGGGAGTGCGAGCGTGGACCCCGGCTGCACGTTGAACAGCGGATGCGCCGACCAGATCCACGGGAAGGGTTCATCACCTGTATGGCGCAACCGGTAGCGCAGGCGTACCGCCGGCGCCTCCGAATCGAGCGTCACCTCCCGGTGGAACTCGTAAGGCAGCCGCGCGCCGCGAGCCGTTCCCGCCAGCGTGACGCCGTCGGCATGCTCGTAGACCGAGCTCGTCCATGGCGCGGCCCAGAGCTCACCGTGATCGGGGAGCGCCGGCCCCTGCGGAGCGCCCGGCACCGGCGACGGTCCGACAGTCGGAAAGCACTCGTCCCATCCCCCACTGTCCGCCGTCTCGACGTACGAAGCGTCGGGCCGCGGCAACGCGAGCGGAATCTGCTCGTTCCGCCACAGCCACTCGCGCCCGCGGCGGAGCCGCCGCAGGTGCGTCAGCTTCATGCCGAGCGAGGGCACGGCAACGACTTCGATCTCGTCCGAGCGGAGCGCGACGGCGGGAAATCCGGAAACGGTAGTCTGGCGGTAAGGCATGCGGAGACGGCTAGAGCGTGGCGAACGCTCGCACCGGCCACGTACCGAACCCCGCCACCTTGGCGGGCACCGCGGTGAAGCGGCACCCCGACTCGGGGAGCGGTCCGAGCTGGCACAGATGCTCGACGATCGGGATGTCGGCACCGAGCAGGAGCGAATGGACGGGCCGGGCGAGATCGCCCATATCGTCGATGTTGAGGGAGTCGATCCCGACGAGCACCGCCCCTTCGGCCACGAGAAACTCCGCCGCCGCGGACGTGAGAAAGGGCGCGCCGTCGAGATAGGTCGGGGTGCCCCAGTGCACGTCCCATCCGGTGCGGACCAGCACCGCCTTGCCCCCGACGTCGCGCGCGGCGAACACGTCGGGGCCGATCGACCGCGCGCCATGCGCGCCGCGAACGACGACCGCCTCGATCCCTACCAGCGACTCGAGCGGCAGACGGGAGATGTCCTTGCCGTCCGCGTAGCGGTGAAAGGGCGCGTCGAGATACGTCCCGGTGTTGGCCACCATCTCGATCTTGCCGATCTGGAACTCCACACCCGGCGCGTAGCGTTCCCGCGACGCCTCTCGACTGAGAAAGTCGCAGATCAGCGGCCCGGGGAGCCCCGGGTACGTGGTCATGCCGTGCTCGATGGTGTGGCTGAGATCGAGGAAGCGCATGCTGGCGGCACTCGCCGTTAGGGTCACCCGGTCCGGGCGCGCAACTCCTCGGTCACACCGGCCAGGGCGCAGATGCGGAAGATGGTCTCGCCCACCTTGTTGTTCGGCGTGGAAGCGCCGGCGGTGATCCCGATGGTCCGGCTGTCGCCCAGCCAGTCGGCCGTCGCGATCTCGTGCTTCGCGCCGATCGGCTGGTGACGGATCGTGCCGGACGCCGGATCCACCCCTTCGGCGTCCTCGATGTGGAAGGTGCGCACCCCGTTCGACTGTACGAGGGCGGCCAGGTGACAGGTGTTGCTCGAGTTGTAGCCGCCGACCACCACCATCACGTCGAGCGGCTCCTGGATGAGCGCGAGCACGGCATCCTGCCGCTCCTGCGTCGCCGAGCAGATCGTGTCGAACGAGCGGAAATGATCACTCACGGTCTCGGCGCCGTAGCGGCGCTCCATGCTGCGGCGGAACTCCTCGGCGATCGCAAGCGATTCCCCGGAGAGCATGGTCGTCTGGTTGGCGATACCCACCCGCTGCAGATCGCGCTCGAAGTCGAAGCCGGACGATGCCGCCCTGGAGAACCGCGCCGTCACGGTCGAGACATCGCCACCCTGCTCGATGAAATCGCAGACCTCCCGCGCCTCGGCCATGTTGAGTACCACGAGGTAGCGGCCGCCCGGGTACTTCATCACCTGACTGGCGGTGGCTTTCGTCTCCTCGTGGTAATGCTTGCCGTGGATGACCGCGGTGTACCCGTCGCGCGCGTAGCTCTCCACCCGCTTCCAGACGTTGAGCACCGAGCCGCAGGTCGTGTCCACCAGCACGCAGCCGATCGCGCGGAGCCGCTCGAAGTCCTCCATCGTGACGCCGAACGCGGGCAGGATCACCGCGTCCTGGGGAAGGATCGGTGAGAAATCGAAGCTGCCGTCCTCGCCCCGGGCCAGGAAACGCACGCCCATGTCACGCAGCTTCTGGTTCACGTGGGGGTTGTGGATGATCTCACCGACGAGGTACAGGCGGTGCTTCGGGAACTTGAGGCGGGTTTCGTAGGCGTAGTCGACCGCGCGATCGACGCCGTAGCAGAACCCGAACTCACGGGCGAGCCGGAAGGTGAGCGGGCCCACGTCGAGGCGATAATCCCCGGACCGCAACGCTTCGACTACCGCGCTGTGATAGTCGGCCGTGAGCTGGCCTTCGATCTGGGCCTTCAGGCCGAACCCGCGGCGGAAATACGTGCTCTCCATGGTGCTTAATCTACACCTTCCTCAGGCTCCGAGGACTCGCCCCGCGGCGGCGTCTGGGGAGTGCGCGCCGTCGAACAACCGCGCGTAGCGGGGCGTTGCCGAAGGTCCTCGAACGATCCCGTGAGCCGCAGGCGGCCCTTGCCGGTGATCGCGCGCGCCGTCGCCGTGAACCGTCCGGACAGTGCCCCGCCGGCCGTTCGGGTCATCGAGACCTGGCCACTGTCGGCCTGATACCCTTGTACCGAGGTCTCCGAGAACCACCGGAGGCCGATGGCCGCCGACGGCGGCACGCTGTCGGCCGCGTCGGGCGGCTGGATCGGGTAGAGGCCGCTCGCCAGACTGTCCCGCGGATAGAGCGCGATGCCGATCCCGGTGTCCCCGGCAACCGCGAGGATCTCGAGCAGGTTGAGCGAGTCGCACCAGTCCGCGGTGGCCGACGCGCTGAACCGCGACGTGTCGGCGCCGGTCCACTGCACCTCCAGCCTCGACTCGGCGCGGGCCAGTCCCCCCTGTCGGCAGGCGGCCGCGGCGACCGCGATCGCTGCCGCCCATGACAGTCTCCACCCGACCGACTTCATCGCACGCCCTGAACGACGATGTCGAAGCGTACCTTGTCTCCGGTGTCGGGGGTGATGGGATGGCTGAAATCGAAGCGCAGTGCGCCGCCGAACATCGAGAGTCCGATGCCGGCGCCGGCGAGCGCGGTACTCGAGAAGAGGTCGGCCGCCCGGTCGGCTTGTCCGACGTCGATGAACGCCACCGGCCTGAGCCGTCCGCCGATCGGCGCCAGGTCGAGCTGCGCAGCCCAGAACGCCTGCCCGCGCCGGGCGCCGTACTCGAACCCGCGAACGGTCGCGAGCCCGCCGAGACGGAAAGCAGCCTGGGCCAGCGTGGCACTCGTGGCCACCCCGGCCTTGAGCCGCACCGTCGCGCCACTCCTATCGCCGAGATCCCGCCGAAGGTCTCCATAGAGCCGGCCCGTCGTGCTGCCCTGTCCGCCGAGCGCGTCGGCCGTGACGCTCCAGCGAAGGCCGCCGGTGTGCGTGACGCGAGCCGACACCGCGCCAAAGGTGCCCTCGTCGATCGGAGCATTGGGCGGGAAGACACCGTCTCCGCCTAGAAAGTCGTTCACGGCCGATTTCGCCTTGCGTCGCACCGTGGTCTCGCGCTCGATGCGGGCGACGAGCGTCAGGTCCGTACCGGTGCGGAGCGAGGTCTCGAAGGAGACCGAGCCACCTTCCGCGAGGGCGTAATCGGCGTGGTCGTGCGCCACGAAGAGCGCGTCGAGCGTATTGCCCAGCGTTCGGCCGGATGAGAAGGGGTCCACGTCGACCACGTCCCGATACGCGCTCACCAGGAGGCGGCCGCCCGGGGCATCGCGGGCGAGCGTCAGCCGGCCGGTGACGCGGTCATCGCTCAGACCGTACCGCACGGTACCATACAGGCTGGCGAACTCGAGCCCCGGTGCCCGCACCCGATAGCCCAGACCGAGGGAAAGTCCCTGCACCCGGTCGTACCGGAGCACGTCGGAGAGCCGCTCGTACGCGATGCCGCGCGATGCTTGCCCGGTGATCGAGTCCGGCAGCTCGTCGGCGAGCCGTGCGAGCTCCGCCTCGACCTCGCGCAACCGTCGCGCCTCGGCCGGAGCGGCGTCGAGCGCGAACGAGTCAGGCCATGCCTGATAGCGATCGAGCGTGGCGTTGGAGGGGCGATGGAGCTCGTACCGGCCTCCAGCCCATCGATCGGCGTAGTCCCAGGAGCGCAGGCTGTCATCGACATCGTGGACACGACCGCGACGCTCGGCCTGAAGCGAGTCCTGCCGCGCGCGCCGGAGGGCCCGGAGGGAGTCACGGCTCAGGCCCGCCGTATCCGGCAACCGTACGTCGAACGTGATCGGCCGGCCGCCATTGATCGCGTAGTCGTCGAAAGTGGTCGTGGCCTGAAACGGGATGACCACGTCGCTCACCACCGGGATGCGCACCCGCCCAGCGATCACTTGCCGGTACGGCATCCAATATCGGCCCTCCTGCAGGCCGTACTCCAGATCGGCGTCGATGCTGACCACGCGGTTGGCGAGTGAGTTGAGGCGGCGCGCCTTGGCCGAGTCGGGCCCGCGCGGGCCGTCCTCCGGGCGGACCCACAGAGCGGATCCCACGTATCGGAACGTGAGCCGGACGACCTCCGCCGTTGCCGAATCGATCCACATCTGCCCCGCGATGAGGGCGGGACCGGTGCGGCGGGGGGTGACCTCGACCCGGAGCAGCCGAAGCGCGCCACCCCGCGCCGGCGTGACGGTCAGATCGCCGGTCATGGCGTAGCGGTACCACTCGGGACCGGTCCGGGCGAGCGGATGGAGCGCGCCGGTGGCCGGAAAGTCGTTGCTTAAGATCCTCACGGAATCGTCGACGCCCCGCGGGACGAACCAGGGACGGTCCCAGACGCTCGACAACTGGAAAGCGGAATTGCGCGACCCGAATCGCCTCCCCTCCACATCGACCCGCAGATCGTTGGGCTGCTGCCACTGCACCCGGGCGACCTGCTCCTCGACCGCCGATGCGGCGACCTTGGACCAGACCCGTCGCCCGACCGCCACGGACAGCCGATAGCGGATGGTCGCCTGGTAGTCCGCGACGGCGGCATCGCTGACCCGACGCCGCGCCATCGCGCGCTCGACGAGCTGTTGGACGTCGGGGCTGGAGTAAGGTGAGGTGGTGTCGGGCTGAGGTGACTGCAGGACGGCGGCGGACAACAACAGTGCTACGAAGGTTGCGCCCATTTGCTCCGGCCGTCTCGGTGAAGCCCATACGCCTTGAGACGGCGCCAGAGGGTGGTTCGGCTGATGCCGAGATGCTTGGCCGTCTCCGCGAGCTTCCAGTTGTTCGCGTCGAGCGTCTGGACGATAGCCTCTTTCTCGCGGTCCGCCAACGTGGTCGGGCCCTCGATGCCGGGAATAAACATCGCTTCGCCCAGCTCGAGCGCGCCGACGCGGAGCGGCCTCAGCCGGCCGCCGAGCGCCGCCAGCCTCGGCATGAGATCGGGCGCGTGCTCGGCCAGATCCATGCCGACGAGCGCCTCGCGCGCCTGCTGATTGGCATACAGCAGACGGCCTTCCACATCGAAGACCACCACGCCCTCGCTGAAGCCGTCGAGCAGGGCTTTGGCGAGTGGTGAAAAGACGGACGGAAGTGAGTTCAGAGGAATCGTGTCTGGCATGGTTTCAAGATACGGCATTTGAATCCGTGGAGTTTCAAAGATGGACGTCAATCGCGGTCGCCCGCTCAACTGGTAAAAGCTTTGACCGCTTTACTTTGACTAAGGCGGGCGAAGGCTGCCCGGCCCACGCGGTCAGGGCCTGCGCACTTTCAGACCGCTCCTTTCATGACGAGCAGCGCCCCTCGGGGTGCACATTGGAGCATTGGAAGAAGGGATCAGCGTCCTCGGCCAGACCGGTGGTGACCGCGACGACCCTTGCCTTTTGGGCCTCGTCCGCGCGGCCCGTGGGGTCGATTCCCCCGCTCGTCACCCCGCACGGGCTTCGGAGCGCGTCGCAGCGCCGCCTGCAGTTCGGGAACGCTGTCGGCGAGCACCGGCTCGTGCCGGCCGCGCACGACGGCGAACCGGAGCGGGCGGTCGAGCGGCGGGAGGTCGCCCTCCCGGAGTCGTCGGGCCTGGCCTTCGCGAAGGCGAACCCGCGCCACGCCGACCCCGTCGGCGAGCTCGTAGTCCAGCGGCACCGCGTCGCCACGGAGGCGGACCATCACCGGCAGCGCGTCGAGGCGGGCGCGAACGCCTTCAGCGATCAGCGTACCGGGGTCGACGGTAATACGGGTGCCGAGGAAATCCTCCCAACTCTCGACAGCTTCGAGCTGCGCCCGAATCAGCCGCCGGACCGCCGCCGGCGAGGCGACCGGCAGGGTTCCGCCGGATCGCCGCCAGAGCTCGTCGAGCACCACCACGGCTCGCCTCACTCGGCCCTGGTCGGGATGAACGGCATCGCCATCCACCAGCGCCTGCGCCAGCGTGTCTCGGGCCGCCGCTCGCAGGGGCTCCGGTATGTCGGCGCGCATCGGTTCGACGTCGGTGTCGAGGTCGAACCCGAAGAAGGAACGGCGGCGCTCGACCGCGAGACCCTGGTGCTTTCGCGGGCCGGTGAGCACCACCGTGGGCGGCCCGAGCGTCGCGTGCTGACGCACCAGGTCGTACGAAAGCGTCGTCCCCTCGATCGCGGCACGCGGCGTCCCGAAGCGATCGGCGAAGAAGCGGAGGTTACCCGCGACCGCGCCCCAGCTCCCCGCGACCGAGGTCTTGGAGACACGGGCTTCCTGACCGTCTGCGGTATGCTCGTCGATCACCAGATCGAACGGCATGAACCGGGCGAGCAGCTCCGCCCAGCCTTTCCGGATGTCCTTCCCAGCGTAGGGCAGCTGTTTCGGGAGCGGCAGCTCCAGCGAGCGATACACCGATGCGACCCCGAGCGCCGCATCCTCGATCGCCTTGACCAGCACGCCACGGCGCTCGGCCCACTCGGCAAGCCCCTCCTCGAACAGGTGCCGCGGCAGGCCGTACACCTGCCCCACGTATCCGTGCTGGTTCACCGCCTCGGCATAGAGGTTGTAGGCGGTCAGGTGATCGCTGCCGTTGACGACCACTCCATGGAGATCGCGCTCCTCGCGCGTCATGCGATGGAGCGAGTCGATGTTCGAGCACACCGACGCCACGGGCACCAGCTCGTCCTCGGCGTGCACCAGCAACTCGCCCCACGCCCGTTCCACGGGCATCGCTTCGACCTCACGGCCGTATGGAGTCAGTCGGCCCGCTTCCACGAGCCCGCGCTCGGTGAGCAGGCGGAGCGCGCGCCGGTACGCGACGCGATCCAGCGGCACCGGAAGATCGAGGTCCGCCGCGTCCACCCCGATCGCGGCGCAGGTGATCGCCACCCGCTCCGCATCACCGGCGAGCTGAAACTCGGGCGGCGTCGGACGAAGCTCCTCGAACGCGAGATCCCGGTCGCTCAGGATGACGACCTCGCCATGTGGGACCCGCCCGTGGACGCGGCCGGCCATCTGCAGGATTTCATTGGCGCCGAGATAGAGGCGGTGCAGCACGTTCCGGCCGCGCTCCACGACGTTGCCGTAGCGGGCGTCGTAGATGACGACCGTGTCGAGCCCGCGCACGTTGAGCGCGGACTGCCCCGCGGCGGTCATCGCCAGCAGGAACGGGCGCTCGACCTCTCCTTCGAGAAAGGGGCGGATGACCCGGATCGGCTCGCCGCCGTGGTAGAACGCCGTGGTGAGCCGCTTCCACTGCTCCCCAAGCTCCCCCCCGAGCCGCTCCACCTCGGCGCGCGTGGGCAGAAATACCGCCACGCCGCGCTTCTCCTTGATGACGTGGCGGATGTATCGCTCGTTGAGAAATTCGTCGGGCCTCTGCGGAAGCACCTGGACTTTGGCCTTGAGCTTCGGGTCGAACGCCTGTGTGGCCAAGACCTGGGCGCTATTGAGGTAGCGCGCATAGAAAGACGGGTCTACCGTCGCGCTGAGCCAGATGTAGCGGCAGCCAGCGCGCTTGCCGAGCGCGAGGCAGAGCTCCAGCTCGGCCGAGGTCTGGTGGATCTCGTCCACGATGACGGTGTCGCGGCCGGTGATGAGGGCGTCCTGAAACCAGCGCCTGGCGATGCCGGTGGTCACGATCACCACATTCCACGACGGTGTGTCCGGCGTGGCCTCCCGTTCCCGGTTCACCACTCCCACGGTGAGCGGCTCCTGCAGGATGGATTCCGCGATCGGTCGGATGGCAAGCGTCTTGCCCGTCCCCGTGCCCGCCACGATGCCGAAGCCCCGCCCCGAGCCGGCGAGCGAGCGGATCTCCTCGCCGTGCTCGCGCTCCAGCAGGGTGTCCAGATGCAGGCCGAGGGCGAGCTCGATCGTCTCGCACGCCGCGCGCGTGGGCGCGATGATGATGATGCGACCCTTCGGGTGCGGGGCGTGACGGTAGGCGTCGGGATCGGGAGGGAGGTGGTGGTCGCGGGCCGGGTGCATGACGGAATGAACGCCGGGCACAGACCGAATGCAAACGGTCAGAAGCCGGGCTGCAGATTCAGCTCCCAGATCAGGTTCTTGCCCGGCCGCTGGAAGGGATGGACCGCGTTGAGCTCCGTCACGGCAAAGCCGAAGAGGTTGAAGCGTAGCCCCGCGCCGGCGCTAAACACCGCCCCTCGATCGCCACCGGTGAGCTTCGGCTCGTTGGCCGTGTCCCACGCCAGGCCGCCATCGCCGAAAATGGTGAAGTCGAGCGGAAGCGCGCCGTAGTAGCCTGAGCCCAGACCGAGCACTCCGAGCAGGGGGAAGCGGAGCTCGAGGTTGGCGACGGCGATCCGGCTGCCCAGCAGCTGGTCGAATACCGGACACCCACTCGGGTCCGCCGCGGTCGGGCGGCACTCGGCGGCATCGAAGGACCCGATCCGGTAGCCGCGGACCATGCCGGTCCAGCCGAGGTAGAGCGGTTGAAGACGCGGATCTTCGCCGCCGGACCCGTAGCGACCGTAATGCATCAGCCTCGCGGCCAGCGTGAACGGCCGCGCCGGCATGAAGTAGCGCCGGAAATCCGCGAGCGCTCCGACGAAGTCGATGGATCCGATGGTCGGACTCGCTTCGATCCGGTACCGCTGCCCCAGGATCGGACCGGTGGCGCCGAAGTAGGAGTTGTCGTAGACGAGCGCCGCGCTCGCCAGTCCGAGATTGATCGCATCGCCGGCAGGCAGGTCTTCGTCCGTATCGATCACCTGCTCGCCGGTGGTGTTGGAGAACCCCCGAGTACGAAGCTCGCGGTCAAAGGAGATATTGGAGAAGCCGGCGCTGAGCTCCACGCGCTGAACCGTGCTGAAGGGGTAGGACAGCACTCCCTGCACGTCGCGGCTGGTCTGCCGCTCGATCAGCTCCTGCTCGACGTACACCACGTCGCCATCGAGGGTAGTGAAGCCGGCGCCGAACGCACCGGTCACGTAGGGCACCTGCTCGACGACCGCTCCCCAATTCCACCGGTGACTCAGATTCTGATATCCGACCAGCGCGGTGATGTCCTTCAGCCCGCCATTCACCTGGATACCAGTCACCAGATTGTGATCGCCGAGCTGATCGCTGAAGTACAGCGATGCGCCGCCACCGACATACGTGCCGAACTGACTCGAGCCGGCCAGGAGTGTCGGCTGGCCGATGTACGTGAGGGAGAGCCCTGGCCGGTACGGGCGCCGCGCGAATGCGGTATCGGCGGGAAGCCCCGTTATCGGATCCTCGAGTCGTCGGACGAGCTCGGGGTTTGCCCGTTCAGCGGGGGGCAGGATCGCCGCGGTTGCGGCGGCAGCCGTGGACACCGGTTCGCCCGCGAGGGCCTCGGGTGCGTCGATCGCGTACAGCTCGTAGCCGTTGGTGCGAAAGACGCTGTAGGCCAGGCGTCCGCTGCGCTGCGCCACGCTCAAGGCGGGGCTCGTCTCGGTGATGCCGCTCGCCCCGGTGAACAGGTTGGTGACCCGCCGCAACTCCCCGTCCGTCAGCCGTACCCGGTAGATGTTGGTGATCCCGTCGGGATCGGACAGGAAATACAAGCTGCCGCCGTCCGGCGCCCACTGCGGATTGAGGTGCTTCGCGCCATCGAATCCGGGCACGCGGGTAATCCGGCGGGTTGCCCGGTCCACGACCGCGAGTGAATAGCTGCCGATGGCAAGGTCGCCCAGCCGGGTGGTGAAGCGGTCTGTTGCGAAAGCGAGATGCCGCCCATCCGGCGACCAGCTCGGCTGCAAGTCCGCATACGGATCTTGCGTGAGCCGCTGGAGGGAGTCGCCCTGGAGGTCGTAGACGAACAGATCGGTCAGCCCGCCCGTGACGGCGGAGAACGCGATGGCACTTCCGTCGGGAGACCAGCTCGGGTTCAGGATCTCGCCGAGTTGGTCGAGCGGCACCTCCCGCTCGAGGCGGCCGCGTTCGACGTCGTACAAGGTGAGCACGGGGCGGCCGGCGGAGATGCCGGCGAAGACGAACCGCTTCCCGTCGCCCGACCAGCTTCCCGCCGACTGGATGAACTGCAAGCTCTCGAGGTGCGCGTCCACCGCGGTGCGGGTGACCTGGCGCGTGACCTTCCCCGTCCGGGCGTCCGCCAGGTAGAGGTCGATGGAAAACAGCCCCCGATCGGAGAAGAACATCACCTGGCTACCATCGGGGCTCAACGAGGGGGCCACATTGTACCGCCCGACATCCTCGTCGACTCCGATTATGCGGGGACCATAGCGGTCGGGCAGCTCGGTCCGGGTGCGCACGGAGTCGAATGCCGCGTGGGTCGTGGCGTGCCAGCGCGCCACGAGTTCGTCCGGGGTCAAGCTCAGCACTCCGCGGATCGCCTGGTCGACGCCCCGCCTGCGCGAGGAGGCCCGCAACAGCTCCGCGACTCGTTCATCACCAAACGTGCCACCCACGTAGGCCAGTAGCGCCTGCCCATAGCGGTAGGGAAAGAAGCGCGGATCCTCGAGCTGCGAGTACGTAGGCAGCGTGTCCCGTGCCGTATCCTGCAGGGCGCCGCGCATCCACATGGCTGTCAGGGGTGCGACAGGTCCGATAGAGAGATATTCCGCCATTCCTTCGATGAACCAGAGCGGGAGCTGACTGGCGCCGGGGATCTGCCCGCCACCATTGGTGCCGCCGCCCGTCATGTCGTACTGGAACGCATGGACCAGCTCATGGCCGATCACGTGATCGAGATCGCCCAAAGTGCCCCCGGTGGGCAGCACGATCCGTCGCCGCCGCGCCTCGGTCACCCCGCCTGTCCCTTCCCCAATCCCCTGGACCACATTGGTCTGCTGAAACTGCGATTGCGTGGCGTAGAGAATGAGCGGCTGCCGCCCCGACAACTGGTGAGCCAGCACCGCGCTCAGCCGCGTATACCACCGCTCCGCCATGCGCGCCGCCAACTCGGCGGCGGCACGCTCCTCCGGGTAGTAGTACAGGTCGAAATGTTCTGTCTGGAGAATTCGGAAATCAAAGCTTTGGTACTGAACCTTGTTGCGTCCGAAATACTGGGCTTCCGTTGTGCGCGGCTGAAGCATGCCGACGACGCACGCAAAAAGCCCCACGATCAGATTGACCGCCGCCGCCTTGCATGCCTGTCGCACTCGAACCGCCTCCCGTCCAGGCTCTTCAATTACCGGCAGGCGCCCGACGTCGCTGTGACTCAGCACACCCCGCACGAAAATCCCCGCGGCCTGCGGGGACTTTCGTTGCTGCAACTGGCCTGGATCAGGCGATCGAGCGCCGGGAAGGCGCGGGCAGGTCAGTCCTCCCAGTCATGATCATGCCAGTCATGATCACGCCACTCGTGCTGGTGCGATTCACGGCCGTGCCGGTCGCGATCATGATCGCGCCGATCGTGCCCATGCCGCTCCTCGCACTCCTGGTAGAAACGCCCGTTCCGCTCGAACACGAGGACCGAACGCATCGCCGGCCACCCAGAAACGCGCCGGTCATAGTATCGACCGTTGGCCACGTAGAGCATCACCGGCCGGAACCCGTGTCGGCGCCACTGATGCTCGTCCCGGTGACGACGCACGTGCACCTGCTCGACGATGATCACGCGTGCTGGCACCCGACGAGAGTTGACTGCCGGTCGCCGGTAGGAGCTGTACCGGTCGGCGATGACGACCCGCCCGGCCACCGGCCCGCTCCGCACCACGACGTCGGCCGCGACCTGTTGGCCGGACAACGATCCGACGAGAGACAGAGCGGCAAGCAACGACCCCGCGACGATGCTGGTCTTCATGATGCCCTCGGCTGGAGATGGGGTGACTGCCACCTGCAGAGGTGCGAGGGTCATGCCAGGAGCTAAGTTGTTGTCCTTACGGGTATGTCGGGATGGCGCCGAGGCTCGTGCGTCCTCTGGTCCAGACGAGTCGGGGAGATTCAGCGCCGGCCCGAGGACACTGCGGCCACCGGAGCGGTAACATTCTCACTCTCCTGCTGGTCCACCCATTCGCAGACCACTCGGAAGGCGGCATCGCGATCGAGTTCGAACGCGTGCATGAGGTAAGGAATGGCGCCGTACATGTTGCTGCGTCCGCCCGAGCGAAGACGCTTCAGGAAGCTGTGGAATCGGTTGGGCCGTGCGCTCACTACCTTCGGGGGCGCAGCCTTTCGGCGAGACGACGCTAACCGATTACGCGTTAAGTGCTTGGCCATTAATAGCTTGCGTTGATAGTATTGGTTACCGAAGATAAACCGAAAATAGAACAAAATCAACTGCAAAGGTTCCGAAGCGGTGGGATGACTCACTCCTTGACAGGTATTTAGGGCGCGTCCATACTAGTGGCCTCTACGCACGACTTGCGTCGCCAAGTTCGAGCTACCCGCCTCGTGCGGGACCGCGTGGCTTCGCTCTTCCCACGTTGCTCCAGTGCCGGCTCACTCTTCGCCTCGTCGAGCTGCGTATGTTTCGCGAACTTCTCTCGTTTTTTAACAAATCGCACATGGAGGCAGGTATGGCGGCGGATTTCTTCATCGGTGAATCGCTCGTTGGCGATGGCAACGAGATCGCGCACATCGACCTGATCATCGGGTCGAAGTCCGGACCGGCCGGTGCGGCGTTCACTCAGGCGCTCTCGCGGAACACGGACGGCTTTACCACCCTTCTCGCCGTCGTGACTCCCAACCTTCCGTGCAAGCCCGATACGCTCCTCTTCAACAAGGTCACCATCAAGGGCGCCAAGCAGGCCGTCCAGATGTTCGGCCCGGCCCAGGCGGCCGTCGCCCGCGCGGTGATGGACTCGGTGAGCGAAGGCGTAATCTCCAAGGCGCAGGCAAACGATCTCGTCATCCTCGTCGGCGTGTTCATCCACTGGCAGGCCGAGGACGACAAGAAGATCTATCAGTTCAACTACCAGGCGGTGAAGGAGTCGATCGCGCGCGCGCTCAAGGGCACGCCGAACGTCGACGAGGTGCTCTCCAAGTACAAGGCCGCGCGGCATCCGTTCGCCAGCGGCGCCGAGGGCTGATCGTACAGTCCCGCGGCACTGGTGTCTCCACGAGGGGCGGCCCGCAGCCGGGGCGCCCCTCGTATTTTTCCATGACGTTCGATCCTCCCAGGGGAGATGGGTTCGGCAATGCGCAAGCTTCTGCTTCAGCTCGACAGTTCCCGGTTGCCGAGTGCGTTCGACCAGGTCGTCGCCTACGACGCCGGCGCGGACGAGATCATGAGTTACGGGGGGATCACCGAGGGTGATGTCAGGGATCTGATTCACGGCTGCATCTTCACGCGCGGGGCCAAGGACCTGCACAACACCGCCGTCTGGATTGGCGGCAACAACATGACGGCGGGCGAGCAGCTGCTCGCGATGGCGCAGGATGCGCTCTTCGCGCCGTTCTCCGTTTCCATCATGCTCGACTCCAACGGTTCGAACACCACCGCGGTGGCCGCCGTGGTGAAGATCGAGGAGACGCTTGGCGATCTCCGCGGCAAGAAGGCGCTGATTCTGGCCGGCACCGGTCCGGTCGGGCAACGCGCGGCGGGACTGCTGGCGAAGGACGGTGCGCACGTCACCATCACGTCCCGGAAGCCCGAGCAGGGGGACAAGGCGCGGCAATTCATCAGCGCCCGGTTCAACGTCGAGGTCGAGGCCGTCGCGCTCACCGATCCCGCGAAGCTGCCGGAGCTGCTCCAGGACGCCGAGATCCTGCTCAACTCGGGTCCGGCCGGTGTGCAGATGGTGCCCAAGGCGGCGTGGACGACTGCCAAGGCGCTCAAGGTGGCCGTCGACCTGAATGCGGTGCCGCCGCTCGGCATCGAGGGTGTGGAGGTGGATGACGCCGAGAAAGTCCGAAACGGCGTGACCGTCTTCGGCGCGTTCGGGGTCGGCAACTTCAAGACCAAACTCCACAAGGCCTGCGTCGCGCGGCTGTTCACGCGGAACGATCTCGTGCTCGATGCCGAAGCGATCGCCGACGTGGCCCGGGAGATGGTGCAGCAGAAGCGGTGAGCCGGTGCCGCGCGTCGCGGGGATCGACCCCGGAACGCTGAGCCTCGACGTCTGCGGTCTCGACGACGGAAGGCTGTTCCTCGACGCGACGTGGCCGACGGCCGAGATCCTGGCGAATCCACGTCCCTTGCTCGACCGCCTGCTCGCCGCCGGCGCGGTCGATCTCGTCGTCGGTCCCTCCGGATACGGCCTGCCGCTCCGCCCGGCTCGCGACGTCAGTGACGATGAGCTGCGACTCGCCTTTCTCGCGGGGCCCGGTGAGCGTGGAGGGATTGGCGGGTTGCGGAGCCTGGCGCGGCACCTGGAGGGCGCGGGTCTTCCGGTGGTCTTCATGCCGGGCGTGATCCATCTGGACACGGTGCCACGCCATCGGAAGCTCAACCGGGTGGACCTGGGCACAGCGGACAAATTGTGCGTGGCCGCGCTCGCCATCGGCGATCAGGCGCGCCGGCGCCGCCGGCAGCCGGACGAGACCTCCCTGGTGCTGCTCGAGCTGGGAGGTGCGTTCACCGGCGGCGTAGCAGTGGCCGACGGGCAGCTGGTCGATGGCGTGGGTGGGACCAGCGGACCCCTCGGGTGGCGGGCCGCGGGCGCACTCGACGCCGAGGTGGCCTACCTCGCCGGCGAGGTCACGAAGGCGGCGATCTTCCAGGGCGGCGTCACCACGGTCGTGGAGCATGACGTCGCGCTCGCGCCCGTCGCGCTGGAGGCGTACGTGGAGAGCGCGGCCCGGGCGGCCCGGCAGCTGTTGAGCGCGACGCCCAGGGCCGATGAGATCGTGCTGTCGGGGCGGATGGCCGCCGATCCGACGGTCCGCGAGGCGATCGCCCCGGCGCTCGCGACGATGGCCCAGGTCCGGATGCTCACCGGCTTCGCCGCGCACGCCAGGCAGGGCGCGCAGGGCGCCGCGCTCATCGCGGATGGTTTGATGGGTGGGAAACAACGGGCCATGGTCGAACGACTCAGGATCAAGGAGGCGTCCGGAACGGTGCTGGATCATCTGTACGTCATCACACCAGCCGAGGCTCGTCGCCGGTTGGGGCTCGCCGATGTCTGACGCCTGGCCGCACGTGCTCATCGCCGGGATCTCCTCCCGCGCGCTCGCCACGTCCGCCGCGAGGGCCGGCTACCGGGTGACGGCGGCGGACGCCTTCGGGGATGCCGATTTGCGCGCCGTGGCCGAGGTGGTGGCCGTCAGGGTGAATGGCGCACCACGGTTCAGCGCGCGCGAGGCCGCCGAGGTGGCGCGAAACGTCGACGCGGCGCTCGTGGCATACACCTCCAATTTCGAGAACTACCCCGCAGCCGTGGCGACGCTGGCCCGCAACCGCACGCTGCTGGGCAATGCGCCGGCGGTGCTCGAGCGAGTACGGAATCCAATCGGGCTCGCGCGCGTATTCGCAGCGCATGGCTTCGCCGTGCCTTCGACTCGCGCGAGCGCGCCCGAACCGAAGCTCGATCGCCGCCAGTGGCTGCTCAAGCCGAGAAAGTCGGGTGGCGGCCATGGGACCTCGAGGTGGCGGCGCGGCGACCCGGTGCCCCGAAGCGCCTATCTCCAGGAGCGTATCGCCGGGGGAGCGGGATCGATCATCTTCACCGCGGACGGTCGGCAGGCCCGAGTCCTGGGGCTGACGCGCCAGCTGGTGGGCGAGAGTGCGTTCGGGGCACGAGGCTTCCGCTATTGTGGAAGCCTGCTGGCCGGGAGCGGCTCGCCGCTCTTTCCGCGGCAGACCGAGTTGCTCGAGCGCGCCACGGCCCTGGCGGACACGGCCGCGGCGCACTTCGGCTTGCGGGGGCTCAATGGCGTCGACTTTATCGCCCGCCACGGCGTTCCGTATCCGATCGAGGTGAACCCGCGGTACTCGGCCTCGATGGAGCTGGTCGAGCGGGCGACCCGCACGTCGCTGTTCGCGCTACATGTCGATGCCTGCGCCGGCCGACTGTCCGCGGGACCGGCGTTGCACCGTCAGGTGTTCGGCAAGGCCATCGTCTACGCTCGCCATGACATTCGTGTGACCGACCCGGCGCAGTGGAGTCACGCCACGCTGGCCGACGTGCCCCACCCCGGCGAGCGGATCGGCCGCGGACATCCCATCTGCACCGTCTTCGCGGTCGGTGCGGATGCGCCGAGCTGTCAGCGGCTGCTGCGCGCAGCGTCGGCGTCGATCTATCGCGCGACGTCCGGCACGGTGGCGGGCCCGAGGCGAGGCGCGGCATGACGCCGGGCTCCAAGGCGGCGGCGACCCGTGTCGCGCCGGTCACCTGTCTCGGGTGCGGCTGTGCCTGCGACGATCTCACCGTTCAGGTGGAGGGCGGCCAAATCGTCGACATCAGTCCGCCCTGCCCGCTCGGCCGCGCCTGGTTCGGAGACGGCCGGGTGCCCTCTCGGGTCCTGCTAGATGGGCGCGATTCCTCGCTCGAGAGTGCGCTGGACGAGGCCGCCGGATTGCTGGCCGGAGCGCGCGAACGTCTCGTCGTCGTGCTCGCGCCCGACGCGAGCTCGCAGACGCAGCGGACGACGCTGGCGCTGGCCGACCTGCTCCGCGCCTCCGTCGATACCGCTACCTCCGAGCCCGCCGCGGCCGGCCTGCTCACCGCCCAGCGTCGGGGCCGGGCCGCCGCCACGCTGGGCGAGATCCGCAACCGCGCCGACGTGGTGATGTTCTGGGGCGTCGATCCGGCACTCCACTACCCCCGCTATCTCTCGCGCTACGCAGTCGACCCCATAGGCACGCACGTGAGCGCCGGGCGGGCGGGGCGCACCCTGATCTCCGTGAGCATCGGCGCGGATCGCGGGCCGGCCGGAGCTGAGATCGCTCTCACGCTCGCGCCCGACGCCGAAGTCACCGCACTCTCGATCATGCGCGCCGTCGCCCTGGGCAATCCACTCGGCGAACTCCCGGCCGCGCTGCAGTCTGTGGCCGATGCGGCGGCGCGGCTGGTGAAGGCACGATACGCCGCCGTGGTACACGACGCCGAGCCAGGTGAGGAGCCATCGCGAGACGCCTACCGGACGGAAGGCCTGATCGCGCTGACGCAGGCCCTCAACGGCCCTACGCGTGCGGCGCTGAGCTCGCTGAGGGCGGGCGGCAACCGCTCGGGAGCCGAGGCGGCACTGACCTGGCAGACGGGCTACCCGATGGCCGTGAGCTTCCGGCCGGGGTACCCGCGCTATACGCCCACCCGTCGCGGTCTGGCAGAGTTGTCGGCGGGCGAGGCCAGCGCTCTGCTCGTGGTGGGCTCGACCGCGGAGCTCGGCGGGGGGCTGGCGGAGGTAGCCGTCAAGACCGACGTGGTAGTCATCGGTCCGCGGGCGAGCGAGACCGCCTTCCCGACGCGCGTGGCGATCGATACGGGGATGCCGGGCATTCACGAGGGCGGGACGGGCTACCGGATGGACGAGGTGCCGCTGCCCTTGCGTCCGCCGCTCGGCGGACTTCGCACCGGGACCGAGACGATGGCCGCGCTGCTGGCTGCCGTACAGGCGCGAGTCGCGGGGACCGGGGCATGAGCACACCGGATCGGCTCCGCATCACCGGCGGCACCATTCACGATCCGGCGAATGGCGTCGACGGCGAGGTCCGGGACCTCTGCATCGAGGGCGGGAAGATCGTCGAGAACGTGCCGGCGGGCGCGCCAACCCTCGACGCGCGCGGGATGGTGGTGATGCCCGGTGGCGTGGACATCCACTCCCACTTCGCCAGCTCGAGCTGCAACCACGCCCGCCGACTCGTACCGGACGAGCACGCCGCCGACCCGGCGCCGGCGCCGCACCTCGCGGACGGCGAGCGTCCCGGGCGCTCGGGCACGGGCGGCTCGGTGCCAAGCACGTTCACCACCGGCTATCGCTACGCCGGGCTAGGATACACGACCGCCTTCGATGCCGCCGTCGCCCCACTCATGGCACGCCACAGCCACGGCGAGCTCGACGACACCCCGTGCGTCGACGGCGGGATCTTCGTCCTCATGGGGAATGACGAGTACCTGCTCCGCCAGATCGAAGCAGGCGAGCGGGACCGCGCGCGTGACTACGCCGCCTGGCTCCTCCGCGCTACCGGCGGATACGCCGTGAAGATCGTCAACCCGGGCGGGGTCGAAGCGTGGAAGGCCGGGCAGCGTAACGTGGCCGGCCTGGACGACGCGGTAGACGGCCGGCCGGTGACCCCCCGTGCCATCCTGGAGACCCTTACCGACGCCGCCAACGCGCTTCGCCTGCCGCACCCGGTGCACATCCACTGCAACAATCTGGGCATGGCCGGCAACTTCGCCACGACCCTCGCGAGCATGGAAACGGTGGCGGGCCGACGCGCCCACTTCACGCATCTGCAGTTCCACTGCTATGGCGGCGGCGACGGGAAGCCGTGGAGCTCGGCGGCCGCGAAGGTCATCGAGTACGTCAATGCCCACCCGGAGGTCAGCACCGACGTGGGCCAGGTGATGTTCGGTCCCGCCATGACGATCACGGCCGACGCCCCCGTCGAGCATCTGCTGCACAAGAGCAGCGGGCGGCGCTGGACGAACATCGACGTCGAGCTCGAGACAGGCTGCGGCATCGTGCCACTCACCTACAAGGACAAGGCGGCGGTGAGCGCCCTGCAGTGGGCGGTCGGCCTGGAGCTCTTCCTGTTGAGCGCGGACCCCTGGCGGGTCGTGCTCTCCACGGACCACCCGAACGGCGGCTCGTTTCTGTCGTATCCCGCCCTCATCCAGCTCCTCATGGACCGCACGGTCCGCGACGATCAGTTGAAGCGGATCAACCCCAAGCTCGTCGCCGGCAGCGCGCTGGCCGATGGACTGGCACGGGAGTACACGCTCAACGAGATCGCGATCATCACCCGCGCGGGACCGGCCCGGCTGCTGGGGCTCCGTACCAAGGGTCACCTCGGCATCGGGGCCGACGCCGACATCACCATCTACAGTCGCAGCACCGACCTGGCGGCGATGTTCTCCACGCCGCGGTACGTCATCAAGGACGGCCTCGTGATCGTCGAAGAGGGACAGCTCCGTCGCGCTCCCGCCGGTCGGCGGCTCCGCGTCGCACCCGGGTATGACGAGGCGGTGCTGCCCGACGTGCGCCGGCACTTCGACCGGTACTCGACGGTGGCCTTCGACAACTATCCGGTGCAGGACCTGCCGGGCGAGCCGCTGGCCGTCGGGTGAGGCGACGGCGATGAACATCCGCGGCGTCTTTATCGAGGACACCTTCGCCGAAGCGTTCACCATGCGAGTGGCGCGCGTGCTGATCACCGCGAGAAGCCCGAGGTGGGTCCGCGAAGCGGCGCTCAAGCTCACCGGCTTCGCCACGTCGGTGATCGGCTGCAAGGTCGAGGCGGGGATCGAGCGCGAGCTGGCGGAATCCGAAACGCCGGACGGACGCCCCGGCGTCAGCATTCTGCTCATGACCATGGGCAAGGACGATCTCGGCAAGCGGCTGATCGAGCGGATCGGACAGACCGTGCTCACCTGCCCGACCACCGCGTGCTACGATGGGCTGCCACAGGTGCCCGACCGCGTCGGCGTGGGCTCCGCGCTGCGCTTCTTCGGCGACGGCTTCCAGGCGAGCAAGGTAATCGGCGGGGAGCGGTTCTGGCGTATCCCGGTCATGGAAGGCGAGTTCCTGGTCCAGGAAAAGTTCGGCATGCTGAAGGGTGTGGGGGGCGGAAACTTCCTGATCCTGGCCCGCAGCGCCGACGCGGCGCTCGCCGCGGCGGAGGCGGCGGTCGACGCGATGGCCAGCCACCCCGGCATCATCCTCCCATTTCCCGGCGGAGTGGTTCGGAGCGGCAGCAAGGTCGGCTCGCGCCGGATCAAAAGCATGATCGCGTCCACCAACGACGCCTTCTGTCCGACCCTCCGGGCCGTCACGGCATCCGCCCTCCCGGATACCGTGAATTCCGTGCTCGAGATCGTCATCAACGGCTCCGACGCAGACGCCATCTCGAGCGGCATGCGGCTCGGTATCGACGCGGCGTGCCGGGAGGGTGTGGTCTCCATCTCGGCCGGCAACTACGGCGGCAAGTTGGGCCCGCACCATTTTTACCTGCGCAAGATCATGGCCGGAACCACGGCATGAGTGGACTCGTCGCGCGTCTCACAAGCCAGCTGGCGGCACCCGCCGATTTCTCCGCGGTGCTCGCGGGCTCGTGGACGGCGCTCACCGTCAAGGAGCTGAGCGGACGCCCGGTGATGCTGGGCGGACGGACGGCGGTGCCGCTCGGGGAGCTGTGCGCGATCGCCGGCCGACCGGACGGCAGCCTCCGCTTCAGCGGCGACTTCCGGTCGGCGGCGCGACTGGGCGCCAGGCTCACCGAAGGCAAGGTGACCATCGAGGGCGGCGTCGGGGACGAGGTGGGACTCGGCATGGAAGGCGGCGCCATCGAAATCCTCGGCGATGCGGGCGCCCGGGCCGGCGCGGCAGCTCCGGAGGCTCGGCGAGGGATGACCGGAGGTGAGCTAGTGGTGCACGGCGCGGTAGGAGACGGGGCCGGCGCGCTGATGCGGCGCGGTCTGCTGGCGGTCGGCGGCCGATGCGGTGACCACGCTGGCGCTGGGATGATCGCGGGCACGATCGTCTCGGTCGGTCCGCTCGGCACGGCCGCCGGCCTCTGGTCGAAGCGCGGCTCCATCGTGGCGCTGGGCGGCGTGACGATTTCCGCCACGTACCGGTACGCCTGCACCTACCAGCCCACGTACCTGCGCCTCGTCCTCACCAGGCTCCGCACAGTCTACGGACTGGCCATCGATGCGCCGCACTTCACCGGCTCGTACCGCCGCTTCAGCGGCGACCTGGCCGACCTCGGCAAGGGAGAGATACTCGAATGGACGGCATAGCATGACGGGGCTGCAGATGAACGAGCTGGCGACCGAGATCGCCGACGCCCTCGAGGAGAACGCGCCCGTGTTCCAGGTCCGCGCCCAGACCCTTCCGGGCGGTGCACGCGTCGTCGACGCGGGCGTCGAGGCCCTCGGCGGCTACGAGGCGGGGCTGGCGCTTGCCGAGATCTGCATGGGCGGGCTCGGCAACGTGGCGTACACCCCGCTCCAGATCGGCGGCGTCGCATGGTCCGGACTGACCGTGTGGACCGATCACCCGGCGGTCGCCTGCATGGCCTCACAGTACGCCGGCTGGGCCGTCTCGGTCGACAAGTTCTTCGCCATGGGCTCCGGGCCGCTCCGTGCGCACGCGCGCGTGGAACGTGAGCTGTTCGAGAAGCTCGGCTACGCCGAGGAAGCGATGCACGCGGTGCTGGTGCTGGAGGGACGCGCACTCCCGACCGATGAGGTGGCCGCGTGGGTCGCGGAGAAAGCCCGGCTGGAGCCCTCGCAGCTCACGTTCGTCGTCGCGCCGACGGCTAGCATCGCGGGGGGCGTCCAGATCTCCGCCCGCATCCTGGAGACCGGCCTCCACAAGATGGAAACGCTCGGCTTCGACGTCCGGCAGGTCCAGAGCGCGATGGGCACGGCCCCCATTCCACCGGTGGCCAAGAACGACCTGCGGGCGATCGGGCGCACCAACGACTGCATCCTGTACGGAGGACAGGCGCGCTACACAATCCGGGCGTCCGACGCCGAGCTGGCCGCCCTCGCCGAGCAAGTGCCCGCCTCGGCCTCGCGGGACTATGGAACGCCGTTCTACGAGATCTTCCAGCGGTACGAGGGCGATTTCTACAAGATCGATCCGCTGCTCTTCAGTCCCGCGGAAGTCTGGTTGACGAGCGCGGAGAGCGGCCGGACGTTTCACGCGGGACAGCTGAATTCCGAGGTGCTCACCGCGTCGTGTTACGGCGGGTGAGGCAGTCATCCCCAACTCAGGAGCAAGCGATGCGACGGTTCCCCAGCTGGCTGGTGCCTTCCTTGGCCCTCGCGGCCGCGTGCAGCAAGCCGGCGGACAAGCCGGCCGACACGCCCGCGGCTGACAGCGCCACGAGCGCGGCCCCCGCTCCCACCGGGCCCCAGGCGATCGTGACCGTCATCTACAACACGCCCAAGAGCGCGGCCGCCTTCGAGAAGTATTACAGCGAGACGCACCTGCCGCTCGTGGTCAGCAAGCAGCAGGAGATCGGCTTCACCAAGGCGGAGCTCACGAAGTTCACGAGCACGCTGGACGGCAAGAAGCCGACGTTCTATCGGCAGGCCGAGCTGTACTTCAACTCGCGCGACGACGCCAGGAAGGGCATGGCGACGCCCGGTTTCAAGGCGGTCGGCGAGGATCTCGCGAAGTTCGCAACGGGCGGCCTGCTCGGCATGGTGGCGGAGGAGACCGGCGACAAGGGAACCAGCGCATGTCCCGCGCTCGTGACCGTCATCTACAACACGCCCAAGGACACGGCGGCATTCGAAGCCTACTACGCCGCCACGCATCTGCCGCTCGTCGTCGCCGGCCAGGGAGAGATCGGGTTCACCCGAGCGGACCTCACGAAATTCGCCTCGAACCTCGACGGGTCGGCGGCGGCCAAGTACCGGCAGGCCGAGCTGTGCTTCGACTCGATGGACGCGCTGAAGAAGGGCACCGCCACGCCGGCCTTCAAGAAGGTGGGCGAGGATCTTTCGAAGTTCGCCACCGGCGGGCTCACGGGCCTCGTCGGCGAACAGCAGTAGCCCTGCACCTCGTCGTTCTCGCCGCTCGCGAGGGGTGGCACACCCGGGAGCTGTCCCGCGCGCTCGAATCGCGCGGGCACACCGGGTCGATCGTCCCGTACGAGGGGCTGGTGGCCGCCATCGGTCGTCGCTCCGGGCTTCGGAGCCGCGCGACCGACCTCGACCGCGCCGACGCGGTGCTGGCACGCATCATCCCGTCCGGCTCGCTCGAGCAGATCATCTACCGCGTGGACGCCCTGCACCGCCTCGAAGACCGTGGCGTGCGGGTGATGAACTCGCCGCGCGCGATCGAACGGACGGTCGACAAGTTCTGGACCTCCGCCCTGCTCGAGCAGTGCGGGCTGCCGACGCCCGATACGATCGTGTGCGAGACGGTCGAGGAGGCCTTCGCCGCGTTCCGGGAGCTCGGCGACGTGATCGTCAAGCCCCTGTTCGGTTCCATGGGGCTGGGCATGGTACGGGTGAGCGACGAGGAGATGGCGTTTCGGGTCTTCAAGACCATCG
The DNA here is from genome assembly GCA_035526925.1 of Gemmatimonadales bacterium. Lineage (GTDB taxonomy): Bacteria > Gemmatimonadota > Gemmatimonadetes > Gemmatimonadales > GWC2-71-9 > CAVVWJ01. The sequence goes on from DATLBL010000035.1 coordinate 42,959, forward strand.
AGCAGATCCGCGGCGTGTACTATCTGCAACGCGCCATCGCGCACGATGGCCGCGACATTCGCGCGTTCGTGGTGGGCGGCCGCGTACTGGCCGCAATCGAGCGACGCTCGGAAGGATGGCGGACCAACCTGTCGCGAGGCGGCACCGCCCGAGCCGTGCAGCTCTCCGACGAGTGGAGCGGGCTCGCCGTTCGGGCGGCCGCCGCCGTCGGCGCCGAATACGCCGGCGTGGACTTGCTGCCCGCACTCGACGGCCGAGTGCATGTCCTGGAGGTGAACGGGATCCCCGGCTGGCAGGGTTTGCAGGAGGCCACCGGCGTGGACGTAGCCGGCGCGATCATCGATCAACTGACCCGGCGAACCGCGTGAAATCGCCCGCGGAGGTAGCGGCGGCCGGCCAGCTCGCGTGCCTGCTCGAAGTCAGCGCGCCGAAACCGGGCAACGTGTCGCCCGGTTTGCACTTCCACGACACACGCTACGAAGATTTTCTGGCGAGCGCCGTGGCGATCGGCCCCGCGCTCGCCGGCGCCGGAAGCCGGCCGCTGGGGACCACGATCCGCACCGCGGTCGACGATACCGCGCGGTGGACGCGGTCGAACACCAATCTGGGCATCGTGCTGCTCCTCGCTCCGATCGCGCGTGCGGCGCAGCAGGGTGAGAGTCCGCTTCGCGACGCCGTCCGCATCGTTCTCGCGGAAACGACGGTGGCCGATGCGGTCGAGGCGTACGTCGCGATCAGGCGCGCGCGGCCCGGGGGGCTCGGCGCGGCGTCCGCGGAGGATGTGGCCCAGGCGCCATCGGTTCCGCTGCGCGACACGATGGCCCTGGCGGCCGAACGGGACAGCGTCGCGCGGGAGTACGCCACTGACTTCGCCCTGACGTTCGAGATCGGGGCGCCAACGCTGCGGGCCGCCCGGACCGCAGGGCTCGATTGGGCCGAGGCCACGGTCGAGACGTACCTGCGCCTCCTCGGGGCGGTGCCCGATACCCACATCGCGCGGAAGATCGGCGTCGAGGTAGCCCAAGCAGTGTCCCGGCGCGCGCGCCAGGTCGAGTCCGGCGGCGGGGTCCGGACCGATGCCGGCCGTCGCGCGATCGAGGCGTTCGACGCGGAGCTTCGCGACCCGAGGAACGCCAGGAATCCGGGCACCACCGCCGACCTGACCTGTGCCGCGTTGTTCGTCGTTATACTAGAGGGCAGCTGGAATCCCTGAGGAGACCGTCGTGCAGAGCACTTTCCGCGTGCAGGTCAGCAAGGATTATCTGGTCTTCGCCTCGGCGCACTTCATCACGTTCCGAGGTCATCAGTGCGAAACGCTGCACGGACATAACTACAGGGTCGGCGTCGCGGTCGAGGGCTCGGTGGACGCCGAAGCGTTCTTCGTCCTCGACTTCAGCATCCTCAAGCAGATCACCCGCCGGTTCGTCGACGAGATCGACCACAAAGTCCTGCTACCGACTCAGAACCCCAAGCTCGCCTACCACGAAGAGGGCGACCGGCTGCGCGTCGATTATTTCGGGCAGCCGACGTACGTCTTTCCGCGGCGTGACTGCGCGCTGCTGCCGATCCAGAACAGCACCGCCGAGATGCTCGCGCAATACCTGGGAACCCGCGTGCGGGACGAGCTGGGCCGCGAGGGACACGCGCACCTCACGCTGCTCGAGCTCGAGGTCGAGGAGAACTACGGGCAGTCGGCGACCTACCGCGAGACGCTCGGGGACTGAGCCCCGACCGGCTCCGCCGAGAGGTCGGCAAGGTCGGCGGACGTGATCGTGCCGGCGTGAATCGCGCTCGCCACCAGCGCGCCATCGCATCCGGCGTCCCGCATCCGATCGAGGTCCCGCCGCGTCAGCACTCCCCCGCCCGCCAGCAGGCGCACCAGCGGCAATTTCTTTCTGAGGTCCTCGAGCAGGCCAAGGTCGGCCCCGCACCCGGTGCCGACGCGGGCGAGATCGAGCACCAGCAGATTGGAGACGCCCGCGTCCACCGCCTGGATCGCCAGGTTCACCGCGTTCGGCGAATGCGCCTCGGCCACATCGTGCATTTCCGGGTGGAGGATCGGGCTGCCGAGTCGCAGGTCGACGCTGAACACCACGCGTCCCCCACCGACGATGCGAACGATCGTGGCCAGGTCGGCGAACGCCCGAAGGGTTTCGAGCCCGACCACCACCTGGCTGGCCCCGCAGGCGAGTACCTCGAAGGTGCTCTCGGGCGTGTGCGCGCCGGCATCCACCATGATCGCGCCGGCGAATCCGGTCTCGAGTTGCGCGAGCTCCCGAATGATGCCGCGCTGGACCGCTCCGCCCTGGATGGCGTCGAGGTCGGCGACGTAGCAGGCTGTCGCTCCGAGCCGACGTCGAAATGCCCGCATCAGGGCCACGGGATCCCCGACGCCCTCGGGCACCAGCGTGGAGGCCACCGGCTCGTAGCGCGCTCGGTCTCCGGCCTGCGCCCAGACCGCGACGCCGCCCGCCAGATCCAGCACCGGAATGATGTCCATGGACGCTCAAGTTACCCGTGATGAGAGCCCGATGACCAGACTCGGACATCTCCCCGTGCTTGGGTGGGACATCGGCGGCGTGAACACGAAGGCCGCGTTGGTCGATCGCGGCCTCGAGCCGACTCCAGGTATCCGGTCGATGTCCACGGCCTTCGCGATTCAACACGACCCGGCGGCGCTGGTGCCGACCCTCGCCGCGATGCGGGCGGCGCTCGACATCCCGACCGGGTGCTCGCACGCGGTCACTATGACCGCCGAACTGTCCCAGGCGTTTCGCACCAAGCGCGAGGGCGTCGCGTTCGTGCTAGACGCGCTCGCGACCGCGTTCCCGGCCGACCCGCTCCACGTCTACACGGCAACGGGCCGCTTCGTTACGCCGATCCACGCTCGATCCCACCCGCTGGAGGCCGCCGCCTCGAACTGGATGGCGACCGCCGCGTTCGTCGCGCGCGCGGTGTCCGACGCGATTCTCATCGACATCGGTACGACGTCCACGGACATCATCCCACTCGAGCGTGGCCGGGTCGCCGCGCGCGGGCGCACCGATCCGCACCGGCTGTCGACCGGCGAACTGCTCTACACCGGCGCGGTGCGCACCCCGATCGAGGCGCTGGTGCGCGAGGTCCCGCTCTGGGACGGCACTGCCCGCGTCTCGGCGGAAGGTTTCGCGACGATCGGTGACGCGCTGGTCTGGCTCGGACGCCTCGACCCCGCCGACTATACGGCTGCCACCTCCGACGGTCGCCCGCCCCACCGCGAGTTCGCCGGCGAACGGCTCGCGCGCGTGGTCTGCGGCGACCGCGAGATGTTGGACGACCGGGCCATCGATCGAATTGCCGAAGCGGTCAGTGAGGCGCAGGTGCGGCTCGTGACTGCGGGCGTACGGCAGGTGCGCGCGGCCTTCCCGGGTGCCACCACCGCTGTGGTGACCGGCCTCGGCGATTTCATCGCATCGGAGGCCGCGGCGCGTGCGGGGCTCACCGTTATCCCGCTGGCGGAGAGGCTCGGCGCCGCGGCGCGCACGGCGCCGGCGGCCGCCGTCGCCTGGCTGCTCGGGGACGACCTGGCACGGGTGACGCGATGACCGCGTTCCCCCGAATCAAGGTCGTGAAGGTCGGAGGTGGACTCACCAAGGTGGCGGGCGCGCTCGATGCCGTCGGCGCAGCGCTGGCCGAGGCCGGCCGACGATACCGAATTCTGGTGGTGCCTGGAGGTGGCCCGTTCGCGGACGCGGTACGCGAGTTCGAGCGCCGCGAGCGACTTTCCGCCGACGCCGCGCACTGGATGGCGGTGCTGGGGATGGACCAGTATGCGCATGTGCTGGCGGAGCGGATCGAGGGCGCGCTCCTGGTCGACGAGCCCGGCGCGATCGCCTCGACGATCGGCGCCACTGGCGTGGCCGTTCTCGCGCCCTATCGATGGATGTACGCCGCCGATGTGCTTCCGCACACGTGGGGCGCCACGAGCGACACCGTTGCGGCGTTCGTGGCGGGAGCCCTCGACGCCGAGCGGCTGGTGCTGATCAAGCCCGCGGACGCGGGCGCCGCGCCTGAGATGGTCGATGCCTGCTTTGCTTCGGTGTTGCCTGCTGGACTACCCTATGCGCTGCTCGGCTGGCAACGAATCGGCGAGCTGGAGAAGGTGCTGACCGAAGACTGCTGATCCGATCGACGCCCAGCGGTCCCGCCCACGCACCACCGCAGTCGCTACTTCCCATGCACCATCGCAGCACAGGCCTTGGAGGAGCGCGTCCTCATAGGCCGCATGCAGGGCGTGCACCAGGGCGCTCTGCACTCGCTCACCGTCCTCGCGGATTTCCCCGCTCACGGCCGATCGTTCTTCATGCGGATGCCTGGCGCTCGGACGCCGACGTCATGGTGACGGCGCCTCGGCCCGACCACTCGCGCCGGCGGACCCATCTTCGGCTCCCAGCTCGAGTGCCCGTCCACAGTTGCGGCAATGCACCGCGCGCGGCAGGCGGAATTCGCGGCCCGCCAACCCGAGCCGCTGCACGGTGTGACAGAAGGGACAGGAGGCCTCGGCCGACCGGAAGATCTCGTGCTGGCGCATGCGGAGCACGGCGAGCACGGCGCCGACGAGAAGTGCCCCCGGCACGAATAGGAAGTGTACCAGCGGTATGGGAAGCGCGATCAGCGCCGCCAGCATCCCGGCGGCCAGCACGGTGCCGGCACGCGTGAGACGCTGGCGTTGCGTCAATCCCTCGACGGTCAGGTGCGCCGGGGTGGGAGCGCAACCGAAACCAGAGAGCGGAACGGTTACGGAACGTGTGCTCACGGCGACCTGCTTTCCTTCATATCCGTCACGGGCGCGCCCCGGTCATCGCGTTTTCAGACGACAGCATCCAGACCTCGGCGGCCTCATTGTGCGCTCCCGCCGATCAGTTCCAACCTAGAGCAAAGCCATTTCGCGTGCAATCACGATCGCACCCGAGAAGAGGCACCGACGGCCTACTTCCCGGCCATCTCCTTCTGCAGGCGCTGGGCCGCGAGCAGGTGAGCCTCAAAGGCGGGGACTACCTTGATCACCAGCGCCTTCAGCTCCTGGTTGTGAATCGCGGGCAGCAGTGTCGACCGGATTGCCTCGATCACCGACCGGTGGAAATCGATCTCGTGCTGCACGTAGACCCTGTCGAACTCCCCCGCCGACGCCGCCCGAAGGCTGGACATCGCGGTGGCATGGGCCTCGACGCTCGGATCGTCGGCCGGCGGAGTCGGAGTGACGCCCAGTTTCTTGGCCAAGTCGCGTCCCAGCTGCCGAACGGTCGTATGATCGTGGACCATCATCGTCCCGAAGTCACGGACCTCCTTGGACCGGGCACGCTTCGCGCCGAGGCTGCCGGTCTCGATATCGGCGGTGTTGGCCTGGTCGAAGATCGCCACGATTGTCGGATCATCGAGAGGAGGTCTAGTGACCTCTGACGGCAGGTTCGAGAACAGGAACAGCGATGGAAGGACAAGCGCGGGAGCAAGAGCAGACGACAAACGCATGGGAGGCCTCCGGTGAGGGGTTCAGGATGACTGCACCTCACGATGGCCTGCTATGTACAATTTGTCAAGTACTTTATTGACAAATTGCCTTTCTGCTACCCGGGTAATACATTGACGGGTCATCCAACCTGGAGCGATCCGTGCCGCAACCCCCTGCCATCCAACGGTTTCTGGAAACCACGCGGGGTCGCATTCTGGCCCTGCTGCGGTGCAGCCCGCGGACGGTCGAGGAACTGGCTACCGCGCTCGAGCTGACAGACAACGCGGTCCGGGCGCATCTGGCGACCCTCGAGCGAGACGGTCTGGCTCGGTCGCTAGGTGTACGCCGCAGCGCCGGAGCCGGCAAACCTTCCACGGTCTACGATCTGGCGGCTGGCGCCGACGTGGTTTTCTCCAACGCATACCCGACCGTGTTGGCGGCGCTCGTCGAGGAGCTCGCGCAGCGCTTTTCCGCCGAGGACGCCCAGAACGTGCTGAGCGGCCTGGGGCGCCGCCTGGCGGAGCCGCACAGGCTTCCGGCGGGTGCCAGCCGCGAAGAGAAACTGCGCGCCGCGGTGAAGCTGCTCAACAATCTGGGAGGGTCGGCCGAGCTGGTGGCGCGGGAAGGTGTCGCGGTCATTCAGGGTTGCGGGTGTCCGCTCTCGTCGGCAGTCGCCGCTCGACCCGAGACCTGTCGTGCAGTGGAGGCGTTACTGAGCGACATCGTGGGAACTTCGGTTCGCCAGCGCTGTCGGCAGGGTGATCGTCCGAGCTGCTGCTTCGAGGTAGACTCTCACCTCAGCTAGGCGCTCTTGAGGCGCCGGACCGGCCGCGCCGGCCTCGGCGGCCGGGCCAACAGTCGCTCGAACTCCGCAGCTGGGACCGGCCGGCTGAACAGATAGCCCTGCATGGCGTCGCATCCCTGCCTCCGCAGCACGTCTCGTTGTGCCGCCGTCTCGACGCCCTCACCCACCACCTTGAGCCCGAGCGCGTGCGCCATCGCGATGATGGCGGTCGTGATGGCCGCGTCATCCGGCGAGCTGTTGACCTCCCGCACGAACGAGCGGTCGATCTTGAGCGCGTCCAGCGGGAGGTGCTTCAGGTAGCTGAACGAGGAATAGCCGGTCCCGAAGTCGTCGACCGCGAGGTGCAGGCCCATCGCGCGGAGGGCATGCAGCGTATCGGTGTCCTCCTTATGATGAGCCACGAGGAGACTTTCGGTGAGCTCGAGGCCAAGGAACCTCGCATCGAGGCCGGTACTCTGCAGAATCCGGGCGACGGTTTCGGGAAGATTCCGGCGCAGCTGCCGGCTGGAGAGGTTCACCACGACTCGAAGCGGCGCGAGCCCCGCGGTCTGCCAGGCCCGGTTCTGCGTGCACGCCTCGTGGAGAACCCACTCGCCCAGCGGAACGATGAGTCCGTTCTCTTCGGCGAGCGGGATGAACTCCGCGGGAAGCAGAAGGCCCAACTCCGGGTGGCGCCAGCGCACGAGGGCCTCGGCGCCGGTCACCTGGCCGGTGCCCCCATCCACAATCGGCTGGTAGTGCAACTCGAATTCGGAGCGGTCCAGCGCCCGGCGAAGCGCGTTCTCCAGCGTCAAGCGCTGGAGCGCGCTCGCGTTCATCGCCCGTGAGTACGCCTGATAGCTGCTCCCGCCCTGTTCCTTGGCCTTGTACATCGCCGTATCGGCGTGCATCAGCAGCGTCTCCATGTCTTCGCCGTCCTCGGGGTAGATGGCGATGCCGATGCTCGCGTTCACGAAGATTTCCTGGTTCGCCACCCGGAACGGGTGCGCAAAGCCGCTCAGGATGCGCCGCGCCAGCTTGCCGGCATCGTCGGATCGGCTCAGGCCGGGGATGATGACGGTGAACTCGTCCCCCCCGAGGCGTGCCACGTCCGGCGTCAGCGCATCCTGCGCGGATCCCACCTCGTCCTCACGGTCCCGGCACGATCCACGAAGCCGCAATGCGACCTGCTGAAGCAGTTGGTCGCCTGCCTCGTGGCCGAGCGTATCGTTGATGCGGCTGAAATGGTCGAGATCGATGAAGAACGCGGCGACCAGCTTTCCCGATCGGCGAGCGTGCTCGAGCGCCTTCGCCAGGCGCTCCTTGTACGACAACCGATTGGGCAGGCCGGTCAGGCTGTCATAGTAGGCGAGCGACTTCACCTGCTCGAGCATCTGGGCGTTCACCAGTCCCACCGCGGCCTGGTCGGCCAGCCGCCGGACCTGGAGCTGCTCGTCCGGACTGGCTTCCGACGCCGTCCGACCGGCGATGGCGAAAATGCCGACGAGCTGCCGACGGAATCGCAGCGGCAGCACGAGCACCGACCGGGGCCCGTGCCGCAGCAGCGGCTCGAGGTAGGCGGGAAGGCCCTCCTCCGCGGCGTCGAACAGTGCCAGGTCGGGACCATCGAGCAGATCCTGCACATCCTCGGATCGAATCTCGACGCGGGCGGTGTGGCGTATGTCGTCGCAGTAGTCGTACACGACGCCGCTCAGCGACTTTCCATTCTCGGGCGACACCAGAGTCACCCCTACCAGATGGCACGGGTAGACGTCCCGGGTCCGGGCAAGGAGCGTGTCGACGATCGAGGCGGCGTCCCGGGCCGACAATACCGCGCGGTCGAGCTCGGCCGCGGTGGAGAGCGCCTGAAACTGGCGTCCGAGCTGCGTCGCCATCGTGTTGAAGGCGCCGGCGAGCTCCTCGAACTCATCCTTGCTGGCGACCGATACGCGTCCCGCGAAGTCGTGCCGGGCGATTCGCCGCGTACCCTCGCTGAGCTCCACCAGGGGAACCAGACTCCGGCGGATCTGGGTGACGCTGAGGAGCAGCACGGCGACGCCGGAGAGGCCGACCACCAGGATGAAGGTCCGGGAAAATCTGAATACGGGGCCGAGCACTTCCTCCTCGTTTTCGCTCAGCACCAGCGTCCACGCGGGAGCCGCGAAGACCTCATCGAGCACGAGAGGCCACGAGGAGGTCACGAACGGCCGGTCGGCGACGACCGGCACCGGGCGCGGATCGGCCGCGAGCGGCGCCGCCTCGTTGATCGGATCCGACTGGGCCACCAGCTCCGCCTGCGTCGACCGGAAGAGCACGTGTCCGGAATCGTCGACGACGCTGACGACCGTCGTGGGCGACGGCATGCCCGAAGCGAGCGAGGTCCAGAGGAAATCGGGGCTGACCTGGCCGAACAGCGTGCCTCGCACCTCGCGACGCTCGATCCGGCGGAGCATGAACGTGCGGGGCGCGCGCGCGTCACCGTGCGCGTTCACGATGACGGGCAGTCCGAGACGCAGATTGTCGCGATCCTCCGCCGACAGCACCGGCCGCTCCTCGAGACGGCCGAACACCGAGTGCCGCGACCCGTCATCACCTACGAACTCCAGCGCGACGAACCTCCGGCTTGCGAGAAGATCGAGCCCGGCCGCGAGCAGGCGGTCGGCCTCGGCGGGGCGCGCATCGCTTCCGAGCTGGCGCAGCACCCTTGGCGGAATGCTTCGGAGGGTGGCGTCGAGCAGCAGCAGCCGTTCGTACACCGCCAGGCCCAGCGCCTTGTTGGCCTGATGGAGCCGGTGCTCGCTCTGCTTGCGGAGCTCGCCGGTCACGTGGCGATACGAGACGGCGGCAACGATACCGATGGGGAGCAATGCGCAACCCACGAACAGCAGCAGGAGGCGCCGCCCGAACCTGCTCTGCAGCGGTGCCGAAGCTAGCGTCACCTGTAGAACTCGGGGTCTGGAAGTAGAACGGCGGTGCGGACGCCGGACGCGCAAAAGTTTGCGCATTGCGGGCGGCCTCAACATCTGGCAAGGCCTGTGCCCCCGAAGGGTTCAGGCTAAATGAGGATCAGGATGCAGGTTGGCACCGAGCGATGGGCGGAATTCGCGCCACCGCTCCGGCATTTCGCGTCAGGCGGCCAGGGGTCGGGTGCGCAGGATCAGCACCAGCTCACGCAGGGCGGCGAGAACGCGCTCGTCCCCCTCGCGGAGCAGGGCCGCAAGAATGTGCTTGCAGATCTGGTCCCGCCAGAGATGATCCCCGCAGTCGCAGCGAGGCACACCGGTAGTGTACAGATCGACCCAGTGGGTCTGCAGGCCGCCGTCGACACGGAACCGTCCCGGGCCGATGCGGGTGGCGTGCAGCTGAAGGCACCGTTCCAGACGATCGAGATCGACGCCGCCCAGTGCTTGAAAATTGATGGCGGGTTCAGGCATATGACATCCTCGAGATGGATTCGCTCAAGGCTGAAATATAGCCGCAAACGAGCATGAAAAGAAGTGCCAATTTAACGCGCAAGCACAATGCCGCGAACGACTTACAACGTGCCTGCGTGTGCAGAAATCGTGGGCTCGAGGCTGGCCCGCAGCTGCCTGACCCGCGACGCATCCACGCGTCCCTCTCGCCCGCCGGCGCAGGCCGCCCCGCGCACTCCGATGATGTCGGCGGGGAGCCGAGCCGCCCGGCGCACGCCCCCAACCGACAGCGAGCCGGCCAGTGCGACGAGCAGACCGGCGCCACCCGCGCGCTCGACCCAGGACCGAAGCTCCGCCTCGGCAAGGTGGGCGAAGAGATCGGCACCACCTTTCGAAAAGGTGTCGATGAGTACGCCCCGAGCACCGGTGTGTGCGGCCAGCCCGCTCATCACCGCCGGACTTGGCGCCCCGGCGGCGGCGTAATCCGCGTAGGCCACGGCGATGACCGACGCGCGGACGTGCAGGCGAGCGGCGGCTCCAACGGTCGCCGCAAGCAGCGCTTCGGCTGCCTCCGCCTGGCGGACCCCGGCCAAACCGAGCTTGACGTATAGTTCATCCCGGCTCCGCACGGCCCTGGCGACGGCTTCAACGGCGTCCGCCGCGGCCCTCGGCGTAGCAGGATCAGCCAGCGCGACGCTGAGCGGGAGGTCGGCGGGCACTGCATGGTCGATCTCCTGCAGCACCGGCAGGCTCACCGCGCCCAGAGAGCCGCGGGAAGGCTCCTTGGCATCGACGATCTCCGCGCCGCCTTCGAGAGCCGTCATAGCTTCCGCCGCCGACCGCACGCTCACCAGCAACCTCATCGACGCTCCCTTGTGAGATGCTAAGGCCCTGATATGTTGGAATTTGAGAAGTTAGTGCGCCCGGACTGCGGAGGGGAGGCGGTGTGAGGCTGGAAGGGAAAGTCGTGCTGGTGACCGGCGCCTCCAGCGGGATCGGCGCCGCCATCGCCGTGGGATGCGCGCGTGAGGGGGCAGACATCGCGGTCACCTACCGCGGCAACGCGGAAGGTGCCGAGGAGAGCGCGCGCCGAATCCGTGCGCTCGGACGGCGCGCGGAGGTGCTTCGTCTCGACATCTCCCGAGAGGAGCAGATCGCCGCCCTGGCACGCGATCTCGGCTCGCGGTTTGGCGGTGTGGACGTCTGGATCAACAACGCCGGCGCGGACATTCTCACCGGCGCAGGGGGCCGTCTCTCCCGAATCGAGAAGCTGGACCAGGTGCTCGCGGTCGACCTGCGAGGGACGATCCTCGCCTCCTGGGCCGCGGTCGACATGATGGGAGAGCGTGGCGGCGTCATCCTGAACATGTCGTGGGATCACATCACCCTCGGCATGGGGGGAGAGAACCCGATCCTGTATTCCGCGGCCAAGGGCGGGATCGCGAGCTTCAGCAAGTCGCTCGCGCGCGCGGTGGCCCCATCGATCAGGGTGAACATCCTCGCACCGGGATTCATCGAGACCGCGTTCGGCGAACAGGCGGACGACGCGTGGCACCGCGGCGTGGCGGAGCGCACGCCGCTCGGGCGGTGGGGCGTGCCGGACGACCTGGTCGGGGCCGCGATCTACCTCGTTTCGGACGAGTCACGGTTCGTCACCGGCCAGATGATCATGGTGAACGGTGGCGTAGTCATGTAGCGATCAGACACGGACAGGAGCAGACGATGGCCACGACGAAAGAGAAGACGTACAACGAGGCGGAAATCGCCGAGCGGCTGCAGGCGCTGCCCGGCTGGTACTACCAGGACGGATGGATCCGGCGAATCTTCAAGACCGACGGATGGCCCACCACGCTGATGCTGGTGAACGCGGTCGGCTACCTGGCCGAGGCCGCGTACCACCATCCCGACCTCACCGTCACCTGGGGGCGACTGACCGTCAAGCTGCAGAACCACGCGGCTGGCGGCATCAGTGACAAGGATTTCGAGCTCGCCCGAAAGATCGAGGACGTGGCCCTGTGGCGGCCAAGCGGGGGCGCGCTCGAAGGCACGCCGAACAAATGGGTGCGGCCGGGGGATCCGAGATAGCGCCGTCCAGGGTCCTCTTCGTCACCGGGCGGCTCGCCGAGCCGGCGCTTCGGCGCGTGCTCGACGGGATGGACGCCCCGTTCGACA
>DATLBL010000036.1:0-2723 GCA_035526925.1 Gemmatimonadales bacterium
CAGCGCCGGGAAGGTCGCGATCCCGATCGCCCCGGCCCGTTTCAGCACTGCCCAGCGCTCGCCCGCCGAGCCGAGATGCGATTTCACGTTGTCCGGCACGTCAGCCGGCGCCGGCATGTTCACGTAGACCGCAATCTTGCCATGCAGATCGACGCCGGCCAGGTCGTCCCACTTGGCCTCCGGAATCGACATGCCATAACCGACGAACACCATCGGCGCCTCGAGAGTCCCGTCCAGCTCGCTGCGCGCGGTGAGTGACGCCTCCTGCCCGAGCACGAGCGCGTCCTCCTGGCCGTCACGCGCGAGCGCGAGGCTCGCGGAGTCAGGCACCAGCCGGCGCGACTCGAACATCACCGGTTGGCGGTAGCCCTCGACGCCGGCCGGCTTCAGCCCGATCTTCTCGAACTGCCCCGCGACATACACGGCGGCCTTCTCGAAACCCTCGCTGCCCACGTCGCGTCCTTGCAGCGAATCGTCCGCCAGATATTCGATGTGCGCCCACCAGCGGGCGCCGTCGGTCGGAGTCTGAGAGATCAGCAGCACGAGGGCCGCGGCGGCGACGGACTTCTTCATGGTTCTGGATGAGACGACGCCTGCGATCCGCCGGCATGGCCGGATGCAGTGGTCCGTCTGGCGATCCTATATCAGGGGCTGTCATGGGGATTCTTGTCGGGATCCGGGATCCGCGATGCGGGATCCGGGATCGCGGATGGTGGCTCGGCGGTCGGCGCTCGGCGCTCGGACGGAAGTCGCTGGCGCCGCATAGTTGCTTCGAGGCACCAACCCTTACGCCTGATCCCCGATCCCCGATCCCCGGTCCCCCGATCCCCGATCCCCGATCCCCCGATCCCTGATCCCTGATCCCTGATCCCGTCCGAAATCCGCCACCTCACGGTCCGGGCTCGCGCTCGTAGACATCTCCCTCGATGTCCGCCAGCCTCGCCTGCATGAAACTGGTGGCGTCGCGGACCCCCTGGTTGTAGACCGGCGGACCGAGCTCGCGGACGAAGAAATCGAGCAGCGCCTGCGCCCGAAAGTCGCTCAGCTCGTCGTCGAACTCGGCGCGGCTGTATTCCTTGATTGCGCGCAGGAGCGCGGTGCGCCGATCGGGCGAGAGCCGGATGCGCATGGGCGATTGACTGGCCATCGGGTGATTATCGCCGCTGCCCGCCGCGGCGTCGTCCGACGGTACAATCGACGTTCGCGTGCCGGACCAACCTGTCGACCTCACCTCTGCCGAGCGGCGGCGTGCCCTCAACGACTGGCTGACCGGCGCGACCTCGCCCGATCCGGGGGCGGGTCCGGACAGTGATCGCACGCGCGCAATCCTGCCCGAGCGCATCGGCCACTATGCCATCGGGCCCAAGCTCGGCGAAGGTGGCATGGGCGTCGTCTATGCGGCCCGGGACGAGCGGTTGCAGCGGGCGGTCGCGTTGAAGACGATGACCGCCGCGACCCGGGACGAGACCGCCCGCCGCCGCTTCTGGCGTGAGGCGCGGGCAGCGGCGAGCGTCAACCATCCCCACGTCTGCCAGATCTACGAGATCGGCGACGAGGACGGTGAGCTGTTCATCGCGATGGAGCTGCTCCAGGGCGAGGTGCTCGCCGAGCGTCTGCGCCGAGGTGCCTTGAGCGTTGCGGCCGCGGTCACGACCGCGCTCGAGATGCTGGCGGCGCTGTCGGCGCTGCACGCCAACGGCGTCATCCACCGGGACCTCAAACCGTCCAACGTCTTCCTGACCACGCACGGCGTCAAGCTGCTGGACTTCGGCCTGGCGCGTCCGGAAGCAGCCGACCTCGACGGCGAGGCCGCGGACCTCACCCGCGCCGGCGTCGTGATGGGCACGCCGCGCTACATGGCCCCGGAGCAGGTGACCGGCGGCACCGCGAACGCCCGCAGCGACCTCTTCGCCGCGGGCGCGATTCTCTTCGAGATGCTCGCCGGACGGCCCGCGTTCGCCGGCTCGACGATGGTCGAAGTCTTTCATGCGACGCGCTACGAGCATCCGCCGGCCCTGACCGGCTCGCCCGCGGTGGCGGCGGTTGATCGGGTGATTCGACGCGCGCTGGCCAAGCGGCCCGACGAACGTCCGACCTCCGCCGACACGATGGCCGACGAGCTCCGCGCGGTGCGAGGCATCGAGAGCACTGGCGCACCGGCGGTGGCGCAGGCACTCACGCGTCTGGTCGTGCTCCCGTTCCGCATCCTGCGCCCCGACGCGGAGACGGACTTCCTCGCCTTCAGCCTGCCGGACGCGATCACCACCTCGCTGTCGACCCTCGGATCACTCGTGCTCCGGTCGAGCGCGGTGGCGGCGCGCTTCGGCGGGAACACGCCGGACCTCAAGGTACTGGCGGCCGACGCGGACGTGGACCGGGTCGTGATCGGCACGCTGCTCCGGGCTGGCGCCGAGCTGCGCGTGTCGGCGCAGCTGGTCGATGCTCCGAGCGGCACGGTGCTGGCCTCGCACACGGTGCAGTCGTCACTCGGCGATCTCTTCGCGCTGCAGGACGACATCACGCGCCGCGTCACCGAGGCGTTGTCGCTTCCGCTGACCGGCGGGCCGGCGCCGACACCGCGAGACACGCCGCACGACGCGCGGGCTTACGAGTTGTACTTGAGGGGGAACGAGCTGGCCCGCTCCTACGGCGGATTGAACGCCGCGCGCGATCTGTATCAGCAGGCGCTGGACCGCGATCCGGGGTTCGCGCCGGCCTGGGCC
>DATLBL010000037.1:0-11706 GCA_035526925.1 Gemmatimonadales bacterium
GACCCGCGCCAACCGGCGCCCGGGCTGGGGCTACGCGGTGACCAACGACTACACCGGCACGGCGCTCGACGGGGAGATCTACGCGCTCAGGCTCGACGGCTCGCGGCGCGTCGAGCGCTACGGGCGCTACCGCGGGGTGAATAACACCTACAACGACCCCCCCCGGGCGGTCCCGAGCCCCGACGGGAAGCGCCTCGTCTTCGCGTCGAACTGGGGGAGCCCCACCGGCCCGCTCCAGGCCTACGTCCTCGACCTGCGACCCCTCTGCCCCTGAGGTCCTGAGGCGGACGAGCGGTCGTGATGTAGCGAAGCCGGGAACTGGCGCCCCCACTTGGGCGCGGTCGGTTCCTGGCTTCTGCACCCGCCGAGCGGAGGCCAAGTTGGTCCTCGCGCTCGTCGATCAGGTGGCAATGGGCCCGCCAGGCTCGCGCGACGCACGCCACGACGCCACCCACCGGGCCGTCTCGAGCGCTCCCTGCGCTGCGAGCACGCAGAGCACCGGCACCACGGCGAGTCGGAAGCGCGAGTACGCCTCGGGCCCGGCACTGAGCGCCAGCAGGTACACGGACACGAGTAACGCCGGCAGGAGCAGGGCGAAGTCCCAGCGGCCCCGCCACAGCCCCACCGCCGCCAGCATGAGCACCGGCAGCCAGAGGACCGTCAACACGGCCTTGATAACCAGCCACGCCAGCGACCCCTCCTCGACTCCAAGCAGTAGCGCCCACTCCGAGGTGTCGCGGCCGAACACCATCCGCGCGGCCGCCGCCCCCGCGTCGAGGACGACGGCCACTGGATCGCCCGCGAGGATGACGCGAGCGCGGGTACGCATCGCGTAATACTTGGCCGCGCGCTCCCGGCCCCTCGCGGCCCTGTCCCCCGCGGCGAACACCGAATCCGGACCGAACTCGCGCCGCATTTCCATCAGGACCTCATCGATCGCCCGCCCGGAGCGGCGCGCGACGACACCGCCGGCGCGGTAGTAGAACAGGTTAACGTCGGTTATCGCGGAGAACCCGTCGTACCCCGCGACCGCCATGTTCCGCGCTCGCCACGCGACCAGTGGCGCTCCGGCGATAAGAACGAACATCAGCGCGTCGAGGAAAGCCCGCGCACCGCGCGCGTGCCGCCGCCATGCGATCAGGCCAATCATGGCGGCGAGGATCAGCGGCGCGTAGTACAGGATCGGGCGCACATAGCACCCGAGCGCCAGCAGCGCCCCCCCCATGACGAGGTAGCGCGTCCGGTGGCCTCGGACCCAGCGGGTGAGCACGACCAGCATCGCGGTAACGACAGTCGTGAACGGCGTCTCGGTCAGGAGCTTCGCCGTGTAGATGATCCCCGACGGCTCGAATACGCATAGCGTAGCGGCGAGTGCCGCCACCCGCGCCTCTCTCCCCAGCTCGAGGGCAAGTGCCGCCACACAGGCCACGGTGAGAGTGGCCAAAAGTACCTGCAATGCGAGCGTGACCGGCATGACCGCGCCAGCCCGCTCCCCAACCGCGAGGAGGACAGGGTAGCCGGGCGTCCGCGCGAGCTCAGGCGCGCCGTAGCTCTCGAATCGACCAACCGCTAGCATCGATTGAGCCGGACGAACGTACGTGAGCGTATCCGGTGATGTCATGGTGTCTCGATGCAGCGCCGCAGCGGCGACGGCGGCGCGGAGCACGAGCGCGATCAATAGAATCCAGCGCAACGCGCGACTAAGCCGCAGCCCGTCGCGGGTGTCCAGGGCGGCCCGCCGCCGTGTCGCGTCGATCACTCCGTTCAGCCGGATGTCATGGTGTTGCCCGCTCCTCTGGCTCCGCGCCAACGTCGCTCGCATATGAGCGACGATCAAGGCGCCTGCGGCAGAAGAAGCACAACACGCGACCCTGCCTTCGCCGCCGCGAAGTCAGCCTTCGACCGTTCGGCTATGCAAACCGACCAGCTCCAGTACAGAGATCCGATATCTCGGCACCTGGTACGACTAGGACTTCGGAAGCGGCGCCAATCATCATTAGCATGCTATGATCCATTCCGGGTCGGGATTGGCAGCCGTATTCGCGGTGGTCTCGCGCCAAACTGCACAGCCATTCGTACGAGCTCGCCACTTGCGGTACCCCATCGTGCTTGTCGGATTGGTTGGGATGCCAATGGCTGCCAGACGGAGTCCTCGGCGTCCATCAAGCCGTGATTGAGCATTTCAGCGCCACGGCCCGCTACTGGCATAACGTCTATCCCGAATCCGCTATCGAGGGCGTGATCTACAGGAAGCAGCATGCCGGGACGCTTCGCTGGGTCGGCGAACTCGTCACGAGTTCGTCCCGGCCGGCGGCGCCCCGTCGACGCGATCACCGATGGCAAGAGCGCGGCGTAGTCGCGGCGGAGCGGCCGGGTGCGGGACCTGGAGTTCATTCTCGCGCACATCGATGATGTAGCAGACGTGTATCCAAAGCAGCGCGGGCGGGTGGCGCGGTGGAGCGCTTCACCCGCCCATTCCAACGTCGCGCCGTAGGACGACTCGATGCGCTCTCGATTCGATGCATCCCTTGGGGGGGCAGTGAACTGTTCGACGCCGGTGGTCGTCCTCGCCCCAGGGGTCTACGAGGGGCACGGCGTGGCGCGGACGCTCGGGCGACTCGGCGTGCCAGTGTACGGCGTACACGTGGATCTCCGCTCGCCAGGGGTGCGGTCCCGGTACTGGCGGGAGAACATAAGCTGGCCGTTGCCGAGCGCCCCTCCCCGCAAGTCGGTCGACTGGTTGCTGCAGCTCGGTCGGCGCATCGGCTCGCGGCCGATCGTCATTGCCACCAACGACGCGAGCTGTCTCTTGTTGGCCGAGTACGCCGCGGAACTCGCGCAGGAGTACTGCTTCCCAACGCAACCGCCGGGGCTCGCCCTGTCGCTGTCGAGCAAGCAGCAGATGTACTACCTGTGCAAGGAGCACGACATCCCGACCCCCGAGACTAGCTTCCCGCGGTCGCGCCAGGACGTGCTCGAGTTCATCGAGGGGGCCACCTTCCCGGTCATGCTCAAGCCGATCGAGAACCGGGTAGCCCAGCGGCACAGCGGGGTACGGATGGCTATCATCCAAGACGCCAGGGCGCTGCTCCGGCAGTACGACGAGATGGAGACGCCGGGGGCGCCCAACTTCATGATCCAGGAATACATCCCGGGCGGCCCCGACATGGTGTGGATGTTCAACGGGTACTTCGATGAGGACTCCCGTTGCCTGTTCGGGATCACCGGCAATAAGCTCCGCCAGTACCCGCCGTACACGGGGATGACGAGCCTCGGCGTCTGCGTCACCAACGCGGTAGTGGCGCGGCAGACGACGGACTTCATGGCGGCGGTGCGCTACCGCGGCGTCCTGGACATCGACTATAAGTACGACGCGCGCACCGACCAGTATATGCTTCTGGACGTCAACCCGCGCGTCGGTGCGTCGTTCCGCCTGTTTGTCGACTCCGCGGGGATGGACGTCGTTCGGGCGCTCTACCTTGACCTGACCGGTCAGACAGTCGTAGTGGGGGACGCTCGGGAGGGGCGGAAGTGGCTCGTCGAGAACTACGACGTCGTGTCGTCGCTGCGATACTTCCGCGACGGACGACTGAGCGCCGCCGAGTGGCTGCGCTCTTTCCGCGGGGTGGAGGAAGCGTCGTGGTTCGCGTGGGACGACCTCGCCCCACTCCCGGCGATGGTCTGGCGGTCGGTGGCAAGAGGGTTCGAGCGACTGTCGGCACGCCGGCGGGTCGCGCCAGACGGCGACGGCGCGGCGACCCCGGACCCCGTCCGATCGCGGTAACGGCGTGGTGCTGCGGTAACGGCGTGGTGCTTAGCATCCGCAGTTCCACCCGGTACGTGGCTCAAAATTCTCCAAGTGCATTGCAGGATGGTGTGACACGCGGGGGTGGTGTGACGTACGAAGTCTTTCCGGCGATCGCGAGCGGCGGGGCCAGACTGGGCGCCGCGGGCGGCGCCAGCTACTGTGCAACTGACGCCCGAGCGGGCCCGAGCGGTCATGCAGCAGCTCGGTTCGGCCGAACGCCCGGCCGGCGCGTAGCGTGTGCCTGCTACCGCGTATCGGGCACGGGAATACACATGACAAGTCGGCTCTGTGGGCGGATTACCCTACTTGCGGGCGCGCCACGATCGCGCTCGAGCCGGCGCGCAGCGAGGGAGCAGCGGCGTGAGAGATAGTGGCCTCAAGATCTTCTCGACATGTCCGCAGTCGAAGGATGTGCGGCGCGCGGAGTACCCGCGTGCGGTCGCCGACGTGGCGCGGTGGAGCGAGGCGGCAGGATGCTGCGGGATCCTGGTGTATGCCGACAACGGGTTGGTCGACCCGTGGCTCGTCTCTCAGCTGATCATCCAGCACACGGAGAGCCTGAGCCCTCTTGTAGCGATCCAGCCGGTCTACATGCACCCGTACGCGGCAGCGAAGATGGTCGCGACGCTGAGCCACCTGCACGGGCGGCGTCTCTACCTTAACATGATCGCCGGGGGGTTCCGGAACGATCTGCTCGCGCTGAACGACCCGACGCCGCACGACGAGCGCTATGACCGCGTCGTCGAGTACACGCTGATCATGAAGGCCCTTCTTTCCGGCCCGGCGCCGGTCTCCTTCCAGGGCAATTACTACCGAATCACCAACCTCCGTATGACGCCCCCGCTCCCACCGGAGCTCTCCCCGGGGCTGCTGATGTCGGGGTCGTCGGAGGCAGGGCTGAACGCTGCGAAGGCGACCGGCGCGATCCCCGTCCGCTACCCCGAGCCGCCGGGCGCTGAAGGCGCGGCGACGCCTGGCTCGTCGCTGGACCGCGCTTCGGCGGACGTTCCCGCCGCGGGGACGGGGATCCGCGTCGGTGTCATCGCCCGCGAGTCGCCCGACGACGCGTGGCGCATCGCCCACGAGCGGTTCCCCGAGGACCGCAAGGGGCAGCTCACCCACCAGCTGGCGATGAAGACCTCCGACTCCAAGTGGCACGAGCAGCTCACCCGGCTCGGCGCGCAGCAGGGGGACGGCCGCCACCCGTACTGGCTCACCCCCTTCGAGAATTACAAGACGTTCTGCCCGTACTTGGTGGGCAGCTACAGGGACGTGGCGCGCGAACTGTCGCGCTACGTACGGGCCGGCGTCGACACCATCATCCTCGATATCCCGCCGTCGCGCGAGGAACTCAACCACATTGCTGCGACCTTCGAGATGTTGAACTCGGAAAGACCGGCGTGACCACGCTGCTGCAAGAGTACGCCGCCGCCCAGGCGGAGCGGCGCGACGATGCGACCGCGGTAACGATGCGCGGGCACCGGCTCACGTATCGGCAGCTTGAGGAGTCGAGTAACCGCCTGGCGCGGCTGCTGCGGGCCGCGGGGTGCCGACGGGGGGACCGCGTCTGCCTGTTCGTCCCGAAGTCCCTCGCTGCGATCGAATGCATGCACGGCGCGCTCAAGGCCGACTGCATGTACGTCCCGATCGACGTCGCGAGCCCGGCGCCGCGGCTGGAAAAGATCGTGCGGGCGGCGGACCCGCGCGTGGTGATCGTCGCGGCCACCGCAGCGGCGCTGCTCGACGAGCTGGCCGCGCGGGACGTGTTCGGCCCGTCGGTCCGCATCATCTCCGCCGAGGAGCACCCGGTCGACGGGGAGCGCTTCAGGTGCGGCTTCGCGCGCCGTGACTGGAGCGGGTTCTCGCCCGAGCCCCTCTCGTGGGCGAACGCGTCGAGCGACGGCGCCCACATCCTGTTCACCTCGGGGTCCACAGGGGCGCCGAAGGGGGTGGTGGTCACGCACGGCAGCGTGATCCACTTCGTGGAGTGGGCCCGCCGGTACTTCGGGATCGCTGAGTCGGACCGCGACTCGGGGCACCCGCCACTGTACTTCGACCTGTCGACCTTCGACATCTTCGGGACCTTTTCCGCCGGGGCGGCGCTTCACCTCGTGCCGCCCGAGCTGAATCTGCTCCCCCACAAGCTGGCCGCTTTCATCCGCGAGCACGAGCTCACGCAATGGTTCTCGGTTCCCTCGATCCTCACCTACATGGCGAAGTATGAAGTGGTGCGCGCGGGCGACTTCCCAACGCTGCGGCGGCTACTCTGGTGCGGCGAGGCCATTCCGACGCGGACACTGGTGCACTGGATGGAGCGGCTGCCCCACGTCACGTTCACGAACCTGTACGGCCCCACCGAGGCCACGATCGCCAGCAGCTACTTCACCGTCCGCGAGCGACCGTCGTGCGAGCTCGAACCGGTGCCAATCGGGACCGCCTGCCCGGGCGAGGAGCTCCTCGTCCTCGACGACGCGATGCGGGACGTGCCGCCGGGCGAGATCGGGGACCTGTACATCGGCGGGGCGGGGCTCAGCCCTGGGTACTGGCGCGACGAAGAGAAGACGGCGGCCGCGTTCCTCCCCGACCACCGGAACCCGGCGAGCGGCGGTCGACTGTACCGCTCCGGCGACTTGGCGAAGGTGAGCCCCGAGGGGCTGACCTACTTTGTGGGACGTGCCGACACGCAGATCAAGAGCCGCGGCTATCGGATCGAGCTCGGGGAGATCGAGGTTGCGCTCAGCAGCGTCCCTGACCTGGCGGAGTGCGCAGTTGTCGGCGTGCCGACCGGCGGCTTCGAGGGGACCGCGATCTGCTGCGCGTACGTGCCGCGCGACAGCGTGCCGCTCGAGCCGGTGGGGCTGCGGCAGGAGATTGCGAAGGCGCTGCCGGCCTACATGCTCCCATCACGCTGGATGGTGTTCGAGAGCCTGCCCAAGAACGCGAACGGCAAGGTCGACCGGGGGAAGCTCCGGCAGATCTTCGAGGGCGCGCGCGATGTCGCCTGACGCGGTCAGCGGCCGCGGGCGACCCCCAATGGCGGATCTGCGCCCGATCGTCGAGCGGCTCCGGGCACTGTTCGCCGACGAGCTCAATATCGTCGTCCCCGCTGACGACACCGACCTGCAGAGGACCGGGCTGCTCGACTCCCTGGTGCTGGTCGAGGTCCTTGTGCACGTGGAGCAGCTGTTCGGGGTCACGTTCGACCTCGAGGAGCTGGAGATCGAGACCTTCCGGTCCGTCCGCAGCATCGCCGAGCTGATCGCGATGCGACGCGACGCGATCGGCGAAGGGCTGCCGTCGCCGCCGTGACGCCGCCAGCGGCGGGCACGCGGTGAACATCGTCCTGGCGGCCGAGGAGGCAGCCGGCGTGCAGGCCCTGCGGGCAGTGGCAGACGCCGGCCATCGCGTCGTCGGCGTGCTGACGTCGTCCGCCGCGGCCGCCTCGGGCGCGGCTCGCCGGGGCGCGGTGGTGGCCGACGTCGCGGCGGACCTCGGCGTCCCCGTCTGGCCCGCACATCTCGTCCGCTCGCCGGAGCTCGCGGCCGTACTCTGCGATGGCGTGGTCGATCTGCTGCTGAACGTCCACTCCCTCCACATCGTGCACCCGGCGGTGCTACGGGCCGCCGTGATCGGGAGCTTCAACCTTCACCCCGGCCCGCTGCCGCGGTATGCTGGGCTGAACGCCCCGAGCTGGGCGGTGCTGCACGGGGAGATCGACCACGCCGTGACGGTGCACTGGATGGCGCCCGGGATCGACACCGGGCCGGTGGCGTATGCGACGACGTTCGCGCTGACTGAGGAGGACACCGGGCTCTCGGTGAGCGCCCGATGCGTACGGCTGGGGATCCCCCTGCTGCGGCGGCTCCTTGATGATGCCGCGGTCAACCCACGCCGGATCCCAGTGCTCGAGCAGAACCCCTCGGAGCGGCGCTACCACGGTCGCGAGGTGCCGTACGCGGGGAAGGTCCGCTGGTCGCTCCCGGCAGGCGAGCTGACGCGGTTCATCCGTGCATGCGACTTCCACCCGCTGCCGTCCCCCTGGGGATCGCCGCTGGCGTCGCTAGGTGGCGAGCCGCTCGCGGTGCTCGGCGCGTCACTCACCCGCGAGCCGTGCGCGGCGCCGCCGGGGACCGTCGGGGGGTGCGTCAACGGCGCGGCGCTGGTCGCCACTGGCGACGAGTGGGTCCGTCTCCACCATGTCCGCGTCGGCGGTCGGCGCGTGGAGGCGGGGCGCGTGCTGGCGCCGGGCCAGCGGCTGTCGGACGGCCCCTGAGCGCCGGCATGCGGATCCGAGCGTACGAGCCGCGCTTCGAGGACGAGCTGCTCGCCTTTCGGCGTCGGGTGTTCGCTGAGTTCCCGTACAAGGGGGACCGCGCGTGTTTCGAGTGGGAGTTCGACCGGAACCCGCTCGGCTCCTCGCTACCCATCCACCTGTTGCTGCTCGAGCGCATGGGCGACCGGATCGTCGGCCAGATCTCGGCGCTGCGCGATCGACTGCTCGTCGCGGGCGAGTGGCGCGAGTGCCTCTGGCTGTACGACCTCATCATCGACCCGGCCTTCCGCGGCGGGCCCGCCGTGCTGGCGTTGTTCAGGCGCGAGATGGCGAGCGCACCGATCGTACTGACGACTGGGCCGAGGCCCGGCACGAGGCGCGTCTGCGAAGTGCTCGGGTGGACACGCTTAGACGTCACGCACGCGATGTACTGCGTGCTCCGGCCGACGCGACTGGCTGCGCTCGCCGAGGCGAATGACGGCAGCGACGTCGGCGCCGCGGCGGAAGGCCGGCGCCACGGTGAGTCTCGGCTCGCTGGATTGCGGCACGCGGCGCTGCGGCTCGCTCTCCCGGTGGCCGATCGCGTGGTGCCGTCCGTCGCGCGCCTGTTCACCGGCGCCGCCCGCGCGGCGGCGAGCGGGCGCGGTGCGCGCGTCGAGCGGATCGACCGCTTCGACGCGGCGTGGGATGCGGACTTCGACCGCCTGACGAGACGATGTGGCGTGACCGTATACCGAACAGCCGCGATCCTGAACTGGCGGTTCGTTGAGCGGCCGATCGGCCGGTACGAGCTCTTCGTGCTCCGCGCCCCCGGCGGTGCGCTGCGGGGTTCGGTCGTGCTCAAGTGGATGGCGCGCCCCTCGGTGGCGCGGTGGATGGAGGTCGCCGACTACCTCGTGGATCCGGACGACGTCGCAGGCTTCCGGTCGCTGGTCCGCGCGGCGCTGCTCGCCGCCGGCACCGCCGGCGTCGACTTCGTCCGGTTCCGCCTCTCGCGTCCTGAGCACCGGGCGCTGCTGCGGGCGCCGCTCTGGATCGAGCACACGCGGCCGGTGACTGACGAAGTGTTCACCTATAGCCGGGACGCGGCGCTAGTCGAGGCACTCCGGTCGTCGCCGTGGCACCTGACCGCCCTCGCCGGCGATCGGCTCGAGCCCGGCCGAGACGAGTGGAAGGCGCCCGCAGCGACGTGACGGGCGGTGACGCCACACGCGTGCCTTCAGCGTGTTTCACGGCGCGGCGAGCGCATAGCTGGAATCCGGCTGCCGCAAAATGCGGTACACCGTTGCAATAAAACACTCTAACGTGACGCACTCAGCCGTGTGCTCGTCGCACGGTTGGGTACGTCACCCAACGAAAGGACTGCGACCACACGACCTGACAAAACTTACCGGCAGGATCGCGCCCTCTCCGAGGGCTACGCGACAAAGGCAAACCCGCCCAAAGGCGGGGACGCAAAGCTCCGGGGCTACCGCACGCGAAGTTCGCGCGCCAGGCCGGCCGAGCCGCCGAACGGACCCGAGGAGGACCTCCGATGCGCGCGAACTCGCGGACGGCTTGGCACCAGATGCTGGGCGTCGTGATCGGTTTGACCGCCGCCTGCGCCAAGGACGAAGCCGTAGCACCGAACGAGACCGGCGGTGGCCTAACGAGTAGAGTCGTCGTGTCGATCCAGCCGCGGCGCGACTCCATCTGGATCGGGGCGTCCCGCGTGCTCGCGGCGCGCGTCACCGACCAGAAGAACGTTCTGCTCGACCTCCCCGTCACGTGGAGCACGCTCGACCCGAGCGTGGCGAGCGTGACCAGCACCGGCCTCGTAACCGCCATCACGGCCGGCACGTCGCGCATCGTCGCGCGCGCCGGCGCAGGCGGCGACACCGCAACGATCACCGTGCGAGCGGAGGCCGTCCCATTCCAGGTGCGGCCGAATGCCGCGAGTATTGTGTTGGGCGAGTCGCTTCAAGTCTCGCTCTCCGGGCCTAACGGCACGATGGCGGCTGCGAGCGGCGCGGCCGTCACGTGGGGGACCTCCGATCCGACCGTCGCCACCATCTCGCCCGGCGGCGTAGTGTCATCGACGGGCGTCGGTGACGTTATGGTCACGGCTACCATCGACGGCGTCACATCGGCGGCTGCCGTTCGTGTGAGCCGCAGCGCGGTCGACGCGGTCATCATTGCACCGACGAACACGACGATCACCGCCGGCGAATCGGCGAGCCTCACGGCGAGAATGGTCGACGACGTCGGCCGCGCGATTACCGGCCACCGGGCCAAATGGAGCTCCTCGAATACCGCGATCGTGACCGTGGGGGACGACGGCACCGTGACAGGGGTCACGAAGGGAAGCGCGGTGATCACCGCCGCCGTCGAGAGCAAACGAGCGACGGCGACCGTGAACGTGCTCCCGGTAGCTGTGGTGACTGCCTCGGTGACACTCGGAACCAGCTCGCTCGCCGTTGGCCAGACGACGACCGCCGCGGCCACGTTGAAGGACGCCAGCGGCAACGTGCTTGCCGACCGAACCGTCTCCTGGCAAAGCTCGAACCCGGCGTTGGTAACGATCAATTCCGCTGGCCTTGTGACAGCGATCGCCCCCGGCAATGCGACGATCCTGGTCATTAGTGAGGGCAAGACCGGCGGCACATCCATCACGATCACGCGACCCGCAGCCACTGCGGTCGTTATCTCGCCGAGCGGGGCGACGCTCCTGCCCGACCAGACTACTCAGCTCACAGCGCAGGTCACGGACGCCACAGGGAATACGCTCAACAAGCCGATCACGTGGACGACCAACAACGCCGTCATTGCCACCGTGTCCTCGAGCGGCGTGGTAACGTCACATGGCGCGGGAACGGCGGCAATTTCCGCCACCGCAGACGCTGTGACTGCCTCGGTGCCGGTCTCGGTTTCGGCGCCGCCGGCTGCGGTGTCAGCGGTGTCGGTGACCCTGCAGAGTTCCACGCTTTCTGTCGGGCAGACCACGCAAGCGACGGCCGTCGTGCGCAACTCCGCCGGAGCCGTCGTCAGCGGCGCGCCCGTCACGTGGTCGAGCACAGACGACGTGCTGGCGACCGTGTCCGCGACCGGGGTCGTTACCGCGCGCCAGGCGGGCTCGGCGACCATCGTCGCGACCATCGAAGGCGTCAGTGGCACGCAGAGCCTCTCCATCACTCCGCCGCCGGTTGCTCCTGTGGCGACGGTCACGGTGTTGTCCGGTGCGACCAGCCTTCTGGTCGGGCAGACCACGCAGGCAACGGCGCTGATCCGCGATGCCCAAGGGAATGCGCTGACGGGCCGCTCGATCGGCTGGTCGAGCTCCAACCCGGCCGTTGCGACGGTCTCCGTAACCGGGCTCGTGACAGCCGTCGCGGCTGGCTCGGTGGTCATCTCCGCGTCCAGCGAGGGTAAGACGGGAACATTGACCATGACCGTCACCGCCCCAGCCCCAGTGCCGGTGGCGACGGTGAGCGTGGCGCTGAGTGTGGCGTCGCTTGGCGTGGGGGCAACGGCGCAGGCGACGGCGACGGTGCGCGACGCGGCGGGGGCCGTCCTCACCGGGCGGGCGGTGAGCTGGGCGTCCTCGGCCCCGGCGGTGGCGAGCGTGTCGCCGGCCGGGCTGGTGACG
>DATLBL010000038.1:0-3869 GCA_035526925.1 Gemmatimonadales bacterium
GAGAACAGAAGCGTGACGCTGGCGACCTGCCGCCGTGGGACGGCGAAGGTGTGCCTCGCCCTGGGTGAACGGCAGGCGCTCCGCGATGCAGGGCGGCGGTCCCAGCCCGCTCCCTGCCGGGAAGTATTCCCGCCCCCTCAGCTCCACGGAGAGGCATTCCAGCGTCGCCCACACCAGGCGGAGCGAACGCAACCCTCCTGCGCCCTCATGATGCTCTTACTTGCCATTGCGAGCTAAAGGTCTGCTGTCAGTGCGTCGGCGAGGCCGCGGTCGGCGTGGGGATTGCCGCTGGGCCACCCCGGTCGATCGGCCGCCCCGCCAGCATCACGGCCCGAATCCGGCGCGTGTTCCGAATGTCGGCGGAGGGATCGGCGTCCAGCAGCACCAGGTCGGCCCATTTTCCCGGTGCGACGGTGCCGAAGTCCCGCTCGGCCCCGATCATTCGGGCAGCATCGCCGGTGGCTGCACGCAGCGCCTCCAGGGGCGAGAGTCCAGCGGCCACCATCTCCTCCAACTCGAGATGGATGCCGGTCGGGATCTGCCAGATGTCGGTGCCTGCGCCGACCGTGACGCCGGCTCGGGCGAGCTTGAGAGTGGTCTGCCGCGCCATCGCCGTGAAGCGCTCGTACTGCCGGCGGCGAGTCGAATCGAGCTTGAGCATCCAGCCGAAGTCACTCCGGCTCGGCAGGAACGGCGCGAGCTCCGGGTCCGCTTCCAGAGCGCCGGGATGCCGGTTCAGCCGCACCGCGAGCGCCGAATACGAGATTGTCGGCACTACGCCGATTCCCGCGGTCCGGTAGAGCTGGATCACGTCGTCGTAAATCGCGCCGTCGGATCGTGGTTCGCAGAACCCCGCATGCTCCTTGGCATCCATGCCGGCGGCCACCAGTGGCAGCAGGTGGGCGCAGTGCCCGGTGACCCGCATCCCGTGGCGATGGGCCTCGGCGATGAACCGTGCATTGATGTCCCACCGTCGAAATGTGCGCGTCTTGATGTGGGTGGAGCCGAACGCATGCGCCAGCGCCACGGCTCTCGCCACATGGTCCGGGTCCGCCTCGGGCTCGACACCCTGGCCGTCCTCGAGATCGTACCCCCAGTCGGTGTAAAACTGGATGCCGCCGTAGTCCACGCGGGGGCCATCGAGCATGCCGGCGGCGACCGCGTCGGCAGTGGCGACGAGCGGGCCGATCGGCGAGCCCTGGTCGCGGATCGTCGTCACGCCGAAACGAGGAAAGTCCCGCATCATCTGCGGGCGGTACTCGTGGGCGTGCAGGTCGATGAGGCCGGGGATGAGAAAGCCTCCCCCGGCGTCTACCACGCGAGCTGATTCCGCCACGAGAGTGCCGCCGGCGGCGATCGACGCAATTCTTCCATTCTCTACCAGGAGATCGCGCAGCGACGTTGCGGGCGCGCCGGTCCCGTCTATGACGTGGGCGTTCCGGATCAGCACCGGCCGAGCCACCGGCGGCGTATAGGAGAGCGGCCACCCCAAACGACGCTCTCGGCCATCGGGCGTGCGTAGGCGAAGGCCGCCCGACGAGATGAACAGGATCGTGCCGTCGCTTGCGGTCGATGGATAGATCGCCGCTTCGTTGCCGAGCGGCTCCGCCGGCGCAATTGAAGCAGCGTCAACGCGCGCCCGCCATAGCCGGGCGTGGCGGACGAACACGAGAGCACCGGCCGTCCACTGCGGAAAAAGCGGTGAGTCGGGCGTGCCGGAGAGCTCGCGACGGCCGCCCGACAGGAGCAGGAGCGTCGACGTGGTAGGCCGGCCCGGTGTAAAGCCGCCCGCGATGGACAAGAGACCGTCGGAGGACGGGCTCCATGCGAGGTCGGCGCCAGGCTCGTGGGCCAGGGCACGGGTGAGTGCCAGGTCCGAGACGTCGCGGGCATGCGCGGCCACGACCCTGAGAGTCGTGCTGTCCTCCGTCGGTTGGTGGAGGAACGCGAGATGATGCCCGTCGGGCGAGAACATCGGATGGTCTTCGCGGCCGGGGAACGCGGTGATCCGCCGGGTGACACCGGTGGCGATCGCCGTCGCGTACAGATCCTCCTCGAGCCACCGTCCGGAAGACCAGGCAAGCGTGCGTCCATCGGATGACCATGCCAGGTGATGCGCATCGATGGGAACGTTCGTGACGGCTCGTGCCGCGCCGCCCACCGGCATCACCCAGAGCCGGCCGAGCGCGAGCATCCCGATGCTCCGGGCGTCCGGCGAAAGGGCCAGGCCCATGAACCCCCGAACGTGCTGGGCCGTGCCGGGCTCGGGAAAGCGGGGGGAAGGGAGCTGCCGGCGCGCACGCCGAATCGTGATCTCGGCGGTGAAGCGGATCTCCCGTGGCGCACCTCCCTCCGCGGGGACCTTCCACAGGCGACCGTCTGCACCGTAGACGAGCCAGCGACCGTCCCGAGTCCATCGGGCTCGCGTCGGCGTCACATCGGCCTGACTGGTGACGCGGACGGGCGCTGCCCCGGACGAATCCGCCCGAGTCACCCAGAGCTGTGTCCGATCCGCGGAGTCCGCTCCGAAGTAGGCGATCCGCCGCCCGTCGGGCGCGAACGCCGGGCCGAGTGCAACAGTGGTCGCGCCGGTGAGCGGCGTGGCACTGCCGGTGGCGCGAGCGATCAGCCAGAGGCGGCCTCCCCGGTCTCCGCGCGCCGAACTGGCGATGACCGCGAGCCGGCGCCCGTCGGGTGCCCAGACAGGATCGCGGAGATCCGGGCCGACCGAGTCCGCGACGGCGAGGAATCGCGCGTCGCCGCCGGCGGGGTCGATCACCGCGATGCGGCTTCGCCAGTCGGCCGTGGCGCTTTCGGGCGGAACCAGGCGCGCGAACGCGATGGCCCTGCCGTCGGGTGCCCAGGACGCCAGACCGTCGAAACCGTCGGGATCGCTGAGCTGCGTGAGTTGGCGAGGGCGGCCGCCGAGCTCGAGCAGCCAGAGGCCGGTGCGGCCGCTCCGTTCGGCACGGAAGACGATTCGCCCACCGTCCGGCGACCACGAGGGATCGATGTCCTCGGAGGTGTCGCGCACCGCGTCGGTCAGCGGCCGTGCCACGCCGCCGCCGCCCGGCAGCTCCCATAGTTGACCCAGGAGATCGAAGACGATGGAGCGGCCGTCGGGCGAGAGGTCGAAGCCCAGGCTAGTCCCCTCGTGCGTCCGGAAGTTGATCGTCTCGTCGGGCGAGGATTGGGCGCATGCGGCTGCAGCGCAGGCAAGCAGCAGCGACAGCATCGCACCTCGGGACGAGCACATGATCGCGTTGGGCAGGGACGGCACTCGGCTGGGGGTGCGTGCAATGTGTGCCCTGCATTCCGCTCACACCAGACCGGCAGAATTCGGCCGGAGAGCGGTACCGCCGTAGTGCCATCCCACGCGGACGGGGCGTGCCGTACGGTTCTTCCTAGCGCAGCACCCGCACGGAGATGCGAGACGGATAGCGTGCCGTGTGCCACACCCGATGCGTCTGCGGCCGAAAATCCGATGGCTTGGCATGAAAGATGTTGGGGACGAACGTTTGGGGATTTCGGTCGTACAACGGGAACCAGGAACTCTGCACCTGGACCATCAGCCGGTGGCCCTTCCGGAAGCGGTACAACTGCTGGTGCAGGTCGATGTCGAAGGGAGTGACGGTGTTGGCCACAATCGGCGTCGCCCGGTCGAACCCCTTCCAGTAACGCCCCCGCATGATGTCCGCGTTGACCATCAGCTGATAGCCGCCGAGCTGCGGGCGGTCGGGCACGCTGTCCGGGTAGACGTCGATCAGCTTGACGACCCAGTCGGCGTCTGTGCCGGTCGTGGAGGCGAAGAGGTGAGCGGTGACGTCTCCGGCGATCGTCAGGTCCGTCGCCAGGGGCTCCGACACCCA
>DATLBL010000039.1:0-3175 GCA_035526925.1 Gemmatimonadales bacterium
TTGAGCGCCTCGGTCAGCAGTCCGGCCAGCGCCTCGCTCCACACGCCAAGACGCTCGAGTGGGCCGCCGGCATGGCGGTAGCGGTCAGCGAAGACGAGCGCCAGCTCACGGCCGTACTCGTCGCGGAACTCCGCGGGATACAAAACCAGCAGCGCGGTGAACGCGCGGACGCCGAACGGCAGGTGTCGCGGTCGGCCCGGCATGGTCAGGCCCGGCGCGGCAGGAGCCCGGTGGCGCGGGCATCGCCGAGCAGCCGCTCGAGTCGTCTCGCCTCTGCCATGGCGACCGCCCGGCCGAGTTTGGACAACCGGTAATATCGCCGCCGCTCGTCGTCGTGCTCCGGGTCGGGTCGATCGGCGAGCTCGTCGATCAGGCCTTGCTCCAACAGCCGGCGGATCGACGCGTAGAGGCTGCTCGGGCTCAGGCGCAACGCACCGTTGGTGCGATCACGCACGTCCTGCATCACGGCGTAGCCGTGGCGTTCGCGATCCGCGAGCGACACCAGAATCTGGAAGGTATCGCGGTGGAGCGGCAGGAACGACTCGGGCTCGGCGGCTCTGGCACCTCGTGGACTCATGACCCGCACTGTATCATTTTCTGCTATATCTCAACATGCAAGAGCCGGATCGCTTCTGGGCGATGCCGGCGGTATCATGCGGGATATGCGTTTCCTGCGGCTGGTGCCGGTGATGATGGGTCTGGCGACGATGGCGCTCGTGTCGCCAAGACTGCAGAGCGCGCCCGTGAAGGCGTCCGGCAACGTGACCGTGCGGCGGATACCGCACGCGGGCATACAGCCCGAGGCGGTGGTGGACGTCAAGGGCGTCCTGCACCTGATCTACTTCTCGGGTCCTCCGGCCGGCGGTGACCTGTACTACGTCCGCTCGAGTGATCTCGGCGCGACGTTCTCCACGCCGGTTCGCATCAACAGTCAGTCGGGCAGCGCGATCGCGACCGGCACGATCCGCGGCGGTCAGCTGGCGCTCGGCCGCGGTGGTCGGGTGCACGTCGTGTGGAATGGCTCCGATACGGCGCGGCCGCGCGGCGCGATCAATCCAGACAACGGCAAGCCGGGAGCGCCGTTCCTCTACGCGCGCTCGTCGCCGGACGGGCGGCGCTTCGAGCCCCAGCGCAACCTGAGCGGCGGCGTGTATTCAGTCGACGGCGGCGGGACGATCGCGGCCGACGGCAATGGCCACGTCTACGCGGTGTGGCACGGCAACCGTGAAGCCGAGGGCCGGGGGGAAGATCACCGGACGCTCTGGATCGCGCGGTCGGCAGACGAGGGGGTGACCTTCGCGCCGGAAGCGACGGTGTGGCAGGCGCAGACTGGCGCGTGCGGCTGCTGCCAGACTCGGGCGCTCGCCACCGCGCCGCGCGGGTTGACGATCCTTTATCGCTCGGCCACCAACCTCACGCACCGTGACATGTACGTCCTCACGTCGAACGACGGCGGGGCGACCTTCGGCGGGTCGATCGTGCAGCCCTGGGAGCTCAACGCGTGTCCGATGACGAGCCTGTCGCTGGCGAGCGCCGGGGCGGGCACGGTTGCCGCCTGGGAGACCGCCGGGCAGGTCTATTTCGGCTCGGTCGATGCGGCGGCTGGCAGGATTCCCAAGATCACGCCGGCGCCAGGCAGCGCCGCCGGCCGCAAGCATCCGCGGCTCGCCGTGAACGCCTCAGGACAGACGCTGCTGGTCTGGACCGAGAAGACCGGCTGGGCGCGTGGCGGCTCCGTCGCCTGGCAGGTGTTCGATACCTCAGGGCCGCAGGGCACGACCGGCGCTGCTGCGTCGCTTGCGGTCTGGAGCTTCGCGACTGCCGTCGCACGTCCGGATGGCGGCTTCGTCGTGCTCTACTGACGCGCGCGACAGATCACGCGCCTCCCACCCTCGCCTGCCTCGACTGGACGAACCTCCCTCGCCTCTTCTCCGACTCCCCTCGGGCGGCCTGATCGGATTTGCAGCGCCCGGCGTTTTGAGGTCTAGTGCTCGCGATGCAGGAGATGGTCGAGGGGTTCATGGCCGCCCCACGCTGGGCTCAGGCCGGTATGCTGTTTTTCGCCCTCTGCTTCGTGGTGATGATCGGCGAGCCGATGGTGAAGAAGCGCCGCTTCCGCCGTCAGTTCAACGCCATCACCCGGGAGCTCGGGGTGGAGGCTCCCCCCGGCCTCGCATGGCCGGTCAACGTGAGCACGACGAACGGTGGACGCCGTTTCGAAGTACGGCACGACTACCTCACGAGGAGCCGAGGCAGCTCATACCGCGGACCGAGCGGCTACCTGCTGATGACCGCCACGCGGCTGGCCGGTGAGCGCTGGCCGATGCATCAGGTCGACATCAGCAAGGTCGAGGGCCGGCTGGCGCGCCTGCTCAGGGGTGTGCGCGCGACCGGCGACCCGGCGTTCGACAGTCGCCTCATGGTCGTCGAGGACGGCCTGCCGGTCCGCGACGGCTGGCTCGACGCGCCGACACGGGCGGCCATCAGCACCTTCTTCGAGCGGGCCCGCCTGCCCGGCATCCTGTCGGTCCGTGAGGGCGAGCTGCTGTTCACGATCCAGGATCCGTGGACGGGCGCTGACGGGCCGGCGGTTCGAACGCTGCTCGAAGGGCAAGCGGAGCTCGCGACCGCGTTCGAGGGGCGCGGCTGATTCAGCTTCTCAGCACTGGCAGTGGAAGATCATAGGACGCTCGCGGCGGGCGATCATCGCGGCGGCGGGAGCACGGAAACAACATGGGCAGCAGCGGAATCCTGGTGGTCGTCGGGGTGGCGGTCGTCGCCGGCCTCTATATGTGGTACGCGTCGATCATCACGCGGCGGAACAAGGTCCAGGAGGCTCTCAGCTCGGTCGACGTCCACCTCAATCAACGTCACGATCTCATTCCGAACATCGTGCAGCTCGCGGCCCGTTTCATGGACCACGAGCGCAGCCTGCTGACCGACGTCACGCGCCTGCGCGAGGAAGCGCGACACACGCCGGCCACGCCCGGCGACGCCGGCAAGCGCTTCGCCATCGAAGGTGAGCTGTCCCAGCGGGTCGGGCAACTGCTCGGGCGGATGGAAGCGTATCCGGAGCTGAAGTCCGACCGGCCGCTGCTCGAAGCGCAGCAGACGTGGACCGAGACGGAAGCGCAGATTACTGCGGCGCGCCGCTTCTACAACGCCGCGGTCAATC
>DATLBL010000040.1:0-6290 GCA_035526925.1 Gemmatimonadales bacterium
CGCACGACGAGTACTCGATGGTGGCCTGGCCGCTCAACTTGGTCAGGTCGTCGAGGAGCACGTTGCCCGCGCTCACGCCGCCGTAGAACTTGGCGCCTTCCTTGTTGTTGCCCGCGGCAGACAGCACGCCGGTGACGAAGACCGGTCCGTAGAAGATCATCGAGCCGGTTATGGTGAGATCGCCCTCGACGAGCAGGATGCCCTGACCACGATCGCCCTGGAGCTTGAGATCACCCTTGTAGTAGATGATCGGGAAGTAGTCGAAGCAGGGGTCGGTCTTGACCGTCGGCTCGCCCCAGTTGACCTGGTTCGAGGTGTCGCACTTGGCCGGGTTCCCGGTGTACTTGGGCTGCGTGGCCGCCGGGTTCCCATCGGTTAGGACCAGCGTGGCCAGACCCTTCAGCTTGTCGAAGTCGCTCTGCATCTTCGCTTGCGTGAGCGTGTTGTCGAGCACGGTGGCCGGTACGCCCTCGGCCTGGTTGGCACCGGTGACCGTGCCGTCGTTGTAGCGGATGCCCGCCGTGTTGGCCATGGGCGGGCAGCTTACTCCGAAGCCGCTCCACAGCGGAGGCACCTGGTCCATGCCCGACACCTCGGCGCCACCGGAGAGCTTGACGTTGCCGCGGGCCGTGAGGCCAGCGGTGATGGTGATCTCGGCTTCCTTGAGCCGGATCAGCTGACCGAGGCTGCGCTGGGCAAGCTGACCGCCCGAGGCGTTCACGCGGGTGCCGAGCGACTTGACGAGCCAGAGCTCCGACGTGAGCCGCGAGACGCCCACCGCATACGAGGCGTTGCTCCCGAAGGACGTGGTGGTCACCGCCGGCGACGCGGTGGGATTCACGGCCATTGCGACCAAGGCAGTGGGCGTAAGATTGACGATGGTAGCGCCCAGCCCCGCCTCGGCGGCCTCGCCAGCCTGCGCGGCGTACACCGTGTTCTCACCGGTCTGCTGCTCGAGGCGGCCGGCGAAGAAGATCCCCGCCACCAGCGCGCCGATGACGACCAGCGCGAAGACCGCGACAGCCAACGCGATGCCGCGCTCGTTTGACACCCGTGTGACCCGCATCTGACTCTCCTTGAGAGGTGGCACGATCACGGCCTGAACGAATTGCGCAGCGACACCTGCGTCACGAGCGAGTCCTGCACGAAGCTGCTGCTGGCGGTGCCGCCACCGCTCCCCGCGATCCGCTGGGTGGTTTCGCCCCAGATGCGGACCTGGACGCTCTTGATGTTGGCCAGCACGGCGGTTTCGGCGCCGGTACCGTCGTAGTACTTGAAGTCCAGCCCGGTCTGCGTACCGGCGGTGGCGCGAAGCGGGCCGAGCACCGGCTGCGGATTGACCTCACCCGCGCTCACCGACCGCGCGCCGAGCCACGGCTTGCCGTCGGTGACGTACACGCTCAGCTCCACCACTTCGTAGAACCGGACCGGCGTGCCGACCGTGGCCGCCGTCATCGCGGGCACGGTGAGGGTATAGGCCGCGTTGCCGTTGGGGCAGGTATTCGCGGTGGAGAGCGCGGTGTAGACCACCTGCAGCCAGGAATCGGCCGTGATCGAGGCGCCC
Organism: Gemmatimonadales bacterium; assembly: GCA_035526925.1. Classification (GTDB taxonomy): domain Bacteria; phylum Gemmatimonadota; class Gemmatimonadetes; order Gemmatimonadales; family GWC2-71-9; genus CAVVWJ01. The sequence continues at coordinate 1,565 of DATLBL010000040.1, forward strand.
TGCACGAAGACGTAGGCGGCGTCCCGGGGTGGTGCCTGCGGGGCACGGGTGCCGGTGTAGGTGACCGCGTTGACACGGATCTCGGTGCCGCTCGACTGACACACGAAGCCGATGCCGCGCATGGCGCGGAAGCGGACCGTGCCCGCACCGGCGACCACGATGTCGTTCCGATCCGCCGCGCCGCCGACGATCGTGTTGAGCTCCCGCAACTCGTTCGGAATGTAGAGCGCCGCGGTGCGCACGTTGGACTGCAGGTCCACACGCTCCGCCTGGGCTCGGGACAGCCGCTGCGTGCCGTTCATCAGCTTGAAGATGCCGGCCGAGACGACCAGCATGACGACCAGAGCGATCATGAGCTCGATGATCGTGAAGCCGCGATGATTGCGCATGGTGGTCAGCACTCGAGTATGGTGGTGAACGTCGCGGTCTTGGTCTGGCCCTTGGCGGTCTTGTAGACGACGTTGGCGGTCAGGGTCCGCTGGGTCCCGTTGGCCACGACCGTCCAGGTTTCCGAGACGCCCGATACCCCCGCGGCGCCCGCCGCCGCATTGCCGCTCACGAAGTTTCCGGACGTGCACTTGGGGCTGGTGGACAGGGCGTACATGCGCAGCAGCTCGAGCCTCCGCGACCCGACTTCGGCGGCCCGCGTGGTGATCTGCCCGCGGCCGATCATGCGGGTGACCAGCGCCGACGAGCCGGCGAGCGCCACGATGCCGACGCCGAGCATGGTGACCGCGACGAGCACTTCGATCAGGGTGAAACCGGCGGTGGCGCGCTTCACTTGCGAACCCTCCCCAGCATGTCCACGACGACGGAGTCCGTGTAGCCGTTTTTGGTGAGCGAGATCTTCAGCGGGCTGTTGAGAATTCCGGTGGCGAGTCCCCGCGGGTCGTAAGCCACCTGCGTGTTGCCGCCACTGAGGGATGCGGTGGCGCCGTACACCGTGCTGAGATTGACGAGCGTGCCGACGGTATCGCGGGTGCCCGAGCCGCCTACTGTGCGGCGGGGGAACGCCTCGATTCTCGCCACGTTCCCGTTGAAGATGACCCAGGTGCTCCGATTGCCCTGCGTGGCCGTGACCCGCGCCGCGGCGAGCATGTTGGCCACCTGCGTTCGGGCGCCTCGAAGGTTGCTCTTCGTCATCGAGCTGCTCACCCGGGGATAGGCGATCAGGCTCAGGACGCTGACGATGGCGAGCGCCATCAGGGTCTCGATCAATGTGAATCCGGCGCGACGCCTCATGAGACCTCCACGACTCCGAATCGGTGCATCCAGTTGAAAGCGGCTTCGGCCACTCTCAAGGCACACACCGTACCACGAGTGAAAGGGGGAGCTGACAGGGACTTACGTTCGTGCGGGCACGCCGGAACACTGCAAAATGTGGCGGCCCGCGCCGTAGCTTGCGCGGTGCCGATCAGTGAACCGGCAGCCGGCGCATCTTGTAGAAGAGGGTGCGGAGGCTGATCCCGAGGAGGCTCGCGGCCTGACGACGATTCCCGCCCGAGGCTTCCAGCGCGCGCAGGATGGCCTGCTTCTCCACCGATTCGACCTGCGACTTGAGGTCGAGCGGGCCGCCGTTCCCGCCGCTGGAGGCCGCGTGGGCGCGGTCGGAGGGCGTATGCGACCTGCCGTTTCCATTCCCGTTTCCGTTGCCGTTGCCCAGCGCGAAGTCGCGCGTTTCCAGCGGGCCCCCGGTTCCCAGGACCGCCGCGCGCTCGACCGCGTTCCGCAGCTCGCGCACGTTGCCCGGCCAGCTGTGATGCGTCAGCGCGTCGAGCGCCGACGGCGTAATGCTCACGGGGTGGCCCAGGCGCGTGGCCGCATGCCGCGCGAAGTGCGCCAGCAGGCCGGGTACGTCTTCCGGACGCTCGCGCAACGGAGGCAGGTGCAACCGAACCACGTTGAGCCGGTAGAACAGGTCGGCGCGGAACTCGCCGCGATCGACGGCCTGCTCGAGCGGCTTGGCCGTGGCGGCGAGGACGCGGACGTCGACCTTGCGGGCATCGCGGCCCCCGACGCGCCGGATCTCGCCCTCCTCGAGCACCCGGAGCAGCTTGGCCTGGAGGTCGAGCGGCAGGTCCCCGATCTCGTCGAGCAGGAGCGTGCCTTCGTCGGCCAGCTCGAACAGTCCGGCGCGATCGCCGGCGGCACCGGTGAACGCGCCGCGCACGTGTCCGAAGAGCTCGCTCTCGAGGAGCTGGTCGGGGATGGCGGCGCAGTTGATGGCGGTGAACCCCCGCTCGCTCCGCGGACTCAACCGGTGGATGGCCCGCGCGAGCACCTCCTTGCCGGTGCCGCTTTCGCCGGTGATCAGCACCGTCGTGTTGTGGCGCGCCACGCGCGAGGCCAGCTCGAGCACGTCGCGCATGGCCCGGCTCTCCGCGACCAGGTCGCCGTTGGCGCTCGCGCCGAGACTGCTGCGCAGCTGCTCCACCTCACGCCGCAGGCGCTCGCGCTCCTCGGCCTTCCGCAGGGTCATCGTCACTTCGTCGGGGCGGAACGGCTTGTGGAGGTAGTCGTACGCGCCCTCCCGCATGGCGGCGAGCGCGCTGTCCTCGCTGCCGTGCGCGCTCATCATGATGAGCAGCGCCTGGCCGCCGTCGGCGCGGTACCGGCGAAGGAAGGCGACCCCGTCCATCTTGGGCATCCGGACGTCGCAGAGAATGAGATCGAAGGACTCGGTGGCGGCGCGCTGCAGGGCATGTTCGGGGTCGCCCTCGGCGGACACGTCGTACCCGGCGTCCTGAAGCAGGAGCGCCAGCGATTGGCGCAGTCCCGCGTCGTCGTCAACGATGAGCAGGCGCATCGGTCTCACCAGCCAGTGGGAGGAACACCTTGAACACAGCCCCGCCTTCACGCGCACGATCACTCCAGACCACACCGCCACTCTCGTGAACCGTTCGCGCCACGATCGCGAGTCCCAGCCCGGTACCTTCGCCCGGCGCCTTGGTGGTGAAGAACGGATCGAACACTCGCTCGCGGTCCGCGCCGGGAATGCCCGGACCGTCATCGGCCACATAGAGGATCACGCCGGCCCGCCCGACCCCCGGTGGCCGTGGACGCGGGGTCCACGAGCGCTCCCGGGGCGCACGACCGTCGCCATCCTGCCGTCTCGCGGCGTCCGCGTGACGTCCCTCGAAGGTCCGCGCCGCGGTGCCCACCACGACGCGCCCGTTCGGGGCCGCCTGGCAGGCGTTGGCGATCAGGTTGACGACCACCTGCTCGAGCTGATGGCGATCGCCGCGCACGGGCGGGAGCCCGGCACCGAGTTCGACCGCCACGTCGTGACCGCGCAGCATGCCTTGCGCGCCCAGGAACTCGAGCACCGTCGTCACGGCGGCGTTGAGGTCCGTCGATCCGTGCACGTCGATCCGGGGGGTGGCACCCGGTCGGGCGTAATCCACTAATCCTTGCACGATTCGCTCGATCCGCCCCACGGCGGACCGCATTTCCAGCGTGATGGCAGGATCGGTGCCCCGACCGTGGAGGACCTCCACGTAGTTGGCCAGCGCACCGAGTGGATTCCTCACCTCGTGGGCCACGCCGGCCGCCAGATGTCCCAGACCGGCCAGCTTCTCGACCCGGAGCATGTAGCTCTGCGTGTCGAGCAGCTCGGCCGCCAGCAGGCGATAGCGCTCCGACAGGCGCTGGAGCTCCACCGCCTCATACGCGGGGCGCGGGCTCTCGAGGTCGCCGTGGGAGAGCAGATCGGCCTCGGTCGAGAGCCGGGCGACCGGCGCGACGACGATCCGGTGCACCAGGTGCGCGCCGAACACCACGAAGACCGTCGTGCTGCCACCCCACAGCATCAGCAGCGGGCCCCAGGCCGCGCGCAGATCGTCGGTCAGGAGCGCGGCGGTGGTGACCCCGACCACCAGCACGGCCGCCGAGGTCAGGAAGCCGAGGTCCACCAGGAGCTGTGTGCGGAGCGTCCGCGGCGTCAGCGACGCGGCACCGCCCGCATCCGGCTCAGGTGCACGCCAGAAGGCCATCGACCGTCGCGGGGCCTACCGGGCCGCTGTTACCGACGAACATGGCGCAGGTGCGCGACGTCGCGATGTGGGTGGCGGTGGCCGCCCACCCGGTGCTGCTCACCTTGCTGAGCGTGATGGTGACGTCGGGGGATGGCGTGTACAAGAGCGCTGGCGCCGGCACCGGCCCGTTGTAGAAGGTGCCGTTGTCGCCTTCGTACGCCGTCTGCGCGGTGGCCACGTTCCGCAGATCGCTTCGCATGCGGGCGACGTAGGCCTGTTCCTTCGTCGCGGTGAACTTGGGCACCGCGATGGCGGCGAGAATCCCGATGATCACGACGACGATGAGCAGCTCGATCAGAGTGAAGCCGCCTCGGGATCCGGGTCTCATAGTGCCATCCAGGGGGTGAAGGAGTTCTACCGGCCTTGCCGGCAGAAAAAAGGAGCGGTGACCTTGCGGCCACCGCCCCCGCACCGCATCAACTCACGAGCACTCGATGACGCCGTCGACCTTAGAGGCCGCGGTGGCATCGGCACCGGCGTAGACCGTGCAGGTCTTCGCGCCCGCGGAGATGCTCGAGTTGGTGACGCTGATCGTGTAGCCCGCCGCGTCAGCCTTGTCCGTGGCGCCCGGGGCGTTGCCGGTCGAGAAGTTGATCAGCTTGCCCGTGTTCAGCGTGGCGATCGTGGCGTAGGTCGCGTTATCCGAGAAGTACGCTTCCTGCGCGGTCATCGCGTTCCGCAGGTCGGTCTTC
>DATLBL010000041.1:0-4356 GCA_035526925.1 Gemmatimonadales bacterium
GGCACGGATCTGACCGTGGTGACCTACGGCGCGCTGGTGCAGCGCGCGCTCTGGGCGGCCAAGCGGGCCGAGGAGCTGCATGGCGTCAGCACGGAAGTGATCGATCTCCGGTCGCTCTCGCCGGTGGATTGGGAGACGATCGGCGAGTCGGTGCGGAAAACGAATCGCGTGATCGTGGCGTACGAGGATGCGCTGTCGTGGGGCTACGGCGCGGAGATCGCGGCCAGAATCGCCGACGAAATGTTCACCCATCTCGACGCGCCGGTACGCCGGGTCGCGTCCACCGATACGTTCGTCGCCTACGCTCCGGAGCTCGAGGACGTCATCCTCCCGCAGGTCGACGACCTGCAGGAGGCGATCGTCGCTATCGCCGCGTTCTGATCGACGGGCGGGTGCCGCCTGCCGAGCACCGGAACGAGGCTCACTCCGCCGTCGAGTCGCCGTCTTCGGACGCGGCGTCCTCACCCTCCCCATCCGACGGGTTCTCCTGCGGCATCTGCGCCTGCAGCTCCTTGCCCATGCGTTCGATCTCGGCCTCGTTCGCCTGCATGAACTCCAGGTTGGCCTTGCTGACGCCGGTGGTTCTTGATACAGAGTCGGGCGACAGCTTGAGCTGCTTCATGAGACCATAAGACATGCCGGCCTGAAGCATCGCGCCTTGGGCGACGGCGAACTCCCGGGGGGTCATCCCGGCGTCCGCTATCGCCTGCTTGACCGGAGCGACCGCGCTGAATCGCGCGACCATCTGATCGATGGTCAGATTGCCGGAGTCGTGAAAGGTCTCGGCGAGTTTGGGCTCACGCTGGGCCGCCTTTCCCAGGTTGAGCATGGCGGCCATCAATTGCTTGTACTTGGGCATGGTGAGCGTGTAGGCGCTGATCGCCTTGAGGTCCTTGTCACCGGGCTTCTGGGCCGAGGCGGGCGCGCTCATCAGCAAAGGCAGAGCGAGCGCGAGGACCATCGCGCGGCTACGGGAAAGACCGACCGTCATGTGGTGCTCCGAACTCGTGGTGGAGAGTGATGCGATGGACAGCGGAGAGCGGTGTGGACGGACGTAACACCTCAGGGGCGCATCGCCTCGCGGATCTCGCCCGCGGCCGCGATTGCGTTGTCCACGTCCCGGGAGAGTGCTTTTGCCTGCTGGGTGGCCTGCGTCAGGTCGCCGAGCACGGCCGCCACGCCCGCCGAGCGGAGCCGCAGCAGGTCGAACCGGACGTTCTGCATGGCGAGCACGCATGACTCCAGATGGCTCGCCACCTGACCGCGCCTGCCCTGGATGTCCAGAATCGTCTGGCGTTGGCGCTCGAGCAGGTTCAGACGCCGGGCGCGCTCGGGGTCGTCCGGCTCTCTGGCCAGCGACGAGATCCGTCCTTCGATCTGCGCGAGCCCTTCGGCGTCCAGGCTGCTGTCGAGCGCGTGCAGCGTCCGGGCGAGGTCGGTGGCGCGCTCGTACAGTCCGTTGACGGTCGGTTGTACTTCGGGCAGCATCTTGCGCTCGGCCGGCGGCAGCTTGTCGAGGAGCTTGAGGATCGCCTGACGGTCGCCCTGCACCTGCTGAATGGCGGCCAGTTGCAGTCCATAGTCGTCCGCCCGGGGCGGCGGCAGCTGACGGGCCAGCCGGGGTGTGCCTTTCACCAGCGTGGTCTCGACCGCGTCGTGAGCAGGCGGACGCGTCAGGACGTCCCGCCAGCTGTATCCCGCCTGCCAGAGCTGGGCATAGTTCCGCATCACCCCGATCCCCATGCCGAACATCGGAAAGAGGAACCAGGGATCTGTGAGCCCCGTGGCGACGTTGATGCCGAGGCAGCCCAGGGACACCGCCGCCCAGCTCGCGAACTGCCCCCGGACCTTCTGTACGATCCGCGGCTCTCCGGTATCCGGCACCGGCAGCTCGTTCTCGTTGCGGTCGCGATAGTCTCGCCGTCGTACGCCGCCTTCTCCGCGCGGCAGCGGCTGCCGAGGCGCCAGTCCCGGCCGTCGGTCGGCGCCCCTTCGCACCGGCGCGCCGGCGGTGGCGCGCGGGCGGGTTCCGGTCAGAGGCCTCGGTGAGGCCGGCGCCTCGAGCCGCTGGCCCTTGAACGACGTTCCGGTCGGCCGATAACCGCTCACGCTCCGGCTCTCGAGCGAGCGTCGCAGGGCGTCGGCGCTGGGCCACCGATTCTCCGGGTCTTTCTCCAGGCACCGGCTCACGGCGAGCGCCAGGTCCTCCGGTACATCCGGCCGGCGGGCGCGCAGGTCGGGCGCGGGCTCGGTGATCTGCTTCATGAGGATGCCCGCCACGGTCGGCGCCGTGAACGGCAGCTCGCCGGTCAACATCTGATAGCTTACGACCCCCAGGCTATAGACGTCGGACCGACCGTCGATATCCCGCTCGCCGGCCGCCTGTTCGGGGCTCATGAACGCCGGAGTACCGATCGCCACACCGGCGCCGGTCAGCGTGGCACCCGAGGTCGACGAGAGTGCCTTCGCGATGCCGAAGTCGGTCACCATCACGCGGCCCCGAGGACCTTCGAGCAGGATGTTGTCAGGCTTGATGTCGCGATGGATGATCGAGAGCGCATGGGCGGCGCTCAGGGCGTCGGCTGATTCCATCATGATCCGACGGGCCTCGTCGACAGGCAGTTTGCCGCGGCGCCGGATGCGGCCCGCCACGGATTCACCGTCGACGTACCCCATCACGAAATAGACCAGGCCCTGACCTTCACCTACGGTATGGATCGGGACGATGTGCGGGTGGGAGAGCCGCGCCGCGGTCTGGGCCTCCCGTGTGAACCGTTCGCGGATGTCCTTCTGGAAGGCTAGCTCCGGGGGGAGCACCTTGATGGCGACGCGGCGCTGGAGCCGCTCATCCCGCGCGCGATAGACGACACCCATGCCTCCACGTCCGACCTCGCCCTCGATCGTGTACGCATCTCCCAACGCATCGGCCAGGCGCGCCGGGAGCGGCCTATCGGCCGAGTCGGTCATGGGCGGAGCCGCCTCTGGGAGAAGAAGCGAGGAGCGCGCAGTTGCGTACCGCGTTGGGACCACCGGACATGGCAGACAATCTGTACCCGGAGGCGGCGCGCGGCAACTGAACGGTCGCCGGTCAGCGCCTACCATGGAGGCGCCAGCCGTGGTAGTGAGCTGCAGGAGCTTCCGACCCTGCCGTCATTATGGCAGCGAACGGTCTGGCGTTCCGTCAGGTCCTGCCGCTCCTGCTCTGTTCAGGAAACCAGTTGGGGCCCTAAGTTGTTATACAGCAAGCCCGGAGATTATGGCACGGTGGCACGCTCAGTGCAAACGTTGCGTCGATCTCTTGTAGGTCCGTCATTTTCCCCCTGATCGCGGGGATCTGGAAGGAGTAGTCTTTACATGGCCGAACGTTTGACCTTGCCCGTACTGCCTCTGCGCGAGGTCGTGCTGTTCCCAGGAGTCACCGCGCCGATCGGCGCCGGTCGTCCGGCGACGCTGCGGGCCATCGAGGCCGCGCTTGCCACGCCCGAGCGGCTGGTCTTCGCCGTATCGCAGCGACAGAACGTCGAGAGCGTCAGCCCCGACGTGCTGTACACCATCGGCACGATCGCCAAGATCGGGCAGCTTCAGCGCGGGCTCTCCGGCATGCAGTTGCTGCTCCATGGCGAGCAGCGTGGCATCGCCATTCACTATACCGACAGAGAAGGCTATCTCCAGGCCATCGTTCGCGAAGCCGAGGAGATGCTTCCCCTCAATCCCGAGGATCCGGCGTTCGTCGGTCTGCATCGCGAGGCGCGCGCGCGGGCGGCCGAGCTCGGGCAGAAGTCCGGCCTGCCGGACGAAGTCGTGCAGCAGGTCCTCGCCGGCGTGAACGAGGCGGGCCGGTTCGCCGACCTCGTGGCCGGATACATCGACATCAACCCCGCACAGCGCCAGGCGCTGCTCGAGACGCTCAGCGTCGAAGAGCGCCTTCGGCGGGTCCTGGTCCACGTGCAGCGCCAGATCGGCGTGCTGGATGCCCAGGAGGACATCAAGTCCCAGGTCCAGGAAGAGCTGGGCGAGCGGCAGCGCGAGATGTTTCTGCGCGAGCAGCTCAAGACCATTCAGCGCGAGCTGGGTGAGGGCGACGAGCGGGACGATCTGCAGGAGCTTCGCGAGAAGCTCGAGGCGCTCGACCTGCCGCCCGAGGCCCGGAAGGAAGTGGACCGCGAGCTCAGCCGGCTGACCCGCATCGGCCGCGAGTCGATGGAGAGCCAGGTAATCCGGACGTTCCTCGAGAACATCGTGGAGCTGCCCTGGAGCGTGCGCAGCAAGGAGCATCTCGAGCTCCCCGTGGCGCAGCAGATCCTCGATGAGGACCACTACGCGCTCGGCGACGTGAAGGACCGCGTGCTGGAGTTC
>DATLBL010000042.1:0-3410 GCA_035526925.1 Gemmatimonadales bacterium
CGGCCGGCCGGTGCGGCAACACCTCGGTCCAGTGCTCGCGGGTCGGGTCGGTGACGGGCGCGCTCACCAGCCGGAAGTTCGGCGCCCGGTCGTTGGTGGCGATGAAGAACCGGTCGCCATGATGGCTCAGCGTGTACTCGATCCCCGCGCGCCGCGGCTCGACGACCCGGAACGGCTCCTCCGGACGATCGGCGCTCACGAACCGCACTTCCGAAGTCGAGTGGCTCGACATCTCGAGCAGCAGGTACGCCTGGCTCCGCGTGCGCGAGACGTCGAGGAAGAACGACTCGTCCGCCTCGAAGTGGACGAGGGCGTCCTCGGCGGGGTTGGCGCCGAGGACGTGGCGGAACAGGCGGCACGGCCGGCGCGCCTCGTCGAGCACGATGTACAGCAGCGTCCGGCTGTCGTTGGCCCACGCGACGCTCGGCGAGACGTTCGAGATGGTCTCGGCGAGCAGGGCGCCGGTGGCCAGCTCCCTCACATACAGCGTGAACGCCTCGGCTCCGCTGGTATCGACCGCGTAGGCCAGCATCCGGTGGTCCGGGCTGGGCTCGAAGGCGCCGAGCCGGAAATAGGCGTGCCCCTCGGCGAGCGGGTTGAGGTCGAGCAGCACCTCCTCCGCCGCGGCATCCCCGGCCGGCCGCTCGACCGGCTGCCTGCAGTAGATGGGATACTGGGCGCCCTCCTCCGTCCGATGGTAGTACAGCCAGCCATCGATCCGCTCGGGCACCGACAGGTCGGTCTCCTTGATCCTGCCCCGCATCTCGGCAAAGAGCCGCTCCTGCAGCACCTCGGTCCCCCGCATCACGGCCTGCGTGTACCGGTTCTCGGCCTCGAGATACGCGAGCGTCTCGGGGTCCTCACGGTTTCGAAGCCAGAAGTAGTCGTCGATCCGGGTGTCGCCATGGATCGTCGTGGTGCGAGGGACCGCGCGGGCAACCGGCGGCTCCGGCGCGCTGGTGCCGGCGCAGAGCCGTGAAGCCTCCTCGATGGCGAGTCCGGGCGGCGGTGCGAGGTCGGGAAGAGTGCGGCTAGGAGCTATGGTCATCGTGGTTCTTTCGAATCCGGACGGTCAGCGCAGGACCAATGGCCGGAATTACGAACGTTGAAACAGGCAAGTCAAGACTCGGCTAACCTGTTCATCAGCATAGGTTTGCAGCTAGTATCAGCCCTGCGCCGCCAGCCTGCCGCAACTGCCGTTTTGACCCCCGACGATGCATCCTCGCCTGCAGTAGAGGGATACCGCGACCATGTATGGCGAACCGCAGGAAAATTCTGCCTGCGGACTGCCGCCACCTTGACGACAGCCTACTGACACGGCTGGGATCTGATCTGATCCGTGAAGCTCCACGTTTGGGCGTCGGCGGCAGCAACGACGATGACGTCAACGGGTTGGGTCAATGACTGGGTAATCATGCAGCCGGCCCCCGGAGCGGTCTCGACCACTTCCACCGCCAGACCCTGGCCCGATCGAGTGACCCGCTCGACCGCAATGGCGTGCCCGCCGGTGGCCTTCTGACCACTCGCGGCGACGATCACCACGTCCCGTGTGAAGTCCACGCTCGGTCGGCTGCCGCCGCCTCCCAGGTCCGTCCAGAAGCGCGCGTAGGCGGTGTCGTCGCGGATGACCAGCCGCGCAGGAGCGGTGATGCCGCTGGTGCTCCACTGGCCGATACGCCGGATCTGGAGCGCGTCGCCCGAGTACGGGGTGTAGGCGGATGCCCCGGGATCGCCGGGTGCCGGGGTGACTTGCGGCGCCGGATCGGCGCCGGCGGACGGCGGGGCGATGGCCGTGGGCTGGCCGGGGTCGGCGGTGGCAGGCGCGGGAGAATCGACGCCCCTTACGATCCGCCCCGATCCGCAGCCGACGGCGGGAAGCAGCAGCAGCAGGCTCAACATTCGGCGTGTCATCGGTGGCTCCTGGAGGTAGAGGTCGCCTGCGCGCGGCAGGAGAAGGTAGACCCTCCGGGGCCGGACCGCATCATCCGGCCACCCCGGCCCTGGGTGATCCCCCGCACATATGATGAGCCTCACAGTTCCAGGGGCGCAAACCGTGCAAGGGCATGCTGGCCGGTGGCGTGACCGCGACAACGTGACGCTCGAGGGTAGCAAGGGCTATACGTTCGTGCTCAGCGGCAAGGCGGGGCGGTACGAGCTGATCAAGGTCGAGGACAGCGTGGCGGAGGATCCTAGCTAGTTCGGGATCTCTGCTTTGCAACGCGACGAGGGGGGCTCCCCGCGGCCACAAAATAATGCCGTGGCCGCGGGGAGCCCCCCTCGTCGCGTTGCACCGGCTACCTCGGAAGGGCGCGTCGTCTGGTCTTGGCTACTGCTTGCAGGGGGCTTCGGGGTCGGGCTTGGGCTTGTCTACGACGATGCGGTGGTCCAGGTCGGCGACTTGGCGGGTGACGTCTGCGACCAGGGAGGTCACCTTGGCCATCTTCTCGTAGTCGATGTACCTCGCCTCGTCGGTGAGCTGATGGTAGTCGCGGTGGCTGCCGGTGGTGAAGAAGGCGATGGGAATGCCGAAGCGGGCGTACATGTAGTGGTCGCTCCGGCAGTAGGTATTGCTCGGGTGGCCGTCGGCGTCCCACTCGTAGTTGAAGGCGAAGCCGTGGCGGCCGCCTGTGTTGACGCGCTCGACCAGGTCGCCGAGCTCGGTCGAGAGGCGGCGGGTGCCGATGAGCTGGAGGTAGTCGGGGCCGCCGTGCGGAAGGTCGTCGGCGCGGCCGCGGCCGATCATGTCGATGTTGAGCTGGGCAACGATCGAGTCGCGCGGCACGGTGGGATGGCGGGTGAACCAGTCGGAGCCGAGCAGGCCGAGCTCCTCGCCGGTATGCCAGACGAAGAGGATCGAGCGCCGCGGGCGCGCGGGCGACCTGGCCAGCGCCTCGGCGATCTCGAGCACGCCCACCGATCCGCTGCCGTCGTCGTCGGCGCCGTTGAAGACGGAGTCGGGCCGGGGCCGGCTCGTGGCGCGCAGGCTGTCGAGGCCCGCGCGGATGCTCGCGAGCTGTTCGGCGCTCGGCACACCGGGCGTGTCGTCGGCGCCGTGCGGCCGCATGACCCGGTTCCATGCGCGGAGCGAGTCGTGGTCCTCGGCGGCCGGAGCCATGCCGATGTGATCGTTGTGGGCGCCGACCGCCACCATCTGTCCGCGAAGCGCGGGATCGGTCCCGCGCAGCAGCGCGACCACGTTCCGCGCCGGCGCGGCCGCCGGCCGGTCGGTGAACGCGACCGAGCCGCGCGCCGTGCCGGCCCGGAGCAGCGCGTCGGCCAGGCGGGCGCCGACGTACAGGAACGCGGGCGCGGCGGGGGTATCGGGCGCGCGCTCCGGGCGAGCTGCGCGCCGAGCGCGCGCAGCGACTCGCGATCGGTGGCGGACATCGCGTCGAGCGTGGCGACCGCGA
>DATLBL010000043.1:0-2128 GCA_035526925.1 Gemmatimonadales bacterium
GATGTTGACGGTGTCGAGCTGTGCCACGACCGCGAAATCCGTGGTCGCATCCAAGCGGTCCGCAGCGCGGAACTGCCGCACGTCATCCGACGACACGTCGGGGATGTACGACGTTCCGGCCATGATGCTGGACACCTTCCGGTCGTCGAGATCGATGCCGGTCGTCGAGAAGCCGTTGCGGGCGAGCTCGACAGCCAGCGGCAACCCCACATAGCCGAGGCCGACGACTCCGGTCCGTGCGGTCCGTGACGTGATGCGATCGCGCAGACGGGTGGCAAGTGCAGACATGGTCCAGTGACTCCGTGGGGTGCGTCGGACGGCCGCCCGCGACGATCTGGCGCCCCGGGCCGACCTTTCAAGGTTACCTCAACGGTAGCCGATTGTCAGTCTTTATATACTCGATGAGATAGAGATGGTCCTGCCGCATTACGGCCCGGCACTTTGCGAGCACCCGAGCTCGAGGCGCGGCCCGGCGCCTCCGGGACGATCGTCAAGGGACGCCGAACCCGTCCCGCTCGATCCGGGCGTCGGTGGCGCGCTTGAGGGCGTCGATGTCGGTGCCGTGCGTGGGGCAGCAGGACACGCCGATGTCCAGCTCGATCGGGGTGACGAACTCGTAGTGCCCGAAGCGCGCCAGCAGGCGGTCGAGGACCGACATCGAGCTGCGGAGATCCGTATCGAGCAGCAGCACCCACACCCGGCCGGCTTCACCCTCGGCGACCAGGTCGGTCTCGCGGACATCGCTGCCCACCAGCCGGGCGAGTTGCCGCGTCACGGTCGGACGATCGGCCTTGGCGACGGGCGAGGGCTCCACCCGCAGGAGTGTGAGGAAGTTCTGCGCCCGCACCGCCCGTTTCAACTCGTTGCGAAAGATGAAATCGAACGCATCCAGCGTGACGACGCGCGAACCATCGTCCAGGAATGGATCGGACGGCATCACGGTGCGCTCTCCAGTTCAGCCCGCTTGATCTTGTAGAGCAGCGCCTTGTAGCTCACGCCGAGCATCTGCGCCGCCTCGCGGCGGTTCCACCGGGTTTGCTGTAACGTGCGGAAGATCAGCTCGCGTTCGGCGCCGTCCGCGGCTTGACGCGCGATTTCCTTGAGCGGCACCTTCGAACCTGCCGCGGCGGCGAGCACACCAGGATCGTCCGCGCCGGCCGGTACGCTCGGTTCCGCCACCACTCGCGCGCGCCGCCCGTCGTCAATCGGCTTGCGCTCGTGCTCCGTCGCCAGCAACTCCTGGCGCACGGTCGCATCCGACCCCAACGTGACGAGCCGGTTGATGATTGCTTCGAGCTGCTGAAGGTTCCGCGGCCAGGCATACTCCTCGAACAACCGCAGCGTCTCGGCTGAGAGCGTGATCGCCGGCTTGTTGTAGTGCAGCGCGTACTGATCGAGGAAGAACTCGGTGAGCGCGCGCAGCTCGCCCCGGCGCTGGCGCAGCGGCGGCAGCATGAGGCAGACCACGTTCAGCCGCACGAACAGGCTGTCGAGATACAGTCCGTCCGCGACGAGGCGTTCGAGGTCGCGCTCCGAGGCGGTGATCAGCCGAACGTCCACGCGGATTGGCTCGTGCGTGCCCGGACGGCTGAAGCCGCCCTCCTCGAGCGCCCGCTGCAGTCGGAACTGCAGCGGCGGCGCGAGCTCGCTGACGTGATCCAGGAACAGCGTTCCGTTGTGGGCGAACTCCAGCCGCCCGGGCCGCACTGGTCCGGCGCCGCGCTCGCACCCGAACATTTCCACCTCGACCAGTGAGGACGGGGCGGCGCAATCAATCTTGACGAGGGGGTTGTCGCGGCGGGAGGAGGCGTCGTGGATGGCCCGGGCGACCAGCGCTTTGCCGGTCCCGCGTTCGCCGCGCAGCAGTATTGGGACCTCGGTATCGGCGACCCGGCCGATGATGTCGGCGACCGGTCCGAACGAGGCGCGGCCTCGCGCGCTCGCCCGGCTGCCATGCAGCACACGGAAGGTCGGCCCGCTCACGCCAAGGGTCCGCGCGTCGGGCTCGGTCATCGCCCTACCTGCGGCCGGGGAGCACAGCTCGCCATTCCACGAATTGAGCAAGCGTGGTGCCACGCCGTCATCATGCCCGGCTGATACCAGACTCCTTGATTTTGTTCAGGAGCGT
>DATLBL010000044.1:0-79754 GCA_035526925.1 Gemmatimonadales bacterium
GCCGGCCCAGGACAACGCCGGGCACCCGTACCCGCGTGCGTTGTACGATCGGCTGGCGAGCGAGCTGGCCGAGCGATTCGGGGGCGTCACCGCGTACACGCGGGCGCCGGCCACCGGTCTCTGGGAGGCCGCGTCGGGCGAGACCGTCCGGGATCAGGTCCTGGTATACGAGGTCATGGTGGACGCGCTGGATCGCGGATGGTGGGCCGAGCTGCGCCGTCGGCTCGAGGCGGAGTTCGCGCAGAAGGAGCTCGTCGTGCGGGCGCACGAGATCCGGCGACTCTGACGGCCTTCGTGCCCCGGTCGGGCGGCCGTCTAGGGCGCGACCCCGAACGCGAACACCGTCCGCGACCGGTATTCCTGCCCCGGACGCAGGATGGTAGAAGGGAAGCCGGGGTGATTCGGTGAGTCGGGGAAGTGCTGCGTCTCGAGCACCAGCCCCGATCGATGGCCGTAGACGTGCCCGGCCTTCCCGGTGATCGTGCCGTCGAGAAAGTTTCCCGAGTAGAATTGCAGCCCCGGCTCGGTGGTGGAGATGTCCAGCGTCCGGCCCGACTTCGGCTCGAGCACGCGGACCGCGTGGATCTGGCCGGGTCCGGCCCGGTTGAGCACGAAGTTGTGGTCGTAGCCCTTCCCACGCTGGAGCTGCGGGTGCGGCTGTTCGATGCGCGCGCCGATTGCCGTCGGCGCTCGGAAGTCGAACGGCGTGCCGGCGACGCTCGCCAGCTCTCCCGTGGGGATCAGCGTGGTGTCGACCGGCGTGTATCGGTCGGCCTCGATGGTAAGCACGTGCTGCAGGACGTCGCGGCTGCCCTCGCCCGCCAGATTGAAGTACGAGTGCTGCGACAGATTGAGAGGCGTCGCCCGCTCGCTGGTGGCGCCGTACTCGACCACCAGCTCGTTGGCCGGCGTCAGGGTGTAGGTGACTGAAATCCGGACCGTGCCGGGGTAGCCCTCGTCGCCGTCCGGGCTGGTGTGCTCGAGAGCCAGGCCGACGGTGTCGCCCCGCTGGAATGATCGTGCACTCCAGACTACCTTGTCGTATCCCTTCAATCCCCCATGCAGGTGGTTCGGGCCGTTGTTGACGGCGAGCCGATATGACCGTCCATCGAGCGTGAACCGCCCGCGGGCGATCCTGTTCGCGTAGCGCCCCACGACCGCGCCGAAGTACGGCGAGTCCGTGAGGTAACCCTGCAGCGAGTCGTACCCCAGCGCCACGTCTCCGAGATGCCCGGCTCGGTCCGGCACCCGGATGGCCTGGAGGATGGCTCCGTAGGTGATCGCCCGGACCTGCATCCCCCTGGCATTCGTGAGCGTGTACACCTCCACGGCCCGTCCGTCGGGCGTCCGGCCGAACGGCGCGACCGTCACGGTTGCTCCCTGGCGATCCGGCGCGTCCATGGCCTCGTGCGGTGGCTGCTGAGTCGAAAGCGAGAGTGCGAACAGGGCGGTGAGCAGCATGATCTCAATCTCGAAAGGGATCCCACCGGTGACAAGACTCCGCATCCTCCTCATGACCGTGCTGCTGGCGGGCTGCGCCGCGCCCGGCGGCGTGGCGCCCGAGCCTGCACGCTGGTCCGAGCAGCAGGCGAACACCTGGTACGACGCCCAGCCCTGGCTGGTCGGCAGCAATTACGTGCCGAGATCGGCGGTCAATCAGCTGGAGATGTGGCAGGTGGAGACCTTCGACCCCGCGGAGATCGAGCAGGAGCTCGCCTGGGCGGAGGACCTGGGCATGAACACGATGCGGGTCTTCCTGCACGACCTCCTGTGGCTGCAGGATTCGGTGGGCTTCCGTCAGCGCATCGATCAGTTCCTGGTCATCGCCGAGCGGCACGGCATCCGGCCGATGTTCGTCATCTTCGACTCGGTCTGGGATCCGGAGCCGCAGCTCGGACCGCAGCGCTCACCGACGCCCGGCATTCACAACTCGGGGTGGGTCCAGAGTCCGGGCGCGCTCGCGCTGTCCAATCCGTCGCAGTATCTCCGGCTCAAGGCGTACGTGCAGGGGGTAATGCGAGCGTACGGCCAGGATCCCCGAATCCTCGCCTGGGACGTATGGAACGAGCCCGGAGCCGAAAACCCCGAGTCCTACGGGAAGACGGAGCTGCTGGACAAGGTCGACCGGGTCAAGGCGCTGCTGCCGCAGGTGTTCGAGTGGGCCCGCGCCGTCCATCCCACGCAGCCGCTCACCAGCGGGGTGTGGTCGGTCGAATCGCACCGTGACGGACGCCAGCTCGATGACATCCGGCGCATCCAGCTGCTGGAGTCCGACATCCTCACCTTCCACAATTACGGCGACCCCGAATCGTTCCAGCGACAGGTCACCTGGATGAAGCAGCACAATCGGCCGGTCATCTGCACCGAATTCATGGCCCGACCGATGGGCAGCACCTTCGCCCTGTTGCCGATGGCCAAGGAGCACCGGGTCGGAATGATCAATTGGGGATTCGTCGTGGGTAAGACCCAGACCAACCTTCCCTGGGACTCGTGGCAACGGCCCTACGTCGAGAAGCAGCCGGAACAGTGGTTCCACGAGGTGCTTCGCGAGGACGGCACTCCGTATCTGCAGGCGGAGACGGACCTCATCCGGCAGCTCACGGGCATACGCAAGGTCGCACGCAGCGGCGCGGAATAGGCCTCGCGGGATGCGCGTGCTGCTGATCGTGCTGTCCATCATCCCGCCGCTCTATGTCGCCCTCGTCGGCTGGCGGGAGGCCGGGCCCTCGGGCTTTCTTCTCGGCGTGCTCCTGTGGAACCTCGTGCCCGTGCTGATCGGGGGCCGCCTGGCATACTCCAGGTTCGAGCGGCAAGGGCTGGGATGGCTGGGCACCACGCTGGCCGCTTCCGTGTGGGCCATCTGGGTCGGGCTGCTGCATCCGCGGGGCTCGACCGCGGCGCTGATCTTCCTCGTCCTGCCTGCCTGGAACGTGGCGCTCGTGGGGCCCGTCGGCGCATTGCTGGCAGGTCTGGTCGGGCGTCTCGGTCGGGGCAAGCCGGCGTGAATCAAGAAGAGCGCCTGAGCCTCCTGGAGGAGGCGCTCGCCCGTCGGCTTCCGGGTCAGGGGCAGTGGCAGTCCGTCGACCGCGGGCAGGACACGACCGAGCTGGAAGAGGCACGGGAATACCAGTACGAGATCCGCTCGGACCGGAGTGAAGCGCAACGGCTCGTCGTGCTCCTGCGCTCGGACGGGGCGGTGCAGGTGGAGTATCATGCCGAAAAGCCCGGCAGTCCGTTCGAGGCGTTGTTTCCGGTCGACGACGGTAAGGAGGCCGCCACCGTGGAGCAGGTGGCCGCGTTTGTCGCCGATCTGCTCGGCGAGCAACTGGTCCTGGGCTACGCGAAGGGCTTCTGGACAGGCGGACGACAGTTCCTGCGGCCGCACGAGGTGGATCCGCCCGACGGTCGTCGAATTCGGTGGGTCACGTCCTGGCGGGGCACTCACGATTGGCCGGCGTAGTTTACGTCGACGTGCCTGACGACCGGAATGAGAAACGTGGACGTGAGCGCCTCGCTGCAGCTCGACGCGGTTGAAAGCGGCACGTTGACGGCTCGGGTGCGAGAAGCCATCCGCGCGCTCTGCGAGGAAGCGTATCAGGAGGAGCTCGCATCCTACTTCACGGACGTGGGACCAGGATTGCACCTGCTCGGCCGGGTGGACGGCGCCCTGGTGACGCATGCCATGCTGGTTCCTCGGGTCCTGGAGACTGCTGCAACCGGGCAGATGCGGACGGCCTACGTCGAGCTGGTGGCGACGAGGCCGAGCCATCAGCGTCGTGGATATGCGAGCCATCTTCTCGAGGCACTCATTCCCTTCATGCGCGACTTCACGATCGGCGCGCTGTCGCCCTCGGACGCGGCATTTTACGACCGCCTGGGGTGGGAGCGCTGGCGGGGACCGTTGAGCGTGCGCACGCCATCCGGCGATGTGCCGACCCCCGACGAGGAGGTCATGATTCTTCGCCTGCCACGAACACCGTCGGCACTCGACGTCGACGCTGCGTTGTCGATCGAGTGGCGCCCGGGAGAGGTCTGGTGATCGTTCACCACGCGATCGAGAGCGGACAGGTGGAACAGCGGCGCACAGCCCCAGACCACGGGGAACTGGCGTGAAAGCAACGGACAACGAGGTCCGGGGCGCCCGCACGTCCGTGACTTACGTTCTCGCCCTCGTTGGAGGGGCGATCCTGTTCTTCCTGGTGTTCGCGGCTGCGTTCAATGGAATCCGGTCGCTGCTGATCCTGTTCCTGCTGAGCTACGCCGGCGCGGGTGCCCTCGGCGTGCGAAGGGGCGGCGCGACCCCTGTCCCGCTCGCGATCACCCTGGTGGCGCCGGCCATTCCGTGGGTTACGTGGCTGTTCCCGGCGTCCGTGCCCGAATCCGGCTTGTGGCGGGCTCTGCTTTGGCCCGGCATGGTCGCCATCGCCTTCGGACTGGCCTGGGCGGGAGGAGCGATGAGCGCCTGGCGCAGGCGGGGCGTACGCGCGAGCCTTGCAGCAAAGTAGAGCCACTTCCTATCGTCCGACCGGTCACCTTCGCGAGGTGTGTCGCGTGTTGCGCTGCCTGACCGTAACTCTCGGCGTGTGCCTGCTGCTTCCGGTCGCATCCGCACGCCTTGCCGCCCAGGCTCCGACTTCGGCCCGCCTCACCAAGGGCTCAATTCCACCATCGCACGCCAAGTTCCGGCATCATAAGAAGCTGCAGGCGGCCTACGACTCTGTGGCGGACTCGACGCACCTCAGCGTCCGCACCCACAAGGGCCAGTACTTTCTGAACGTTCAACGCCCTCGACTGACATGGATGGTGGTGTACGCGGGGAGACAGCCGAGCGGAGCGGGTCCGGCGGAGGTGTGGCTCGAGTTCCGGACGCAGAATCCTCAGATCGCGCTCGACAGCCGGGTGGATTTTCTTTACGGGACAGGTCAGCGATTCGAGGTACCCAGTGCTGGCGCGTACAGCGATCCGGGTGTACTCACCTGGAGCCACTTCATGCGCTTCCCGATCCCCACGGCGTCTCTGGCCGAGGCGCTGCAGTCGCAGAAAGTGCTGGTGTCGGTCGGCCGCATCGCCGAGTATCTCGAGCCGGAGCAGCTGGAAGCGCTGCGCGATCTGTTGAGCCGGGTGGGCGCATATCCACCGTCGGCAGCGCCTGATGAAGGTGCCTAGGATCCGCCTGCACCACCAAGCCTCTCCCGACTTGCCTCCACACCGGGGCAGGCCCTCAACGATCGGTCGGGAGCAGGGCCGCCAGCGCGAACGGGCGTTGCGCGTACTTCCGTTGCCAGCCAGGTCGGGTGCGGTCCAGCACCAACGCGATCGCCGCACCGATCGGGTAGAAGGCGACGCGACGCTTCTGCCCGAGGTCGAGCTGTTCCAGCTCCCGACGGATTCCGTGGAGCATGCTGTCGGCGGTCGCGCCGTACGGCTGGTAGTCGGGAAGGTGACGAAACGCCGCCGAAGGGTGGGGGAGCCGGGCGGCTGCCCGCGCGGCCGCGTATTCGATGAAGCGCGCCGTGCCTTCCTGCCAGAGCTGAAATTCGAAGTATCGGTAATCGTCGGCTGAAAGCGCGGCGCGCAAGGCATCCCGAGCCTGAACGACGCTTCTCACCGCGTCCGCCCGGGTCCCGGGGCTCGCCGCCAGCGCGCCGACGAGCGCGTCGGCGAGCCGCCGCATGGCAACCTGGATGGCCGCCGAGTCGTACGGGAAGGGATAGTCCAGCATCCATTGTCCGGTAGAATCGCCCCGCGCAAGGTCGAGCCGCCTGATGCCGGGGTAATAGTCGGGCTGGGCATACTGCCACTGGTGGAAATGTTCGTGCAGGAGAGTCAGCACCCAGGTGGTGGAGGATTTGGCCGTTCGCTCCGCCGTGCCGACGACGATCGTCGGCATCCCGCTCACCGCCGGGAAGGTGGCCAGGAGGGTCGGAGGGAATTGTCGAGCCCGGGTCCACACCTCGCTTCCCAAGAGCGAGTCGTACCCGAGACGGCGGAACCCGGGGGAGGGTCGCGGGTGACCGACGAGAAACTCCATCGAATCGGAGACGAGCAGGAGCGGCGCCGGGGTGCCATCCCAGCCAGGCCAGAGTCGCCCGGCGAGCTCGCGCGTGAGCCGCCGAGCCTCGGCGAGCCGAACCCGGTCGGGCGCGCGAAGGTGGATGGAGGACTGGGCGTGTGCTGCTCTGGGAGTGGAGGCGAGCCCGGCAAGCAGGAGGAGGAGTCTACCGATCGGCCTGTGCACGCGGCGCATCCTGGATGCAGGTTGCCGAGTGAATGCCCGGGTAGCGGTAGCCGTCGCACTTCCCGACATCCGCCCCTGGCTCCTCGCACACCCACGCGGCGCGGGCACTTGCCTGATCGGGGCCCGCAGCGCATCTCAATTGCAGCTCAATGTGCACATCAGGGCCACAGCGACATCCAGCCTCGAACGATTACGGAGTGCGGCAGCCCATGCTCGGAATGAGAACCTACGACGTGACAATCGTCGGCGTCGCGGTTTGCCGGTACCGGGCCGCATGACGGACACCCCGGTCAACCTGTACGACAATGTGTACGGCGACTTCGCGAGCGAGGCCGAACGGGAAGTCCGGCAGGAGACCTACGGCGAGGACCTGGGCCAGAGCAGCTGGCTCACCGCCCGCGAATGGCTGGAGTTCGCGGATCTGCTCGATGTCGGCCCGAGCTCCGATGTGCTCGAGGTCGGAAGCGGATCCGGTGGGCCTGCGGTGTACCTTGCCGCCACGCGAGGCTGTCGGGTGACTGGCGTCGACATCAACGAGCATGGCGTGCGCAACGCCACAGCCCTGGCCCAGGCGCGGGGGCTCGGCGAGAGAGCGCACTTCCAGACCGTCGATGCGAGTACACCGCTGCCATTTGCCGCGAGTCGGTTCGACGTCGTAGTGTCGAACGATGCGATGTGCCATCTCAGGAACAGACTGGGCGTGCTCCGAGACTGGCACCGGGTGCTCCGTCCCGGCGGCCGAGTCCTGTTCACGGATGCCATGGTGCTCACGGGCCTCGTATCGCACGAGGAGCTCGCGACACGCAGCTCGATCGGTTTTTACCTGTTCGTCCCACCGGGCACGAACGAAGCGATGCTGGGTGAGGCGGGGTTCACGCTCCGGGCCGTCCACGATGTCACCGCGAACGCTGCCGACGTCGCGGCACGATGGCACGACGCGCGAGCCCGGCACCGAAAGCCGCTCGTAGCCAGAGAGGGTGAGGCCAACTTCGACGGCCTGCAGCGCTTCCTGCGCTGCGTGCACACGCTGTCCGTCGATCGACGCCTCTCACGGTTCGCCTATCTCGCCGAGAAGGTGGTACCCTCGTAGCGGAGCTCGCGACGTGACCTGGTCTCGCATGATCGGCTACCTGCTCGCCGCGGCGGGCGTACGCTGGCTCGCGCAGCACGTCTCACCGAACGCCGACGCATACCTCGCCGCCGGTGTGGTCGGCCTCTGGCTGGTGGCGACCTTTCACCGCCGGACTCGCGGGTACGCCATCGCCGACGTACTGAACCGCACCTCGGGTGCCGAGCGGGACGCGCTGCTGGCGAAGCTCGCTCCCAAGCCGCTGCCGGAGACGGAAGCGCTGACGCTGACGCTCGATGAGGCGGTGGACGACACGCTCGCGTTCGCATACCCAGCGGGCTCCCGATCCTTCGCCACGTTCCAGTTCTGGATGTGCGTGCTCCTGGGGGCCGGTTTTCTGGCCCCGCTGGCGCTCGGGCGCGTGACGGAGCTCGGTGACGGCTGGATCCTGTTCCTGATCGGTGCCGCCCTCCTGCTCTCCGGTTTCGGGCACCGGCGCCGTATCCGGTGGCTTGGCACCCGTCTGATCCTCTCCCCGGAATCGTTGACCGAACTGCGGTCCGGCGGCAGATCGCTCGCGCTGCCATGGGGGTCGATCGTCGCCGTCGTGGGACGCCGCCCCGGCCTGCTGGTGTTCGAGTCGGCCGAGTGTGGGGCGATCACGGTCTGGCCCGAGCTCGAAGCGTATGTACAATTCGAGGCGCTGGCGGGAGAGCACCTGCGAAGGCGTGGACGACCGCACTCCTGAGCCGGCGCCGGGCGCAGCAGCCCGGGCGCATTCATCACGAAACGGAGCCAGCCGCATGCTCGAGCTGAGACCCACGTGCGAGCACTGCAATACGCCGCTGCCGCCCGACTCGATCACGGCGCGCATCTGCACGTACGAGTGCACGTTCTGCGATGCCTGTGTCGACACGATCCTGAGCAACGTCTGTCCGAACTGCGGAGGCGGCTTCGTTCCCAGACCGATCCGGCCGGTGACCAACTGGAAGGGCGACAACTACCTGGGCAAGGATCCGGCCAGCACCACGGTCAGGCATCGCCCCGTCGATCCCGGCGCGCACGCCGAGTTCGCGTCCCGGCTCCGAACCATCCCGCCCGAGAAGCGGTAGCCGTGGACCTCATGCCCGGGTCGCCCGGGGATCCGAGAGTGTATTTCGCGGCCGAGCGGACGATGCTCGCCTGGCTCCGGACCGGGATCGCCGTGATGGCGTTCGGGTTCGTCGTGGCGCGGTTCGGCTTGTTTCTGCGATTGATCCGAGCGCAGGGAGGGCCGGCAGTGGGGCACGGGCTGTCACCCTATCTGGGCGCGATGCTCGTCGGGATCGGTATCCTCGCCACGGCGGGCGGCGCCGTGCAGTATCAGCGCTTCGTCGCCGGCATCCCGGCGTCGGACCGTCCGGCCACCGCCACCCCTCGCCTGGTGCTCGGGCTGAGCTGGGCGCTGGTGCTGATCGGCACGGCTCTCGGCATGGTGCTGCTAGCCTGATTCCGCGTGGCGCGCCGGACGGCAACCAACCTCGGCGCCGACTCACGAATGCAGGTAACGACCATGGGCGACGTCGTCAGAACCGCACCGTCAGGCATTCGCATGAGCGCGGCTGTCCCGACCTTTCTGGTGGCAGATGTCGGCGAGACCGCGCGGTGGTACGCCGAGCAGCTCGGCTTCCGGACCGCAGGCGCCGTCCCCGCCGAACCGCCGTATGTGTACGCGAGCCTCCAGCGGGATGGGGCCGAGCTGATGCTGCTCCGGATGGCCGGGTACGAGAAGCCGGATCGGCCGGCGGACCGGCCCACTGGGTTGTGGGATGCGTACGTACGCCTCCAGGGGGTGGACGCGCTCTATGCAACGCTGCGCGAGCAGCCGTACATTCGCGCGCCGCTCAAGCGGCAGCCGTACGGAGACTGGGAGTTCGAGATCCTCGATCCAAACGGCTACATCCTCGTCTTCGGCGGCTGAGTGTCGGCATATATCGTCGTCCAGATCACGATTCACGACCCCGTGTCCTACGAGTTGTACAAGACGCTGGCGGCCGCGTCCCTCGCGGTGTATGGCGGACGCTATATCGTGCGCGGCGGCACGAGCGCCGTCCTCGAGGGCTCGTGGCAGCCGGCGCGGCTCGTGGTGCTCGAATTTCCGACGTCGGACCAGGCACGCGCATGGTGGAGCTCACCGGAATACGCGCCGGCCAAGGCGGTGCGGCAGCGGTCCGCCCACACCGAGATGCTGCTGATCGAAGGCGCACAGGTGCCCTCGGCCAACCAGGCGCCCGCTTAGGTTCCGGGCTGGTCGTTGTGTCCCTCGTGCGGCGGAGCGGAGAATGCATGCTGTGATCGGGCGAGCCGCGGCGTTGTGCGTCGTGATCGGACTCGGCGCCTGCGGCGGGGAGGACGGCTTCAGCCCGAGCATCGACACCGTCTCGGGCTCGTATGCGGCGGTCACGTTCACTCTGACGTCCGCGGTGGGAACGACGGACCTGCTGGCGCTGGGCTCGACGGTCGTCATCACGCTGTCGGCGGACGGCACGACCAGGGGTCGGCTGTTCGTGCCCGGCGGTGACGACAACGGCGGCGACCTCGACGTGGACCTCGCTGGAACCTGGATCCTGAACGGTGAGACGGTCACGCTCAGCACGGAAGGCGACACGTTCATCGCCGACGCCGACTTCACCGCCGGACGCGACCGGCTGAGCGGTGAGGAATCGGTCAACGGCACGACGATCCGGCTGGTGCTCGGCAAAACGGGATAGCGGCGCCGCTCGGTGACATCGCGCCCTTTCCTGACGGCCACCTGGCGCCACCTCGCGATGTTGAACTACGAGGTTCCGTCCGAGGTGCTGCGGCCTCTGGTGCCCGCCGGGACCGAGCTCGACGCCTGGCACGGGAGCACGCTGGCCAGCATCGTCGGCTTCCGGTTCCTGGGTACCCGAGTCCTGGGGATTCCGGTGCCCGGACATCGGGACTTCGACGAGATCAACCTTCGTTTCTACGTTCGTCGTCGTGCGGAGGACGGGCTCTGGCGCCGTGGCGTCGTGTTCGTCCGCGAACTGGTGCCGCGGCGGGCAATCGCGGCCATGGCGCGCTGGGTGTACAACGAGCCGTATGCTGCCGTGCCCATGCGTCACCACATAGACATGGACAAGGCCGGGGAGGGCCGTGCCGGGCGCGCAGCCTATGCGTGGCGCTGGGCCGAACAGTGGCACCAGCTCGAGGTGCGGACGGCCGGCTTGCCGGTCGTGCCCGACGCGACGTCCGAAGCCGCTTTCATCACGGAGCACTACTGGGGCTACACGGTTCAGCGCCGTGGCGGCTGCAAGGAATACCGAGTGGCGCACCCACCGTGGCGAGTCTGGGCCACCGCTGGAGCCCGATTCGAGTGCGACGTGAAATCCATGTACGGGGCAGGGTTCGCCGAGTGCCTGAGCGGGCAGCCGCGGTCGGCGTATCTGGCGGAAGGCTCCGCCGTCATCGTGTATCCCGGGCGACGACTCGAGCCGGGTGTCCGCCCATCGTGACGGATCAGTCTGCATGCTTGCCGAATGGACCGAACCACCCCCGATGAGCGCAACGGCGCCGGCGCCGGCGGTATTGTCCTCCGACGGTACGCTCTGGCTCGCGTACCGGATCGCGAGAGACCCGCACCACTGCGCCGTGGTCCGCTTTCATCGGGTCGAGCAGTACGCCTGGGGCGCGCCCCCCGCCATGCTCGCCGTCGAGCGCCCCGGTGAGCTCCCGCGCGGCAGCTTCTACGAGGTGCCCGCATTGGAAAGCGATCCCCACGGTGCGACGGCACGCCGGTGGCTGGTGACCTTTCCGGATGCGATGCTCGAGGTGCGAGCCGCCGAAGGCGAGGTAGTGCTCCGCGCCGCGGCAGCGCTGGGTCCGGCGCACGCGCTCGCGGCCTTGCTGGCCTGAGACGAGGAGCGCCCATGCGTGACCAGGGAGTGATTCGCGGCGGCGGGGCCGCGCTGATCGTGGGCGCGCTGGCCTTCCTCGGCGTGTTCGCCTTCCTTGCCGCAAGGTTCGACTACCCATCCGTGCTCGACGGAACGGCGGCGGAGGTGTTGCCGAGGCTGCTTGCCACCGGCACCATGGGACGTGCGGTGTGGGCGCTGTATGGCTTTCTGCCGATCATCTGGATCCCCGCAGGGGTGGCCGCGTTCCACGCATTCCGACCGGTGCGCGAGGGCGGCGCGCGGCTGGGCATGCTGTTCGCCGTGGTCGCCGCCATCAGCATGATGCTGGGCCTGCTGCGCTGGCCGAGCGTGCACTGGATGCTGGCTGAGAGCTACGGCGGCGCCGCTCCACCCGAGCGGATGGTGATCGCCGCGATCTTCGACGGTCTCAACAGCTACCTAGGCAACTACATCGGCGAATTCCTCGGGGAGCTGAGCGTCAGCCTCTTTTTTCTGGTTTCGGGGTTGGCCATGCTCGACCGCGAGTCTCGATTCCCGCGCTGGATGGGAGGCCTCGGGGTCGGGACTGCCGTCCTGGGCATGATCGGCATGTTTCGGAATGTCAGCGGCCTGGTCGCGCCGATCGCCGGTCTCAACAATTATCTGCTGCCGCTTTGGATGATCGTCTTCGGGGTCGGACTTCTCCGGTTCGGACGGAGGGACTGATGGACTTTGAACTGGAGCGCTCGCTCGAGGTGCTGGGGCGTACCCCCGGGACGTTGACCGCCCTGCTCGACGGCCTCGCCGAGCCATGGATTCGTGGCACCGAAGGACCGGACACGTTCAGCCCCTTCGACGTGGTCGGTCACCTCATCGACGGTGAAGAGACCGACTGGATCCCGCGAGCTCGGATCATCCTGGACCAGGGACCGGACGCGCGCTTCGCGCCCTACGATCGGTTCCGGCACCGGGCACGGAATGCCGGACGCGCGCTCGGCTCGCTGCTCGAGGAATTCGATCGGCTGCGCGCCGCCAACGTCGAAGTCGTCCGCTCGTGGCGGTTGACGGAGCGCGAGCTCGAGCTTCCGGGCACCCATCCGAGTCTTGGCCGCGTCACCCTTCGGCAACTGCTCGCGACCTGGGTCGTTCACGATCTCGGCCATCTCGCTCAGGTGGCGCGAGTGATGGCAAAGCAGTATCGCGGTGCGGTCGGAGCCTGGCAGGCGTACCTCCCGGTGCTGACCGACCACGATGGACCGCGCTCCTGAGCGCCACTTTCGACGTCGAGGACCACCATGAGCCGTCCCGAGCATGACAGGCGTATCGATTACATCGAGTTTCCCGTGGCGGACGTCGCCGTCGCCCGGCGCTTCTACACCGCCGCATTCGGCTGGGTCTTCACGGACTACGGCCCCGACTACACGAGCTTCGATGATGGCCGATTGAGCGGTGGGTTTCGCGGGGGCGAGTCCGCGGTCCCTGGCGGGCCACTGGTCGTCATCTATGCGACGGATCTCGAGGCCAGCCTCGCCGCCGTGACGGCCGCGGGCGGACGCATCACCCAGGCGCCGTTCGACTTTCCGGGCGGTCGCAGATTTCACTTCCGCGATCCGTCCGGGCACGAACTGGCCGTGTGGTCGGACCCGGCAGCGCGATGAAGCTCGCGGAGACCGTCAGTCCGAATGATCCGGCCTATGCGTCGCGAGTACGGGAGAGCTTCGAGCGCCAGAGTCACATGCGGACGCTCGGAGCCACGATCGCGTACCTGGCCCCGGGCGAGGTGCACCTCGCCTTCCCGTTCGCCGAGCGCTTCTGCCAGCAGAACGGTTTCCTGCACGCCGGCGCCATCGCCAGCGTCGCCGACTCCGCCAACGGCTACGCCGCGTACACGCTGGCGCCACCGGACACGGACGTCCTGGCCGTGGAATTCAAGATCAATCTGCTCGCGCCGGCGCGAGGTGAGAAATTCCTTGCCTGCGGCCGCGTCCTGCGGGCAGGACGAACGCTCACCGTCTGCCAGGCGGAGGTGTTCGCCACAGGCGGGGAGGAGAGGACGTTGATCGCGAGCATGCTGTCGACCATCATCGTGCGCCCGGTGAGTCGAGGCGGATGAGCCTGCGCCTCTCGTACCTCCCGATGGCGTTCGGCGTGGCGGTGGCACCTCTCGCCGCGCAGGGCACTGTGCCCGAGGATCGCTCGCGCGTGCTGCTGATGGAACGCAGCTTCGCCTCGCCGATGGATACGGCGCGCGCCGAGCTCAGGCGGGGCGTGATGTACTGGGCCGAGCTGGACGGTCCGGGATTCCCGGACGTGCGCTGGGCCGGGAAGTATGGCCAGTCGGCGCTCGTCGTCGACGCCGAGCCCTCGCCGCACGCCACCCGGCGCTTCGAGGTCCACGCCGGCCGGAGCGGCTCGTACGTCGTCCGGGTGCGCGGGCTCGAGCCGGGCCGGGTGGCGACGGTGAGGCTGTACCGAGACGACGTCGAGACGAAGCGATTCGCGGACTCGAGGGACCGCGAATTTTCCATCGGTGTGTTCTTCGGCGGTGGCGGGCACACCGGCTACCGTCTCGAGCCCGCCGCGGGCGATCCCCGCGGTGGAAGGCAATTCGAGGGCGGGATCGCCACGCAGAGCGGCGGCTGGTTTTCCGCGCTGGTGGGCCTCTCCCGCCAATCGGTCCACAACCCCGACTTTGCCGTCGCCTGGTTCTTCCTGGAGCCGAGGGCAAGACTGGTGAGCGGCCAGCTCATCAGGAATCATCGCAGCGACCTGGCCTTCACGCTCAGGGTGGCGGCGGCGCCGGAAACCGGTCCCCATCACCTGCCGCCCAACCTGATCGCGCCGGGGTTCACCTTCATCCACCACCTGGCGAGCGACGGGCGGCGCCGCGGCGCCAGCCTGTACACCTCGTGGCGCCACGGGTGGATCGGGAACGTGCCCGAAACCGACCGCCACACGACCGACGAGTTCATGGTCGGGCTTGCCTGGATCCCGTGAAGCCGCCCGATCCGGTCGCTCGTGGAGTGCGGAGGCCGTATCTTGAGGCAAGCCGGCCCGCCCGCGTTCGGCCGCCATGCACCGCGGCCGCGGCATCGTTTCATCTCTGACCGCCACACCCGACGCCCGATGACTCCCGCCGTGCACGTTTTGGTCTTCGATGGCTTCGCCGACTGGGAGCCGGCCTTCGCGCTCGCCGAGCTTCGACGCACCGGCAACCTCGAGGTCGTCACGCTCGGCTTCACCGAAGCTCCCGTGCGATCGATGGGTGGGCTGCGAGTCGTGCCCGACCGGACGCTCGCCGGATTGTTGCCGGAGACCGTGCGTCTCCTGTTGCTGCCGGGTGGAGATTTCTGGGAGCTTCCATACCCGCGCGCCGAGCTCGACTCCGTGCTCGATGCCTTGCATCGTGCAGGCGTGCCCATCGCCGCGATCTGTGGCGCGACCCTGGCGCTGGCCCGCGCGGGATTGCTCAACGACCGCGCCCACACCAGCAACGAGCAGGCGTACCTGGAGCGCTTCGCGGCCGAATACACCGGCGCGTCGCGCTACGTGGACGCGCTGGCGGTGCGCGCGGCCGGCGTCATCACCGCGAGCGGGTTGGGGCCGACGGAGTTTGCGCGAGAGATCTTCGAGGAGCTCGAAATATTCTCCGAGGCTGACCGGCCCGTGTGGTACCACCTCTTCAAGCATGGATGCTTTCCGGAACCTGCGGCCTGAGGGCAGGCAGCCGAACGCTCGAGGCCTGGGCGCGCCTCGCCACTTTGTGCAGCGCCCTACCACCCACGTGAGCGGAGATGTCATGCGCGGCAGCATCGTTCAGCTTCATCTCAAGCCTCGCGAGGGGCGAGCCCGGGGATTGCCGAAGCGAGCCGTTGCACGACTCAGCATCGGCCCAGCGGGGGTGGAAGGAGACTTCAACCGATGGCGGACGGAGGAAGCCGATGGCGACCCCGACCAGGCGGTGCTCCTGCTGGCCGCGGAAACGCTGGCCGACCTCCGAGTGGAGGGGTGGCCGGTGGCGCCCGGTGAGCTCGGGGAAAATCTCACCGTCGCAGGACTTCCTTCGGATGCGCTGCGCCCGGGAGCGCTGGTACGCGTGGGCGAGGCCGTGCTCGAGATCAGCAAGGCCTGCGACCCCTGCACCGTGCTGTATTCGCTCCCCTACGTGGGCATCGAACGAGGCCCTGCATTTCTTCGAACCCTGCATGGGCGTCGAGGCTGGTACGCGCGGGTCCTGCGCGGCGGCACAGTGACTCCCGACATGCCGGTCGAGGTGACGGAGCCGGCCGCTGCCGGGCACGCCCCGGTGTGAGCGCGGACGACCTGCGGCGCGAGCTGCTGGCGATGGCCGAGCTGGATGTGCAGGTCCGGGCCGAACTGGCCGCCGAGGGCACGCTGTTCGACGGATATCATCCACGGATGCAGGCGGTGCACGACGCCCACGCAACCCGCCTGGCCGCAATCCTCGACGCGCACGGCTGGCCGGGCGAGTCGCTGGTCGGACACGACGGGGCGGACGCGGCGTGGCTGATCGTTCAGCACGCCATCGCCCAACCGGCGTTGCAGCGGCGGGCGCTCGTGATCCTGCAGGAGGCCGTCGCACGCGGCCAGGCGGTGGCACGGCAGGCCGCGATGCTGGAGGACCGCATCCGGACCTTCGAAGGCCTCCCGCAGCGCTATGGCACGCAGATGGACTGGGATGCGCAGGGTGAGCTCAGCCCGTTGCCGATCGACGATCCGGAGGGTGTCGACCAGCTGCGCCGGTCCGTGGGCCTGGGCCCGCTGGCGCACGAGCTCGAGACGCACCGGCGGAGGGCAGCGGGCCATGAGCGGCCGCCGGCGGACTGGAGCGCACGGCAGCGCGAGAGAGACGTCTGGCTGCGCTCGGTCGGCTGGCGAACCTGACCAGGGCCCCTGGCCGGGAACTCGTGGATGCACGGCCGATTGCTGCACCCGTTGTCACCGCTACAACTGCTTGCGTACCAGATGCTTCTCCCCACCCTCAGATTTCGCCTCCCACGCGCCGACAATGAATTGAACGCTGTCCGGTTCCTGCGGATTGCGGAGGGTGCAACGGCTTCGCACACTGCACGGTAGGCGGGCGGCGGGGAGCGTCGACGAGCACGGCACGTGCCGGCCTGGCGCTCGCTCTCCGACCGTCCGCCACCATGCCCTGCTATCACCGGGAGACCGCATGATCGCGCGCAGGCTGCTCCTCACCCCGATACTGCTCGCCGCGTTGACGGCCGCGCCCGCAGGCGCCGTTGGCGCGCAGACTACCTCGGCAGCCGCGTGGCAGGCGACGCCCGCCTCCGTGCTCAAGGGCGCGCTGCGCTCGGCCGCCGCGGCCCAGGCGCGCTACCGCGCCGAGCACGGCACCTATGCGCCATCGGCCGAGGCGCTCGCGCTGCGGAGCGAGTCGGGCATCCGGGTCGATATCCTGGGTGCGGGTATCACAGGGTGGCAGGGTCGGGCCACCCACCTGAGCCAGCCGGGGCGGAGCTGCGTCGTGTTCGTGGGCTCGCTCGAGGGCACCGAGGCGCCACGCACCGACGGCGATCGCGAGATGGCCGGGGAAGAGGGTGTGCCCCTCTGCGACCGGATGCGCTAGGCCCCGATTATGTCGTCCCCGTCCAGACGCGACACCGCGGCCTCGATCCCGCACGGACCCGCATGGATGGTGCGTGCGTGGAAGTGGGGCGCGGGCTCGCTTTCCGCGGGCGCCGCGCTCGTGTCGATCATCTCCTCGGTGCGATCGGCCACCGGCGCGCAGCAGGTGCGCTGGATCGGCGTCGCGCCCGCCGCAGACACCGCCTTCGCCATCGGCGACACCATCCAGCTCGCCAGCACGATCACCGACGGACACGGCGGAGTGCTGCCGGGCGTGAGCGTGGGGTGGAGCAGCACGGACACATCGGTCGCGGTGGTCGACAGCGCGGGGACGGTCGTGGTGCAGGGTGCCGGCGCAACGACGGTCGTCGCCGCGGCCGGCGGCCGCATCGCCCAATCCCGCATCCTGGTGCGGCCGCGTGCCGCCGCCATCCGGATACACGGAGACACGCTCGTCCGCCTTCCAGAGGGGGGCACGTCGCGCATCGTGGCGCGTGTTGTCGACGCGCGGCGCTACCCGGTCCCCGGACAATCCATCGCCTGGCGCTCCGTGGACCCGTCGGTGGTGGTGGTGGACAGCCTGGCGCGGCTGACGGCGGTGAGCGCGGGCCGCACGACGATCGCGGCCACGGGCGGCGATGTGAGCGCCGAGCTTTCCGTCGAGGTGTATCCGG
Organism: Gemmatimonadales bacterium; assembly: GCA_035526925.1. Taxonomy (GTDB): domain Bacteria; phylum Gemmatimonadota; class Gemmatimonadetes; order Gemmatimonadales; family GWC2-71-9; genus CAVVWJ01. Next base: position 17,488 of record DATLBL010000044.1, read on the forward strand.
TGCCGGCATCGATCACCCTGCTGGCGGGCGACAACCAGCGCGCGCCGGCCGGCCGCCGCCTCCCGAATCCACTTCGTGCCCAGATCGTCTCGCGGGGTGGGCGTCCGTTGGCGGGCGTCGCGGTGCGGATCGGCTCCGCCGAGGACGGGGCGGGCGTGCAGCAGACCGATACCTCCGACGCCGATGGCATGGTGGAGTTGTTCTGGACGCTCGGTGCGCGCCCCGGACGACAGCGGATCCCCCTCAGCGTCGATGGCGAGGCGTCAGTCGGCACCATCGTCGCAGCGGAAGCGGACCCGTTGCCGGGCAATACCCGCATCGGGCTGGTGGGCGCGACGCCGATCGGTCGGGTGGGGGCGGCGCTGACCGAGCCCACGGTCGTCCGCCTCACCGACTCGGCCGATGCACCCTTGCCAGGGGTTCCGATCGCATGGACGGCGAACGAGGGTGGGACGATCGTCGCCGAGGAGGCGCGCACCGATTCCGCCGGTACGGCACGCGCCCGGTGGACGCTCGGCGCCCGCTCGGGCAGGCAGCAGGCGTTCGTCCAAGTCGGGAGCCCGACCGCCATGCCCCGATTCGCGATCGAGGCGTCGGCGTTGCCGGGCGCTCCCGCCGCGCTGTCCCTCGACCGTGGCGCCCCATCGCGCGGTGCAGCAGGGCGCACGCTCACGGCGCCGATCGTATTCCACGTCTCGGATCGTCACGGCAATGCAGTGCCCGGTGTGCCGGTAGCCGTGCGTACGGCGAGCGGCTCGGTGGGGGAACGGTCGATCGTCAGCGATTCGGCGGGAAGGGTGGCGCTGGAGTGGACTCTCGGGACCGCCGCGGGCTCGCAACGACTGACCGCCACGGCGCCGGGGGTGGAGCGCGCGGCCGAGGTCGTGCTCGAGGCGAGAGCGGGCGGGGCCAAGCGTGTGGCGCTCGAGGGATTGCCGCCCTCGGCGACTGCCGGGCGGCCGCTCGCCGCGCCGATCGCGATCACCGTGAGCGACAGCTTTCGAAACCCGGTCGTCGGCGCGACGGTGATGGTGGCCACCCGCTCGGGGCGGGTGTCGCCCGCGAGCGCGCGCACCGACGCCTCCGGACGCGTCCTGGTACGCTGGACGCTCGGCAACACCCCCGGCGAGCAGCAAATCGTGGCGACCGTGAAGGGCACTGAGCGTCGCGCGGTCGGCAAGCTCCGGACGCTCCGGCCCGGAACGGCTTCGACTAAACCTCGCCGAGCACCTTGATGATCACCCGCTTCTTCCGCTGGCCGTCCCACTCGCCATAGAACACGCGCTGCCAGGGCCCCAGATCGAGCCGGCCGGCCGTGACCGGCACGATGACTTCGTGGCCGATCGTGAGACTTCGAAGATGCGCGGCGGCGTTGTCCTCTCCGGTCTCGTTGTGCCGGTAGCGCGACGGGTCCCAGGGGGCGACGGTCTCCTCGAGCCAATGCAGGATATCGTGCCACAGCCCGGATTCGTGATCGTTCACGAACACCGAGGCGCTGATGTGCATCGCGGAGACCAGCACGTAGCCCTCCGTGACGCGGCTGACCTGCACCTGGCGCTCGACTTCATCGGTGATGTCGATGATCTCCTGCCGGCGCTTGGTCTCGAACCAGAGATAGTGGGTGTGGGCGGGCATGGCTCAGCGGAGCAGCTCCTCGAGACGGACGGCGGTGTCGGTCTTCTCGTCGCGGTACTTGACGATAACCGGCGCGTACAGGGCGATCCCGACGCGCTCGCCGGCACCCGAGCGCACGGGTCTGGTGCCGGGCACTACCACGGCCCCGGCCGGAATTTCGAGCGGCGCGTCGCCGTCGCGGCGGTAGACGCGGTCGTGCACCAGGTCGAACACCGCGGTGCCGGCCGTAAGGATCGTTCCCGGCGCCAGCACCGCCCGCTCGCGCACGATCGTGCCCTCGTATACGCCGCAGTTGCCGCCGACGAGCACCTCGTCCTCGACGATCACCGGCAGCGCGCCCGCCGGCTCGAGCACGCCGCCGATCTGCGCGGCGGCCGACAGATGTACCCGCCGCCCGATCTGCGCGCAGGATCCGACCAGCGCGTGTGAATCCACCATCGTGCCCTCGCCGACGTACGCCCCCACGTTGATATACATCGGCGGCATGCAGACGACGCCCGGCGCGACATAGCAGCCGTCCCGGATCGCGGAACCGCCGGGCACGATGCGGACGCCGTCCTCCTGGAGCATCCGGCGGAGCGGGTAGGTGTCCTTGTCGTAGAACGGGAACGGCCCGCCGCTGGCGGCCGGCTGCACCCGGCCGAGGCGGAACCCGAGCAGAATGCCGACCTTCACCCACGCGTTCGCGCGCCACTGGCCGTCGGGCCCGCGCTCGGCCGCCCGCACGGCGCCCGCGGTGAGCGCCGCCCGCAGCTCCAGGAACGCCACCCGCGCCGCGGGTTCTTCCGCCGGTGCGACCGGCCCTTCGAACCGCGCGAGCTCCGCTCGCAGCGCCGCCAACGCGTCAGCGGACATTAACACCTGCCGACCTGAGCGCCGCGCGAAGCGTGTCGCGCGTGGCCGTGGTGACCGGCACGAGCGGGAGGCGGAGGACTTCGCGGATCTTGCCCATGGCCGCCAGGCCGGCCTTCACAGGGGAAGGATTGGTCTCGAGAAAGTTGGCGTCCATCAGCGGGAGCAGGCGGTACTGGCACTCGCGCGGGGCGTCGAGATCGCCGGTCCGGGCGGCGTGCACCAGCCCGGTCATCAGGGCGGGCACCTGATTGGAGGTCACCGAGATCAGCCCATCGCCACCTGCTGCGGCGACCGAAAACGCCAGCCAGTCATCCCCGGACAGCACGGTGAAGCCGGACGGGCGCTGCCGGAGTACTTCCAGGATCTGACGCAGGTCGCCGCTCGCCTCCTTGATGCCGGCCACGTTTGCGTGCCCCGCGAGCTCGATCACGGTCGCGGGCAGGAGGTTGACGGCGGTTCGTCCCGGCACGTTGTAGAGGTACACCGGTCGTGTGGACGCGTCGGCCACCGCATGGAAGTGACGCCGAAGGCCCTCCTGGGTGGGCTTGTTGTAGTAGGGCGTGGCGCTCAGAATGGCGTCGACGCCGAGCCCGCACATGCGCCGGGTCTCGTCGACGGCACGGCGGGTATCGTTGCTCGTCGCGCCTGCCATGACGGGCACCCGTCCCTCGGCGGCCTCGATGACCGTGGACACGACCGCGTCGCGCTCGCGCTGCTCGAGGGTGGCCGCCTCGCCCGTGGAGCCGCAGGGCACCAGAAAGTCGATCCCCTCCGCAATCTGCCACTGCACCAACGCGCGGAGCGCGCCGAGATCGAGCTGCCCATCGTCGGCGAACGGCGTGACCAGCGCGGTGCCGCAGCCCTGGACGCGCATCAGGCCCCTCCTCCGAACAGCATGTCTTCGACCGTGTGGACCCCGGGATGCGAGGGCAGCCATTCCGCCGCCGCGAGCGCGCCGGCGGCGAAGCCTTCGCGGCTTCGCGCCTCGTGGACGAGCGTGACCCGCTCGTACGGTCCGTCGTACGCGAGGAGATGCGTGCCGGGCGTGCTCCCGACGCGGACGGAGGTCATCGGGTAGGGACGCGCGGGGTCGGCCGCCCGCGCCCGCGCATGCAGCTCGCGGCCGGTGCCGGAGGGCGCGTCGAGCTTCGCGCCGTGATGCTCTTCCAGTATAAAGCCATCGAACTCCGGCCATCCGGCGAAGCGGCGCGCCAGGTCGCCGGCGGCGCGGAGGAAGAGATGAACGCCCAGCGAGAAGTTGGCCGCGTGCAGCAGCGCGCCGCGGCGACGCTCGACCAGCGAGGAGATCCGGGCCAGCTCCTCGTGCCATCCGGTGGTCCCTGTGACGGTGGGAACACCCAGCTCGATCAGCCGCTCGAGGTTGGCCACGACCGCGTCCGGCCGCGTGAATTCCACGGCCACGTCGGCGCCCGCCAGCCGCTCCGCGGCGAGCGCCCGGCCACCGGTATTCTCCCCGCCGGCGATCACCGCATGGATCGTGTGGCCGGCCGCCTCGGCCAGCGCGGCGACGGCCCGCCCCATCTTCCCGTGCCCGACGATCACGATGCGCATGAGGTCCTCGCGTTCACTCCGGACTACGGCGGACGTATCTGCGCCCGATCAACAGGTGCCCAAGAACTCCTGATGCAGGCGGCGGACCACGTCGGGTCCGTCCTCCTCGCGCACGACGAAGGTCATGTTGATGGCCGACGCGCCCTGCGAGATCACTTCCACGTTGGCGGGCTGGACCGCGGTGAACAACCGGGCCGCCAGTCCGGGGGTCGAACGGATGCCGATCCCGACCACCGCGATGATCGCTCGATGGTCCTCGACCCACACCTCGCCGAGCTCGCTCAGGTCCCGAACCACCGCATCGAGACGGGTGCGGTCCTCGACCGTGAGCGACACGCTCACTTCGCCGCTCGCCAGCACGTCCACTACGGTCTCGTGGCGCTCGAACACCTCGAACATGGCCCGGAGGAATCCGTAGGCGCCGAGCATCCGGGGCGCGCGGACGTTGACCACCGTGATGCCGCGCTTCCAGCTGATCGAGCGGACCGGGGAGTCGCCCATCCGCTCGAGCTCGGCCGAGGGCCCGATCGTGGTGCCAGGCTCCTGGGGACGCAGCGAGTTGAGCACCACGATCGGGATGCCGGCCCGGACGAGCGGTTGGGCCGTCGCGGGGTGAAGCACCTTGGCGCCGAAGGTCGCGAGCTCGGCCGCCTCCTCGTAGCTCGCGGCGCGGAGCGTCCTCGCCGACGGGACGATCCGCGGGTCGGCGGTCATGAGCCCGTTCACGTCGGTCCAGATCTCCACCCGGGACACCTCGAGCGCCGCGCCGAGCAGCGCCGCGGTGAAATCCGAGCCCCCGCGACCGAAGGTGGTCGGGGCTCCGTCCGCCGTGGCACCGATGAACCCCTGGGTGACCGGGACCCGCCCGGCCTCGATCAGCGGGCGAAGGCAGTCGCGAGCCCGGCTGGTCAGCGTCTGCATGCGAGGCGTCGCGCGACCGAACCGGTCGTCGGTCACCACGATCGGACGGACATCCACCCAGGTGGCCGGGAGCCCGGCGCCGTCGAGCGCGGCGCACACGAGCCGGCTGCTCCACAGCTCGCCGCGGCCCGCCAAGGCGTCGAGCTCGGCCGGCCGCAGCAGGCGTCCGAGCGCGGGCCCGAGCTCACGGCGAAGCGCCGACGCGTCCTCAACGATGGCGCCGACCGCCCTCTCGGCGCCGCCCAGCTCGCGCGCCGCCGTGGCGTGGCGATCCACCATCGCGGCGATCGCCGAGTCGATGGCGGCGCCGTCGCCGGCGTGAACCATCGGCGACAGCGCGAGCAGCCCGTCGGTCACCCGCGCGAGCGCGCTCACGACGACGACGGGCCCATCCGCCATCCTCGACCGGACGATGCCGACCAGACGCTCGATCGCGGCGGCGTCGGCGACGGACGTTCCGCCGAACTTGGCGACGATCATGCCCGGCCGTCGATCACGCGGGCCGCGCCACGCGTCCTTCGGCCACCAGCAGCTCGGCGATCTGCACCGCCTGTCCGGCCGCGCCGCGGATCGTGTTGTGGCCGAGCAGCACCAGCCGCAGGTCCAGGATGGGGCAGGGGCGCAACCGGCCCACGGTGACGGCCATGCCGCGTCCTCTATCGAGGTCCAGCCTCGGCTGCGGCCGGTCGGCGCGGGTGTCGACTTCGACGGGGGGCGTCGGGGAGGACGGCAGGCACGCCACGCGCGGGTCCACGCGGAAATCGCGGAGCGTGGCCGTCGCCTGGTCCGGCGTCACCCGCGTACGGAAGCCGGCCGAGACCGTCATGAGATGGCCATCGACGGTCGCGACGCGATTGGTATGCGCGCTCAGTGCGAACTCCGCGGGCGCGACCACGTCGGCTTCGAGCTCGCCGAGAATCTTGCGGCTCTCCCGCTCCATCTTCTCCTCCTCGCCGCCGATGTACGGCACCACGTTGCCGATGATGTCGAGCGAGGGCACGCCGGGGTACCCGGCGCCCGACACCGCCTGCATCGTGGAGACGAACAACTTCTCGATGCCGTACGCCCGGTGCAGCGGCGCGAGGGCCAGCACCAGCGCCGCGGTCGAGCAGTTCGGATTGGCGAGGATGGCGCCCGACCACCCGCGCGTTTCCCGCTGGCGGTCCACGAGGACCAAGTGCTCGAGATTGGCCTCGGGAATGAGCAGGGGGACGTCCGCGTCCATCCGGTGGTTCCGCGCGTTGGTCACCACGTGCGCCCCCGCCGCGGCGAATGCCTGCTCGATCGGCCCAGCCACTTCGGCGTCGAGCGCGCTGAACACGATCGACCCGGGCAGCGGCGGTGCGCACTCCCGCACCGTGAGGGCGGCGATCCGCTCGGGCAGCGGATGTTGCTCGCGCCAACGTACGACGTCTCCGTAGCGCTTGCCGGCGCTGGCAGACGAAGCCGCGACCGCGGCGACCTCGAACCAGGGATGGTCGCCGAGCAGCCGGACGAATTTCTGCCCGACGGTGCCGGTGGCGCCGAGGATGCTGACGGGGATCTTCGCGGTCATGGCGACGCCTCGCGGGCGAGCAGATCAGTGGCCAGCTGGACATAGAGATCCACACCGCGGGCCAGGTCGGCCTTGCGGATGTGCTCTTCGGCCGTGTGCGCGACGCGGATGGTGCCAGGTCCGAGCTGGTAGCACTCGCCCCACGTCGTGAGAAACGGTAGATCGCTCGCGAAACTCACCACGGTCGTCTCCCAGCCCGCGGGGGCCTGGCCACCTTTGTGACAAGGCAGCTCCACCGGAAAGGCGACTGCCACGCTGGGGCCGGCCAGCGCGCGAATCCGGGCCCTGAGCGCGTCCGTCGGTTCGACGGTGCGAATCAGGATCTGAGCGCTCGCCTCGGGTGCCAGCACGTTGGGGGCGACGCCGCCGCGGATCAGGCCGACGTTGAGCGTGGACGCGCCCAGCAGCGGATCGCGCGGCAGGGGCATGTGCCGGATCCGCTCAATCGTATCGAGCAGCGCCGCGATCGCGCTGTCGCCCTCCTCGGGGTAGGCCGAGTGCGCCGCGCGGCCGGTGGCCAGCAGGTCCACGCGCAGCGAGCCTTTCTGGCCGATGGAGAGCCGGTTCTCGGTAGGCTCTCCGTTGACGAGAAAGCGCCCACGCGGCTCGAGGCCGGCCGCGACGCGCGCGCCGTCCGATCCGTTCTCCTCGCCGACCAGGAAGAGCAGGCCGATCCGGCGCTCTCCGCGCGCCGCCAGCCGCTCCGCGGCCGCCACCATCGCGGCGGCGAGACCCTTGGCATCACAGCTGCCGCGGCCGTGGATGGCCTCGTCGTCCTCCGACAGTGGCATGTATGGCGGTACGCAATCGACATGGGTCGAGAAGACCAGCGCCGGGAGCTCCCGGAATGCGAGCAGGTTGTCGCGCCCCGTGGAGACCCGCTGCCGCACCGTGCGGTACCCGGCGCGAGTCAGGGCACGCTCGAGCAGATCGGTGGCCGGACCCTCGGAGCCCGTGGGGGTCTCGAGGGCGACGAGCTCGCGCGTGAGTTCGAAGGGGTCGGCCAGCGTATTCATGACGGCGTCCTGCCGGGGTCCATGAATGCAAGTGCCCCGCCGGCGAGGGGCGCGGCAGGGCTCCAGGGTGCGACGAGAGGCGGAACGGCTCCCCACGCGGTACAATTGGTCAACGCGCAAGTTAGGGAAGGCGCCAGGCAGCGGCAAGGTGGGAGGGTCTCATGTCACAGCGTCTGGTGCTCGCCGGTTCGCTCGCGGCCATGCTGGTGGCCGCCGGCTGCGGCGAGACCTTCATCAGCATCTCCTCCGACGGCCGCCTCGAGATCATCGTGCGCACCACCGGCAACGATCTCGACCGAGACGGGTTCACGATCAGCGTCGACGGCGGCCGAGAGTTTGCCGTTGCGGGCGGGAGCGAAGTGACGCTCTCCGACCTCGACCCGGGCACCCACAGCGTGCAACTGGCCGGCCTGGCCGACAACTGCCGCGTGGAGGGGAGCAACCCGCGATCGGTGGTCGTGGGCGCGGATGGCACGGCATCGGTGGGGTTCGAGGTCCGCTGCGCGCGCGCGACGACCGGTGGGTTCACCATCGTGGTGACGACAGCCGGCCCGCACCTCGATCCGGACGGCTATTCCCTCGCGGTGGCCGGAGGAGAAATCCGCGCGATCGGCTTCGCCGCCGTCGAGACTTTCACCGGCCTTTCGCCAGGAGCGCACCTGGTGACCCTCAAGGATGTCGACGGGGGGTGCACGGTGCCGGCGGGCAACCCGCGGCCGTTCACCGTCTCGGCGGGGCTGATGGTCGAGGTGCGCCTGGAGGTGGTGTGCGCGGGCGGCGGCCTCTCGCGTACGACGCCGCGCGGATCGAGCGCGTCGCCCGGCTAGCCGACCCGCAGTGCGGCTTCTCCCGCGCGCGCTTCCCGCCGTCCGGCGTCCGGATCCACCAGCGCCAAGATCGCCGCGCCCACCGCAAAGAATCCGATCACCGAGAGGATCGCGTTCCGGCTCGACCCGGTCGCGGCGATCGTCCCCGCGAAGATCAGCGGTCCGAAGATCCCGGCGAACTTCTCGAACACGCTGAAAAACCCGAAGAACTCGCCACTCTTGTGCTGCGGGATCATGCTCGCGAACAGCGAGCGGCTCAGGGCCTGGGTCCCGCCCTGCACCATCCCCACCAGTCCCGCCAGCATGTAGAAGTGCGCGGCGGATTTCATGTAGTAGCCGAGCACGCTGATGACGGCATACGCCAGGAGCCCGGCGAACAGGGCGGGCTTGGCCCCGACGCGGCCCGCGATCATCCCGAACAGAAACGAGCACGGAATGCCGACGAACTGGACCAGCAGGATGGCGCCGATCAGCGCGCTCTGATCGATGCCGAGCTCGGTGCCGTAGGCCGTGGCCATCTTGATGATGGTCTGAATGCCGTCATTGTAGATCAGGAACGCCAGCAGCATGAGAAACGCCTGGCGGTAGCCGCGCAGCTCGCGAAAGGTCTCGCCGAGACGCGCGAACGCGGTGCGCACCGGGCTTCCGCCGGCCCGCTCGTCGGGCTCCAGCCGCGCCGCCGGCTCTCGCACCGTCCGGAACAATGGCACCGAGAACGCGAGCCACCAGATCGCCACGCTCAGAAACGCCAGCCGCGCGGGGAGCGTGGCCGCCTGCGGATTCAGGCCGGGTCCCGCGGGAAGCCCGAACCATCCAGGCTTCTGGATCCAGGCGAGGTTGAGCGCGAGCAATAGTCCACCTCCCACGTAGCCCAGGGCGTATCCTGCCGTCGACACCCGGTCGATCTCCTGGCCGCGCGCGATGTGCGGCAGCAGCGCCTCGTAGAAGACAAAACTGCCCGCCACGCCGATGAGCGCGAGCACGAAGAGCCAGCTTCCGAGCTCGAGCTCGCCGTGCCCCACGAAGAACAGGCCGGCCACCGCCGCCGCGCCCAAGAGCATGAAGCCGGCGAGAAATCGCTTCTTGGTGCCGCCGTAATCCGAGATGGCGCCGAGCACGGGCGAGACCAGCGCGATGACGACGAGCGCCAGCGAGTTGACGGTGGCCAACCGCTGGGTGGCTGCGCCCTCCGGAAGCCCCGCGCCCGCCACCTTCACAAAATAGATCGGGAAGACCGCGACCATGACGGTCGTCTGCATGGCGGACGCCGCCCAGTCGTACATGGCCCACGCCCGAAGCTCGGGGCGGTCGAGACCCAGGCGTGCGAGCAGTGATGGTCGAGGCATGACGGAAGATGGACGCCGAGGGCCCGCGTGCAACCCTCTCGGGTGTGGCGTGGTCGATCAGCCGGCTCGCTCCTCCCGCGCCGTGCGCGCTAGCGAGAGCGCCACCGCGCCTCCCAGCGTGAGCACGATAACCGCCAGGCTGGCCAGGATCGGTATGTGGGTCCACGCGCTCAGGGCCATCTTCGCGCCCACGAACACCAGGATCAGGGCCACGCCGGGCTTCAGGTATACGAAGCGGTCCATCATGCCCGCGAGCACGAAGAAGAGTGCCCGGAGCCCGAGGATGGCGAAGACGTTCGAGCTGTAGACGAGGAACGGGTCCCGGGTGACGGCGAAGATCGCCGGGATGCTGTCGATCGCGAAGACCAGATCGGACCATTCGACGACGAGCAGTACCAGCAGCAGGGGTGTCGCGAGCAGGCGGCCGTTGCGCGCGCGGGTAAAGAATCGGGTCCCGTCGTACGAGGGCGTGAACGGCAGCAGCCGGCGCGCCAGCCGGACGATCGGGTTCTTCTCGGGCTCGATCCGCTCGTCCTTCTGCGTGAGCATCCTGATCCCCGTGAGGATCAAGATCCCCCCGAACACGTAGATGATCCACTCGAATCGGGCCAGCAGCAGCGCGCCAAGCCCGATCATGATGAACCGCATCACGATCGCGCCGAGGATGCCCCACTTGAGCACCTTCGGCTGCGCCTCGGACGGCACGCCGAAGTAGTTGAAGATGAGGATGAACACGAACAGGTTGTCGACGCTGAGCGAGAGCTCGATCAGGTACCCGGTGTAGTACTCGAGGGCATGCTGACCCCCTTCCCGCCACCAGAGGAAGAGTCCGAACACGAACGCGAAGGCGATGAGCCCGAGACTCCAGCTCATCGCCTCCTTGAACGTCAGCACGTGCGATCGACGGTTGAGCACTCCCAGATCGAGGATCAGGAGCGCGACTACGATCCCGGTAAAGCCGAGCCAGACGGCCAGGCCGTGCTGGCCCATTTATCGGCCCACGATCAGCGCTTCGAGGCGGGCCACCCGCTCCTCGGTGGGAGGGTGAGTACTGAACAGCTTCATCACGCCTCCGCCGTGCGCGGCCAACGGATTGACCTGCGCCAGCGGCGCCGCGGCGGGCGCCACCTCCATCGGGATGCGGTGTGCCAGCGCGTCGAGCCTGCGCAGCGCGTTGGCCAGCGGCAGCGGCCGTCCGAGGATCTCGGCGCCCACCCGGTCGGCCTCGAACTCGCGCTGGCGGGAGACCGCGAACTGAATCAGCATCGCCCCGATCGGCGCCAGCAGGAGCAGCGCGAGCTGGGCCACGGGGTGTCCGTCCTCGTCGCTCCGGCCGCCGCCGAACATGATGAGGTAGGGCAGGTTGCTGATCGCGCCGGCGATGCCCGCGGCCACCGTCGTGATCAGCATGTCCCGGTTCTTGACGTGGGCGAGCTCGTGGGCAATGACGCCTTCGAGCTCGTCCTGCGGCATGTACTTCATGATGCCGGTCGTGACCGCCACGACCGCGTGCTCGGGGTTCCGGCCCGTGGCGAAGGCGTTCGGCTGGTCGTGAGGCGCGATGGCCACGGCGGGCATCGGAAGTCCCGCGCGCTGGCGCAGCCGGTCGACCATCCGATACAGCTCGGGGGCCTGCTCCTCCGACACGACCTGGGCGCCGTACATCCGCAGCACGATGCGGTCCGAGAAGAAGTACATGATGAAGTTGAACGCGCTGCCCAGGACGAGCGCGAACACGAGACCTTGCGACCCCCCGAGCAGCTGGCCGGCGAGCAGGAACAGGCCCATCAGGCCGGCCATCAGGACCAACGTCTTGATGTTGTTCATGCGCTCCTCTGTGGTGCCCGCCAAGTGCGGGCCTCAAATGGGGCCAAATAAAAAGAGCGAGACCCCGTCCGCTCCGCTTTCGCGTGGACGAAGGTCTCGCTCTGATGCGCGGGAAACCCCTGTTTCCCCGATCCCGACCGGACCGTGCTCGAGCGTTCGAGCAGTGTTGACGATCCGGTCGTCCGCCTTCAGGCGGATGAGCTACTCCCCTTCTTGAGCCGGCAAATTTAGCAGGGTTCGAGCCGAGCGTCAATCGGCCACACCGCTGGTGCCATCCCTGCTCACACCCTCCGTTAGGTCTTGTTGTGCAACGACTTGTGAACAGATCTGGAGGGCAGATGCCGGACGCGAACAGCGACGAGGATCGCTGAACGGACGCGGGTCCTCCCACGGGAAGGACCCGCGTCGCGTTGACGTACGATCAATCGCGGCGGGCCGTGAACCCGCCGGTCGCGCGGATCGCCTTGTCTTCCGCCCCGGGATCGGCCGCCAGGAACCCGGTGGCCTCCACCCGGTACGAGCCACGGATGACATTGTCCGTCACCGAGGTGATCCGGAGCGTTCCGCTGCGGCCCCGGAAGACGCCGGTGGGGTGGTCGGCGGCGCCGGTCATCACGAGGACGCGGATGTCGTCGGAGCCGTCGTCACGACCGGTGATCGCATAGGTACCGGGCGCGAGCCGCATTCCGCCGGGCCTGGTGAACAGGATCGAGCCTTCGGTCCCGGTCGCCGTCAGCGACAGCGTGAAGACGCTCGGCGTCGCCCCATGGCCGTTGACGACACCGAAGGTGGCATCCCCGCTGAGCTCGGTCCGGATCGCGCCATCGATCAGGCCGGCGAAGGAAGAAACGCCCGCCGTGAAAGCGAGGGTGACCAGCATCAGGAAACTCAGCGCTGCCGCGCGGGGCGTCCACATAACTCCTCCGAGATCGAGTGCCCGAGAACGGGTGGCGACGAGCCGGGCGTGCATCGCCGCCGAGGTGATGGGAGCAAGCTACGAGCTCCGGTCACCTGGCTCTCACCTCGATCTCAACTGCCGCGCTCACAACAGAATGTGCCAGCCGCCGCCGTCGCACTGGAGGTAGAGCCGGGCCCGGCCAGGCGGGAGCGACAGCACTCGCTCGCCGGCGATGCGGTCGTCGCCGTCGCCTTGAACCACCACGGGATAGCCGGACGCCGGTCGACCGATTGCGATGGTGCGCCACCGGCTCACGCCGGCGGCGGGCAGCATCACGTGTACCGATCCCTGCCGAGGGTCGCACCTCAGGGCCAGGTCCGTGCGCTCGACGTGATGGACGCCGGCGCCGAGCGTCCGGGCGTGGCGGTCATCCTGCACCAGATTGCCCTCGAGCTGTGGCGCTCTGCCCGAACGACGCCGGACGGCAGAGGCGGGCGCCGCGAGCCGGACAGCCTGGATGGTGTTGTCGATGAGCAGCACCGGTCCGGCCCGCGGCGCGTCCAGCTCGACCGTGTGATAATCGACGGCCTTCCCATCCAGGAGCACCACGTTCCCCTTCACCAGATCGCCGCCGGACGGCTCGTCGCCGACCCAGCGGAGGGCCGCCGACCCTGATGTGGTCACCCGGATGAAGTTGCGCTCGATGCGATTGCTCCCGCCCCCGGTGACCTGCAGCGCGTCGCGACCGGGTGGCGGCTGCTCGAGGCGGTTGTCGCACAGCAGGTTGCGGCTGCCACTCCCGATCAGCAGCAGCCGGTCGCCGGTGCCACGCACGGTGTTCCCGCTGACGACGTTGTCATGGGCGCCGTCCCGCAGCACCAGACCGAGCCCACGGCCACCCTCGACGAGATTATCGACGATCCGGCACTCCGACGCGTCCGCGATCGAGAGCCCATGGGCCAGCAGCGTCGCGCCGTGCACCTCGCCGGCCCCGGTGATCCGGTTGGCGGAATAGACGCCGTGTCGACACCCCGAGACGTAGATCCCATGCTCGCCGGTGCCGCGCACGACGTTTCCCCGGATCGTGTTCCCCGCTCCATCGTCGACGATACCCGTGCCCGGCGCATCGTGAACCTCGGTATTCTCGACGGTGCAGGCCGTGCTGCGCTCGTCCAAGTGGATGGCGCCACGGCCGCCCACGTCGTGCACACCGGTTCCACGGACACGGAGCCCGGCGATGCGAAGCTGGGACCGACCGTCGGAGTCGAGAATGCGCGGAAGGAGTTCGTCGGCGAGAATCGTCGGTTGGCCGACCCCGAGGAGCTGACAGCCGTCCGCCCGAAAGCTCAAGGTTTCCCGGACCCGATAGACGCCGGGAGACACGAGCACCACGCCCTCACCCAGCTCGGCGGCGCGATCGAACGCCGCCTGAAGCGCCGCCGTATCGTCACGCTTGCCATCGCCCTGCGCACCCAACTCGCGCACCCGGCATGTGCTACCGCGGGTCGACACGAGAGGTGCTCCTGATCCGTCGGTTTGACATGCGGTGACACCTTGTCGAGCCGCTGCTGCCGCAGCGGCCGGATCGGGCGAGGCTAAAACGCGGGCTCGGGCTGGTGGACCGGATCCTCGAGCACGATCGCGTGCGCGAGCGACCCGGCCGGTGTGTCGAACTGGCCTTCGGGGATGACCAGGAGCGCGTTGGCCAGGACCATCGAGGTGAGAATGCCGGAGCCCTGCGGGCCGGTGAGCCGTGCGACCGGCCCGTCCGGCGTCTCCTGCACGATCGCTCGCAGGAAGTGTTGCAGCTTGGGCTTCAGCGACACCGACTCGGCCATCCGGACCGGGATCGCACGGCGGAACGGCCGGTCATGCCCGCACATCTTTCGGATGGCCGGCCGCACGAAGAGCTCGAACGTGACCATCGTGCTCACCGGATTGCCTGGAAGCCCGACCCACGGAATTCCGCGGAGCAACCCGAACCCGACCGGCGCGCCCGGCCGCATCCGCAGCTTCCAGAACCGCTGCTCGGCGCCGAGCTCGTCGAGCACCGCCCGCACGTAGTCGTGCTCGCCCACGCTGATGCCGGCGCTGGTCACCACGAGGTCGCAATCGAGCGCGCGCCGGAAGTGCTCGCGGAGGCTCTCGGGCGTATCGCGGGCGATGCCCAGGTTGACCGGCTCACCACCCGCGCGCCGGACCAGCGCGACGAGCGTGTGCGTGTTGCTGCTGGCGATCTTTCGGCCGCTCAGGATCTCCTCGGGACGGTCCACGTCGACGATCTCGTCACCGCTGCCGAGGATGGCCACGCGGGGCCGGCGATACACCAGCGGCTGCGCCACCGCGAGCGACGCGAGTACACCGAGCGGCGCGGGTCCGAGCAGCGTGCCCGCGGCGAGCGCGGTCGTCCCACGGCGGATGTCCTCGCCGACGCGGCGGAAGTTGACGCCCACGTCGCGGTCGCGAACGATCGTGACGGTCTCCGCGCCTTCGTCGGTATCCTCCTGCCGGATGACGCTGTCGGCGCCCTCGGGCAGGGGCGCGCCGGTGAAGATCCGGGCGCTCTCGCCCGGGCCGAGCGTGCGGGTGGGGAACGCGCCGGCGGGAAGCTGCTCGATCACCCGGAGTCGCACCGGCCGCTCGGCCGAGGCGCCGCGGACATCCTGTCCCCGGGCAGCGTAGCCGTCCATGGCGGAGTTGGTCCATGCGGGGATGTCGAGGGGGCTGACGATCTCTTCGGCGAGCACGCTGTCGAGTGCGTCGTCGAGCGGAACGCGAAGCGCCGGCTGCCGTCTCACGTCTTCGAGGATCCGGCGCGCCGCATCGCCGGCGGACAACGGCGGGCTTACCGGCGGGGCGCTCACGGGTCGACCGGCAGCGCGTGCTCGATGGTGAGGGTGGCAAGCAGCTGAAGCCACATCGTATCCTGAAAGCGGACTACCCGGCAGGTCGACTCGTAGTCGAGGTCGTCGGTCACGATCGCGACCCACCGGCCGGCCTCGCTCGAGGCGGCGTCGTAGATGGGCGTATCCGCGACGTCGGGCCGGAACACCTCGATCTTGGGGATGGGTGCCTGTTTGAACCCTTCCGCCAGGACGATGTCGGCTTCGGGGAGGTAGCGCCGAGCGAGCCCGATGGGGTCGTAGTCGTCGGCCGAACGTTCGAACAGCACGCGCAGGTCGGGCGCGGCGATCAGCACGCGCTCGGCGCGGCCCTCGTGGAAGTGCCGGTAGCTGTCGGAGCCGGCGCGGTCCACGTCGGCCGGATGATGGCTGTGCTTGATGGTCATGACGCGCCGCCCGCGGCGCGCGAGCTCGCTGGCGAGCGCCACGGTCAGCGTGGTTTTTCCGGTGTTCTTCCGGCCGATGATCGAGAGGATACGTGTCGACGCCACAGTCCGTCCGCTCGTGCGAGATCGTCCGCGGTGTTGACGTTGAAGAACAGGAGCTCGGGATCACCGAAACCCCGGACCTCGGACAGTGGGAGGATACCGACAGAGATGCGCGGGTGGAAGCCGATGGCGCGAAGATCACCGGCGTCGAGCGTGGCGCCAATGGCGTCCCGGCACGCGCTCCCGTAGGCGGCACAGAGCGGCTCGACTCCTCGACGGCCGTCGCTTTCGGGCAGCACCGCATCGTTGCGCGCCAGTCCCTCGGCGAGCGCCCTGACCAGCGGCACGGAGACGAACGGCATGTCCCACGCGATGCAGACCACCGGCGCGGGCGCTTCGACGACCGCCGTGTAGATGCCGCCGAGCGCGCCGAGACCGGGCCGCACATCGGGGACCACCTGAAGATCGGGTCGCCACGAGCCGGCGTCGGGAGCGTTGGCCACGAGCAGCGGTGGGCCGCCGAGTGCGTCCGCGAGGGTTGTCACGAGGCGGTCGAGAATGCGTTCCCCGCCGATGATCTCGAGTCCTTTGGGCCGGCCACCGAAGCGGGTGGCCCCGCCGCCGGCGAGCACGGCACCACGGGCCCCGCTCACGCTCAGTATCGTCTCCCGCGCTGGCGCTCGAGAATGACGTCGAGCCCGACGTTGAGGCTGAAGATGTGCTTGTAGGCGGTCTCGTTGGGCGGCACCCCGCCGCGGTCGTCCGCGGGACCGGTCACCCGCTGAATGCCGACGATGTTGTCCCGGATCTCCCAGCGGATCTGGAGTCCTCTTCCGGCGGCGACGGTGGTGCCGACGCCCAGTCCGAAGGCCGGGCGCAGCCGGGTGCCCGTGTTCTCGTCGTCGTAGATGACCAGGTCGACCCGCCCATCGGTGGTGTTGTCCGAGCCGACCAGCAGCAGCGGGCTCTGGTTGTTGATCAGGAGGCCGGCGCTGACGCGGACGAACGGGGAGATGAACTCGTCGCTCGCGACCCGGTAGATCGCGCCCACCGAGGTGGTCACCGCCGCCGCGGAGCGCTCCCTATCCTCGATCGAGCTGCAGCGCTGCACGTTGCGCGAGCTCTGGGCGGTCCCGGCCAGTCGGCAGGAATCGTCATACCCGAGGCCGAGGAGGAATACTTCGGCGTTCAGGCCGAGATGGTTGCCGCGGTAGTACGTACCCGAGAAGCCGGCGCCGATGGTGCGCTTGGTGCCGCGGCTGAGGAGGAAATTGTCGATCAGCGGATTGTCGCCGTCCGACAGGTCCGCGACCGGCTGGTTCACCGACCACAACCCGACGCCGTCGAGGTAGGCGCCCGAGACCGTGAAGACGAGCGTCGGACGGTCGCGGGTGCGCTGCGCCGCGACGGGGGAGCACAGCGTCGCGAGGAGCGCGACGGCGACGGCGCCAACTACACTCACACGCATCAGCCCCCCAGAAATTGATGGTCCACCGCGAGGCAGCGGTCCATGACGACCGCGATCCCTTCGCCCTCGAGCCGCTCCGCGGTAGCCTGATGACGGATCCCCATCTGCATCCAGACGAGGCGCGGACGCACGGCGAGCAGATCCTCGAGCAGCGCGGGCACGAACTCCGATCGCCGGAACACGTTCACGATGTCGATCGGTCCGGCGGCGGCGGCGGCGCGCAGGTTCGGTTGCACCGGCTCGCCGAGGATGATCGTACCCGTCGGGCGAACGGGGATGATGGTATAACCCGCGTTCTTGAGGTAGCTGCCCACGCCGTGGCTCGGTCGCGCGGGCTTGGGGCTGAGCCCGACGATCGCGATGCGGCGGGACGTTCGAAGGATCTCCTCGACCCGTTCCCACTCACCGGGCATCCGCCGCCCCGGCACCGTGCCGCTGAGGGGTGCCGCTGACCGCCCGGCCGACCAGCACCATGCCGCCCCGCCTGGCGATCTCGACGGCCAGGGTCGAGGGCACCGAGGGTGTGGCCACCCAGCTCAGGCCCGCCCTGGACGCCTTGAGTGCCAGTTCCGCTGAAATCCGACCGGTTACGAGAAGACCCAGGCCGTCGAGTCGGCGTCCGGCCAGGAATGCCCCGCCGATCGACTTATCGACCGCGTTGTGACGCCCGATGTCCTCGGCATGACTGAGCAGCTCCGGCGGCGAGCCCGGCGCGAGGGCCGCCGGGTCGACCAGCGCCGCGGCATGAATGCCGCCGGTGTCCTTGTAGCGCTCGCCGCGCGCGAACAGCGCCTTGAACAGCGCGCGCAACTGCTCCGGCTCAGGCGGCATGCCGCGCAGCGGACGCGGCTCCACGCTGGACGGCTCCGCTAGCAAGGTGGAGACGGCGCCGCAGCCCGACGCCAACACAGGACGCCTTCCTTCCGACTGCACCGCGTCCACCTTGGCGGACGGCACCTCGGCCCAGAACCCCAGGTCGGTGGCGCACGGCCGCAGGTGGACTTCGTCCAGCCGGTCGATGTACCCCTCGCCGTGCAGCCAACCGATGGCCAGCTCCTCGAGCAGGTCCGGCGTGCACATCCAGGTGACCACCGGGCGGCCGTTCACCTCCAGCCAGACCGGCACCTCCTCCACGGCCGCGAGCTCGGACATCCGCCCGCTGCGCTTGGGAGGGCGGATCAGGTCAGGGGAGTCCGGTGCAGTCGGCATAGAGCGTCGGATCCTCCAGGATGCGTACGCGCTTGAGCGCGACGCCGGCGGGGAGACGCGCGGCAATTCGAGGAAAGACGTGGGCGGCGATCGCCTCGCAGGTCGGCAGCGTCCGCCCGTACGCGAACTCGGGGATGTCGAGGTTCAGATGCCGGCCGTCGAACATCGCCACGACTTCATCCCGCAGCACTCCGTCGAGCTCCACCAGGTCCATCACCATGCCCCGGGAGGCATCGGTGGGTCCGGCGACGGTGACTACGCATTGATAATCATGTGCGTGCCCCGGCGCATCGGTGAGCGGGCCGAACGCCGCGCGGTTCCGGGCCTCGGACCAGTCGGGGCGGAAGAAGCGGTGGAGCGCACGGAAACCCACCACGCGCGAGAGGGTGACCGACATGCCTAGGGCGAGAAGGAGTAGCCGAGCCCGACCGTGAGGAGCGAGCTCGTGGTCCATTCGCTCGTCCGGCCGTCGGTGATGACCGCGTTCGAGTTGAGGGGCGGGTCGCCAGGCTCGAGCGCCGGCTCGTCCTCGAAGGTCGAGGGATACTTGAGCTTGAGGAACACGACCCGGGCCTCCCCCCGGAGCGAGAGCCGGTTGGTAACGACGACCCGCACTCCCGCGAAGGGTGCGAGGTAGAGCTTCTTGCCCAGCTCGAACCGGCTGGTGTCCTGAGGAGTACCGCTGGGGAACGTGAGGCCGACGCCGGAACCGACGAACGGTGCGAGGCGGTGCCAGGACTTTCCGCCGGTGAGGTTGAGCTGCAGGTTCGCTTCCACGAAGCTGACCGTCTGGTCGACCGGACCCGACACCCGGTCGGCGAGGGCGACGAACGGGTCGACGATCAGTCGCTGGAGATCCCCGCGCGCGAAGCCCAGGCCGATCTGAATGGTCGAGCCGGTGCGCACGTCGTAGCGGAGCCCATATACCTGCCCATCGTGCGGAGCGATTCCGAAGCGTCCGCCTTTGCCGCCAAACTGGCCGAAGATGGCGGTGGCGGTGTGCCCTCTCCTCAGCTCGCGGTACGGCGAGGACTCCGGCCGGTGTCCGACCTGAGCCAGGGCGGGTACGGCGAAGACCGCGGCGAGCGCGAGGGCGCCCGCGGTCCTGATTCCCCACCGCTTCACGGCATTCCGATCGCTCGCACCGTCGTCCATGGGCATCTCTGTCCTTGCGCTGTAGTCGACAACCACGCTAGCAGTCCCTCAGATCCCGACCGGTCATCTCCTCCGGCGGAACGATACCGAGCAGACGAAGGACGGTGGGGGCCACGTCGCGGAGCGAGCCCCCGGCCCGGAGCGAGGCGGCTCCGGCGCGCACCGCCACGAACGGCACCGGGTTGGTCGTATGGGCGGTGTGCACCCCACCGGTCGTCGGGTCGATCATGAGCTCGCAATTTCCATGGTCGGCGGTAATGAGGACGCTGGCCCCCGCCCGCTCCGCACTCGCCAGCACCCGGTCGAGGCAGGCGTCAATTGTCTCCACCGCCCTGATGACCGCGGGGAGCACGCCCGTGTGCCCCACCATGTCCGCGTTGGCGTAATTGCACAGCAGAAAATCGTGGGCGCCATGCTCGATGGTGCGGCAGAGGGCATCCGTGATGCCCAGCGCGCTCATCTCGGGCGCCAGGTCGTACGTGGCGACCCGCTGCGATGGAATGAGACAGCGCTCCTCGCCCGGATACGGTGGCTCGTACCCGCCGTTGAAAAAGTAGGTGACATGCGGGTACTTCTCCGTTTCCGCCGTCCGGAACTGGCTCCGTCCGTGATCCGCCAGCGTCTCGGCCAGGATTCGCGCCAGGCTGAACGGCGGGAACGCCTGGGGAATAGGAAACGTCTGGTCGTACTGCGTCATGGTGACGCTCGCGAGCGCGGGGCGTCGGCCCGGGTCGAACTCCTCGAACCCGTCGAGCGCGAGCGCGGCGACGATCTGCCGCATCCGGTCGCTCCGGTAGTTGAAGAAGAGCACGCCGTCACCCTCGCGCATCGTGGCCACCGGAAATCCTCCGCGGTGATGCACGAGCGGCCGGATGAACTCGTCGGTTTCCCCGCGCTGATAGGCGGCCTGCACGGCGAGTACGGGGTGCTCGACCGCCGTGCCGACGCCATGGACCATTGCGTCGTATGCCAGGCGGGTCCGGTCCCACCGCCTGTCGCGGTCCATCCCGAAGTAGCGGCCGGTGAGCGAGGCGATATCCACCCTCGTGCCGGCGATCCGCCGCATGTCGAGCAGCAGCGTGCGGACCACTTCGGCGCCGAGTGTGGGCGCGGAATCGCGGCCATCGAGGAAGCCGTGGATGGCGATGGCCGGCACCCGCTGGCGGACGCCCAGCTCGACGCACGCGAGGAGGTGGCGGTCGAGCGCGTGCACGCCGCCGGGGCCGAGCAGCCCGACGAGATGGAGCGTCCCGCCGGTCTGCCGGAGGCTCCTGCACAGCTCCACGAGCGGCGGGAGTTGGTAGAACTCCCCGTGCTGTATGCTTTGCGAGATCCGCACGAGGTCCTGGGGGACGACCCGTCCGGCCCCCAGGTTCAGGTGTCCGACCTCGCTGTTGCCCATCTGCCCTTCGGGCAGTCCCACGGCCAGGCCGCTGGCATCCAGCAGGGTCCGCGGAGACGACTCCCAGAGCCGGTGCCACACCGGCGTGGAGGCCAGCTCGATGGCGTTCCCTTCGCGCTCGACCCGGTAGCCCCAGCCATCCAACACGACCAGGACCACCCGGTGTCGGGCGCTGTCGTTTGACATGAGTCTCCGCGTGTTCTACAATGCCGGACTGTGAGTTACGCGCCGCAATCTAGTCCGGGCCTGCTTCGCCTACCAGCCTGCGCGATGGCCGCCTTCTTGGTGCTCGCGACTCCCGTCGCGGCTCAGGAAGACGCAGAGATCACCACACCTGCCAGCCTCCACAAAGAGCCCGAGGGTGTACCGCTGGTGACGCTCCCGGCCGGCTCCGAAGTCGAGACCGGGCGGGCGAAAGGGGCCTGGAACGAGGCCACGGTGGAGGGGTGGATTTACACCAACTCTACTGAGCGCACGCGCCGGGAGGGGTTCGACCTGGTCGTCACGCCCGACGCGGGAGAAAATCTGCGCCGGAGCCCGAACGGGCCCGTGGTGGGCCGGGTGCGTGAGGGCACGCTGCTCGAGCGCGTGGACCAGCAGGGGCACTGGACACGCGTCCGCCGGGATGGCTGGATCCCGGCGAAAGCCATCGCCGGAAACCCGGACCCGTCGAAGCCGGGCGCCGCCGCGATGTCTGCCAAGACCGGAGAGGCAGCCCCGGGTTCGTCTCAGGGGATCCAAACACAGCAGCCGGCGGCCAGGTCGCGCGGCGCCCAGGCGCCCGTGGCTGGCGCCACAGCGGCGTCCGACAGACCCGATGCATCCGAGCGCGTCCAGACCGCGCGAGAGACCCCTCTCGCCGCGGCGCCGGAGGGGGGCACGCTCGGCACGATCCAGCAGGGGGCCCCCGCGCGCGTCATCGCCCGCGCGGGTGAGCTCGTCAAGGTGCAGGTGGAGGGATGGGTCCCGGCCGACGCGCTCGCCCCGACCGACGGCGGCGCCATGGTGGGGGTGACCGCCGCGGAAGTGCGGTCGACGCCGGAGCGGTTCGTGGGCCGCACGGTCGACTGGCGCGTGCAGGTGATCGCGGTGAAGACCGCCGACGAGCTCCGCAGCGAGATGGCGCCCGGACAGCCGTACCTTCTCACTCGCGGTCCGCTGCCGGAGCCGGGGTTCGTGTACGTGAGCATACCGCCGGCGCGCGTCGCCGAATTCCAGGCGCTGCCGCCGCTGCAGGAGCTGGTGGTCCGCGCCTCGATCCGGGCGGCGCGCACCAAGTTCCTCACCACACCGGTCGTGGAGCTGGTGTCGGTCCTCTCGGGCATGGAGGGAAAGTAGGTTGCCGATGAACGACCTTCTCAAACAGCGCATCGGTCGGCTGCTCGATAACTTGAGCGACGAGCGCGGCTACCAGATCCTCGACTACATCGAATTTCTCGACAGCAAGTACGCGGAGCGCGCGCGCCCGGGCGGCATCCTCGCCAAGATCACCGAAACGGTCGAGGACACCATGCGCGCGGGCAAGCTCCCCATTCAGGCGATCAGCGGCACCATGGGAATCATGGACAGCGCGGCCAAGGTCATGAAGGGACTTGCCGCCGCGGGGCAGGCCGTCGTGGATGAGGCCGTCAAGGCGGCGGAAACGTCGAAGCTGTCCGACACGAGCGAGGCGCCGGCCGTCCCGGCGCGAACCACGGATTCGAATACCGGAAGCTGAGCCCGAGGCGCGTCCCACCCCACTCCAGGCAGGCCATGGCGACCTCCACCGAGGCCCCACCGAGCACCGCGACCACGTCGCCGACCGAGTTCATCCGGGGCATCGGGCCGCTCGCGGCGATCTCGCTCGTCGTCGGCTCGATGATCGGTTCGGGCATTTTCATCGTCTCCGCCGACATCGGCCGGCAGGTCGGGGCCTGGGGGCCCGGCGCCCTGCTCCTGGTCTGGGTCGTGACCGGCGCCATGACCGTGGCCGGCGCGCTGGCGTACGCAGAGCTCGCGGCGATGATGCCCAAGGCCGGTGGCCAGTACGTGTTCCTTCGGGAGGGATTGTCGCCGCTGGCGGGGTTCCTCTACGGCTGGACCCTCTTCGCGGTAATCCAGACGGGTACGATCGCCGCGGTGGCGGTGGCATTCGCCCGGTTCCTGAGCGTGCTGGTCCCGGGGATCTCGCCGGACGTCTTCCTCCACCTCGGGCAGCTCCGCCTCCCGGGCGCGAGCGACGCCATCCAGCTCGGCCTCTCGCCGCAGCGGGTGGTCGCCATCGTCATGATCGCGGTGCTCACCGCCACCAACATGCGCGGCGTGACCCTGGGGGCCGCCATTCAGACGGTGTTCAGCGTCGCCAAGGTGGGCGCCCTCGCGGCGCTCGTGCTGCTCGGCCTGACGCTGTACCGCCAGCCCGACATCGCCGCCGCCAACTTCTCCGGTTTCTGGGGCACCGGCGAGTGGTCGCTGGCGGTCATCCCGGTGCTCGGCGCCGCCATGGTCGGCTCGCTCTTTTCGAGCGATGCGTGGAACAACGTCACTTTCGCGGCCGCCGAGGTACAGAACCCGAGCCGCAATCTGCCGCGGGCGCTCGCCATCGGCACCGCCAGCGTGAGCCTTTTGTACATCCTGGCCAACGTGGCGTACCTCAACATCCTGCCGTTCTCGGGCGATCCGAACGGCGGCGACGTCCTCGCCCGCGGGCTGCAGCACGCGGCCCAGGATCGGGTGGGCACCGCGGCCATCGAGGTGGTGCTCGGCGCCGGCGCCGCGACGGTAATGGCCGTCGCCATCCTGCTCTCCACCTTCGGCTGCAACAACGGGTTGATCCTCTCGGGGCCACGCGTCTACTACGCGATGGCCCGGGACAATCTCTTCTTTGAGCGGGCCGGCCGCCTGCATCCGACCTATCGCACGCCGGTGTTCGGGCTGATCACCCAGGCGCTGTGGGCCATGGTGCTCTGCATCAGCGGGACCTACGGGCAGCTGCTCGATTACGTCGTGTTCGCCGCGCTCGTCTTCTACTTCCTCACCACCCTCGCGCTCTTCCGACTTCGGCGGACCCGGCCCGATCTGCCGCGCCCGGTCAAGGCCTTCGGCTACCCGGTGGTGCCTGCGCTGTATCTGATGTCGGTCGGCGTGCTGATGGTGATCCTGCTCTTCGAGAAACCGCTCTTCACCTGGCCCGGGCTCGTCATCGTTGCGAGCGGCATTCCCGTGTACATGCTGTGGCGGCGGGGGGCGCGCGCTTGATTTCCGCTGTACCGCACCCTACACTTGGTGATGGAATCACCTGCGTCCGGCCTGCCGACCGCCCTTCCAGGGCCGCGGTGGGCCGTTGTGTATCGGGCACCCGTGGCATGCCCTCCCGCTACCACGAGCGCATGAGCGTCATTCGTCCCAAGCCCGGCCTCACGTTCGACGACGTCCTCCTCGTCCCGAGGTACTCGGCCGTCCATCCGCGCGAAGTGTCCACCAGCAGCCGCCTGACCCGCACGATCTCCCTCAACATTCCGCTCGTCTCCGCCGCCATGGACACCGTCACCGAGGCCGACATGGCCATCGCGATGGCGCGGGCCGGCGGGATCGGCGTGCTGCACAAGAACATGTCGTTGGAGCGCCAGGCGGCGGAGGTGGACCGGGTCAAGCGGAGCGAGAGCGGAATGATCCTGAACCCGATTACGCTCGGCCCCGACCGGCCGCTCCGCGAAGCGTACCAGCTGATGCGGCGGTTCAAGATCTCGGGCGTGCCGATCGTGGACGGGCAAGGCCACCTGATCGGGATCATTACCAACCGGGACCTGCAGTTCGAGCGGAACCTCGATCAGCCCATCAAGGAAGCGATGACCAAGGAGAAGCTGGTCACCGCGCCACTCGGCACGAGCCTCGACGACGCCGAGCGCATTCTGGCCAGCCACCGGATCGAGAAGCTGCCGGTGGTGGACGCTGAGGGCGTGCTCAAGGGACTGATCACCGTGAGGGACATCTTCAAGCGCCGCGAGCACCCGAACGCCAATAAGGACCAGCACGGGCGGCTCCGCGTCGCCGCGGCGGTGGGCGGCGGGCAGGACGCGACCGAGCGGGCCCGCCGCCTGATCGATGCCGGCGTGGATGTCCTGGTGGTCGATTCGGCCCACGGTCACAGCGAGGGCGTGTTGCGAACCGTGAGCCAATTGCGCGACGCCTACCCCGACACCCAGCTCATCGCGGGCAACATCGCCACCGAGGCGGGCGCGCGCGAGATGGTGCAGCGCGGGGTGGACGCCGTAAAGGTCGGCATCGGCCCGGGCAGCATCTGCACCACGCGCGTCGTCACGGGCGTCGGCGTGCCGCAGGTCACCGCCATCATGGACGCGCTCCGCGGGGCGGACGACGTCCCGGTCATCGCGGACGGTGGCATCAAGTATTCGGGCGACGTCGTGAAAGCCCTGGCGTCGGGAGCGTCTTCCGTCATGATGGGTTCGATGCTCGCCGGCACCGAGGAGAGCCCGGGGGAGTCCGTCCTCGCCGAGGGCCGCCGATTCAAGATGATCCGCGGCATGGGCAGCCTGTCGGCCATGCAGGACGGCTCGGCCGACCGCTACTTCCAGGAAGGCGAGATGGCGCCCGCCAAGCTCGTCCCCGAGGGGATCGAGGGACGGGTGCCCTACAAGGGGCCGGTCTCCGACGTGCTGTATCAAATGGTCGGTGGGCTGCGTAGTGGCATGGGTTACTGCGGCGTCTCGTCGATTCCGCAGCTCCAGTGCGACGTCGAGATGGTTCAGATCACGTCGGCCGGATTGCGTGAGTCGCACCCGCACGACGTGACGATCACGCGGGAAGCACCGAACTACAGCGCGTAGACGCGCCACGCAGGTCGTACACGGCAGGACGGTGGCGGGCGCTCGCGCCTTGTCGCCCGCAGGGCAGTGCGCGTCGCCCGTCCGGTGCGGCGCTCCTCCATCGATAGAGGATCACGCTATGAGCTTGTGGGCGACGAAATCCGTTTCGGCGCTGCGCGCCGAGGCGGACGCGACGGGCGAACGGTCTCTCAAGCGCACGCTCGGCGCGCTCAACCTGACGATGCTCGGCATCGGCGCCATCATCGGCGCGGGGATCTTCGTCCTGACCGGGCTTGCCGCGGCCCTGCACGCCGGGCCGGCCGTGCCGATCTCCTTCGTGGTGGCCGCCGTGGCTTGCGGCCTCGCCGGTCTCTGCTATGCGGAGATGGCCAGCGCCGTGCCCGTGGCGGGCAGCGCCTACACCTACTCCTACGCGACGATGGGCGAGTTCGTCGCCTGGATCATCGGGTGGGACCTCGTGCTCGAGTATGCCATGGGGGCCGCCACCGTCGGGGTGGGCTGGTCGGGCTACTTCGTCAGCATGCTCGATTATTTCGGCATCCACCTTCCGACGGCCCTGACCTCGGCGCCGCTCCGCTGGTGCACCGCGGCCGACGTGACCAACGCGGTGGCGAGCTGCACCGCCGCGGGATGGAACGCCACCGGGTCGCTCTTCAATCTGCCCGCGCTCCTGATCGTGCTGCTGGCCACGTTCGTCCTCGTCATCGGCATCGAGGAGTCGGCCAAGGTCAACAACCTGATCGTCATCCTCAAGATCGCGGTGGTGCTGCTGTTCATCGCCTTCGCCTCGCGATACGTCGACGCCGGAAACTGGTCGCCGTTCATCCCGCCCAACACCGGCACCTTCGGAGAGTTCGGCTGGAGCGGCGTGTTCCGGGGCGCGGGCCTGATCTTCTTCGCCTACATTGGATTCGACGCGGTCAGCACCGCCGCCCAGGAAGCGAAGAATCCGCAGAAGGACATGCCCATCGGCATTTTGGGCTCGCTCGGTATCTGCACGCTGCTCTACATCGTGGTGTCGCTCATCCTCACGGGCCTCGTACGCTACGATCGGCTCAACGTGGCCCACCCCGTAGCCTACGCTATCGAGCAGATCCCGCAGCTCAGCTGGCTCCGGCCGCTCATCACCATCGGCGCGGTCCTCGGCCTGGGCTCGGTGGTGCTGGTGATGCTCCTGGGGCAGAGCCGCGTGTTCTATTCGATGTCGCGCGACGGGCTCATTGGCCCGTGGGCGGGCAAGGTGCACCCCCGGTTCCGCACTCCGTACCTCTCCACCATCTACGTCGGGCTGATCGTCGCGGTCATCACGGCGACGTTTCCGATCCAGATTCTGGGCGAACTGGTCAACATTGGGACCTTGCTCGCCTTTGTGCTGGTGTGCGCGGGCGTCTGGATACTCCGGAACAAGCGGCCCGACCTCGAGCGACCATTTAGGACGCCGCTGGTGCCGCTGGTCCCCATCCTGGGAATGCTGGCCTGCTTCGGTCTGATGGCGACGCTGCCGGGCGACACGTGGCTGCGGCTGTTCGTCTGGCTGCTGATCGGCTTCGTGATCTATTTCGGGTACGGAAAGAAGCACAGTGTGCTGCAGCGTGAGATCGCGGAGGGTGCCGGCCGACCCGGTGGGCCGAGGACCTGACATCATGGATCTCTTCCGCCGCAAAAGCGTTCGCGCGCTGCAGGCCGAGGCCGCGAGCGATCATAGTCTGAAACGGGCGCTCGGGCCCTTCAACCTGACGGCGCTCGGCATCGGCGCCATCATCGGAACCGGGATCTTCGTGCTGACGGGGACGGTCGCGGCGCAGAACGCGGGGCCCGCGGTCGTGCTGTCGTTCGTGCTCGCCGGGATCGCCTCGGTGTTCGCCGCGCTGTGCTACAGCGAGTTCGCCTCGCTGGTCCCGATGGCCGGCAGCGCCTACACGTACGGGTATGCCACGCTCGGCGAGTTCGTGGCCTGGATCATCGGCTGGGATCTGATCCTGGAATACGCGTTGAGCGCCACGACCGTCGCCATCGGCTGGTCGGGCTATGTCGTCTCGTTTCTGGCGGACATCGGCATCCACATCCCGCCCCACTGGCAGGCGGCGCGCGGCACGGTGGTGACGCTCGCCGACGGCACGACGAGCACCGCGATCTTCAACCTGCCGGCCGTCTTCATCATCGCGGTGGTCACGACGTTGCTCGTGGTGGGCATCAGGGAATCGGCGAACGTGAACAACGTCATCGTCGTGATCAAGCTCGCCGTGGTCATCCTGTTCATCGTGCTCGCCGCGCCGCACATCGATACCGCAAACTGGCATCCGTTCGTCCCGCCGAACACCGGTGCCCGCGAGCACTTCGGGTACAGCGGCGTCGTGGCGGGGGCGGGGATCGTCTTCTTCGCGTATATCGGGTTCGACGCGGTCAGCACGGCCGCGCAGGAAGCGAAGAACCCACAGCGCGACATGCCGATCGGGATCATCGGCTCGCTGATCATCTGCACCGTGCTGTACATCGTGGTCGCGGCGATCGCCACCGGCGTGGTGCCGTACGCCCAGCTCGACGTCCCCGATCCGATCGCCAAGGTGGCCGACCACGCGGGCCTCGGCATCTTCGCGAGCCTCATCAAGCTCGGGGCGATCGCCGGGCTCACCTCGGTCATCCTGGTCCAGCTCCTCGGACAGTCGCGCGTCTTCTACAGCATGTCGCGCGACGGCCTCCTGCCGCCGTTCGTGCGGACCATCCATCCCCGGTTCCGCACGCCCTACATCACCTCGATCCTCACCGGCCTCGCGGTCGCCATCCCCGCCGGTCTCCTTCCGGTGAGGGACGCGGCCAAGCTGGTGTCCATCGGCACCCTGCTCGCGTTCGTGATCGTGTCCATCGGCGTACTGGTCCTCCGGATACGAGAGCCGGACCTGCCGCGGCCGTTCAAGACCCCGTTGATCTGGTTCGTGGCGCCGATGGGCGCGATCTCCGCCGCGTACCTCATGTTCTATCTGGACAAGGAGACCTGGATCCGTCTGCTCGTCTGGCTGCTGATCGGGTTCGCGATCTACTTTCTGTACGGGAGAAAGCACTCGAACGTGGTCTGAGCCGACCGCCCGGGCCGGAGCGCGCTCACGCGCCGCTCCGGCCTTTCTTCCTGTTATGTTCCCCGCATGTCGTTCACCCTCGCCCCAGACCGTGCCGCCGAAGCGCGCGCGCTGGCCGCGGCGCTCGCGCCGGGGCAACGGGTGTGCCTCACCACCCATGTGAATCCGGATGGTGACGGCCTCGGCAGCGAGGCGGGGCTCGCGCACCTCCTGCGCGATCGCGGCTTCGATGTCGTCGTCACCAATCCCACGCCGACGCCGCCCCGTTTCGGGTTCCTGTTCGAGGATCTGCCCGGCGTTGACCGCACCGCCGAGGCGATCCGCGAGCTGCGCCGCGCCGACCTGATCGTCGTCCTCGACATCTCCGACCTCGGTCGCCTCGGCATGCTCGGCGAGACGGTGCGCACGCGCGGCGTGCCGGTGGCGTGCGTGGACCATCACGTGAGCGAGGGGGTGCTGCCCGAGGGCCCGCGCTATCTCGACCCGGGCGCCGCCGCGACCGGCGAGCTCATCTTCGAGCTCGCCGTGGCGAACGGGTGGAAGCTGACGGAGGAGGCCGCGCGAGGGCTGTACGTCGCCATCCTGACCGACACCGGGGGGTTCCGGTTCAGCAACACCCGTCCGCGGACGCTTCGGGTGGCGGCGGAGCTGCTCGAGGCGGGCGTCGACCCGGAGCAGATCTACCTCGAGGTCTACGCTCGCGCGCCCGAAGGCCGGCCCCGCCTCTTCGCCGAGGCGCTCCAGACGCTCGTCGTCGAGCCGGACTACGGTCTGGCGTGGGTCACGGTGCCGCCCGGGGCCATCGAGCGCCTCGGCGTCTCCTCCGACGACCTCGAAGGCGTGGTCGAATTTCCTCGGTCGATCGAAGGGGTGCGGATGGCCTTGCTCTTTCGCGAGGTCAGCCAGGGGCGCGTGAAGGTGTCCCTGCGGTCGGTCGGGAAGGTGGATGTAGCGGCGTTCGCCAAGCCGTTCGGTGGGGGAGGACACACCAAGGCCGCCGGTCTGGCGATCACCGGCTCGCTCGCCGAAGTGCAGTCCACCGTGCTGACCGCCGCCCGCGCCTATCTTGCGGACAACGGTCGGGCGCACGGCTGAGCGTCGATTGACCGGTCCCAGGCGGGATCTATATTCCGAACGTCTCGGTAGGAATTGTGTGCCGGAGCCTATGGACACCATCGAACGCATCGAACAGACGCTCGACACGCTGCGTCCCTATATCGCCTCGCACCGGGGTCAGGTGGAGGTCGTCGATTTCGACGAGCGCGACGGCGTGCTCCTGGTGCGGCTCGGCGGCACCTGCCACGGGTGCTCGGCCTCGGCCGTAACGCTGAAGCAGGGCATCGAGAGCCGGCTGCGCGATGCCGTGCCCGAGGTGAAGCACGTGGAGGCCGTATAGTGGCGGGCTCGCTGCAGGCTCGCGTCATCGCGGCGCTGGCGGCCATCCGGAATCCGCGGCTCGAGAACGACCTGCTGTCCTCCGGGATGATCCGCGATCTGCAGGTGACCGAGGCGGGCGCGGTGAGCTTCACCTTCCTCCTGGCGCCGGAGGATCCCGCGACGCTCGTCCGACAGGCCCGGTCGGCGATCCAGGGGGTGGAGGGGGTGAGGCGTGAGGATGTCCGGATCAATGTCACCAATCCGGCAGGCCCGGCGCGGGCTACGCATGCCCCGCCCACTGCACCTCCGGGAGGCGCGTCCGTGCCCGTGCCTCCGTCGGCGCCCGCGCCCGCCGAGCAGCCCAATCTCGGCCGGATCATCGCCATCTCGTCCGGCAAGGGCGGGGTGGGCAAGTCCACGGTGGCGGTCAACCTCGCAGTGGCGCTCGCGCAAGAAGGCGCCCGCGTCGGCGTCATGGACGCCGACATCTACGGCCCGAACATTCCGCGCATGTTCGGCGTCTTCGAGAAGCCGCCGGTGCTCGGCGGGAAGATCCAGCCGCTCGAGGCGCACGGCGTCAAGCTGATGTCGCTCGGCTTCCTGGTCGAGCGTGACGCACCTGCCATCTGGCGCGGTCCCATCATCATGAAGATCGTCACCCAGTTTCTGCGGGACGTGGAGTGGGGCGAGCTCGACTACTTCATCGTCGATCTCCCGCCCGGTACGGGCGACGCGCAGCTCTCGCTGGTGCAGGCCACGCAGGTGCACGGGGCGGTCATCGTGACCACGCCGCAGGAAGTCGCGGTGGGCGATGCGCTCCGCGGAGCCAGGATGTTCGAGCGCGTCGGCGTTCCGGTGCTCGGCGTCGTCGAGAACATGGCTGCCTTCACCGATCCCGAGAGCGGCCGACGCTTCGAGCTGTTCTCCTCCGGCGGTGGCCGGCGGCTGGCGGAGGAGATCGGCGTGCCGCTGCTCGGCAGCGTGCCGCTTCAGCCCCGGCTGGCCGAGCTGGCCGATGCCGGTCAGCCAATCCTCGTCGCCAGTCCGGACAGCGCGGCCGCCGCGAGCCTCAGGGATGTGGCCGAACAGCTGCGGCGGAAGGCTGCCGGGCGCGGCGTCGCGCTGCCGATTCTGCACAACTGACCCCCACGCCGGACGCCCCACCGCCCGCGCTCTACGCCGAGCAGCAGGACGCCTCGCCGCCGCTCGCGCCTCCTTCCGGCACGGGCATCGTGGATGGTCCCCTCCGCCCCGCCATCCTCCGTCTGGCGCTGCCGGCCGTCGGGACGACGCTCTTCCAGGTTCTCTTCAATGTCACCGACACATTCTGGGTGGGCCGCACGCTCGGGCCGGACGCGCTCGCCGCGGTCTCGCTCGCGAGCTACACCGTCTGGGTCATTGTCTCGATCGGCGAGCTCGTCGGCGTCGGCCTCACGGCGGTCGCGGCGCGGCGGCACGGCGAGGGCGATGCGCTGAGCGCGGCGCGCGCCACCGGCACGGCGCTCGTCATGGCCGTCGGGCTGGGGCTCGCGATCGCGATCGGCGGCGTGCTGGCGCTGCCGGCAATCTTCCGGTTGATGGGTGCCGGCGGAGCGGTGGCGGGGCTGGCGCGCGAGTTTCTGGTCGTGCAGCTGCTCGGCGCGGTGCTGATCTACGGCTACTTCGTCGTGACGGCGGCGTTCAGAAGCGCCGGCGACACCCGTACGCCGTTCCTGCTGCTCGGGGCGTCGGTACTCCTCAATCTGGTGCTCGACCCCGTCATGATCCTGGGGTGGGGTCCGGTCCCGGCACTCGGCGTGTACGGGGCGGCGCTGGCGACGGTGCTCACCCGCGGGCTCGGCTTCATCGTGGGCATCGAGCTGCTGCGCCGCCGCGGGGGCATCCGGCTCGGCTTCAGCCTGCCGGTGGCCCGGACGATCGCCCGCATCGGGCTGCCCACGATGCTGACGGGCGTGCTGTTCAGCGTCATCTACATGCTGCTCGTCCGGGTGGTCGGCCGCTTCGGTACGCCTGCGATCGCGGCGCTCGGGGTCGGGCACAAGATCGAGGGGATAAGCTACATGATTTGCATCGGCTTTGGGCTCGCGGCCGAGACGCTGGTGGGGCAGAACCTCGGGGCGGGACAGCCCGCGCGCGCGCGTCGGGCCGGCTGGCTGACGGCCCGTCTCGCGTCCGTCCCGGCGTGCACGCTGGCGCTGGTCTTCCTGCTCGTGCCCGGCGCGCTGGTCGGCATCTTCACGGAGGATCCGGCGGTGATTCGCGATGCGTCGCTCTACCTGCGCGCGGCCGGCGTCGCGCAGCTGGGCATGGCGTACGAGAACGTGCTCGAAGGCGCGCTCACCGGCGCCGGGTACACGCTGTACACGATGCTCGCCATCGTGACCATCAGCGCGCTCCGCATTCCGCTGGCCGACATCGTGGCGGGGCGGTTTGGTCTCAACGGGATCTGGTGGATGCTGGCGCTCACGGCGATGGCGCGCGCGGTGGCCATGACATCGCTCTGGCAATGGGGTGGATGGGAGAGGGCCCGCGCGTGAGCGCGTTACCTTAGAGCATGCCTCTCGTCACGCTGCTGACCGATTTCGGCACGTCCGACTCCTACGTGGCCGAAATGAAGGGCGTGCTGCTCGGCGCATGTGCCGATGCCTTGCTGGTGGATATCACGCACGCCGTGCCGCCTGGCGACGTGCGGGCGGGCGCCTACCTGCTCGGCCGCGCCTGGCACCGGTTCCCACCCGACACCATTCACCTCGCCGTCGTGGATCCGGGCGTCGGCACGGCACGCGCCGCGCTCGCGCTTCGCGGGCGGGGGCACTGGTTCGTCGGACCCGACAACGGCCTGTTCACTCCGTTGCTGCGCGACGCCGAAGTGCAGATCGTCGTCCTGCCCACGCCGGAGCACGCGTCTCCGACGTTTCACGGGCGGGACCTGTTCGCGCCCGCCGCGGCCGCGCTCGCCCGCGGCATGCCGCTCGACGCGCTCGGAGATCCGCTCACGACCATGCCCGCGCGCCTCACGTACACCGAGCCGCACTACGCGGGGAAATCGGTGGTGGGCGAGATCGTGTACGTCGATCGCTTTGGGACCCTGGTGACCAACCTCACCACGGAGCTGGTGCCGCCCTACGCGATCCTGGAAGTGGAGGACCTGGATATCGGTCCGCTTCGACGGACTTTCGGGGATGTGCCGACCGGAGGACTGCTGGCGTACGTCGGATCGGGCGGTGCTATCGAGATCGCGGTGCGGGACGGGTCGGCGGCGAGACGGCTGGGACTCGGGGTCGGCGGGCGCATCCGCGCCCGCCTCGGCTGAGCGCACGCCGCTGCTATGGTGGTGTGACCGCCGGCTCCGCCCCGCTCGGCCGGCCCCTGAACCGCGCCACGACTTGGCGGAAGAAGCGGAACAGTCGCCAGATCAGCAGTACCGCCAGGATGACCAGGACCGTGACCACGGCGGCGGTGAGCACCGGGTGGGTGGCGGCGAGCCACGACAGAAACACGGCGATCGAGTCCTCCACCAGGCTCAGCGTCCAGTTGCTCACCGGCTCCGGACTGGTGTTCACCGCGGCCCGGGTCGTGGCCTTGGCACCGTGCGAGGTGAGCGCCACGCTCCCGGCCAGCAGCGCCGCGCCGATCTTCCACTGCTCGGGCACACCGCCGGCGAACGCGCTGTAGGAAAGGAACGCCGCGGCCGGCGGACGGACGAACGTGTGCACCGCGTCCCACACGCTGTCCACGTAGGGAATCTTGTCGGCGATGAATTCGATCAGGAAGAGCACGACGGCGATGCCGAGCACCATGGGGTGCGCCAGCACCTGCAGCGGCTCGGGTAGGTGGACGACGCCCAGTCGCTCGAACAGGCCTGCGGCCGCCACCGTGGCGTAGAGGTTGAGCCCTGAGGCGAACGAGGTGCCGAGCGCGAAGCCTAGTGTCTCGAGCGGCGACATGTTCGGAAGGTACTACTTCAGCCAGTCGACCGTTACCCCGCCGACCGCGGTCGTCACGTCGATGTCGAGGTGTCGGGCCGACTGGTCGTAGCCGGGCGAGAGATAGCTCGCGCCGCGCCGCACCAGCCCCTGCGGCTCGAAGGTCGCGAGGAACTTGTCCATCGTGATGCGGATGCCCACCCCGCGCGGCAGGCGCAGCGCGACCTCGCCCAACGCCATCTTCACCTGCACCGCCGAGCTCGACGTCCATGCCCCGCCGAAATCGAGCGTGACCCGCCCGACGCCTCCCTCGAATACGATCCGGTCGCAGCGGCTGTTGCCGAGTCCGACCACCGACAGCTCGGCCGCTCCGGCGCTCAGCGTGGCGGCGCGGCATCGGGCGGCGTTGGGCGCTGAGAACCGCACCGTGGCCCGGCTCGCTCCCGCTTCCAGATTGAGCTCGGTGAGCCGCAGCCCGCCGAGCTCGAGATCGCCGTCGACCGCTCCGAGGCGCGCGTCGAGCGTGAGATCGCTGTTCGGGGAGAACGTGATCGAGGAAGTCTGACGAAGCTGCCCCTTGGAGACGACGCGGAGGCCGCCTTTGCCCGAAGGCTGGAGCCCGAGGGCCACCGCGCCGCGCGCGGCGTCGAAGTCGCTGACCGGGACATAGCGTTCGCCGTCGTAGAGCACATCCATCCGGTACAGCTCGTTGGGGCGCCCGGCTGCCAGCCTGAGCGCCCCCGCGGCGTAATCCAGCCGGGCATCGACGCGGGTCTCGCCATGCCACTGGCGGTACGTGCTGAAAGGGCGCATGGACTGCGCGCCGGCGCTCGACGCCCCGAGCACGAGCGCCACGGCGGCCAGGAGACACCGGCGCATCAGAGCCCCCGGGTAGGCGTCCGGGAGCCCGGCCGCTTGGCGGCGGTGACGCCGAACTGCGGAGTGGCCCAGAGATACTCGTCGGTGAGCGCCTCGGGCGGGATAAGCCGCCCGGCGAAGTTCGCGCGCAGGCCCGCGCGGCTCAGCAGCGCGGCGCCGAAGCCCGCCGTCCCGAGGAGCCAGGTGACCAGGATGGCCGCACCGCGGATCAGGTCCCCCGCGACCGGCACCCACCCGAACACCGACCAGGCCATCCAGAACGCCGCCAAGGCGCCCAGGCCGACGAGCAAGTACCGGTAGCTGTTGGGCGAGCCGATCATGTCGCCGAGCGCCAGCCGGCGGCGGGTGTACGTCTCCCCCATCGCGTGGGCCACCGCGAGGTATCCGCCCACGGCGCCGATGATGACGAGCAGCACGTACACCACCACGGCAAACGGCAGCAGGACGATGCCCACCACGCTCAGGATGAGGCCGACCACGAGCATCCCGAAGGTAGGCAGCAGCAGCAACTGCCCGAGGAGGCCGGTCGCGAACGCCCGACCGAAGGAGTGTGCCACGGTGTCGGAGACGACCTCGAGGTTGGGCCGTCCGAACATGACGAGCCCGAACCCCAGCGCGCCAAGCGTGAGAAACACGCCGACCACGCCCGCGGCCCGTCGGAAGAGGGTCTCGACGGCACTCGGCGCCGCGATGGGCGCCGGGACGAGCGTCTGGAGCGCCGATGACGAGCGGAAGGTGCGGACCTCGCCGCCGATCTCGCCGCCTTCGTCGCGCACCTCGCCGCCCAAGGTGAGGACGTCGCCGGAGATGACGCCGCCGGGATGGAGCACGACGTCGCCCTCGACCGTGACCAGATTGCCCAACAGCTTGCCGTAGATGTCCGCCGTGCCCTGCACCACCAGGAGATGCCCCGGCATGCTCTCGTTCGACCCGATGCTGAAGTCGCCGCGCCGCGCGTTTCCATCGGGCACGGTGACGCGGACGCCTCCCTCTCGCGGGTGCAGCGCCGCGCGGAGCTGCGCTTCGATGGTGGTCGGCTTGCTCAGATCGCCGAGGCGCACGGGAGGCTCACCCGCGGGAGCCGGAGCGATGGCCTCGGGGGAAGGGCGCGGCTGCTGGGAGCGATCCTGGTCCCCCGCCCGATCCCGGACATCGGATACCAGCGTCCAGAAGCCGTGCACCAGCTCGACGGTGCGGGAACTGGTCGGATCGCCCAGGGTGCCGGCGAACGCGAGGCGGGGTACGAGCAGCGCGGCGAGCGCCAGCGCGGCGGAGAGCCGGCTAGATGCCCGCATGGGCCACCTGCTGCGTCGGCAGAGCCAGGAGGCGGCGGAACGCCAGGATGCCGGCCACGTAGGTCAGCATCGCGAGCGTGGAGGCGAGTCCGAGACGGCC
Organism: Gemmatimonadales bacterium; assembly: GCA_035526925.1. Taxonomy (GTDB): domain Bacteria; phylum Gemmatimonadota; class Gemmatimonadetes; order Gemmatimonadales; family GWC2-71-9; genus CAVVWJ01. Next base: position 53,982 of record DATLBL010000044.1, read on the forward strand.
GGGACTGGCCGCCAGGCTCTTGAGCGCCGCAAACCAGGGCTGCTCGATGAAATTGGACGCGACGCCCCGCACCCCCAGCCACGCGGCCTGCCCAGCCTGCGCGCTCAGCCATCCGCCGAACGCGGCCAGCGTTTCCTGATGGCCGAGCGTCCAGACGACGCTGCCGGCCATCGAGCCCAGCAGCAACACCAGAAGGCTGGCAGCGATGGCGACGTTGCGACGGCTGGCAAGGATGCGCTGCTTGAGCAGATCGAGGGTGCCGACGGCGTGAGGCGCCGGTACCGACACGCGCGCCATCACCCGGTCGGCGAAGCCGGCGGCGGGGGAGAGGAGCGGAAGGGCACCGAGGAGCACCGTGATCTCGCGCTCCGTCTCCGCGCGCTCCTGGCAGTCGGGGCAGTGATCCAGATGCCCCTGCGCCGCCGGAGCGAGTGCGCCGGCCAGCCACGCGTCGATGTCGTCGGGCGTAAGGTGGAGCCCAGGAACGGGGGTCATAAGTGGACCCTCCTACGGCGGAGAAAGGGTGGAGGTTTCATTCTTCCTTGAGATGCGCCAGCGCCTGGCGGAGCTCGTTCCGGGCGCGGTGTATGTAGGTCTTGACGGTGCCGAGCGGGAGGTCGAGCATCTCCGCGATTTCCTCGTAGGCCCGCCCCTCCACGTGACGCAACAGGATGCATGAGCGATACTCGGGACGGAGTCGCCCGATGGCGGTCTCGATGGCGCCCCCGAGCTCCTTCGCCTCGACCGCATCGAGCGGCGATTCCTGCCGCGCGCCGATCTGCAGCGCCGTCGCCTGCATCGCTTCGGGCGTCTCGGCGTGGGGGGAGCCATCGAGCGAGAGCGTGTCGAGCTCCCGCCGGCGCAGGTGATCGATCGCGGCGTTGTTGGCGATCTTGAAGATCCACGAGGAAAACTTGAACTCGGGCCGGTACGACTCGATGGCGTTCAACGCCTTGACGAACGTCTCCTGGGAGAGGTCTTCCGCCAGCTCACGGTCTCGGACCATCCGGAACAGCAAGGCGAAGATCGGACGCTCGTAACGGCGGATCAGCTCACGATACGCCGCCTCACGCCCCGCCCGGGCCAGGAGGACGACCTCCTGGTCGGTGAGCCGCACCCACTCGGGCGTCTCAGCCACCCGGGTGCCGCCTTGCCAACGATCTCGTCGCAGGACTACATTGAGCGCCTATGTTAGCCTCAGATCGTGAGTTACCCGTTTCGGGCGGCCCCGACAAACGCGCGTACGTCCGAGACATCTTCACCGCCATCGCTCCTACCTACGACCGCCTCAACCGCATCATCAGTTTCCGCTTCGATCAGCGGTGGCGGCGGTATGCGGTGGCGCGGCTGGGGTGGGAACGAAAGCCGGACGGAATCTACCTCGACCTGTGCGCGGGGACGCTCGACTTCGCGGCCACACTCGCGCGGCAGGCGGGATTCCGGGGTCGCGTCGTCGGCGCGGACTTCGTCCAGCCGATGCTGCGGCTGGGGCGCGGCAAGGCGGACGTGGCTCCCGTGGCGGCCGACGCGCTCGAGCTGCCGTTCCCGGATCGGTCGTTCGATGGCGCGATGGTCGGCTGGGGAGTGCGGAACCTGGTGGACCTCGATGCGGGCCTGGCCGAGGCCGGCCGGGTGCTGCGGCCCGGCGGGCGCCTGGTGATCCTCGAGATGACCCTGCCTCCCCAACCGCAGCTGCGCCGACTCTACGAGTTTTATTTTCGGCGCGTGCTGCCATGGGTAGGTCGGCGGATCTCCAAACATACGACCGCGTATACATGGTTACCAGCGTCTACGCTCGCGTTTCCCGGCCCGTCCGAGCTGGCGCGGCGGCTGGCAGGGCAGGGGTTTCGCGACGTGTCCTACAAGCTGTTCATGGGCGGCGTGTGCGCGATGCACGTAGGAACGCGAGAATAGTCGCGCAAGCAGTCCAGCCAACGAACGTAACCGGGAACCGGATCCTCATGCCCCTCGACAATCTCCGGCAGTTCATCAAGGAGATCGATCGCCTCGGCGAGCTCGTGCGCGTCACCCATCCGGTGCGCGCCCGGCTCGAGGCGGCCGAAATCGCCGACCGGTGCATGAAGAGTCCGGGCGGCGGGCCCGCGCTCGTCTTCGAGCACGTCGTCCTCGACGACGGCACGCGAAGCCCGACGCCGGTGGTCATCAACCTGTTCGGCTCGATGCGGCGGATGTGCCTGGCCCTCGGCGTCGACGACCTGGACAGCATCGGGGGGCGCATCAGCGAGATGCTCAACCTGAAAGTCCCCGAAGGACTGTTCGGCAAGCTGGCCATGCTGCCGAAGCTCGCCGAGATCGGCAAGTTCCCGCCGAAGGTCAGGGGCGGCCGTCCTCCGTGCCAGGAGGTCATCCTGCGCGGCGATGCCGTCAATCTCGACCAGATTCCGTTCCTCACCACCTGGCCGGGCGACGGCGGGCGCTACATCACGCTCCCCATGGTGATCACCACCGACCCCACGCGCGGTATCCGGAACGTCGGGATGTACCGCATCCAGGTCCTCGGCCGCGACACGCTCGCGATGCACTGGCAGCGGCACAAGGTGGGCGCGGCACACTGGCGCGAGATGGCGGAGCGGGGGGAACGCATGCCGGTCGTCATCGCGCTCGGCGGCGATCCGGCGAGCATCTATTCCGGGTCGGCGCCGCTGCCCCCGACGATCGACGAGTTCATCTTCGCCGGTTTCCTGCGGCGCGAGCCGGTCGAGCTGGCACGTGCCGTCACCTGCGACCTCGACGTTCCCGCCGAGGCCGAGCTGGTCCTCGAGGGGTACATCGATCCATCGGAACCGCTGGCGCTCGAGGGACCGTTCGGCGATCACACGGGCTTCTATTCGCTCGCGGATTACTACCCCCGCGTGCACGTCACGGCCATCACGGCCCGGCGCGACCCGATCTATCCGGCCACCCTGGTCGGCCCCCCGCCGATGGAGGATTACTACCTCGGCCACGCCACCGAGCGAATCTTCCTGCCGCTCCTCAAGCTCACGGTGCCCGAGATCGTGGACTACCATATGCCGGCGGCCGGCATCTTCCACAACCTGGTGTTCGTCTCGATCGACAAGCAGTATCCCGGACAGGCGTACAAGGTGATGAACGCGCTGTGGGGACAGGGGCTGATGTCCTTGGCCAAGGTGCTGGTGGTCGTCGACAAGCACGTCAACGTCCGGAATGCGGACGAGGCCTGGTGGATCGCGCTCAACAACATCGATCCCGAGCGTGACGTCCGCTTCACCATGGGACCGGTGGACGTGCTGGATCACGCGAGCCGCGCGTTCACCTACGGCAGCAAGATGGGCATCGACGCGACGAAGAAGTGGAAGGAGGAGGGCTTCACGCGCGAGTGGCCCGAGTTGATCACGATGGACGTCGAGACGAAGCGGCGGGTGGACGAGATCTGGCCGCAGCTCGGCATCACGCTGTGACCGCTCCCGTGCGCGAGGGACAGACGTTCGACGGTCAGTCGCTGCTGGTTCGCTATGTCAATCTCGTCAAGCTTCCGCACACGCTCTTCGCGCTGCCGTTCGCGCTTCTGGGCGTGCTCGCCGCGTCACGCATTGCGCTCGTGACGATGCGCACCGTCGTCCTGGTGGTGCTCGCGTTTTCGGCCGCGCGCTGGGCGGCCATGGCCTTCAATCGTGTGGCGGACCTGCGATTCGACGCGGCCAATCCCCGGACCAGGAATCGGGAGCTCCCTCGGGGCGTGCTGACGGGCACTCAGGCCTGGATCTCGATCGCGGTGGCCGCGGCGCTGTTCGTGGCGGCGGCATCCATGCTCAATCCCCTCTGTCTTCTGTTGAGCCCGGTCGCGCTGGCGTGGGTCCTGAGCTACAGCTTCGCCAAGCGATTCACCTGGTGGCCGCACCTGTGGCTGGGCCTCGGCCTGGCGATCGCGCCGGTGGGCGGGTATCTCGCGGTGACGGGGCGATGGAGCGAGCCGCCGTGGCTGCTGCTCACGGTGACCCTGGCGGTGGCCACCTGGGTCGCAGGCTTCGATATCTTCTACGCGCTCCCCGACGAAGGTTTCGATCGGTCGCAGGGGCTTCGGAGCGCCGTCGTCCGGCTCGGCGAGCGGCGCGCCATCCTGCTGGCCAAGCTGCTGCATGGCATCACGATTCCCGCCCTGGTGCTGTTCGGCTGGGGAGCGGGATTCGGCGCGTGGTACCTGGCCGGTGTCGTGATCGCGGCCGCGATTCTGGCGTACGAGCATCGGCTCGTCCGCCCCGGCGATCTCTCACGGCTCGATGCGGCATTCTTCACGATGAACGGGGTGATGTCGCTGACGGTGTTCGGGTTCGCGTTGGCGGACCGTTTGCTGAGGCATGCGTGACGCGGCACCCGGTGGTGCTCGCGCTGACCGGTGCGTCCGGCGCGCCCTACGGGGTGCGGCTGCTCGACGTGCTGGCCCGCGGCCACGTGCCGGTGTGGCTCATCACGTCGAGCCACGGATTGCGCCTGCTCCGGGACGAGTGCGGGATCGACTCGATCGACGCGCTCCGGACGGCGACCGGTGGCGACTGGAGCTCGGTGACCTCGTTCCCCGACGGCGATCGCGGCGCGCTTCCGGCATCCGGCTCACGGCGCACGCATGGCATGGTCGTCTGCCCGTGCTCTATGGGAACGGTCGCCGCCATCGCCGCGGGCACGAGCCGGTCCCTGGTGGAGCGCGCCGCTGACGTGACCCTGAAGGAGCGCCGCAAGCTCGTCCTGGTTCCGCGCGAGACCCCGCTCTCCCTGGTGCACCTGCGCAACCTCGTCGCCGTTACCGAGGCGGGCGCGGTGGTGATCCCGGCCGCGCCCGGTTTTTATCACCGGCCCACCACGATCGCGGAGCTCGTGGATTTCGTGGTGCAGCGGGTGCTCGATCAGCTGGAGATCGATATCGAAATCGCCCGGCGCTGGACCGGCGACGATGCCTGACTCATCTTACGCGTCTGCTCCCGCCGCTCCGCGCAGGTAGCGAGCGCACCCCCGATCGGCTCGACGTTCCCCGTTTCCGGCAGGTCATTTCTCATGCACTCGCACATTCCTCGAAGGTTCCTGGCGGCCTGGTCCGCGACGCTGCTCGTCACCGCGGCGTGCGGCGGTGGCGACGACGTTCAGGCTCCGCCACCGGAAGACGGCGAGCCTGCGGCGGCCGGCTGTCAGGACGCCACGCTCGGCGCCACCGGCGCGCTGTACCGGGTCTGCTTCCCGCAGACGTGGAACGGCGATCTCGTGATCTACGCGCACGGCTATGTCGCGGGCACGGAGCCGCTCGCGATTCCGGACGACGGCGTGGGTGGCCGCTCGGTGTCCGAGATCGTGAACGCCTTGGGCTACGCCTACGCCACCACGAGCTACCGGGCCAACGGTCTCGTGGCCGATCTGGGAGCCGAGGATATCGTGCAGCTCTCCGAGGAGGTGCGCCGGAGATTCAGACCGGATCCGACCCGTACGTACGTGGTCGGCGTGTCCGAGGGTGGACTCGCGGCCGCGCTCGCCGCGGAGCGCCACGCCGACGCGATCGATGGCGCGGTCGCGGCCTGCGGTCCGGTCGGCGACTTCGCCGCACAGATCGACTACTTCGGCGATTTCCGCGTGGTGTTCGATTACTACTTTCCGGGCGTGATCCCGGGCGGGCCGGTCGACGTGCCCGACTCGGTACGCGCGAAGTGGACCTCGACGTACGTCCCGGCCATCGCCGCCGCGCTGCAGGCCGACATTCCGGCCACGCTGCAGCTCCTGTCGGTTACCGGCGCACCCATCGATCCGCAGGACCTGCTCTCCGCGGGGGCCACGGTCATCGGAGCGCTCCGATACGATGTCTTCGCCCTCCAGGATGCGCGCGCCCGCCTCGGCGGGCAACCGTACGACAACATCGGGCGGGTGTACGGGGGCTCGCTGAACGACGAGGCACTGAACGCCGGCATCGCCCGGGTGGCCGCCGACGCCGAAGCACGGGCGGCGCTCGGGCAGTTCGAGACGACGGGCGTACTCTCGATCCCGGTCGTCACGCTCCACACCACGGGAGATCCGATCGTGCCGGCCGCGCAGTCGGAGCTGTACGCCGCCAAGGTCGCGGCGGCGGGCTCCGCCTCGAATCTCGAATCGCGGACGGTCACGCGCTATGGTCACTGCACCTTCGAGCAGACGGAGCTGTTGGACGCGTTCGCCGCGATGGTAGGCCGGGCCACCGCCGCGGCGCGTATCGACTGACGGAGCGCGAATGCGCATCGGCGTCATCTCGGACACGCACGGACTGCTCCGACCGGAGATATTCGAGGTGTTCCGCGAGGTCGACCACATCGTTCATGGGGGCGACGTCGGTCCGCCCGCGCTGCTCGACGAGCTGAATACGCTCGCGCCCGTGACCGCGGTCTACGGCAACACCGATGGGTGGGAGATCCGAAACCGGCTGCCTCAGGTAGCCCGGCTCGAGCTCGACGGCTTCAGCATCGTCGTGACGCACGGCGACCAGTTCGGCTCGCCCACGCCGGACAAGCTGCAGACGGCGTTTCCCGACGCCGAGATCATCGTCTTCGGGCACACCCATCGGCCGCTGCTGACACTCGTGGACGTGGTCGTGACGGTGATGAACCCTGGTGGCGCGGGTGCGCGCCGCTTCAACCTGCCGGCATCCGTCGGCATCCTCGAGCTCGAGCCGGGAATCCCGCCACGCGGCCGCCTCGTTCCTCTCACGCCGCTCGACACGGACTAGCGCTGCCCGCCCCGCTTCTGGCCGCCTTCGCGCTGCTGCTGCAGGCCGGTCATGCGCCGGGCGACTCGTTACGCGTGCGCGAGGTGGCACGCGCGCCGGCCGCGGACGGTCCAATCGACAGCGTCACGTGGGGTGCACCGCAGGTCCGGATCGTTACCAGACAGGGCACCGCATCGATCTGGCTCCTCCGGGCGAGCGACACCATCTTCGTCGCCGCGCTGGTGCCCGATCGCACCCACTCCTGGTCGGACGCGCTCGCCGTCGGCATCGACGTATCGGGCGACGGCGGCGCCGCGCCGGCGCATGACGATTTCCTGTGGTCACTTCAGCGGACCCTCGACAGCAGCGTCGTCTACCGCGGGCGGGCGAACCGATGGGAGCCGCCGCTCGACGACCCCGACTGGCGCCTCGGCGCGGCTCGCTCGGGCGGCGGCTGGGAGGTCGGCGGGACGGACACCGCGGGCGGGTGGACGGTGGTACTCCGCCTCGATCCCGCCTGGCTTGCGGGTCAGGCCGGCCGCCGTCCGGCGGTCGGTTTCCGGCTGCACGACGACGATCCGAATGCCTGGTACAGCTGGCCGGTGGTGACGACGAGCGCCGGCGCCACGCTCCTGGAGCGGACGCCCGCGCTGTGGGTGCCGATCGAATAAGCGGTATCTAGAAGCCCAGCCGCAGCCCCGCGCTCACCGCCACGTTGTGGGTCGTCCGGGTCTCGACGTTCACTGCCCTTGCTTCCCTGGCGTCGAACTTTCCGAAATAGTCCTTCACCATCAGCTGGAGCCCGAGCCGCGGCCCGATCGAGACATCCGCTCCGGCGCCGACGTTGTACGCGACGTTGGTGGAGTGGGTGGAAGCGGGGCCGACGTCGAACGACTGCCGCACCGCCCCGGCGCCGCCCTGCACGAACGGCGAAACCGGAAGCCCGCCGCCGACCGGCACGCGGAGCCGAAGCGCCGCGTCGTAAAGCAGTACCGAACTCTGTCCGACCGAGATGCCGCCGATGAGCGGAGCGCCGATTTCGAGTCCGGGCTGAGAATAGGCGACGTTGCCCACCAGTGCGACCGCGCGCGTGAGGCCGAGGGTTGCCTCGGCGCCGTAGACCGCGGCGCCTGCGTTCCGGACGCTCGTCCCGAGCGGACCGGAGACCAGGTTGCCGAACTTCATGTAGCCGGCGTATGGGGTGATGCCGAACGAGGGACCGGTGGGGCGCTGGGCAGCCAGCGGTGTCGTCAGAGTGAGGGCAGCGACCGCGCCGACCCAGAAGAGCTTCTGCATGTGACCTCCCGCGAGTTGGTGATTGGCTGCGCGAAAGCGCAACGGGGGTTGGTCAGGCATGGGCGGTGCCAGGATCTGCAGATTACCAAGGCGTTGTATCGCAACAACCTAGTTTAGAAACACCCGAGGAAGTGTCCCCCTGAGAGGTCAACCCGCCCATTTGTCGTACGCCCAGGTGCGACGCAGCGCGTCCGGGTGAGCGCGGAACCAGGACATCAACAGCAGAATCTCGTCGATAGATTCCAGTGGTAGCGGTCCGGCGGGTGCCACGGGTCGCGCGGCCTCTGCGGCGACGACTGCCCGAAAGGCTTCGTGCTCGATGGGTGTCGTCGGAAACGGAAACGTCGCGCGGACCACGCCCTGGCGGACGACGTATACGCGGTCGTCCCCGAACTCTCCCGGATCGCGATAGACGAAGCTGAGAAGGTCGCGCGCCGTCCGCGCTCGACTGGTCGCGGCGAGAAGCCACTCCAGCTGCTCGAACTTCTCGCGCCAGCGCGCCGCCACTTCGAACCGCGCCTGGGCCGCCGCCTCTTGCATCGCCTGCACGACACGGTCGATGGGCTGGATGGTGCGCCCCTCGAGGAACGCCATCGCGGTCTCGACTTTCCGCCGGTAGTCCCACTGCGCCACGAAGCCGGCACAGGGGCCGCTGCAGAAGCCGAACTCATGGCGCATGCATCCGGCCTGTCGCGGCTGGTCGAACAGGTCGCCCTGGCCGGCGAACACGGCAGGCATCTCGGCCGTGCAGTCGCGGAGGCCGAGCAGGTCGTTCAGCGTCCGCACGGCTTCGCCCGTCCGCGTCATCGAGCGGAACGGCCCGTAGCAGCGCGCGTCGTCGCGCGCGACGGTCGCTCCCGCGTACATCCGCGGCGCCGGATCGTTCGAGATCTTGATCAGCACCGAGCGGCGGGTGACGTTGCCCCGGTAGTTGAAGTGCGGACGGTGCCGCCGAATCTGACGAAGCTCGCCGAGGTAGGCGGCGAACTCGCTCGGCACGTAGTCCCAGGCAATGTCGCTCGCGGCGTACAGAATGCGCGCGGCCTTGTCTTCGGGGTACTCGGCGCGGAAGTAAGTGAGGAGCCGCGTGCGCAGCCGCTTGGCCTTCCCGACGTAGATGATCCGGCCCATCGCGTCGGTCATGCGATATACCGCCGGCCGGTTCTCGGCGAGCGCGCGGACCCTATGCTTCAGTTGATCGAGGTCGGTGGAGGGGAGCGGCGCGACACGTTGCGCGCGGCGGGTGCGGCTCACGACTGACACCGGTGGCAGAAGACGGAGATCCGGGCGTCGATCTCGTGCGTGCCGGTGAGCCGCGTCCCGCAGCGACGGCACGGCTCACCCTCGCGGCCGTAGACCAGCAGCTCGAGCTGGAAGTTGCCGGATTGCCCGGTGCCGGTCCGGTAGTCGCGGACGGTCGACCCGTTGGACGCGATCGCCGCTGCGAGGATGCGCTGGAGCTCGGCGTGGAGTCTGCTGTGATCGTCCGCGGTCAGCCGGCTCGCCGGTTTGGAGGGATCGATGCCCGCCGCGAACAGCGCCTCGTTCGCGTAGATGTTGCCGACTCCTGCGAGGTGACGTTGATCCATCAGCACTTTCTTGACCGCCGCGCGCGAGCGGCCCAGCGCCTCACCCAGGCGGGCGGATGTGAACCCGGGAGCCAGCGGCTCCGGACCGATCCCCTCGGTGTAGCGCCGCCACCCGGCGGCGTCCAGCAGCCGCAGCTTTCCGATGCGTCGCACGTCCCGATAGACCAGCTCGCTGCCATCGTCGAGAGGCGCCCGCAGCACCGCGTATCGGGCTTCGTCGGGCGTGAGCACGCGGTCGTACACGATCAGCGAGCCGGTCATTCCCGGCTGCACGACCAGGCGCTGAGATCCGAGATCGAGGATGGCGTGCTTGGCGCGGCGGAACACATCGACAACCGTAGATCCGCTCACATCCCGGATGAACCGACGACGAGTCACGCCTCGCAGGATGTCGTCGTGGCTCAGCGAGACTCGGCCGAGCTGGCGGCCGACGAGGGCGGGACGGATGTCGCGGACGATCGTTTCGACTTCGGGGAGCTCGGGCATCGCCCGGAAATGTAATGTGGAGGTCGAGGAGCGAGCGCGAGCGGAGGCTGTGTCAGCCCGCCCGAGCGCGCTGGCGTGCCGCTTCTCGCCACCCGATATCCCGGCGGTACACCTTGCCCTCGAACGCGATCGCCTCCGAGGCCTCGCGACTCGCGCGCTGCGCCTCCGCGAACGTGGAGGCCACCGCGGTCACGTTGAGCACGCGTCCTCCACTCACCCGCAGCACGCCGTCGGCGCCTCGGCTCGTGCCCGCGTGGAACACGGTCACGCCGGCGGGCAGGTGCTCCGGAATGGTGATCGCGGCCCCCTTTTCCGGCTGGTCCGGGTAGCCCCGCGACGCGAGCACGGTCGTGACCGATGCCCCGGCGGTCCGGCAGTCGATCGGCGCCACACCGTCGCCACGGGCCACCTTCCAGAACGCATCGGTGAGACCGCCCGAGACGAGCGGCAACACCACCTGCGTCTCCGGATCGCCAAGTCGGCAGTTGAATTCGACCACCCAGGGCGTGCCTCCCCCGTCGACCATGAGGCCGGCGTAGAGCACGCCGGCAAACGGCGTACGTCGGCGCCGCAGCTCCTCGAGCGTTGGGTAGAGCACCTCGCGCCGGGCACGTTCGAGCAACGCAGGGGTCGCCACGGCCACCGGGCTGTACGCGCCCATGCCGCCGGTGTTCGGACCGGCGTCGCCCTCGAGCAGGCGCTTGTGATCCTGAGACACGGGAAGCAGCTCGACGTCCCGGCCGTCGGTCACCGCGAGAATGGAGACCTCCTCACCCTCGAGGAACGACTCCACGATCACGGTGGCGCCGGCGTCCCCGAACACGCGCTCGTCCAGCATCGAGCGAACGGCGGCGGCCGCCTCCATGCGCGTGAGGCAGACGATGGCGCCTTTGCCGGCCGCGAGCCCGGACGCTTTCACCACCAGCGGTTCGGAATGGCGAGCGATGTAGTCGAGGGCCGGGCGGAGCTCCTGGAAGGTGCGGCTCGCGGCCGTGGGAACGCCCGCCGCGTGCATGACATCCTTCGAGAACGCCTTCGATGCCTCGATCTGCGCCGCGGCCGCGCTCGGCCCGAACACCGCTCGGCCTTCGGCCTGCAGCCGGTCGGCAAGGCCGCGGGCGAGCGGCACTTCGGGACCGACCACCGTGAGGTCGATGCCGTGCATGTCTGCCGCATCGGCGATCCGGTCGATGTCGTCGGCGGGAATCGACAGGTTGATGGCTAGATCGGCGGTGCCCGGGTTGCCGGGGGCGCAGTAGATGTCGGCGTCGGCGTTCTCGCGCCGCAACGCCCAGCACAGGGCGTGCTCCCGCCCGCCTCCGCCGATGACCAGCAGCCTCACGACTTCTGGGCGTTCCGAAAGGCGTCGCGCGCCCGTTCGGCGGCGCGCTTGGCCGCATCGGCGACCTGGCTGGCGAGCTCGCGCGCCTCACCCGCGTAATACGTTCCGGCGGCGCTCAGGTCGTCGCCCAGCGGGCGGTCCGCCGTCTCCGGACCGCGCCGGCTGTACTCGCCGCGAAGGATGCGCTCGTACTCGCCGCTCGCCACCCAGCGCTGCAGCTCCGCGGCACGCACCGTGTGCATGGGATGCGTCAATGCCAGCGTGCTCAGCACCTTGTAGACGACATCGAGACCCTCGCCCCCGGTGGCATACTCGTGTGCCTGCTGCATGAACGCGTCGACATTCAGCTGTCCGGCAAACCCGGCCCCGCGGCCCCCGCCCGCCATCTTCATGTCGAGACGCTGCGCGGCCACCACGTCCTGCGCGCCGAGCAGGCCCGCCCGGTCGGCCGAGAGCTCGGACTTCCGGGACCACTCGAGGAAGGCCAGGCGAACGGGAAGCACCGCGAGACTCGCGAGCGTGGGGAGCGCGCCCAGGCTGATCAGCGCCAGGATGGCGGCGATCGTCCGGTAGAGCGCGTGGCCGCTGATGACGTGCCCCAGCTCGTGCGAGAGCAGCACGCGGAGCTCGTCGTCGTCGAGCAGCTCGATCGCGGCCGTATGCAGCACGATGAACGGATTGTCGATGCCGTATGCCCCGGCGTTGAAGAACGGGGTCTGCGAGACGTACAGCTCGGGGGGACTCGGCCAGTCGAAGGTGGTCACCACCTCGGTGTGCAGGTGCCAGAGCTTCGGAAACTGGGTGGGGCCGATCCGGACGGCATTCCCCTGGAACAGCAGGCGGACGCCGCGTTCGCCACCGAGGAGGGCAAGGGTTTTCCGGATCACCTCGTCGACGCCCGGGATGGCGCGGAGTGCCTGCAGGGCCGCACGATCCGCCGGGTGTTCCCATGAGACGGCGGAGATCTGCGGGAAAGTCTGGCGGGGGCGCGTGGCGGGCAGCGATGTGCTCATGGCCGACTCGGGTTGGGGATGCGGTGCCCTACGGTGTCGCGGGTGCCAGGTTTCAATGTGAGACGGCGAACGCCTGCTCGAGATCCTCGAGGAGATCGTCGGTATCCTCGACGCCGCAGCTCAGGCGCACCAGGCTGTCGGTCAGCCCCATTGCTTCGCGCATGGCGGGTGGAACCGCGGCGTGCGTCATCGTCGCCGGGTGCCCGATCAGGCTTTCCACCCCGCCCAACGACTCGGCCAGGGCGAAGATGCGGGTGGACTCGACGAAACGACGCGCGCGAGCCGCGTCGCCCAGATCGAGGGCGATCATGCCGCCGAAGCCCGACATCTGGCGGCAGGCGAGCTCGTGCTGGGGGTGGGACGGCAGGCCGGGATAGTAGAGCCGGACCAAGTCCGAGCGTCGGGCGAGCCACTCGGCCACGCGCCGGCCGTTGGTATCGTGCTGGCGCATGCGGAGCGGCAGCGTCTTGATTCCGCGTAGCGCGAGCCAGCAGTCCATCGGGCCGGGCACGCCGCCCGCGGCGTTCTGGATGAACCCGATGCGCTCCGCCAGATCGTCGCGCGGCGTGATCAGCAGGCCACCGACCATGTCGCTGTGACCGTTCAGGTACTTGGTCGTGGAGTGGAGCACGACGTCCGCGGCGAACTCGATCGGACGCTGAAAGAACGGCGTGGCGAAGGTGTTGTCGACGACGTACAGCAGACCGCGGGCCTGAGTCAGGTCGCCCACGGCGGCGAGGTCCACCAGGTTCATCATCGGATTGGTAGGCGTCTCGCAGTACACCAGGCGGGTCGCGGGAGTCAGCGCGCGCTCGACGTTGCCGACCTCCCGCATGTCGACGAAGGTGAATCGCAGTCCCAGCTCGCCGTAGATCCGCTCCATCAATCGGTGGGTCCCGCCGTACACATTCTCGCCGCACACCACGTGGTCTCCGCTCCGGAGGAGCTTGAGGATGGTGTCCAGTGCCGCCAGCCCCGATCCGAACGCGAAACCGTGAGTGCCCCCCTCGAGCGCGGCGACGTTCCGCTCCAACGCCTCGCGCGTGGGGTTCTGGGTTCGTGCGTATTCGTATCCCTTGTGCTGTCCGAGCGCCGACTGCACGTAGGTGGAGGTCTGGTAAATCGGCGTCATGACGGCGCCGGCGAGCGGCTCGGGCACCTGCCCGGCATGCACCGAGCGGGTGGCGAATCGATGGTCGTGATCGTGGGGCAGGATGCGGGTCATCGGGACCGGAAAGGGTGGAGGTGGGAGAAGCGTAACTCCCCTGCAGTCGCGGTTGTAGAGGGGCCCCGGCCGCGGTTAGTTTCGGGGCGTGGATTCCACACCTTCCCCGCCGGTCGCCGCCCACTGCCTTGTGGTCGACGACGACGCGCAGGTTCGACACTCGCTTGCCCGCGTCATCGAGGCCCACGGCCTCGCTACGATCGAGGCCGCCTCCGGCGCCGAGGCGCTGGCGATCCTGGAACGCCAGGGTGAGATCCCGCTCGTCATCTCCGATATCCACATGCCCGAAATGGACGGCGTCAGCTTCCTCCGCGAAGCGCTGCAGCGCCATCCTGACACGGCGATCGTCATGCTCACGGGCGTCGCGGAAGTGACCACCGCGGTCGAGTGCCTGAAGCTGGGCGCACTCGACTACATCGCGAAGCCGGTGCTGATCGAGGAGGTGCGCGCCCGGGTGGACAAGGCCCTGGAGAAGCGCGACCTCGTGCTTCAGAACCGCTTCTATCAGCAGAATCTCGAGAGCCGAGTGAAGGAGCTGGATCGTCGCAACAAGCAGTCGCTCATCAACGGCGTCCAGATGCTGGTGCACGCGCTCGAGGCCAAGGACGCGTACACCAGCGGCCATTCCTCCCGGGTCAGCCGGTACGCCACCAAGACCGCCGTCCAGCTCGGCTACACCGGCGAGCGGCTGGAACAGGTCCGTCTCGGAGGCGAGCTCCACGACATCGGCAAGATCGGCACGCGCGAGGACATCCTGAACAAGCCGGGTCCGCTGACGCCCGATGAGTTCGAGCACATCAAGGCGCACGCGGCGCTCGGTGAACGGATCCTGGCCCCTTCGCTGGCGGAGTCGCCGACCGTGCTCCGGATCGTCCGGTCGCACCACGAGCGGGTGGACGGCGGCGGATTTCCCGACGGGCTCGCGGGACCCGCGATTCCGCTCGAGGCTCGCATCGTGGCCGTCGTCGACGCGTTCGACGCGATGACGACCAACCGCGCCTACCGTCCGTCACGCACTCCGACGGACGCCCTCGACGAGCTCCGCCAATGTGCGGGCACGCATTTCGATCCGGACGTGGTCAACGCCTTCGGTCGCGCGTTCCCGGACGTGACCCTGCTTCCCACCTTCACCTGACGCCCACCCGAGCTCCACAGGCCATGTCCGACACCCTGATGATCAGCGTCTCCGGAATGCGCGGCCACGTGGGTACCGATCTCACGCCGGAGCTGGTGGCGCGCCACGCGGCGGCGCTCGGGGCGTGGGCCCGCACTTCGGCGGCGGGTCAGGTGGCGGCGGCGCGACGGCCGGACGGCCGTCCCGTGGTCGTGCTCGGTCGCGACGCACGAACGAGTGGGGCGATGTTCGCGCACGCCGCGGCGGCGGGTCTGATGTCGGTCGGTGCGGATGTGATCGACGTGGGCGTGGTGCCGACGCCGACCGTGCAGCTCGCGGTGGAGCACCATCACGCCGGCGCAGGCCTCATCCTGACCGCCAGTCACAACCCGATCGAGTGGAACGCGCTCAAGTTCGTGGGTCCCGACGGCATCTTCCTCGACGCGGAGTCCGGCGCGCGGCTGCGCGCGCTGGCGGAGGAGGGGCCCCCGCGAATGGGGTGGGACGGCATCGGCAGCCTGACGGAGGATCGCGAAGCGGTCGCGCGCCATCTCGACGCCGTGCTCGCGCTGCCCATGATCGATGTCGCCGCCATCCGCGCCCGGCGCTTTCACGTCGCGCTCGATTGCGTGCGCGGGGCGGGCGCCTCGGCGATCCCGCCGCTGCTCGAACGGTTGGGTTGCCGCGTGAGCGCGATCAACCTCGAGCCCGACGGGCGATTCCCCCGCGCACCCGAGCCGGTGCCGGAAAACCTGGGAGAGCTCGGCGCACTCGTGCGCCGGACCGGCGCCGTCATCGGCCTCGCGGTGGATCCCGATGTCGACCGGCTCGCCGTCGTGGACGAGCGCGGTACGCCGATCGGCGAGGATTACACGCTCGCCTTCGCCATCAGGGCTGTGTTGGATGGACGCAGCAGTGCGGGGGATTCCCGAACGGTCGTCGTGAACCTGTCGACCAGCCTGGTGGTCGAGGATGCGGCGCGCGCGGCGGGCGCCCGACTGGTCCGTGCCCCCGTCGGCGAGGCCAACGTGGCCCGCAGCATCAGAGACGAGGGTGCAGTGATCGGAGGCGAGGGCAACGGGGGCGTGATCCTGCCCGCGCTGCATATCGGCCGTGACGCGCCCCTGGGGGTGGCCTTGATCTTGCATCTCCTTGCCACGTCTGGGGTAACGGTTTCGGAGCTGGTCGCCGGATCCCCGCAGTATACGATCGTCAAGGCCAAGGGTCCGCGCGGGCCGGAGCTCGCGCCGCTGTACGAGCGGCTCCGCAAGCGGTTCGGCGATGCCCAGACGGACGAGCGCGACGGCCTGCGCCTCGCCTGGCCGGATCGCTGGCTTCACGTGAGACCGTCAGGAACGGAGCCGATCGTCCGGCTCATCGCCGAAGCACCGACGGCCGCCGACGCCGACGCGCTCGTCGCCGCAGCCCGAGAACTCCTGCAGTGAGGTTCATCGCCTGATGTGTGGCATCGTCGGCTACATCGGACCCCGTCAGGCCGCGGGGTTGTTGATCGAAGGGCTTCGCCGGCTCGAGTACCGCGGGTACGACTCCTCGGGGATCGCAGTCGTGAATGGGCGAAGTCTCAAGGTCGTGAAGGCCGCAGGCAAGCTGAGCGTGCTCGAGCAGGAGCTGGCGCAACGCATGCCCAGCGGCACGCTGGGCATCGGTCATACCCGGTGGGCAACGCACGGAGCGCCCACCACGCCCAACGCCCATCCCCACACCGACCAGTCGGGCCGGATCGCCGTCATCCACAACGGGATCATCGAGAACTCGAACGCCATCCGGAAGGCGCTCGAGGCGCGCGGTCATACCTTCAAGTCCGAAACCGACACCGAGGTGCTGGCGCACCTGGTCGGCGAGTTCTACCAGGGAAATCTGGAAGAGGCGGTGGCGGAAGCCCTTCGCGACGTCGACGGCGCGTACGGGCTGGCCTTCGTGTCCGCCGAGGAGCCCGACGTGCTCGTGGCCGCGCGCAAGGGGTCACCGCTCCTGGTCGGAGTCGGCGAGAACGAGTACTGGGTCGCGTCCGACGCCTCGCCGCTGCTGCAGCACACCCGGTCGGTCGTCTACCTGGACGACGGGGAGCTCGTCGTGCTGACCCGCGACGGCTACCGCGTGCGCAACCTGCAGACCATGCGCATCAGCAAGCCGGTCAACCAGATCGACTGGGATCTGGCGATGGTCGAACGGAACGGCTTCTCGCACTTCATGCTCAAGGAGATCTGCGAGCAGCCCGAAAGTCTCTGCAACACGCTCCGCGGCCACCTGCTGGACGACGAAGGCACGTCGCGGGTGTCGGGATTGAACCTGAGCGACGACGAGCTGAAGAAAGTCGAGCGGATCGTCATCACCGCCTGCGGCACCTCGTGGCATTCGGGGCTCATCGGCGAGTACATGCTCGAGGAGATGGCCCGCATCCCGGTCGAGGTCGAATACGCGTCGGAGTTCCGCTACCGGAATCCCGTGGTGGATCAGCGTACGCTGGTCATCGGCATCTCGCAGAGCGGCGAGACCGCAGACACGCTCGCGGCGGTCCGCGAGGCGAAGCGGCGCGGCGCCCGGACGGTCGGACTGGTGAACGTGGTGGGCTCGACGATCGCGCGCGAGGTGGACGGCGGCATCTACCTGCACGCCGGCCCGGAGGTGGGCGTCGCGAGCACCAAGGCCTTCACGAGCCAGGTCGCGGCGCTCGCGCTGGTGACACTCCGGCTGGCGCGTCTCCGGAATCTCAGCATTCTCCAAGGCAGGCAGTTCATCGAGGCGTTGCGGCGGCTCGACGTCCAGATCGCCGACATTCTGGCGCGGTCGTCCGAAATCGAGGACTTGGCCGAACGTTTCCTCCGGACGACGTCCAACGCCCTCTACCTCGGGCGTGGCGTCAATTTCCCGGTGGCGCTCGAAGGCGCGCTCAAGCTGAAGGAGATCTCGTACATTCACGCCGAGGGCTACCCGGCGGCCGAGATGAAGCACGGTCCGATCGCGCTGATCGACGAGAACATGCCGGTGGTCTTCATCGCGCCGCGCGATGCCGTGCACTCCAAGATCGTGTCGAACATCGAGGAGGTGAAGGCGCGCGGCGGCAAGGTCATCGCGCTGATCAACGCGGGCGATACGGAGATCGAGCGCCTGGCGGACGCGACGTTCACGATCCCCGAGACCCTCGACATGCTGACGCCGATCCTGACGAGCATTCCACTCCAGCTGCTGTCGTACTACGTGGCGGTGGCGCGCGGGTGCAACGTGGATCAGCCGCGGAACCTCGCAAAGTCGGTCACGGTGGAGTAGCCGGTCGCTCAGCCGACGGAAGCACGAGGGGAACACGTACGGGGCGCGCCTGGCAGGCGCGCCCCGTGTGTGTTCCCTCGCCCGCCGGGCGGGAGCCGGATCCGCCACCGGATCTCAGGCCACCGCGGACCCCCGACCCGAAGGCATGCTCCACGTCTGGCCGACTTCGGTGATCACGACGCGCCAGCGCTCGGTGCCGGCCGCGGCCAGCAGGCGGCGGATCGGCTCGTCCATCGGCTCCCGACTGAGACGAAAGGTGGCGTGATGGATGGGCAGGAGGTAGGTGGCGCCCAGCGCCGTGAACATGCGCCATGACTCCTCCGGCGAGGCGTGGCTGGTGACCCACGGATCGTAGGCGCCGATCGGCAGGATGGCAAGATCGACGGGTCCGCGCTCCCGGAGTATGGTGAAAGCATCCGTATACGCCGTATCTCCGCCGAAGAGCACGGTGCGCCCGCCCTTTCTCAGCAGATACCCGCCCCAGCCCCGATGCCGGTCGGTGACCATTCTCGCACCCCAGTGGCGCGTCTCGACCGATTCGATCTCGAGATCGCCGATGCGGGTCGACTCGCCCCACGCCAGCTCGTCCACCGCATGAAATCGACGGACGAGGTCGCGGTTGCCCGACTGTACCACGACGGGGACGCTTGCCGGTATGGCTCGGAGCGTGCCGAGATCGGTGTGGTCCATATGGGCGTGCGACAGCAGCACGGCGTCCAGTCCGGGCAGCTCGCGCTTCCGGAGAGCGGGGTGGATGTGCCGACGCGGTCCGATCTTGGCGAAGCCACGTCCCAGCCCGATGCGGCGCTCGAGCACCGGATCGGTGAGAATGGTCGTCCCATGAAAGTTGAGCAGCACGGTTGCATGCCCGAGCCACGACGCGGTCAGGCGGTCGTTGGGCCACCCCGTCGGATCGGGCCGGTGGGGCGCGGGCGCCACACAGCGGACGAAGTCGCCGCGGCGGTGAACTACGGCATTCAGCGCGTAGCGGCGCGCGAAGGCTAGGCGTTCGGCAAGCGGCACGTTGACTCCGATACGGTGGAAACCCATCTATACTTTAGCACCACTCCCGCGGGCGTTCGAGGGGCGGCTCTCTCGGAACAATCGCCAGACGTCTTTTGTGCCCCCACGAGCGAGTACCGGCGATGCGAGTCGTGCTGCAGCGGGTCTCCAAGGCCTCGGTGACCATCGCCGGCCGCGAGGTGGGCGCCATCGATCGCGGGTTCTGCCTGCTCGTGGGTTTCACGCACGGCGACGGCGGGGAGCAGGTAGATTGGATGGCGGAGAAGGTGGCCGGTCTCCGGCTGTTCTCAGACGCCGAGGGAAAGATGAACCTCGGGCTGGCAGAGGTCCGGGGGGAGGTGCTGGTGATCAGCCAGTTCACGCTCTACGGCGACGCCGCCAAGGGTCGCCGTCCCTCCTTCATCGACGCCGCCCGGCCCGACGCCGCCATTCCGCTCTATGAGCGATTCATCGCCGCCCTTCGTGCGCGTGGTCTCGACACCGCTACGGGCGAGTTCGGCGCCGACATGCAGGTCCACATTCAGAACGACGGCCCCGTGACCCTGATTCTGGACCGCGCATGAGCCGTGAGACCCTGACGCTCGCCTCGTCCTCTCCGCGCCGTCGCCAACTGCTCGAAATGCTCGGCATCCCGATCCGGGTGGTGCCCTCGAACATTCCCGAGGTGCGCCGGCCGGTGGAGACGCCGATCGACTACGTCGAACGGCTGGCGCGCGAGAAGGCGCTGAGCGTGTCAGGCAGCCTGGTGCTCGGCGCGGACACCACCGTCGTCCTCCGCGACGAGGTGCTCGAGAAGCCGCTGGACCAGGCCGACGCGCTCCGGATGCTCAAGAAGCTGCAGGGGCGCATGCACCAGGTCGTCACGTCGGTCGCCCTCGTGGCGGACGAGACCGTGCACCAGGCCACCGATGTCACCAACGTCGTCTTCCGCCGGCTGGACGAAGAATTTCTGGAGGCGTACGTGGCGACGGGCGAGCCGATGGACAAGGCCGGCGCGTACGGGATTCAGGGGTATGGGGCGGCGCTCGTCGAGCGCATCGATGGCGATTTCTTCAGCGTGATGGGACTGCCGATCCGCCTGGTGCTCGGTCTGCTCGAGCGCGCGGGGCACGGCTATCGTTTCGGCGGGCGGAGCGGCACGGCCGCCGTGACCGAAGTGAGCTGAGGCTGCATTCCGCGTACCCGGTAGACCTGCACCACCTGCGCCTTGCCTTTGAGCGCCATCTCCGGCAGGAAGTCGCAGCTCACCTGATCCCTCACCACGCCGAGCAACGCCTCGCTCACCAGGATCTCGCCGGGCCCCGCCTCGGCGCAGAGCCGGGCCGCGACGTTCACCGCGTCGCCGATGACGGTGTACTCCAGCCGACGATGGCTGCCGATATTGCCGGCGAAGACGTCGCCGTGATTGATGCCGATGCCGACGGCGATCTCGGGACGACCCTGGGCGACCCAGCGCTCGTTGAGCCGCGCGATGGACCGCTGCATCGCCACGGCGGCGCGCACGGCCCGGTCGGGATCGTCGGTGTGCGCGATGGGGGATCCCCAGAGCGCCATGATCGCGTCGCCGATGAACTTGTCGAGCGTTCCACCGTGCTCGAAGATCACCTCCACCATCTCCGTGAAGTACTCGCTCAGCAGCTGGGCGATGGCGTCGGAGCCCATCGATTCCGCCATCGCCGTAAAGCCGCGGATATCGCTGAACAGCACGGTGGTGGGCCGGCGCTCGCCGCCCTGCCGGATGGCGCCGTCGGACTGCGCGATGTCGGCCGCGACGTTCGGCGCGAAGTACCGCTCGAAGTTCGAGCGGACGGTCGCTTCACGGCGGATCTGCTCGGCGTAGCGCGAGTTCTTGATGCCGATCGCGGCAAGCCCGCTGAACGCGACGAGAAATTGCAGGTCTTCGTCGGTGAAGGTGTTGGTCGTCGTGAGATTGTCCACGTACAGCAGGCCCAGCAGCCGGTCCGCGCCCGCCATCAGCGGCGAGCACATGGCGCTCCGCACGCTCTGCTGCAGGATCGACTGGCCGCGAAACCGCGCATCGGCCGGCGCATTCTGCGAAACCACGGCCACCCGCTCCTGCACGACCTTGTCGGCGATCGAGCGCGGCACCTGCAGCGGCTGAACGTCGCCGAGCCGGCTGCGCGAGATGGTGGGGACGAGCTCTCCGGTCTCCTCGCTCCGCAGGACGATCGTCACCCGGTCCACGCTCATGATCTCGAAGGTGGTGTCGACGACGGTGCGGAGGAGGCGGTCCAGGTCGAGCTCGGCTGAGAGCTTCTGCGAGACCTCCAGCAGCATCTGCAGCTTGAGCGCCTGGCGGGCCTCGCCCGTGGTGGCGCCGACCCGGAGCTGTCCGGCGCCGGGACCGTCGCGGCTCGTGATGCCCGCCGGCGCCCCCCCACTCACCACCAGCTGCCGCACGATCTGCCCGGCGGGCGGCCCGGCTTCGGCCGCGATGGCCGGGCGCTGGATCACGGGCATGACGGGCCCGGCGCCCGTCAATCGGAAGACCACCTTGCCGAAGGTGATCGAGTCGTCGATCCCGAGCCGTCCGGTGGCGACCCGGACACCGTTGATGCAGGTGCCGTTGGAGCTGTCGAGGTCCTTCACCTGGACGCCGTCGGCGGACACGGTCAGCTCGGCGTGGCGACGGGAGATCGTGGGATCGTAGATCGCGATGTCGCTAGTCAGCCCGCGGCCCACGATGACCGTGCGGCCGTCGGCGAGCTCGAAGCTCTGGTCGCCGGTGGTGCTGACGAGGCGGAACAGGGGCATGGCGGAATATACGAGATGAACGAGCGAGCGTTCAGGCCGATCCGCCACCCGCCGCCGGCCGCGCCGCCAGTGCGAGAGCCAGCAGCACGGCGCGCGCCTTGGCCTCGGTCTCCCGCCACTCGGCGAGCGGATCGGAGTCTGCGACGATCCCGGCCCCGGCCTGAATCCAGGCGCGGCCGCCGCGCATGATGCAGGTGCGGATGGTGATGGCGGTGTCCATGGTCCGTCCGCCCCAGCCGATGTAACCCACCGCCCCGGCGTACGGTCCGCGGCGGACCGGCTCGAGCTCATCGATGATCTGCATTGCCCGGACCTTCGGAGCGCCGGAGACAGTCCCGGCGGGAAACGAGGCGGCGAGCGCCGCGACGGCGTCGAGCTCGGGCCGGAGACGCCCGCGCACCTCGCTCACGAGGTGCATGACATGCGAGTATCGCTCGATGGTCATGAAAGCGGTCAGCCGCACCGAGCCGAACTCCGCGACCCGCCCCACGTCGTTCCGCCCCAGATCGACCAGCATGAGGTGCTCGGCGCGCTCCTTCGGATCCGCGGCGAGCTCCTCGGCAAACGCCGCATCCTCGTCGGGCGTGGCGCCGCGCGGGCGAGTGCCGGCGATGGGACGCAGCGTCACCTCGCCGTCCTCGACCCGCACCAGGATCTCCGGTGAGCTGCCGATGACCTGGATATCGTCGCAGGTCAGGTAGTAGAGATACGGCGCCGGATTGAGCGCGCGCAGGTAGCGGTACGTGAGGAACGGATCGGGTGCCGCCACTTCCAGGCGCCGCGAGAGCACCGTCTGGAACGTGTCCCCCGCGGCGATGTACTCCTTGATCCGCCGCACATCCGCCTGGAACCGGTCGTCCGTATACGCGGAGGTCGTAGCGGGCGACGAGGTCGGAGGGTCGATCGCGAGCGGGCGGATGGCGCCGGGCGCGGCGAGCCGGCTCACCCAGTCGTCGATGCGCGCCTCCGCCGCCGCAAAGAGCCGTCGCAGGGTCGCGTCGTCGGCATCGCGCGCGACCTCGACGTTGGCGATGACCGTGGCGCGGTTGTACAGATTGTCGAGCACGAGGAGCGTGTCGGTCACCATCATGACCGCGTCGGGCAGGTCGCGGTCATCGGGTGGCGGATCGGGCAGCGACTCGATGGTGCGCACGACGTCGTAGCCCAGATAGCCCACCGCCCCTCCCGTGAAACGCGGCAGTCCCGGCACGTCGACCGGTGGATGCCGGCGCAGCACGGCGCCCAGGTGCTCGAGCGGCGGCACGTCGGTCTGGACGGGCCGCCAGCCGTCTTCGGCGGTCCACCGCTCGCACCTCCGGCCCCGGTAGCGGAACACCTCCCGTGGGTCGGTCGACATGAAGGTGTAGCGCGCCCAGCGCTCGCCCCCCTCGAGCGATTCCAGGAGAAATCCGTACGGACCCCGGTGCAGCTTGGCGAAGGCGGAGACCGGCGTGTCGCCGTCGAGCACGACCTGCCGCGTCACCGGAACCATGGCGCCGCCCTGTCGAGCCCGGGCGGCGAACGCGTCGAAGGTCACGCTCACGGTGCGGCGGCGACGAGGTAGGTGCCGGCGGCAGGCATCGGCCCCCGCAGATTGTCGGCCGCCGGCCGGGTCGAGGGCAGCAGCGCCAGCTGCGGACCCGCCGCCTGAAGCTGCCCGACGGCGAGCGCCCGCTCGTACAGCACGTCGCTCCCGAAGGTGGACCGGGCGCGTTGCGGCGCCAGGAAGTATCGCGCGTACCTGAACGTCACCGACGCGCCGGTTCCGAGCGGAAGGCTGGTGACCACGTCCAGCCCATAGACACCGGGGCGCGGCCGCACCTCCACCCGCACCATCACCCCGCTGTCCGCGCGGAAGGCGCCCGGCGGAAAGGTGAGCTCGGCGAACACCACGTTCTCGGGGGGTCCGTGGCGCACGACGATGACGTGCGGAGCTCCCGTGGCGAAGGTCACGGTGGTGTCCGAAGGTGGCGGACCGGCGGTTTCGAGGACGATGGCGGCCGCGAGCGGCACGATCCGGGCAGCCGAGGGATCGATGCCGGGCTTCGAGGCCGGACGACCGCCGCAGCCGGCCACGACGAGGCCGAACACCACGGGGCACTCGGTCGCGAAGCGAAGCCTGCTTGCCCGGCTCCGGTGGCGCCGGGATATTCCCGTCATCGATATCCTGCCACGGTGAGAGGTGTGCGGTGCGACGTATGGTCCGTGTGGTGTTCGTGCTGCTGCTGACCCACGCGCATCCGCTCGTCGCGCAGAGCTGGAACTCGCCGGCCGCGCTGTCGCTCGTGAAGCGGGCCACCGATGGCCGCCTCGCGGCGCTGGCGGACGCGTCGCTCGAGAGCTACCGCACCCGGGCGCACGGCTTCGTGTTTTTCCTGGCGCAGGTGGGCGAAGGGTTGACTGAGCCGCCGCGGCTGGTCAAGGCCGACGAGCTGCGCGTGGAAGTGTATTGGCAGGCCCCGGATCGGAGCAAGCAGGTCATTCTTGGATGGCGCGACGGGGCGTTCCTCCCGACGGACATCAACTACCACCGCGACCACCTCGGCATCGTCACCAATAACTTCGGCGACGTCATCCGGATCGGGGAGGGTGACGAGGTCAGGGACGTGCCGCACCCGCTCTCGCCTGCGGGTCTCACGGAGTACGACTATGCGCTGGGCGACTCGCTGGCGATCCGGACTGCCGCAGGCGAGACGATCGTGCGCGAAGTGCAGGTGCGTCCGCGCGCCTTCACCCGTCCGCTGGTCGTGGGCACGATGTTCCTCGATGCCGTCAGCGGCCAGCTGGTCCGGTTCCGCTTCAGCTTCACCCCGGCCGCCTACCTGGACGCGCAGCTCGAGGATATCAGCATCGTCCTGGAGAACTCGCTCTTCGAGCGGCGGTATTGGCTGCCGTACCGCCAGGAAGTGGAGATCCGCCGCCGCACGACCTGGCTGGAGTTCCCGGCCCGCGGGATCATCCGTGGCCGCTGGGAGATCGAGGGCTACGATCTCAACGTGCCGCTACCCGAGGGACTGTTCGAGGGGCCGGCCATCGCCGGGCTGGCCAGCCCGCGTGCGGCAGACTCCACCTGGCCCGGACCGTTGGGGGAGACCATTGCCGGGGTGGCGGCACCGGTCAACCGGCAGGACATGGATGCGCTCCGGGTGGAGGTCGAGCGGATCGCCGGCGCGCGCGCGTTGAGCGGGCTTCCGTCGAAGCGGCTCGCGGCGGGCTCGGTGAGCGACGTCATCCACGTCAATCGCGTGCAGGGGCTGACCCTCGGATTCGGCGGCGTGGTCGGACTCGGGCAGCGACGCGTGCAGCTTCGGCCGTGGGCGGGTTACGGCACGTCGGATCACCGTCTGACGGGCGGGCTGGCGGTCACGGCCGGACTGGGCACGACCCAGGTGACCCTGGACGCCTCCCGCCGCGTGAGCGATCTGAGCGACCTTCCGGTCATCGCGCCCGTGGTCAACTCGCTGCTCGCGCAGGAGGGCGGCAAGGACTACGGGGACTACGTGCTGCTCGATCGCGCGAATCTCGGGGTGCGGCAACGACTGAGCGGGCGCACCTCGCTGGCCGTGTCGGCCGCGCTGGAGGAAAGCCGGTCCGTGGCTACCCGGGCCACCTCCGCCACGGGCAGCTATGCCGCCAATCCCGCCCTGGGCTCCGGGACGTACCGCGTGGGGCGTGTGGAGCTGGAGCGTGCCAGCGGCGGCATCGCCGTCCGGCGGGATCTGCAGGGACGGGTGACGCTCGAGGCCGGCGAAGGCACCTCCGACTACGGGCGTGCCACGCTGGAAGGCCGCTGGCTCACGACCCTCGCCGGCCGCGAGCTCGTGGCCCGCACCTACCTCGGGATCGGCACGGCAGGGCTGCCGCCGCACCGCAGCTTCGTGCTCGGCGGGCGAGGAACCCTCGTCGGTGAGCCGTTCCGTGCGTACGG
>DATLBL010000045.1:0-46141 GCA_035526925.1 Gemmatimonadales bacterium
AGACCAGCTGTGCGTGACGTTCCGGTTCGCCAAAGCGGAACCGTCGGCGTACCGGGTCCTCAGAAGAGCAAGATTCGAGACGTCCGCGGTGGATTCGGAGTTCGTGACGGACACGCTGCGGCTGCTTCGCGCCATCGAGCATGCGGTAGGCGGAGGGGAGGCCCGGCCGTGAGCCGCACGGCCGAGCGGCGCCAGGCGGAGACACGCAAACCTCTCCCGCCCTGGGCGGTCACTGCCGTGGCCTTCGTCCTCCCGGGGGCCGGACAGATGCTCAACGGCGATCCCATGCGGGGCATCATCGTGCAGTCGTTCATGATGTTTCTCGCGCTGATCACCTACAAGGTGACCGGGCCGGACATCTCGGTCTTCGGGCGCTTCGCCGGCGGCATCCTGATCTATGTGCTGTCGGTGCTGGACGCCCATGCCATCGCGCTCCGCCGGAGCCGGGCGTATTCCCGACTGCAGTTCACGTCTGCCGCGCCACCAAGGCCATGAAGTTCCGGTAGAGCAGCCGGGCGCGGCGCGCCATCGCCGGCGACTCACCCGGCACGCCCGCGAACGGGCCGCCACCGGAGCCCGCTTGCATGCGGCGCATCGCCGCAGCGTACTCGGGGATCTCCCCCCACTCTTCTACCATGTCCGCGGTCACTTCCGGATGGAATTGCAGTCCGTACGCGCACCGTCCGTGGCGGAAGGCCTGGTGCCGGCAGGCAGGTGATGTGGCGAGGAGTGTCGCTCCGGGCGGGAGGGCGAACGTATCGCTGTGCCATTGCACGACCGGCGCGCGGCGCGGCCACCCTTCGAAGAGCGGATCCGAGGTGCCGGCTGCAGTCAGCTCCACCTCGAGGAGCCCGACCTCGGGTGAAGGGTTCTTGGTCACCGGGGCGCCGAGGGCACGCGCGAGGAGCTGGGCGCCGAGACAGACACCGAAGACGGGCAGCGCTCCGAGAGCGGCTTCACGGATGGACGCTGTTTCAGGGGCGAGCCAAGGAAATCGGTCGTGCTCATCGACGTTCATCGGCCCGCCGAAGACGAGCAGTGCGTCCGCACCGTCGAGGGAAGGGAGAGTGTCGCCGGCATCGAGCTCGACCGTGACCACGTCGGCCCCGTCCTCGCGCAGAAAATCCCGCCAGATCCCCGGGTGTTCGCAGGCGAGGTGCTGGAATACCACGATACGCATCGATCGGCCCCGGAGTTCGGTCGCGTGAATCTACAGGGGCGGCCCGGATGCTCACCATGGGCGTAGAACGACACCCACGTGAGCGCGAAGGAGTTGCGGCCAGGTCGCCTGCTGTACAGTTTTCAGGAGTTCCATCCCCCAATCCAAGGATAGGGCGTGGACTCCAAGTCTGCGTTCGTCAAGCGGTTCGGTGACCTGATCGCCCTGCTGCGGGTCGATCCGGGCAACGACGCCGCGCAGGATCTCGCCTTGACCGCCGCCGCCGCGGCGGTCGAATCCGAATCGATGGAAATCGAGGCAGGCGTGGAATGGAGCGTCATCCCCGACGAGCTCACGCTCAAGGGCCGCCTCCTCGCGCGTCAGGTCGAGCTCATCCGGGTCGCCGCCGGCGCCGAGCCGCACGAGCTGCTGGCGCTCGCGCGCGCGCTTTCGCACGATGCCGTCCCGGTCCACTCCTCGTCGCACATCGAGGTGGAGATGGTCGAGATCCGCACCCCGCCGCCATCGTCTCCCGCTCCCCCGGATCAAGGCGCCGCATCGCAGCCGCCGCCGCCTCCGCAGCCCAGGCGCGCCACGGAGCGCCGCGCCTGGGAAGAGCGCCGCCATCCCGGCCGGTCGCATGAGCGCGGGTTCGATCGCCGCCGTGGGGCCGACCGCCGTGTCTCGGGCGAACGCCGCCTCCACCTCATTGCGGGCCAACGGCTGGAGATCGCCCATCTGCACGAGGCGCTCGGCCGGAGCGCCCGCGCCTTCGCGTGGGACGCGGTACTGCTCACCGCCGTGGCGCTGGTCCGCCTGGCGCCGCGGGTGCCGGCCGCGGAGCGCCGCGGCTTCGGCATCCAGGTGCGTCGGGCCATTCCGCGGCAGGTGGTCGAAGCGCTCGTCGACCTGGGCGAGCGCGACGCCGCCCTGCGCCCTCGCACGGAGGAGGTGCTGCGCTGGATCGGGCTGGACGCGGCGGAGGTGATCCTCGAGCGCCTCGTGCAGGGAGAGGCGGTCGGGGTCCGGTCCTACTACTACGATGTGCTCGGCGGGATGCCGGGTGTGTACCCGCTGGTGACGCCGCTGCTCTCGAGCCCGCAGTCGCACGAGATCCGGCACGGGGCGGTCCTGCTCGGGCGGCTCGGCCACCCCGCCGCCATCGACGAGCTGATCCCGCTGCTCGGCCATCGAGACGAAAGCGTGCGGTCGGCGGGCGTGCGCGCCATGGGGGAAATCCATGCGGGCGCGGCGGCCGAGCCGCTTCGCCAGGCGCTGCACCACCCCGATGGGCGGACGCGCGCCGCCGCGGCCGGCGCCATTTCGGTGTGGCGAGGTGGCGCGCTGGCCATCCTGCTGGTCGGCGCCCTCCCCGCCGAACGCGATCGGGAGGCATGGCACGCAATGGTCACGGCCCTCGGTATGCTGGGCACCGTCGAGACCGTCGCGGCGCTGACGGGCGTCGCCCTTGCCCGTCGGAACCTGGTGCGGCGCCAGGGGTTTTCTCCCAGCCAGCGGCTCGCGGCCGTGGAGGCGCTGGGTCTGGCCGACTCGCCTCCTGCCCGGCGGGCGCTGGAGCGTTTGGCCACCGAGGCGGAGGGCGTCGTGCGCTACGCGGCCGATCGAATCCTTCGCGCGGAGAACCAGCGCGCCGGATGACGGCGCGGTTCAGCGATGCACGTCGAAGCCCTCGATGTGCACGTCGAGATTGTGATTGACCCGGATGCCCACCACGCCGCTGAGGTCCGCGTCCTTCGCGTCCATGGTGTGCACCGCCTGCCCGTTCACCATCAGCACCACTTTGCTCGGGTCGCGCTTGGCGTCGACCTCCAGCAGGTTCGTGGCCGTACCCTTGGCGTCCAACTTCTTCACCGCGGGTGACGCCACCCAGCCCTTGGACACGTCGGTCGTCTTCTCTCCGTCCCGGCGCTTCACCAGGTAGGTCCCGTCCTGCCGGATCAGGAAATAGGTGTACTTCTGACCGGCGCCGTCGAGCGCCTTCCCACCGAAGAACAATCCGTAGCCTTCGGCGTGTGTGGACTTCTTGGTCTGGGTGAACGTCGCCAAGGTATGGAACGGTCCCTGGCCCGCCGCTTTCTCCCTGTACAGGATGATGGCCGGGCCGAGGGTAACGTGCATTCCGCCGCCCATCGGGACCACCTTGACGTTCGCCGTGCCGGCCTTGTCGTCCGCGCGCACTGACCAGCCCGCCGGGATGTTCCCGCCACCCTGCACGGCGTGATCGGGATCGGCGTGCTGGGCCTGGTCCGCGTGCTCGTGTCCCGCCTGATGCTCCGCTTCCTGCGCCGCGAGTGGGGCGAGCCCCGACGCGAACAGGAGCGCCGCGGGGAGGAGGAGGCCGGAGGCCGATGGAGTGCGCATGAGGATACCTCTGGAGTAAAGTGTATGAACGGGTTGCGGAGTCCGACCCCGCCGGCTAACCTACGGCCCTGCCGAACCCACCACCGGAGACGCGCGATGATGTACTGGCTCGGAGTTCTGCTGGCCACGATTGGCGCCGCACTCATCCTGAGTGCCCTGGCCTTCGTGTCGACGCTAGTGGGCCTCCTGACCAATGCGATGATCGTCATCGTCAGCGGCCCGCTGATCGATCGGATGCTCGAGCGGCGGGGCGGGACCGCGCGGTAACCGGGCGTCTCAGCTCTCGTTCGGGCCCGCGCCGTCCTCCGGAGTCGAGGCGGATCGCAAGGCGGCCTCATAGTTGATCTTGAGGCTGCCCGCCAACTCCCGCAGGCCGCGCACCTTCATCTGCAGTCCACCACCCCGGCGCGCCATCGTGCTCATGATCCCGGCAGTTTCCGAGATGCCGGTCAGGCTCAGCGCGCCCGCCTCCGACTTCATCTGATCGAGCAGGCGCGCGAGGCCTCGCACTACCACGTCGTCCGCCCTGAGCCCCGCCATCTCCTCGATGACGTTGTGGATGCGCCCGAACTTGGCCGGGAGCGTCTGCAGGAAGGCGAGCTGGGCCAGTTGTCGCGACGAGAGCTTGAGCGCCATCCCTGAATCTCTCGTGGTCGCGTTGCGTAGGGCAACAGTCCGCCGGCCGCCAGTCGGCAATCCGGCATAAGTATTTGCGGCTACTACCTGCACGGACCACGCTATGAAGCTTTCGGATCTGTCCATCCGCCGGCCGGTGCTGGCCAGCATGGTGAGCCTAGCGCTCGTGCTCTTCGGCGCCATTGGCTATACCCGGCTGGCTGTTCGTGAATTCCCCGACGTCGACCCGCCGATCGTCTCGGTCAGCACCGAGCTGCCCGGCGCGAACCCGCAGGTGGTCGAATCGGCCGTCACCGACATTCTCGAGGAGGAGCTCAGCACCGTCGAGGGGCTGCGTACCCTTACGAGCTCGAGTGCCGAAGGGTTCAGCAATATCACCCTCGAGTTCAACCTCGAGCGCCCGGTGGAAGATGCCGCGCAGGACACCCGCGACAAGGTGGCCCGAATCCGCGGCCGCCTGCCCGAGGACGTGCGCGAGCCGGTCGTAGCCAAGCAGGAGGCCGATGCGCAACCGTTCTTCTGGCTGGCGCTGTCGGGGGAGAACTACGATCTGCTCCAGCTTTCGGACCTGGGCGATCGGCTGGTGAAGGCCCGGCTGCAGACGCTGCCGGGCGTCGGCCAAGCCCGGATCTTCGGCGAGCGGCGATTCTCGATGCGGGTGTGGCTGTCGGCGTCCGAGCTGTCGGCGCGCGGGCTCACCGTACAGGACGTCCAGCAGGCCATCCGGAGTCGGAACGTCGAGGTGCCGGCGGGCCGCATCGAATCGAACCGGCGGGAGTTCACCGTGCGCTCACTGGGCGAGCTCAAGACGCCCGACGAGTTCTCGGAGCTGGTGGTCTCCAACGCCAACGGGGTGCTGGTCAAGCTCAAGGACCTGGGCCGGGTCGAGCTCGGCGCCGAGGACGAGCGCAGCGCGCTTCGCTACAGCGGCACCTCCGCGGTGGCCATCGGCGTCGTGCGGCAGTCCAAGGCGAACATCATCCAGGTGGCGGAGGCCATCCGGCGCGAGCTGCCGCGTGTGCAGGAGTCGCTGCCGCCCGGCGTGAAGCTGAGCATCGCCTTCGACGAGTCGATCTTCGTCTCGCGCTCGATCCGGGAGGCCGAGGAGACGCTGGTGCTCGCCGCGGGGCTCGTGGTGATCATCATCTTCGTCTTCCTGCGGAACCTGCGGGCCACGATCATCCCGGGCCTCGCCATCCCGACGTCCATCGTCGCGACCTTCGCGATCATGTACTTCCTGGGGTTCAGCGTCAACAACTTCACGCTGCTGGCGCTCACGCTGGCCATCGGCATCGTCGTGGACGACGCGATCATCGTGCTGGAGAACGCCTACCGCCACCAGGAGGAGCTGGGCGAAAGTCCCGAGGTGGCCGCGGTCAACGGCACGCGCGAGATCGCGTTCGCGGTCATCGCCACCACGATCTCGCTCGTGGCGGTCTTCACGCCGTTGGCGTTCCTCAAGGGCTCGACCGGGCGGTTATTCAACGAGTTCGGCATCGCCGTGGCCGGCTCGGTGGTCATCTCCGGCTTCGTCGCGCTGACCCTGACCCCGATGCTGTGCGCCAAGATCCTCCGGGTGCCGCAGCGGCACGGCGCGCTCTACCGCGTGCTCGAGGGCGGCTTCAACGCGCTGGCGTCCGGGTACAGCCGCACGCTGCGCACCGCGGTGCGGTTCCGTTGGGGCGTCGTGGGCATGGTCGTGCTCCTCACCCTCGGCGCGGTGATCGTGTTCCGCACGCTCAAGCGGGAGTTCGTGCCGCCCGAGGACAAAGGCTGGTTCTTCTCGATCGTCATCGCTCCCGAAGGCTCGTCCCTGGCCTACACGGACGGCTATCAGCGCCAGGCGGAAGCGGTGCTGAACAAGACCAAGGACGTCGCCAGCTACTTCAGCGTCGTGAACATCGGCGATGGCGTGAGCCGCGGAATGATCTTCACCAATCTGGTGGATTTCGACCAGCGCACCCGTTCGATCCAGGACATTCTGGGCGAGGTGCAGGGCGGGTTCTTCGCCATTCCCGGCGTCTTCGCGTTCGCGAACAACCCGCCGGCGTTCGGCTTCGGCAGCCCGGTGCAGTTCGTGATCCAGAATCCGGACTTCGATCTGCTGGTCAAGGGCAACGACACCCTGCTCGCCCGGGCCAGGCAGGTGAAGGGCCTGGTCAACGTCGACTCCGACCTGCGTGTGAACAAGCCGGAGCTGACCGTCAACTTCGACCGGGATCGCGCCGAGGACCTCGGCGTCCCGGTGGCCGACGTCGCCACGACGCTCCAGGTGCTCCTGGGGGGCAATCGCACCAGCACCTTCACCCGCAACAACAAGCAGTACGACGTCATCGTCCAGCTCGATCCGCGCGCGCGCGCGACCCCGAGCGACATGACGGGGCTCTACATTCGCGGGCGCGACAACGAGCTGATCAAGCTCGAGGCGCTGGCGAACGTGCGCGAGGGGGTCGGGCCGCGCGAGCTCAACCACTTCAACCGGGTGCGCGCCTCGACCCTCACCGCGGGGCTCGCCCCCGGGTTCACCCTCGGCGAGGCGATCGACTCGCTGAACCGCATCGCCAGCGAGGTGCTGCCGAAGGGGAGCAGCAGCGCGCTCGCGGGCGAGTCGCGCGAACTCGACGAGAGCGGCTCCTCGCTCTACTTCGCGTTTCTGCTGGCCCTGCTCGTGGTCTTCATGGTGCTGGCCAGCCAGTTCGAGTCGCTGATCCACCCGTTCACCGTGCTGCTCGCGGTGCCGCTCGCCGTGACCGGCGCGCTGTTCACGCTGAAGCTGGCCGGGGCCACGCTCAACCTGTACAGCCAGATCGGCATGATCCTGCTCATCGGGCTCGTGACCAAGAACTCGATCCTGCTCGTGGAGTACATCAACCAGCTCAAGGAGCGGGGTCTCGACACCCGGGCGGCGGCGCTCGAGTCCGGACGCATCCGGTTCCGTCCCATCCTCATGACGTCGGTGGCGACGGTCATGGGGGCGGTGCCGATCGCCTTCGGCCTCGGCGCGGGCTCCATCAGCCGCCGGCCGCTCGGCTACGCGATCGTCGGGGGCGTGCTCTTCGCGACGGTGCTCACGTTGTACGTGGTGCCGGCGGTGTACGTGATCCTGGACGACCTGCGCATACGGGTGGCCGGTCGGGCCCGGGCGCCCCATCCCGCCCTGGCCTCCGCGGAGGCCGAGTGATGCTCGGGCTGTTGTTCGCGCTGCAGGTGTCGGCCCCGGCTCCAGCCCCTTCGGCACCGCCGCGCGTGACGCTCGGTCAGGCCATCGCCCGGGCGACCCGCCTCGACCCGGACTACGTCCGCGCCCTGGGTCAGGTGGACAATGCCGAGTGGGGGCGCCGGGCCGCGCTCGCGGTATTCATCCTGCCGTCGCTCACAGCGTCGATCGACGCCACCAGGTACTCGACCGAATTCTTCAACATCGGCACCGGCCGCAACCAGGCGGAGGCGGTCAACGCCACGCTCGTGGCGAGCTACGATCTGTTCAGCGCCCGGAAATTCACCGACCTGGGCCGCACCAGGGCGGAGCTGGAAGGCGCGCAGGCCAGCGAGCTCCAGGAGCGCTTTCGCAGCGCGCTCCTGACCGAGTCGGACTACTATGCCGTGCTCGAGAACCAGGAGCTCTCGCGCGTGGCCGCCGACCGGACGCGGCGCGCCGAGGAGGGTTTGGGGATCGCGCGGGCACGGGTGGTGTCCGGCGCCGCCGTCCAGAGCGACTCGCTGCAGCTCGTGCTTGAGCTCACCCAGGCGCGCACCGATCAGCTCCGGCGCGATGCGGCGCTCACCGTCGCGCGGCTCCAGCTCGGCCGGCGCATCGGCGAGGCCGGCCCGGCCGATGCCGCGCCGGTGGACACGACGGAGGCGCCGGAGCTCCCGGTCGGCCTCGACGAGGCGGTGCAGCTCGCGGTCACGCAGGGACCGCAGTACCGCTCGGCGCGGGCCAACGAACGGGCGGCGTCGTCGTTCCTTCGCGGGCAGCGCGGGTCGTATCTGCCGCAGGTGACGATCACTGGCACGCACCAGCGCTTCGACGACAGCTTCTTTCCTAGCGCGCGGAACGTCTCGGCGCTCTCGCTCACCGTGTCGCTGCCGATCTGGGACAATGGCCGGCGCGAGATCGCGATCACCCAGGCGCGGGTCAACCGCGACGTCGCACGAGCCATCCGGGACGATCTCGAGCGCGCGGCCCGTCCCGACGTCACCCAGGCCGTCGAAGCCTACCGGACGGCGCGCGCCACCACCGCGCTCTCGGCCACCGGCGTGCTCGTGGCTCGGGAGAACTACCGGGTACAGGAGTCGCGCTATCGTGCCGGCTCCACCACGATCCTCGACGTGCTCGACGCCCAGCTCCGCCTCACGCAGTCCGAGGCGGAGCTGGTGCAGGCCCGCTACGCCGCCCGGCTGGCTCTCGCCGGTCTCGAGGCC
This sequence comes from Gemmatimonadales bacterium, assembly GCA_035526925.1. Lineage (GTDB taxonomy): Bacteria > Gemmatimonadota > Gemmatimonadetes > Gemmatimonadales > GWC2-71-9 > CAVVWJ01. The sequence goes on from DATLBL010000045.1 coordinate 8,603, forward strand.
ATCCTGGGCCGCCGACTCTTCACGAACAGGGATGTGCCGTGAGACCGATTCATCCGATATCGAAGCGATTGCTGCCCGCGCTGCTGATGGCCGCGGCGCTCGGCGCCTGCGACCAGGCGGAGTCGGCGGGCAAGCCCGGCGAGGAAGGGGGAGGCGGTGGCGGCGGCCAGGGTGGCGGTCCGCCGGCGATGCCCGTCGAGGTGGCCGTGGCCCGCACCGACACCGTCGTGGACGCGATCCTCGCCACCGGACAGGTCGAAGCGGTGCAGTCGATCGAGCTCCGGCCGGACGTCGAGGGCAGGATCGCGGACCTCCTGGTGCGGGAAGGTGCCTCGGTCGCGCGGGGTACGCCGCTCTTCAAGGTGGACGACGCCGAGCTCAAGGCACAGGTCGCGCGCGCGGAGGCGGATCGCGACCTCGCCGACCAGTCGCTCAGGCGAACGCGAGATCTGCTGACCCAGAAGGCCTCGTCGCAGTCGGAGCTCGAGCGGGCAGAAGCCACGGCGCGCGGCAACGCGGCCCAGCTCGAGCTGCTGAAGGTGCGGCTCGACCGCACCATCGTACGGGCGCCGTTCACCGGAGTGGTCGGCCAGCGCTTCGTGAGTCTGGGCGATTACGTGACCACCGACACGAGGCTCGCGTCGCTGCAGACGGTGTCGCCGCAGCGAGCCTCGTTCCAGGTTCCCGAGCGCTACGCCGATCAGCTCAAGGTCGGCCAACAGGTCACGTTCCGCGTGGCCGCGCTGCGGGGGCGTGAGTTCACCGGGCGCGTGGACTTCGTCGACCCGGTCGTGCAGCTTCCGGGGCGCACCATCACGGTCAAGGCGCTCACGCCCAATCCCAAGCGGGAGCTGCAGCCGGGCATGTTCATCGAGGCGCGTCTGGCCACCGCGGTTCGGCCGAGCGCCGTGGTCATTCCGGAGGACGCCATCATCGCGCTTCAGGGCTCGACGTTCGTGTGGGTCGTGGCCGACGGCAAGGCCACGCGCCGGCAGGTGGACATCGGGGTGCGCACGCCGGGATTCGTCGAGGCGCGCACCGGAGTCGAGGCCGCGGAGCAGGTCGTGGTGGGCGGACAGGAACGGCTGGGCGAGGGCGCGCCCGTCACGCCCAAAGTCGTCGAGCGCTCGCCGGTGCGGGCGCAGGAGAGCTGAGCCGGCTGCACCCCTCACGAGACCACGGGCGGCGAACTGGTCCTCGGCTGCGCGCCGGACCCGCGATGGTCGCCTCGATCATGTCGGCGATGATCGCGGGCGGAGCGGCGTCGGCGCAGAGCACGCGCGCCGAGCGCACGGCCTTTCGCGAAACCTCCTCCTACGCCGACGTGCTGACGTTCCTCGATTCCCTTCAAGCGGCGGGTGCGGGCATTCGTGTCGGTACGCTGGCCACCAGCGTCGAGGGGCGGCGGGTGCCCTGGGTGCTCGCTGCGCGTCCGCTCGTCGAGGGGCCGGCGGAGGCGCATCGGGCGGGGAAGCCGGTTGTCTGGGTGCAGGCCAACATCCACGCGGGCGAGGTCGAAGGAAAGGAGGTGGCGCAGATGCTGCTGCGCGATCTCACCCTCGGCGCCCTCCGGCCGCTGCTCGACAGCGTGGTGCTCGTCGTCGTGCCCATCTACAACACCGACGGCAACGAGCGGTGGGCTCCCGGCGACAAGAATCGGCCAGGTCAAAACGGGCCGGCGATCGTCGGCCGCAACCAGAACGGGCAGGGGCTCAACCTCAACCGCGACTACGTCAAGATGGAGGCGCCCGAGACACGTGGCGCGGCCGCACTCCTGCTGGCCTGGGATCCGGACGTGTTCGTCGACCTCCACACCACCAACGGCAGCTATCACGGCTACGCGCTGACCTACGCGCCGGGCCTCAATCCCAATGGCAACCCCGCCCGCGACTTCGCGCGGGACCGCCTCCTGCCGGCCGTGCGAGAGCGGATGCTGCGCCGGCACAGGATCGCCACGTTCTCCTACGGCAACTTTCGCAACCAGGATCCCGACTCGCTCGTCGCGGGTTGGGAGACGTACGACGCGCGGCCCCGGTTCGGCACCAACTGGATGGGGCTCCGCGGCAAAGTCGCCGTGCTGAGCGAGGGCTACAGCAACGCCGACTTCCAGACCCGTGTGCGCGCGACCTATGCGTTCGTGCGGGAAGTCCTCGGCCTGGTGGCCGAGGACCGGAGCGCGGTCATCGCCGCGGTCGAGGCCTCGCGCCATCAGGCGATGGACTCGCTCGCCGTGCGGTCGGTCCTGGGCCCTCCCACGATGCAGGACGTGATCGCGGAGATCACCCGACCCGCCGGCGAGGGCAACGACGGCTACGCCCGGCGGCAGCGAAGCGGCGTCTACCGTATCATCCGGATGCCGGTGTTCGACCGCTTCGTGGCCGCCCGCCGGGAAGCATTCCCGGAGGCCTACCTGGTGCCGCAACGGTTCGGCGACATCGTGGCCCTGCTGCGCCGGCAGGGAATTCACGTCGGCCGGTTGAGCCGCGAGTGGACCGGCTCTGCGGAGCGATTCGTGGTGGATACCCTGACGGCCGGTGCGCTCTTCGAAGGCCATCGGACCGTGCAGGCGGAGGGCCATTGGGGCACGGCCGCGGCGGTCGTGGCCGTGCCGGGCTGGTTCCTGGTGTCCACCGCCCAGCCGCTGGGTGCATTGGCGGCCCTCCTGCTCGAGCCGGCGTCCGAAGATGGGCTCGTGACCTGGAACCTGCTCGATCGGGAGCTCGAGGCGCATGCGGAGTACCCGATCCTGCGCGTGCGCCGGACAGGCCGTAGGGTCATAGTGGAGGATCTGCCCTGACTATCCTTGCCGGAGGATCAGATGTTCGAGGTGGGTGAGAAGGCTCCCGCGTTCAGGCTGAACGACGCTCGCGAGCAGACGGTGACGCTCGACGACTATGCGGGCAAGCACGTGATCCTGTATTTCTACCCCGAGGACGACACCCCAGGGTGCACCAAGGAGGCGTGCGGCTTTCGTGACGCGTGGGACGAGCTCCGTGCGCTCGGCGCCGTCGTGCTCGGCGTGTCATCGGACGACGCGGAAAGCCACGAGCGGTTCGCAGCCAAGTATGGGCTTCCGTTTACCCTTCTGTCCGACCTGGACCGCAGCGTCATGCGGGCGTATGGCGCTTATGGCGAAAAGACGTTGTACGGCAAGAAGGTGATCGGCGTCATCCGGTCGACCGTATGGATCGGTCCGGACGGACGGGTGCGCCGGCACTGGGCTCGCGTCGCGAACGCCGCGGAACATCCCGCGCGGGTGCTGGCGGCGCTGCGCGGCGCCGATTGAGCGAGGCCACCCCGTTATACTTGACCTTTCCTCTTCACGGATGCCGGCATGACCGCGCGCGGTACCAACTCCCCGTCTTCTCCCGCCTCCACCGGCGCCTCGCGCCCTCCGGCCGGCCGGCCGGCCGACCGCTCTCGATCGGCGTTCATCTGGATGTGGGAGTGGACCAAGTCGATCGTCGTCGCGCTTGTCGTCTGGTTCTTCCTGCGCACCTTCCTGGTCGAGGCGTTCCGTAGTCCGTCCGGCAGCATGGAGAACACCCTGCTGATCGGCGACTTCCTGTTCGTCAACAAGGCGCTCTACGGCGCGGAGGTGCCGATCGTCCATGCCCGCCTGCCCGCGGTGCGGGAGCCCGAGCGCAACGATATCCTGGTTTTCGATTCGGTCGAGGAAGAAGGGCTCAAGGTCGTCAAGCGGCTGATCGGCATGCCTGGCGATACCTTGTCGATGGAGGCCGGCCAGCTGTTCCGGAACGGAAACCGGGTCGACGAGCCGTACGCCGTCCACGGTGATCCGCACCGCTCGGAGGACCCAATCCAGCGCGCCAAGATGCGGGAATGGCAGGTGCCGCACGTCGTGCAGCGGGATACCGCCGCGTATCAGCCCGATCTCCAGGATTGGGGACCCATCGTGGTGCCGAGCGACTCATTCTTCATGATGGGCGACAATCGGGACAGCTCGTACGACGGGCGCTACTGGGGATTTTTACCGAGGACGAACGTGCGCGGACGTCCGTTGGTGGTCTACTTCAGCTACGATCAGAACAGCTGGAAATCACTTCCGTTTCTGACGGCGGTGCGCTGGGGGCGGATTTTCACCCAACCGAAGTAGCTCGGCAACCGCAGCAACCGGTGCCACGGCTCAAATGTGCCAGGGCGCTTCGGGCATGGAGGAGCGGTTGAGCATACGGGGGATGTAGGCGGCGGTACGACCACAGGCGGCGCAGTGCAGCGTGACCCTCCCACCTTGGGCATCTTCGCTGGAAGATCTGGCAGGAGTGCGCTCGACCTGATTGGCATTGCAGGAGGGACACACCAGCGGTTTCTGGTCCCGATCTGCGGCGATCAGAATCAGTGCTTCAGGAGCCCGAAATTCCTTGATGCCCCGACGTCCCACGGCCTGCCCTTCCGGCGGGGTCTGGTGGCACGGAAGTGGCTACCCCACCTTGCCTACTAATTTACCGGATGCCGTCCGCGTGCGCAAAGGTTCGCGGGGGCGGCCCGCGGGAGGGGCTCACATATGTTGCGTCGGCTACTCAGGTTGGGAGCGCTATCGTCACTGCTATCGCTTGCCGCGACTGCCGCGTCCGCTCAGGCCACGCACGTGGTCCGGGTGATCGCGAACCCGGCAAAGGATGAATTCAGATTCGATCCAGTCTCGGTGAGCGTCCAGCCGAATGATGTGGTCGTCTTCCGGGCGGTTAGCGGGGCTCCGCATAGCATCGTTTTCGAGGGTGCCGGGCTTTCTCCCGGGGTCCGGGGCGCGATCAATTCGGCGCTCGTGGGCCGGTCTGGGGATTTGAGCAGCCCCCTGCTTACGGCCAGCGGTCGCGACTATCGATTGGTGGTGCCTCAGATCCCGCCGGGCACTTACGCATTTTACTGCCTCCCCCACCGAGCTTACGACATGCGGGGAGAGCTCGTCATCAAGTAGCTATGTCCCGTAGAGTTAGGATGTTATGGGTGCGCCCCGCCGGGAAATCGGCGGGGCTCATCGTTGCAATATCACAAATCAATATGTCGTAGTTCTTGCTACTACTAGCTTATTGGAAACGGTGGTGCGAGAATTCGGTCACATGGCCGGCGCACTCTCAACGCGCCGTGGGACCTAGCAGGCGGAGGAGGATTCGTGGTGTCCGAACTCGGTGGATCACAGATTTCGACGTTGCTCGAAACACTCCCCGGCATCGCCAACGTGCTGCGCAGCCCCGTCGCCGATGCCCTCGGCAACATCATCCGGGCTGGGGCACGCCTGGCCGAGTTCCACGTTCAGGATGCCGAGGAGATGATACGCTATGCCACTCGCCGCGGCCTACTCGGGCAGGAGGAAGGCGATCGGCTGATGGCCGAAGTGCATGCCGCGGAACAGCGTCGTGCGGACAAGGCGGCCGATCGAGAGCGGGCGTTGAAGGCCAAGGCCCGCGCCAAGGGCAAGACCGTGAAAGCGGTGAAGGCGGTCAAGAAAGTCGTGAAGAAAGCAGCCAAAGGACCGAAGAAGCGGTAGAGCGGCTTCGCTAGGTCTTGAACTCCTGCATCAACGTGGTGAGCCGCGTCGCGCCTTGAAGCAGGTTGCCGGCGGCCGCGGCCATTTCCTCAGTGCTGGCAGTCTGCTCCTCCGCGGCGGCGGTCACCTGCTCGCTCGACGCCGCGTGCTCTCCCGCCGATTGGCTGACTTCCCGAGTCCGTTGCTCCAGCTGCTCCACGATGGCCTGATTCGCCGCGACTTCCCGCGCCACGGCTTCGGCGGCGTCATGCACCTCGCCGACCGCCCGGGAGATTTCCTCGAGCGCGCGTGCCGCGGCCACCGCGACGCCCTCGATCCCATGCACCTTCGTCGAGCCGACCTCCATCGTCGCGACGACCTGCTGCACCTGATTCCGGATGTGTCGCACCGTCTTCGCCACGTCCTCGGCGGCGGTGGCGCTCGAGTCCGCCAGCCGGCGGACTTCCTCGGCGACGACCGCGAAGCCCCGGCCATGCTCGCCGGCGCGCGCGGCCTCGATGGCGGCGTTGAGCGCCAGCAGGTTGGTCTGTGACGAAATCTGCTTGATGAGGTCGATGAAGGCGGTGATCGGTTCGGAGAAGCGAGCCAGGTCCTGCACCTGTCCCGCCGAGGTACGGACGACTTCGCGCACGTCGAGCAGCGACTGCCCGGCTGCCGCCACGTCGGCGCGGTGACGGGCGGCGAGCTCCTGGATCCGATCTCCCAGCTCCGCCACGCGCGCCGAGGCGTGCGCGTTCGCGTCCGCGATCTCGCGCAGACTGACGAGCAATCCGTCCGCTTTCTCCATCCCGCTGACCTGTTGCTCCGCGCTCGCGGCGATCTTGACCATCGCGGTCGAGATCTCGCCGCTGCTGGCGGCCAGCTCTTCGCTCATGGCGGAGAAATCGCTCGCGCTGTTCCCGATCTGACTCGCCTCGCCGACCACCGACACCACGACGCCGCGCAGCCGCCCTCCCATGTCGTCCATGGCGCGGGCGAGCTGCTCGATCTCGGTGGGCATCCCGCCACCGAGCTGAATGGGGCGCAGATCGCCCGCGCCGAAGCGCTCCGCCGCGCCGATGAGCTGGCTGAGCGGCCGGTCGACCGAGCGGACGGTCCAGAAGGACGTAAGCGCGCCGATGACGAGCGAGGTGAGAAAAAGTCCCCAGAGCACGCTGCGGCGGTTCGCCGCCTGGCGCTGGAGATCCGTCGCGCGCGCCATCGACCGGGTGGTCTGCGCCAGCCCCAGGGCGCGCACGTCGCCGAGCAGCGTATCCGAGGGCGCGCGCGCGCGATCCGCCATGCGGCGCGCTTCGTCGGTACGGCCGAGATCGTGGAGGGCGTGCGCCATGCCGTAGGCCACTTCGATTTCCGCCTGATTGGCGGCGATCTTGTTGACGATGTAGCGATCGGCCGTCGACAGCGAGGCGAGCGATCGATAGCGGCGCTGGTAAGCGTACGCCGAGTCACCATCCTCGACGGTCAGCGTCCGAAGCCGGGCGTCGGGGCGGACCATGTACTGCTCGGCGGACCGGATCTCGGAGGCCACCGACGAGACCAGGCCGTTCCCGAGATCGGTGCTCTCCAGCAACAGCGACAGCTCCTGGTTCACCGATCGGTCCAGCGCCCGGATCGAGTTGACCCCGAGCAGCGCGATACCGAACACCAGCGCGATCAGCAGCACCATGCCCGCGATGACACGGTGGCGGAGGCTTCGTAGAAAGCTCATTCCGTGCCCACCGGCGCGTCGACACCGTTCATCACCTCGACCGCACCGTGGCGAACCAGCCCGATGTACACGTTCTGGTTCGGCACGTCGCCCTTGCCGTCGAAGGCGACCGTGCCGGTGACGCCGTCGAACGGCGGCGTCACCGACCCCACGCCGGCGAGCGCGCGGCGCACCGAGGCCCGGCTGGAGCCCACCTTGGCGATCACGTCGCGCAGCAGGTACACGGCATCGTAGGCACCCGCCGCGGGCTGGTTCGGCATACCCGCGCTCGGATACTTGCGGCGAAATGCCTGCACGAAGCGCCGGTTCATCGTGCTCGGGATCGACGGAAAGTAGGGCGACGAGAGGTAGACACCCTCGGCCAATGCGCCCGCTTCCTGAATACCTTCGAGTCCGTCGCCACCGAGCACGGGAGTCGTGAGCCCGCGCCTGCGCGCCTGGCGAATGACTTCCTCGGCTTCTCCGCGATTACCCGCGACGACGATGAACTCGGGCGGCTCGCCCTTGGCCATGCGGTCGAGATAGGCGGCCACATCGGGCCGCTCGCCGAGGTACGGATAGACCGCCTGAAGCACTCCGCCCAGGCGCAGGTATTCGGCGACGAACGTCTGCCGGATTCCCCGACCATATTCATCGTTGAGGTAGAGCACGACGCCGCGATTGAAGTGCAGACGATCGCGAACCCAGTGCGCGAGCGCGGTGCCGTGTGCGAGGTCGCTGGGGCAGATGCGGAAGGTGTAGTCTCCGGCATCGGATACTTCAGGCGAGGACGAGGAGGGACTGATCGCCGCGACAGGATCGTCGCCGCCGTTGTAGACGGGCGCGGCGGCGAGCGTCATTCCGGAGAACAGGTGGCCGACCACCGCGGAGACATCGGAGTGATAGAGGTCGCCGGCGACGAAGACGGCCGAGTCGGGATCGCTGTAATCGTCGCGGAGCACCAGCTCCAGCCGTTTCCCGTTGACGCCGCCGGTGGCGTTGATCTCCTCGGCGGCGAGCTCGGCAGCCTGTCGCATCGGAAGACCGATGGGGTCGCTGAACGACCCCGCCACACCGATCCTGACGACGTCGCCGGCGCGGCGGTCGCAGCTGGTCAGCAGCGACGCGGCCAGGAGCAGCGCGCCGAGTCGGGGCGCAAATAGCCTCACACGTTCGGACAATGCCAAGGCCCACTCCCGCGGTCGTTGGATGTGCCGTAAACGGCTGAACATGATGGGTTTATCGAAGCGTTCCGGCGATCCCCCGACCGGCTGGATGGGCGAGGGTGCAAATTACGTACTCACCGTTACAGGAGCGGCGATGCTCGACTGGACCGACCGGTCTGCTGCCGCCACGTTCGACCTCCACGGCCAGACAGTGCTCGAAGCCGCGGCGAACGCGGATCGCTTCCTGCGAGCTCAGGCTCGGGCACGGCCGGGCGCGGTGGTCAGGCTGATCACCGGGCGCGGACGCCTCGGGGGCGGCGCGCCGGTTCGCACTCGGGTGCGGACCCTGCTCCGTGGGCTTCGGGAGCAGGGTGCAATCGTCAAGGATTTCGTGCTGGAAGAAACGGAGGGAAGCTTTCTCGTACGCCTGGCGGACTAAGGTTGCCGAGCGCTAGCGCGCTCGGCCCGCACCCCAGCCATCGAGAACACGGCCATCCACGAGACTGACGGATGCGACTTTTTCGCCGCGCTCGGCGCGCCACGTCAGCCGCAGCATTCGCCCACGGCGTACCCACTGCATCATCCATTGCGAGCCTTGCACCGTGGCGTCCACCCGACCATAGCGCCGCTCGATGGTCTGCCGCCAGCGGTCCAGCTGATCGGCCCCGACCCCGCCCGAGAGTGTGATGACCCCCGCGACACTGTCCACCGCGGAGACCCACAGTTCCACCGCCCCGCCGAGCTCGGGCGCGTTGACCACCGCACGGCACTCGGCGACGCGCCGGTCGGCCTTGGCGCGGTCGCATCGAAGGGCGCCACCCCCGTGGCGCCGGAGGAGGGTCTGCAATTCCTGAAGGTGCGCGCCGGCGCGAAAGCCATGAAACTCCAGCGGCGCGGAGTCAGATGGCGCGGGCTGGCCGACGGCCGGCGATGTCGTCGTGGCGAGCACGACGGCGAGCGCGAGAGCGAGTGGCGTCATGAAGTCGTTGATCCTCGACGACGGGGACCCCAAGACCCCCGCCAGACGGCGGGGGCCGGGAGTTGTTGTTCTCTGCGACGGTACGGGAAGGCGCGAAGCGCCGGGATGTCAGACCTTGCGGACGTTGGAGGCCTGAAGGCCTTTCGGGCCTTCGACGACCTCGAATTCCACGCTGTCTCCCTCGGAGAGCGATCGGAATCCTTCCGCAATGATGGCGGTGTGATGCACAAACACGTCCTTGCCACCGTCCTGCGCGATGAAGCCGAACCCCTTTGCATCATTGAACCACTTGACCGTGCCCTTCGCCATTGTTGCAACCTCTTGAAAGGGAGCCCGAAGGCCCCGGGGAAACCACCCAGCCTGCATGGCCGGGCGAAAACGCCCCAAAGAAAAAGCCGGCCGGACACAGGGTCCGGACGGCCGGCGATCAGCTCAGTAATGCAAGGGATGGACTTCGCGGAGCATAAACCAAGGTCATGTGCGGTCTGGGTTTTGTCAATATCGACTAACGCAACACCACCCCTGCCGTCCGAAGCTCATGGTCGAGCAGCCAGCGCTTCCGAGCAAGGCCGCCGCCGTACCCGACGAGGGCGCCGTCCTTGCCTACGACACGGTGACACGGGATGAGAATGGCGAGATGGTTGGCCGCCACCAGCCACCCGATCTGTCGGGGGTGGAGGCGTGTCGCGCGGGCGACGTCGTCGTAGGAGCGGATTTCGCCAACGGGAATCTTTCGAAGCGTCTTGAACACCGAAATTTGCGCGGGGGAAAGTTCGAACCAGCGTCTGAGGTGGTCGGGATAGGGAAACGGCCGCGGCGAGCCGGAGAAATATTCATCGAGCCAGCTGGAGGTGACGCGGCACGGGCCCTGGGCGATGTGCAGCTCGGGGACGGCGGAACGCAGCCGCACCGCCCACTTCACCGTGGTGGCGCGGTGCGGAAACTCCACGACGAGCGGGCCGGCTTCGCACTCGACCAGCGTCAGCGCGCCGACGGGAGAGCTGTACGTCGTCCACTCTACGTGCATGCGAGTCTCCGGGAGCTCGGGTGCCCCGCCCCCAAAGTACCCCGCGATCCGCTGCGGGGCCAATCGGCCACGGCGCAGGTCCCGCTGCGCGGGGCGCGGCTCTGACGCCCTGCGGCTCTTGGCCTTAGATTTCACGCATGTCCTCACCGCAATCGCTGGTCGTCCGCACCTTCACCGACCGTGCAGAGGGCCTCTCGCACTTCGTGCTCCGCGCTGGCGAGGCGCCGCGTCTGCTGGCGTTCGACGATGCGCTCGGCTGCCCGGTCGAGACCGCGCTCGCGGCGCTCGAGTGGACGGGTGCGGTCGGCATCCTGCTCGACGACGACCTGCTGCATGCCGCCCGGCTCACGAGCGAGACGGCGGCTGCCGTGGTCGAGCGCAAGGGACCGGACGGACGCCGCTTCATCTACCTGGGGCCTCGGCTCGACGCGCCGCCGATGGATGTGTTCGAAGGTGCCGTGCTCTTCGACGAGCCCGGGGTGAAAGCGGTGGAGTTCACCCAGCGCGCGCACGGCTTGGCGCATTTTCTACGCGCCACCGCGGGGGCGGGGGCGCTACTGGCGCTTCTCGGGCGCCGGGCGCCCGAGCTGCGACATCTTCGGCGATGGCTCGGTCCGATCATTCAGGAGCTGGACGTTCCGCGCCCGCTGGTGGCCGGGTGGTTCGCGGCCAGCTCCGCCGGTTGCCTGTTCGCATCCCAGGAGCCCGAACCCACCTACCGATACGTCGAGGTGGGACTCGAGTCCTGAGAGGGGAAGGGGGCTCGTTGGGGGAGGTGACTGTGGATTCACATCTCCACATTCTGTGGACGGATGCCCGTAGGGTGAGCACCCGATGTGATTTACCTATCCACATCTCGGGCAAGTGAAGACGACGTAACCCGAATAAAATCAGGCACTTGCGAGATTGTCGCTGGTGCCTATCTTATTGTCACGCGCTAGGCTGGACACGTGCTGAGACCCCGAGTCACAGTGGCGGCCGACCAAGCGGGTTCGAGCGGGATATTGGGGGAGAGCGCCGACGCAACCAAGGGCTCAGGCACTCGTCGATCCTGGTGATCACCCCGGCTTGAACAGTTGAAGCCAGTCGCGTGCTTCATCCACTCCGATCTTGCGCCTCGGAGTGCAGTGCGAACGGTCGGTCCGCGACCCGATCTGACTCGCAGCGCTCGAATGGACGAACCAGAATGGGATGGCCATCCCGGTCTGGGGATCGAAACCGAAGCTCCACCTTGCCCTCCCGAGCGGCGTATCAGCCAACCGGTGGCAGGCGGAAGAAGAACGGCAGCAGTGATGCTCCGACTTCGGGATAGTCCATACGTGGGACGGCCGTCTAGCCACGACTAGGCGGCCGTTCCGTTTTTCTAGCCCGCGCCGTTCGCGCCCCAGTCACTCTTGCCCCGAAATGCGCGCCGCCGGTCCAGCTGCCAGAGCGATTTTGCACTGACGAGCGCCTCGCCGGCGAAGTTGTCGGCGTCCGTCAGCGCGTCCGACATGCTCGCGGTCTTGGCGCTCGCGTTGTCGGCGAAGTGGAGCACCTCAGCCTCCAGCGTCATCGGCGGCACGGCGGCGCCGAATTCCAGCTTGCCATGGTGCGAGGCGATGAGGTGATGCAGGATGGTGAGCTCCTGGTCGGTGCAGGGCGGCGGCTTCGCGGCGGCGACGCGGCGGTCCAGCATGAGGATGCCGAGCGTCACGTGGCCGAGGAGCACGCCCGACTCGCTCGACTCGAATGCGCCCTCCCAGCGATACGCGTCGAGCTTGCCGATGTCATGCAGCAGGGCACCGGCCAGGACCAGCTCGCCGTCCGCCCGGCAGACCTTCGCGATGGCGCGGCCGATGGCGGCCACCTCGCAGGTGTGCCTGAGCAGCCCGCCGAGCTCGGCGTGATGCCCCGAGGTGCTGGCGGGACACGCCTCGTACCGGCCGCGAAATTCGGCATCGGCATAGAACAGGTCGAGGGTGCGCCGGAGCCGCGGACCGCGAATCTCACCGCGCCAGCGGTCGAGCCTGTCCCAGTACGGCGCGACGTCGCTCACGCAGGGAAGCAGCTGCCGCCAATCCACGGTGCCGCGCGGGAGCACGCGGATGGAGCTGACCTTGAGCTGACGCTTGCCGTTGTACTGCCCGACCTCGGCGATGACCTGCGTGACCGCGCCACGCTCGATGCCGGCGATGCGCGGCTGGTCCTCCGCCCAGAACGGCGCCGTAGGCAGCCGGCCATGGCAGTTGCCGAGTGTGAGGATCGTGAAGAGACCCCTGGCGGATTCGCGGTGCTCGACCTCGACGACTAGCAGCGGGTCCTGCACGCGCTCGCCCACGGCCAGCAGCTTGAGATCGGTTGGTGCCGGCATGCCGCGCTCGACGGTTGGGTTCGGCAGAAGATAGGAGAGTGGCGGCGTATGGTCTATCACGAGGCATCCGACTGTCTGGCTTCCGGAATACGCTGTAGGTTCAAACCATGACCCCGATGCACCTGCTCGTCCTCCAGAGAGACCCGGCGCGACGCGACTCGCTCCTTGGCGTGCTGCGCTCCGGGGGGCACCACGCGGTGGCTGCCCCGGACGCGCCCGCCGCCGCGGCGGTCATCGGGCTGCCGGGATTCGATGCGCTGCTCCTGGATCTCGGGCTCCCCGAGCTCGATGTCGTGCGGTTGCGTGAAGCCCTGACCCCGAGCGAGCCAGGAACCCCGGAATCGCTCATGGACGCGGAGCGGCGGCACATTGCCGCGATGCTTCGCCACACCGGCGGCAACAAGCGACAAGCCGCGCACCTGCTCGGCATCTCGCGATCGACGCTGCTGCACAAGGTGCGGAAGTACGGACTGGCGACGGCGCTGCTGGTCGGCGTGCTGACCGGGGCGCCCGCCCCGGTCCGCGCGCAGGAGGCGCCGGTACCAGCCGGGCGGGTGACGTCGGGGACGCTCGCATTCGACGGCCACGCCACGGCGGGCGATTTCGTCGGGACGACCACCTCGCTCACCGGCGAGATGACCGGCGGTGACAGCCTCGGCGCGGTTCGCGGGTGGGTGGAGGCGCCGGTCACGACGCTCGTGACCGGCAATGGAAAGCGCGACCGTGACCTCAACAAGTCAATGGAGTCGGACAAGTACCCGAACCTGCGCTTCGATCTTCAGGGGGTGACCGCGGAGGCGGGTACACCCGACAGCATACCGGTGACGCTGCGCGGCGCGCTGGTCATCCATGGCGTGACCAAGGATGTGTCGTTGCCCGGGTTCGTCCACCGTGAGGACAAGGGCGTGCGGGTGCGGACCGATTTTCCCTTGGTTCTGACCGACTACAAGATCGGCGGGCTGAGCAAGATGCTCGGCATGCTCAAGATGGATGAGCACATCGAGGTGCACGTGGACGTGACGTTCTCCCCTCAGCCGTAGACAGGCTCATGGCACGATGCGGACGCGACCGAGACGCGACACGATGACCGTGCGGGACGCCGCGCCGCGAGTCAGCCGATACGATGCGTTCGACAGCCCCATCGTGATGCCGACCGGTGAGAAGATCAGGGTGCGCCGGGGCCCCGCAAGCGCGACTCGGCTGGCGGACGGGCCGGCGCCGCGCCAGATATGAGTCGTGTCGCCGCGCTCAGAGAGAATCAGACTGTCCGCGTCGATGGTGAGCTCGAGGACGTGGCTTCGAAGGATGGCGCTCATCCGGGCGCGTCGGTGCGCCGCGGCGATTTCATGCGCCGCCTGGTCGACAGCGAGACTGTCGGTCAAACCCTGAATCCGTGGCAATGCAATACCTAGCATCAGCCCCATGACGAGCAGGGCGATGGCCAGTTCGGGAAGAGTGGCGCCGCGTCTCATGGGTGGCACGATATGGCCTGGGAGCGGGCCGACCGGCATCCAATTTCTGCGATGCCCTGCCGAAACTTGCGCACCCTTGCCCCCGGACCTCCTGCGGGCGATACTAGCTTCTACCCTGACCACTCCCAACGCGAGGATCGGCCCTGTTCACGCCGCAGCAGCTGTTCGGTGAGGCCCAGTCTTCGGCGGATGTTCTGACGCACGCGCCATTCCTGGAGCGGGCTCGCAGCGAACACGAGCGTGAGCGTGATGTCTCGGCGCGCCTCGCGCTGGGTGCGTACCTGGTATCCCGCCTGGTCGGCCGCCTGTTGCATCGGGAAGCGGAGCCGGCGGGGCAGGAAGGACTGCAGTGGCAGCTGGACGCCGTCCGCCGCCACCTGCGCGAACTGCCCGCGGATTCTCCCGAAAGCGCGCATCTCCACGGCATCGCCGATGCGATCCCGTCAGGCATGCAGCCGCTCGCCAGCCTCCGCCTCAGCCTGATGGCGTACGCGTACTTCCTCGAGCATGAGGGCCGGCTCGAGGAGGGATTGGAAGTGTTGGCGCTCGCGGTCCGGACGCACGGGACCGACGTGCCGGTGCTGGACTTCGCCTCGTCCGCACTGTTCGCCGGCCGCCTCAACCGGCTCCTGGCGCGCTGGAACGATGCCAGCAGCTGCTACTTGTCCGCCGAATCCGCCGCCGATCGCGCGGGCGATCGTGTGCTGGCCCTCCGTGCCCGCCTGGGCCGCGGCGCGGTGCTGCGTGGTCAGGGCAACCTTCCGCTCGCGCGCGCCACGGTCGAAGTGGTCATCGAGGCCGCACGCGCCGCGGAGTTGCGAGACGTCCAGGCCATCGCGCTGATGGATCTGGGCGCCATCTGCGCGCTCGAGGGTCGGCAGGTGGAGGCTATCCAGGCCAACTACGAGGCGTTCCAGCTCACCGAGGATGCGCTCCAGCGCATGCGGGTGCTGGGTGATTTGGGCGTGGGTCTCAAGGAGCTCGGTGCCACCGACGGCGCGCGGGTGGCCTTCGAGATCGTGGTCGGCGCCCGGACGAGCTTCCTCGTCCGCACCAACGCCGTGCTGGAATTGATGGAGCTCGAGTCCGCGGCGGGCAACCGGATGGCCTTCGAGCGACGGCGTGCGGAGGCGGAGCAGGTGAAGGACCGGATGCCGCCCAGCATGCTGGCGGACCTGCACTACAAGGCTGGCGTCGGATTGGCGCGGTTCGGCCAGAGCGGTCGGGCGCGTCAGTGCCTGACCACCGGTATGGAGCTCGCGGAAACCCACCGGCTCAACGCGTGGTACTTCCGTTTCGAAACGATCCTCGCGAATCTCCGCGGATGCGAGGCGCCGGAGCCCGAGCTCGCCACGTTGCCGGAAGTCGGTGCGTCACCGGCGGTTCAGGCAGTGGCGGTCGGGCTTCGCGAATACGCAGCGGCGGCCAGCTAGACTAGTTGTTACCACCCTGGTTCTCGAATGCCGGCGCGACCTGGTCCGACGGCCCTGTGGCATCGCTACGCGTGCAGGCGGAGGAAGTGAGCGCGGCCAGCGTGAGCGAGGCGAGGACGAGCCACTTGGTGGTTATGCGGGACATGGGATTCCCTTTCGGCGCGCGTAAATAGGTCGGGGGTAGCGCTAATCTGCGAGGGGCCGGATCATCGTTTTAGGCCTTTTTTGCGACAAATAGGGGCCGTTTTGCGACATCTGCTTCTCGCGGCCGTGCCTGCCGAGCGCCTGTTCCGGCTTCGCTCTCTCGATCCAGACCGGTTCGTCTGGGAAGCGGTCAGCACGTGGCCGGAGGCCGTAGAGGCCATCCGGGCGAAGCCGGTCCAGATGGCGGTCGTGGATCCCCTGCTCGGAACGACGACGCCGAAAACGCATGGCATCGGCCGGCTGCGGCAATTCTTCCCCTCTCTCCCTCTGCTGGTTTATACGGAACTGGCACCGGCCACGGCCGGGGTCCTGCTGGAGCTGGGGCGTACCGGGATTCGCCGTGTGATCGTGCATCGCTTCGAGGACGCGCCAGGCCCGATGCGAAGCGCGCTGCTCGCCGAGCTCGAGCAGAGCGCGTCGCAGCAGGTGATCCAGGGGCTCGGTGACATCCTGCGCGACCTGCCACCCACACTTCGGCTGGCGCTCGAGGGCATGCTGCACGCGCCCGGCGAGGGACCGACGGTCACCGCCCTGGCCGAGCGCGCCCGGCTCACGCGCCGAACCTGCGAACGGTGGTTCACGAAGGTGGGGCTGCCGTCCCCCCGCGTGGTGATGGTGCTGACGCGACTGCTCTACGCGCACCGCCTGCTGACCGACCCCGGATACACGGTGGAGGATGTGGCGCTGAAGCTGGGGTACAGCAAGACCAAGACGCTGCAGATGCACCTGCGTGCGGTCTTCGGTCTCACGGCGGGCGAGCTGCGCGTCTCGCTCTCGACGGAGGATGCCCTGGCCACCGTCACCAGCCGCTACTTCACGCCCGCCCGTCGAGCCGCCGCGTCGTGACTCCCCGGGTCCTGATCGTCGACGACGAGCCGTCGCTCCGCCGCACCCTCGAGCGCGCGCTGCGGGCGATCGGCTGCGATGTCGTGACCGCCGGCGACGCGCACCTGGCGTATCAGGCGCTGCATGAGACGGACGTCGATCTCGTGCTGCTCGATCTCCACCTCCCTCAGATGTCGGGCGACACGTTCTTCGTCGCCCTGATGCACCGCTGGCCCCGTCTGGTGGACCGCATCGTCCTCATGACCGGCGACACCTACGCGGAAACGGAGCACTGGCCCGAGGAGCTGCGCCGCTGCCCGCTGCTGCTCAAGCCGTTCACGCTCGATGCGCTCCGCGATACCGTTCTTGCCGCGCTCCGAAGCGCGTCCGTCGAGGGCAAGCGCGCCGGGAACGGTCCGGCATGACCGCCGGTCTGGCCGCGGCACCGCCCGATCCGCTCGCCACGTTGCGAGAGTACCGCGCGCTCGCGCCATGGGGACTGCGGGATCTGGCCGCGCTGGCCGCGGGCGTCCTCGACGCGTCCGGCGTGGTGCCGGTCAACGCCGCCGCGCGGGCGCGTCCAAGCGAGCGCACGATCCGTTTCTACGTGGCGCGCGGCCTGGTGAGCCCACCGGACGGCCGGGGAACGGCCGCGGTCTACTCGTACCGCCACCTGCTGCAGGTCTTGGCCATCAAGCTGCGCCAGATGGAGGGCGCGACGCTAGAGACCATGACCCGCGAGCTGGGCGGTCTGACCGGCGACATTATCGAGCGGCGCGTAGCCGGCGTGCTCGGTCCGGCGCTGCCGCTTCCCGAGCGGCTTGCGTTGCTCCAGGCGCCCGGCACCGGGCGCGGGCGTGTCGGCCGAGCCGTGCTCGGGTGGCTCGCGCCCGTCGAAGGCGCCACCGGCGTCGGGACCGCCTGCCGGCGCATCGCCGTGACGCCAGGCATCGAGGTGCTGATCGACGAGCAGCACCCGGTCATCCGTCTCAACGGCGACGTCACCGCCATCGCGGACGCGCTGCGTCAGGCGCTCGCCGGACTGGTGGCGCCCTAACTTCCTCGGACAGGACCGCTCATGGCCGCGATCATACTCCTCGCCGTCGTCGTCCTCCTCGTGCTCTGGGTCATCAGCGCCTACAACTCGCTCATCGGCCTCAAGAACATGGTGGCCAACGCGTGGAAGCAGATCGATGTCCAGCTCAAGCGCCGGCACGACCTGATTCCCAACCTCGTCAACACGGTCAAGGGCGCCATGGACTTCGAGCGCTCCACGCTCGAGGCCGTGATCTCCGCCCGCAACCGGGCGGTACATGCCACCGGCGTGCAGCAGACGGCCCGTGCCGAAGGCGAGCTCACGCAGGCACTCGGGCGGCTCTTCGCGCTGACCGAAGCGTATCCCGATCTGAAGGCCACGGGGAACGTGGCGCAGCTGCAGGAAGAGCTGACGAGCACGGAAAACAAGATCGGGTTCGCGCGGCAGCACTACAACGACATGGCCACGCAGTACAACACGAAGCAACAGCAGTTCCCGACCCTGCTCGTGGCGGGGCTGGCGCAGGCGGCGCCGGCGGAGCTGTGGGAGATCGACGATGCGGGCGAGCGGGTGGCGCCGGTGGTGGACCTGTCGCCGACGAAGCCTGCGAGCTGAGGGCGTGACCGCGGCGCCGGACGGCCCGCACGAGCCCCCGGTGATCGCGCCGGGGGCTTTCGTTTTGTCGGCCGTTACGGCGCGGCGAGCACCGTGACCGTGAGCGGGGACAGAGTCGTTTCGTCCGCCGCCTCGTCGTGTCCGTAGCTCACCTCCGCGGTCCCCGTGCCGGGAGTGCCTCCCGTGACATCGAACTGGAAGTTGTGGTCGGCCACACGAACGATGGTGCCGAGCGATGTGGGCGCGAACGCCATGCCCCCGAAATGACTGGATTCGACGTCGTCGAGATCCTCATCCGCCGCGTTGAAGAACTTGAACTGCACGCGCACCAGCTGACCTTCGGTCAGCGTGAGAACCGACGAGCTCTCGACGCCATTCACGAGGACGGTGTAGGAGACCGGGGTGTGATCTTCCCCCCCCACGGTTTCGTCGCTGCCGCACGCGGAGGCGAGTGTGAAGGCCGCGCAGGCCATGAAACGGAGCAGGGGACGTCGAAGGTTCGTCATGGAATTCCTCGTGGAGTGGAGTGATGCCGACGCCCGGACTCAGGGGCGCTCGGAGAAGCGGAGCGCGGCGCGAAGGGTTCGCGGCGCGCCGGGGTTGAGAAAGCCCGAAGCACGGATTTCCGGGTACTTACCGTCGAGCGCGTTCTGCAGCTCGAGATCGAGCACCGCGCCGAGCGGGCGCAGTTCGACCGAGGTGCCGAGATCCACGACGGCGTACGCCTGGGTCTCGACGCCGGGCTCGCCGATCGGCGTGTAGGAGCCCGAGGCCCGGAGCATGGCGCGCGTCGTGAACGCCGGGGACAGCGCGGCAGAAACGCCGAGGCGGCCGAGCCAGCGCGCCACGTTCGGAACGGGGTCCCCCGGCTCGAGCGGCTCGATGTGGAAGCTGGGTCGCACGACCGAGTGCCCAGCGGTCCCGAGGTCGGGGAGAGTCACCGCTGGCGTCGCTCCGACCGCGCGAGTGCCTTTCACCCTCGCGTCATTGATCGTCCCGTCCAGGAACACCGTGAAGACCGACCCGAGGCGGGCCTCGCCGTCCAGGTTGATGCCCTGGCGGACGCTCTTGCCGGTCGCCAACACCTCGCGCGTGACCGGATCCTGAATACGCTCGTGCGAAACGTCGAGGCGAAAGAGCGCCACCTGAGCCGTGACCCGGGCGCCGTCATACCGCGCGCCGACTTCCTTGCTCCAGCCGCGCACCGGGTCGAGCGAGGGGTCGGCGATGACGCCCGGCGCGCCGCGAAATCCCTGGCTCAACGACGCGAGAAGCGACCAGCCGCCGACGGTCAAGTAGCGCGCGCCGAGTTTGGGGCTCACGATGAGGTCGCTCGCGCGGCGCGGCCCGCTGCCCGTCACGCGATCGAGCGTGCGGTAATGGATGCCATCGGCCCGGGCGCCGAGGTCCAGGGAGACGTGTGTGCCCACGAGCGTGCGCCATCGGACGAAGGCGCCGCCGCCGGCGTAGCGCGCATCGTAGCTTCGGGTCGGGGACAGTCTCGCGCGGTTTTCGGTGGCGAACAGGTCGTACACGTCGAAGTCGGCACGCCCATCCAGGCCGGCGCTGACGTCGCCGGCGCCCACCGGCCGACTCACCTGGACACGCCCTCCCACGGCGGTCCGACGGTCCTCTTCGTCGCTCTGGTCGAGCGCCCCATCCTCGGGAATGGTGAGGAAGACGCTGCTGTGGACCCGCTGCAGCCACCCGCTCGCTTCGAACCCGGTCTCGCCCAGTACGGTGGTGAATCGCCCATGAGCGATTCCCCGGTAGGCGGAGCCGCCGTCGCTCGGATCCATGGCCGGCTCGAGCCGATCCGCGTTGTAGTCCGCCACCGACACGAAGCCCGGCGAGTCCCAGCTCGACCCATAGAACGTCACGCCGCCCTCGAGTCGTCCGCTGCCGACACGACGCCAGCCCCGAAGCGAGCCGTTCCCCAGCCAGTAGGCGGAATTGTCCCGCCAGCCCTGCTGCCGGCGGCCATCGCCGGCGGCCAGAAAACCACCGTCCGTCGCGCGCCGGCCGCCTCGCACCCACCCGCCCACATCTCCGAAGCTCGAGCCCGACACGCTGCCCGACGTGCCCGCCGCGTCCGCGGCGGTGAACACCTCGACGACACCGGCGAGGGAGAAGTCGCCGTACAGCGGACTGGCCGGCCCGGTGATGACGCGAAGCGAGCTCACGGCGGCGGGCGAAAGGATGCTCCAGTCCGAATAGCCTTCCACGTGCCCGTGGACCGGGAGGTTGATGGGTACGCCGTCGATCGTGAGCAGCACATCGGAGGAGTGATCGGAGGAGAAGCCGCGAATCACGGCATCGGAGGCGAACCCCGGCCCCTGACCCTGCTCGTGCACCTCGATCCCGCCGGTCCGGCGAAGCAGGTCGTAGGCATCGGCCGCGAACGTCCGGCGAAGCTCCTCGGGCGGAACCTCGATCGTCGTGACCGGGGGCGCCGTGGCCCGAGGCCGCTCCGCCGTCACGTTGATGGTTTCCAGCTGTGTCACCCGCCCGGAATCCGTCGCGGTGGTGTCGGTGGACTGTGCCTCGGTCCTGCCCGCCCAGAGGGCAAGCACGACCAGGGCGCTGCGAGCGCGCATCGTCGGTCACTCCACGGCGCTGCCGATCGTGCGGCGGCGCCGGATGGTGGTGCAAGGAGACAGGATCACCGCGCGGGCTGGTTGCCCCGCGGGAGCTACATCAGGAAGGGCGGACGGGCGGGGCGTGCGCGAAGGGGAGCGTATGCGGCGCGCGAGCGGCACGGTGAGTGACGGCGGGCGCGGCACCCGGGTCCTGCGGCAACTCGAGGTGGTGCTCGCCTCCTGTCGCCGCCGTCGCCGGCAGCGCCATCTGGGCGCAGCAGAGATGGACTACACAGGTGGACGCGCCCGAGGGCGAGCCGGGACCACCCTCCGAATGGCCGTGGGCGTGATGCTGGCCCGGCGTCGCGCCACCACCCTGGCCCGGACACCCGGGCATCGTGCTTCCCGCGGTGGTCACCAGCGCGAAGCACGCCGCCAGGAGCGCGGCAATCAGGGAGCGGATCGGCGAACCGGACATGGCCAACCGGGGTCGGGGAAACCGGAATCTGGATCGCGCGGAGCCTTCACGCAATGCCGGCCGGCGCCGGTCGGTGGAGGGCAGGACCTCCGCAGCAGGCGTTCTGGCCGGGCTCCCCACCCTCCCTTAACTTGCGGGTCACACCCGGAGACCAGATCGGCCTATGCGAGACGCCGTGAGCGAGGATGCCAACCTCTTCGCCCAGCAGGAATCCAACCGCCGTCGCAGCACCTGGCTGGTGATCGGCTTCATCGTGTTTTTCGCCTGGGTCGGCTTCGGCGGCGACCTCGCGTTCGGCCTGCTCACGGCCGACGCGCCGGCCGGCAGCTATCACCATGTGTTCCCGCTTATCGGAATCGTGACGAGTCTCGCCGCCGTCGCCATCTGCTGGTATTCGTGGCGGTTCGGATCGCGACAGGTGCTCTGGTCCACCGGCGCGCGCGAGATCGTCGAGCCCGCGACGGCGGCGGAGCGGCAGCTCGTGAACGTCGTCGAGGAGATGGCGATCGCGTCCGGGGTTCCGAAGCCGCGGGTGTACATCGTCCCGGATGCGGACCCGAACGCGTTCGCGACCGGACGCGACGCGGCCAGCGCCAGCATCGCGGTGACCGAGGGATTGCTCGACGCTCTCTCGCGCGACGAGCTCCAGGGTGTGGTGGCGCACGAGATGGCCCACGTCCGGAACCTCGACGTCCGGCTGATGACGCTGCTGGCGGGGATGGTGGGTGCGATCGCGCTGATGTCGGACGGTTCGGGGCGGATGCTTCGCGGGTCGGGAAGAGGCGGCCGACGGAGCGGGCGGACTGGAGGCGGAAAGGGGAAGGGCGGCGGCAATCCGCTGGCGCTGATCGTGCTCGGGCTCTGGCTCCTGACGCTGGTGCTGGCGCCGATCGTCTCGCGGATCCTGGCCATGGCCGTGAGCCGGAAACGGGAGTTCCTGGCCGACGCCACCGGGGCGCAGTTCACCCGCAACCCGCTCGCGCTTGCCACGGCGCTCGCGAAGCTCGAGGCCGCCGGGTCCCCCACGCGCTCGATCACCCGCGGCGCGGCGCATCTCTGCATCGTGGACCCGTCGCCCGGGCTGCTGTCGTCGCGTGAGGGGATGTTCGCCGACGCGCTCGCGTCCCATCCACCGATCCGCCAACGGATCATCCGGCTCGAGGGGATGGGTTATCAGTTCGCGAAGGCAGCGAACGCCGAAGCGTCGGCCGTCATCCGAGGCGCGGGCGATCCTGCCGCGACGAGCGTGGAGGATCTCTCCGGGGCGAACCCGAACTCAGCGTAAGCAGTTTCCCGACACCGTCGCGGATGGCGGGGTCGGAACGTCAATCGTCGGTGCCGACCGCGACCCGTTCCGCGTCAGTGTCCGACGTCTCGGCCTGCGTGGCGCAGCGCACCGCCGCACCGGCCGGCCTCCCGGTCAGCGCCCCCGCCACGAGCCGACCCGTTTCCCTGCCCTCCCGAATGGCGTAGTTCGTCCCGCGATCCTCGGGGTACACCTGCGCCATGGTGCTCAGGTACAGCCCTTCCACCGGCGTCGTCACCGCGGGAATCAGGCTGCCGTACCGCCGGACGACGATCGGCTGGCTGAAGCGCGCCCGCCAGACATGGCTGCCCAGAATCCAGGAGCGCTCGAGCGCGGGGAACATGCGCTGAAGGTGCTGCAGGCTGAACTCGAGCAGCTCCTCGTCGCCCATTCGGTAGAGCTCGTGACTCTCCGGGAGGTACTTGGACAGGTAGACCAGGTGGCGCCCCTCGTAGGTGGAGGCCGGCTCGAAATTGGTGTGCTCGATGACGCCGACGAACGGGAAGCCCGGGTCGTTGACGTTCAGCCAATAGGTCTCGGAGAGGCTGCGATCGAGCTCGAGCACCACGCACAGGTTGGCCAGGTACTCGATCCGCCGAAGCTGACGGACGTATTCGGGCTCCACATGGGGCTCGACGAGATCGGCGACCACCGGGAGCGCGGGCGTCGCGATCACGGCGTCGGCCGCGAGCGTGCCCGAGGGCGTGACGACGCCGGTCACTCGGCCGTCCCGCACGTCGAGCCCGAGCACCGGCGTGTTCAGGCGCAGCACGCCCCCGCGCCGCTGGATGGCGCTCGCCAGCTCGTCGGCCAGCGCCGCGAAGCCGCCGCGGTAGTAGGCCAGCACTTCCTCGCCCGCGCGGCCGCGGCTGCCGCCGCGAAGCTTCAGCTTGTTCCAGAACCAGACCGCCGAGATCTCGCTCGCGAACGGGCCGAACTTGCCCTCCAGGAGGGGCTGCCAGACGACCCGGAACACCTCCGGTCCGCCCAGCCGCGTCAGCCATTCCTCGGCCGTCAGGTCCTCGAGCGCGCGCCAATCGCGCACGCGGCGCGCGCGCAGCGCGAGCAGTCCGAGGCGCAGGCGGTCGCGCCACCGGAGCGGCGAGAACCGCAGCACGTCCTGGGGCTTGCTGAGACGGAAGAAGCGATGAGCGAAATACATCCCGGTGCGCGTCGGCCGGTGGAGCACCTGGTCGTCGCGGTCGAGCTCGTGGACCAGGTCGATGACGTGCCGGTCGTTCGTGAACCAGTGATGATAGAATTTTTCCAGCCGCGTGCCGCCCACCTCGAAGCTGCCCGCGAGTCCGCCGAGCTCGGGGTCGGCCTCGCACAGCGTGACGCGTACGCCGCGGCCCGCCAGCTCCCAGGCCGCCGCGAGGCCGGTGAAGCCACCCCCGATCACGACGACGTGCGGCTGCATCGGGTCGCCGGTCACGGCTCAGGCCGCATCCGGCCGGAGCGCCGACTTGGCGACCGGACGTCCCGTGAGGAGCAAGGCGGCAAACCCGGCCAGGGTGACCGGCAGCCACAGCATCACGTGCGCCAGCAGCGCGAACGCGGCCGCCTCGGCGCGGGCCGCACCGTAGGCGGCGAGACCGAGCATGCCGAAATAGTCGAAGGTACCGACGTAGCCGGGCGAGCTGGGCAACAGGGTGGCCAGGGTGGCCGCGCCAAGCGTTAAGCAGAAGGCGAGCGGGGGCACCGAGATGTGGAGCGACCACGCGACCGATGCGAACACGACCCCTTCGAGCACCCACGCGAGCACGCTCACGCCGATGAGCCGGAGCGCCAGGCCCGGGGCGCGGAGCAGCGCGAGCGACTCCGCCAGCTGATCGACGGCGCGAAGCGCTCCCGGGCCCCAGGCGCGTCCGCGGGCGAGCGGCGCGACGAGGCGGCCCAGCAGCGTGCTCACGGCGGCCGGAAAGAGCGTCAGCGTGATCAGCGCGAGGAGCCCGACCCCACCGGCCGCGAACGCACCCGCCACGAAGGGCCGCGGGAATGCCTGTGATGTCCCGAGCAACCCCACAGCGAGGATGGCGAGCAGCACGAGCAGATCCAGGATACGCTCGAGCACCACCGTGCCGAGCACGTGCGGGGACGACACCCGCAGCGCCTGCCGGAAGCCGACGACCCGGACGACGTCGCCGGCTCGAAGCGGCACCGTGTTGTTGAGCGCCAGGCTGCCCAGGTACGGCCGGACGCAGGCGCCAAGCGGCAGGTCGGGATCGGCGGCCCGGAGCATCCACCACCAGCGAACGATTCGAGCCCCCATGTCCGCGGTGAGCGCGGCGAGCCCGAGCAGAAGCGGCGCGGGCTCGGCGGAGGCGAGCACCGCCCGTACGTCCGCCCACGCCACGTGGCGCCCGATCAGCAGCACGAAGAGCGCGGCGACGAGAAGCCCTGCGGCCGCGCGCCACCAGCGGCGCCTCATGCGCGCTGCACCGAGCGCCACCCATCCTGCGCCCGCTGATCGCGAGCGGCTCGGCGGCGCTCACGGAAGCTCCGCCGGTCGGCGGTCCGGGGATGCTCGTCGAATCGGGGGATCGAGAGCGGCGCCTGGCCGAAGCCCAAGGTCTCGCGCACCAGGTAGAGCGGGCGGCGCTTGGCCTCGCCGTAGAGGCGGCCGATGTACTCACCGATGATGCCGAGCGAGATCAGCTGGATCCCGCCGAGGAAGAGAATGGCGATGATGAGCGCCGTCCAGCCGGTCACCCAGCTCTGCGAGAACAGCCGCATGCCAAGGGCGTAGATGATGGCGACGAGCGCGATGCCCGCCGACAAGAATCCCAGCAAGGTCGAGAGCCGGAGCGGCTTGACCGAGAACGAGATGATCCCGTCCAGGGCAAAGCGCACCATCTTGGCCAGGGGATACTTGGTCTCGCCGGCGAACCGCGCGGCGCGCCGATAGGGGACGCCCGTCTGCCGGTAGCCGGCCCAGCTCACCATGCCGCGGAGGAAGCGATCGCGTTCGGGCATGCGCACGATCGCGTCCACGACCTTGCGGTCGAGGAGCCGGAAGTCGCCCGTGTCGAGCGGAATGTTGGTGTCCGAGAGCCGGTTGATGAGCCGGTAGAACAGGCTCGCGGTCCACAGCTTGAAGCGGGTCTCACCCTCGCGGTCCACGCGGACGCCGTAGACCACCTCGAACCCTTGCCGCCAGCGCTCCAGCATCTCGCCGATGACCTCGGGCGGATCCTGCAGGTCGGCGTCCATGATGGCCACCGCGTCGCCAGTGGCGTGGGCCAGGCCGGCGGAGACCGCGAACTGGTGTCCGAAGTTGCGGGCGAGGTACACGACGCGGACGTGCGGGTCGTCGGCCTGAAGATCGCGCAGCAGGGCGGGGGTCGCATCCGCGCTCCCGTCGTCCACGTAGACGATCTCGAACTCGTACCCGCTGAAGCGGGAGATCGACTGGCGCACGCGCCGGTGGGTCTCGCGCAGCGTGCCTTCCTCGTTGTAGCAGGGAATGACGACGGATACGATCGTCGGCGACATGCTCACGGCTTCACCTCGGGCAATCATGATGCGGGTCAGCGGATGGCGAGCGCGCGGCGGATCCGACGGGCGTAGATCGCCGCGCCCGGGCCGTCGTAGACGAGCCGGTAGTCGAGGTCGCGGTCGAGCGCGTACCGGAGCACTCGACAGCACGCACCGGTGGCTGGCTTGGGTAGATACACGTGGGTGTACCAGACCCCCGTGCGTCGTGACCAGTCCGAGAGACAGGCCGTCGTCCACCCCGCGCACCCCTGCACGTCGATGTACTCGCGCTTCTTGGCGATGAACTGGCCGACCGGGCGCCACTCGTACCCTTGGACCGTCGCGACGCTGACCCGGCGGGCGAGCACCGGCAGCCACTCGGAGTTCTTGTCGATCTCCCATGGACTGCCCGCCACGACGAGGATCTTCGCGGAAGCCGGCGTTTCCTGGTCGACCCAGGCCATCGCCGAACGCTCACCGGGCGACAGCGCCACCATCTCGGGAAGCCCGCCCACGACTCTCGGATTGCGGGTGAGCGCGGAGAGGGTGGCGAACACGATGAAAAGGCCCAGGATGGCCGCGGGCGTCCAGCGCGCCCGGCCCGCGTTGCGCCGGAGGGTGACGCCCACCGGGTGGCGGATCACCGGCAGGACCAGGTGCACCAGGGCGACGCCGGCGAGCATGGCGATGGGGATCGTGGCGAAGGTCGAGCCCTGCCGCGCATCCGTGACGATGATGGTGATCCACCACGCGGGGATCACCCAGTCGCCCATGGCCATGGCGTAGAAGAAGCCGATCGCGCCGAGCATGCCGATCAGCGCCAGCACCGGCTCGCCGGTGCCCAGACCGAAGTGCGCCAGCGTATCGACGACGTCAATGACGTTGAGCGCGCTGAAGATCGACCCTCCGGTCGCCCCCGCCGCGATGAACGGTCCGACCCCGTGGTACGACATGACGGTCGCCCACCAGGGCGCGCTCAGCACGGCCGCCCCGATCCCCGCCACCACGGACATGAGGACCGCCTGCCGGTTTCGACCGTACGCCAGGAGGAACAACAGGCCGCTGAACGCGACGAACGGCGCCGTCCCCAGATGGCTGAGCAGCGTGAGCCCCGCCGCAATCGAGACGCTCGGGACGAGGCGCCAGCTGCGGGTGGTGTACATGCGGACGAGCTGCCGCAAGGTGACGAGGGCGAACAGCATCCCCAGCGAGCGGGTGAGGCCGCCGCCCATGAGCATCCAGATGAAGCTCCGGGGCACGAGCGCGAACGCGACCACCGCGGCGACGACGGCCGCCCGGGAGGCGAGCAACGTCCGCGCGAGCGCCGCGAACGCCCCGACCGTCAGGCAGGTGGCGACGAGTGGCAGCCACCGGAACGCCGCCATCAGGCTGAGCGGCGTCAAGTCGTCCAGCGCGGCCGCCAGATAGAAGCCAAGCGGCGAGTAGCCGAACGGGATGTTCGCCTCGTTATACGAAGTAAACGCCGGCAGGTGATACCGGGCCGCCTGGAGGTCGCGAGCCATCGCATAGAACAACCCGCCATCGTTCAGCGGGAAGTCTTGCGAGAGCACGTGATAGGCCCGCACCGCCACGCCCAGCGTGATGGCCAGCGCGAGCGCAACCGTATACGTCCGGCCCTCCAGACGCACCGATCGGCGATCATCGACGTGACGGGGAACTGCGGACGGCGAAGGACGGACGCGAGCGACTTTCTGAACTTCCGTCATGCACTCAGGGGCTGCAGGAATCTGGCTACCAACAATGACGATCAACGTAGGAGTCGGGCGGGCGCGGCGCCCGCATCGTGTCGCACGGCCTCGACGTGAGGCCGCTCACGTAAATCGCCCTCCATGGGCGTTTCGGCCCATGCGAACATCACAGATTGCCGAGCCGGATGAACAACGCGCCATATCCGGCGGTGGCACGCCCGTATTCGAACCGCAGCAGCCCGAACCGGGCGGTCATCAGCGCGACACCCGCGCGAGCGCCCGCCAGCCAGTCCGTTCGGTCGAGGATCGGCCCGCCCATCGACGTTCGGCCCGCCGCGACGAGCACGCGAAAGGACAGGGGGCCCGCGATGGGGTGCGACGCGTCCAGCGCGAGCGTGAGCTCGCGGTCGCCACGACGCTCGCCACTGGCGAGCCCGGGAAAACCATCGATGCCCCCGGGCCAGAAACTCAGTCCGAAGGGCAGATCGTCGCCGGCGGCAAGGCGCGCGAAGGGGCGGAGGCGGAGGCGGTCCACGTCGAAGGCGCGTTCCAGGTGAAGCACGGCCCGCTGGTAGTCGGGCGTCAGGCTCACATCCAGGAAGACCAGGGTGGCGTTGCCCCGAGGCACGCGTGCCAGGCGCACGATCCCCTCCACATCCTGCCGGTCCGGCTGTCCGGGCGTGCGCCACGCATAGCCCCGAAGCCCCGCGCCCAGTCGCCAGTCACGTCCGAGCGCCCGCTCGCAGTCGGCGTACATGATGAACGCCCTGGTGTCGGGCGGCGCGTCCCGCCCATCGGTGCCGAATCCGTACACCATTTCGCCGCCGAAGCGGAGCCGCATGTCGGGGCACGGCTGCGACGGCGCCAACGGCGCACCGGGTGCAGGCGAGAAGGCGCGCCAGGCGGAGAGCGCCACACGGGCGGCCGTGCCCTGCAGCGCGCTCCGGAGCAGATCGGGCTCGGCCGCGCCCGCCCACATCCGAGTGCCGAGGCCGGGGTCGAACGCGATCGCCACCCCGTCTCTGACGCGGGGAGCCGTGGCGAACGGAAGGAAGTCGAAAACGACCGAGTCGGCGCCACCGCTCTCGCGAAGCCAGACGCCGTGGTAAACCTCGGTTCGCGAGAGGGGCTCCTCACGCCACCTCCGATCCAACAGCTCCGCGGCCCGCCGCGCCTCGGAGCGGAGGATGTCGAGCGCGGTCCGCCCCGTGAGGGGCGCCTGTGCAGCGAGGGGAGGGGAACGGACGAGGCCGAACACCAGCACCAGCGGCAGGACGACACGTAGCATGCGACGCTATAGGCTCGAAACGGGGCGTTCCGCCGTGCGCGCCGTCACGACAGGCTCAGCCCACGAGGCGCACCATGTCGGTCGCGAACCCTTCGGGGTCGAAGGGCAGCTCTATCGCGCGGTCGGCACCCGCGGCCCTGGCCGCCGCGCCGTCGCCGGGCACCAGCGCGGCGACGCGATAGCCCCGGATCGCCGGGGGATCGAACCCGCCCAGCGGGTGGGCGCCAGCCGCGTCGCTTCCCCCCTGAACGAGCACCAGCGCAACGCCGAGCCGGCCGGCACGCTCGCGCAACTCCGGCAACGTAACGCAGCGCTCCACCGCAAAACCGGCGTGGCGCAGGAGGAGCGAGGTGATCCGGGCCAGATCCTCGTCGCCGATGTGCACGAGAGCGGTGCCGCGCGGGAGTGGCGAGGCCGTCGTGGCGGGCGGGGCGTCGAGGTCCACCATGCGCATGCCGGGCAGGTACGATCTGGTTCGGGCCGCGCGCAGGTCGCCGATCTGCCGAACGATGTCTCTGATGCGGTGCAGCGACGTCTGGATCCCCACGAGCGTGGCGACCCGCTGCGCTTCGGGCATGGCCGGATCCGCCAGCAGCAGCTCGAGGTCGGCCGACGCCGACATCAACGGGTTGTTGATCGCGTGATGGAGGGCGACCGTCAGCTCGCCCATGGCGGTCACACGCTCGGCGTGGACCAAGTCCCGATCGGCCGCTTCGAGCGCCTTCCGAAGCTCGCGGTTGCGCCGGACCCGCTCGATCACCCGGGGCAGCATTTCGGGTAGCGAGGGGTCCTTGGCCAGGTAATCGTCGGCCCCGAGCCGAAGCGCGCTCGCGGCGAACGACTCGTTGCCGTGCCCGGTGATAAGGATGACCGACGGCGGATTGGGCCGGGCGCGGATGGTCTCGAGGACCTCCAGCCCGTTGGCGTCGGGCAGCTGGTGGTCCAGCAGGACGATCTCGACCCCCTCCAGCGATTCCAGCCCTTCACGGGCGGTCAGCACGTGGGCAGCGTCGCCGAATCCACGCGACCGGATGACATGCAGGGCCAGCCGGGCGACGGTCGGATCATCGTCGACTATCAGGATGCGCGGCACGCCCGCGGGTTCAGCCATGCGCCGGCGCCACGCCTTCGCGGAACCCGACCCGCGCGAATTTCTCCCATCCGGTCTTGCCGCGCCACGCGTCCCAGAGGCCGCGGAGCCGCCAGTACAGCGTCAGCTGACGGTAGCCGAAGTTCTCGAGCACCGCGTAGAGCAGGAGGACGAGTACGTCGCGGCGCCTGCTGAACGGCAGGAGACCGCGCTGCAGCCGGTCGGCCAGCCCGAACCGGAAACGCCAGGCGCCGACCAGGACCGCACACATGTTGACCAGCACGCCGTAGCCGAGGGACGCGAGCAGGAAGGCCCAGAGGAAGTCGGAATTGATGAAACGCACCTTCAGCACCTGCTCCATGACCACCAGAAACAGGACCAACCCGTAGCCGCTCAGCTCGACGATGGGCCCGAGGTACTCGAATATCCAGAACGCGGGCAGGGCGAACCAGCCGATCCGTCCATATTTCCGCCGCCACAACATGCCGCGGTGATAGCGCAGCGATTCACGGAGCCCGCGGTACCATCGTCCGCGCTGCTTGCGAAGCGACTCGAGCGTTTCCGGCACCTCCGTCCAGGCCACTGGATGCGGCAGGAAGGCGATGCGGCGCTGGTGCAGCTTGTCGCGAAGGTAGCGGTGCAGGCGCACGACGATCTCCATGTCCTCGCACACCGTCCCGACGCCCCCGCCCACATATTCCTCCGTCAGCCGGTGTCGCACGAACGGCGTCAGATATCCCCCGGCGCGGATGACCGTGTCCTTCTCGAACACGGCGAACACGCCGCTCAGGACCAGAATCGCGTCCATGTGGTCGAGCCCGGTGCGTCCGGTGGTGAACGAGCGCAGATACTCGACCATCTGAAATCTGGCGAGCGAGCGGGCCGGCAGTCCGATCTCGACCACCCTGCTGTTGCGAATGGTGCAGCCATTGGCGATCGCCACCTGGCCGCCGACCGCCACCACGCGCGGATCCTCCTGGACGACACGCATCAGCTCCTTCAGCGCCCGCTCGTCCAGGATCGAGTCGGCGTCGAGCGAAACGAAGTAGGGCGCCGTCGACGCGTTGATGCCGGCGTTGAGCGCGTCGGCCTTCCCCCCGTTTTCCTTGTCGATCACCAGGACCTGCATGACCCCCGGGGGAAGCTGGACGGTGGCCACGTACATGCCGCGGATCCGGGCCGTGGCGATCGCGCCGCGGTACGGGATGTCGGTTCTCCGGAGGGCGAAGGCGCGGGCGAGCCGCTCCAGCGTGCCATCGGTTGAGCCGTCGCTGACGATCACGATCTCGTGCCGCGGGTAGTCGCACTGGATGAGACCGGAGACGCTCTCGACGATCGTCACCTCCTCGTTGAACGCCGGCACGATCATCGTAAGGGGCTTGGTGAGGTCGCCCAGGTCGATGAGGTCGAGGTCCTCGATGAAGTGTCCGGCCACCCGCCGCCGGACCCGCAGCGCCGACAGCGCCACGAGCCAGAGCGTGTACGAATTGTAGAGCAGGAAGTAGAACAGGAACACCGGCTGGGCGACGATCGCGAGAAGGATGAGCACCTCGACGACCGTCGTTTTCACTCGCCCTCCTGCGCGGACGCCGACAGCTCGAGCGCGCCGCTCACGCGATGGCGAATGGACGGAATCGGATCCGAGCGGGCCACATCGCGGGCGACGTCGTCGCCGAGCAGCGCGAGCGCGAGCGCCGCCGCCAGTCGGCGATCTTCGCCGGCGGCCGTTCGAGCCGTCTCGCGGAGGACGGGCAGCTCGGCCGCCGTGCGGACCGCTCCGGCGGCGGCAGCCGGATCCAGGCCGGGCGGCAGCGGCACCGGCGTGCCCTGAAGCAGACGGCCCACGTAGGCCGCCGCGCGCACCGCCATCTCCTGGTCGTCCGCCAGGTGCGCCAGCGTGGCGAGCGCGGCGCCCGGCAAACGGGGCGCGCCCGCCATCGCGAGCGCCGCCTCCCGGCGCACCTCCGCATCGGGATCCTCCGCCATGCGGGCCAGCAGCGGCCATGCGCCGGCACCGGCCGCGGCGCCAGCGGCCTCGCGGCGGACCGCCACGACCGGATCGAGGGTCAGCTCCTCGAGCGCACGTCCGTCCACGACCCCGGGCCGGTGCCGCCAGAGCGCGGCGACCGCCTCGCGGACCTCGGCGGAGCCACTCCTCGCCAGGGCAGGCAGCAACCGCGGCAGGTCGGGATGATGGACGTAGCGTGCCACCTGTGCCACGAGCAGCGCTTCGGGCCCATCCGGGGAGATCCGCAGCGCCAAGTCGGCAAAGGCCGGGAACGCGGCCTCGGCGAGTTCCGCCACGCTCGCGAGCACGGCGGGATCATCGTCGGCGCGAAGCGCACGAAGGAGCGGCGGGAAAGCCCGTTCGGGCGCCATGCCGGCGAAGAGCCCCACCGCGGCCCGGCGGACCAGGAGACTGGGGTCGTCCAGCGCTGACCGTCCCAGGTCGATGCGGTCCTCGGCTTCGAGCATCCCGCGCACGGCCGCGAGCGCGGCACTGCGCACCTCGGGGCTCGGATCCGCATGGATGATCTGCATCAGAGTGCCGCGGGTGTGCTCGTCGGGGAACTCTCCGAGGCCGGTGATCACTCGGACCCGCTCTCCAGAATCACGCGCGCCCCGCAGCCCGGCCACCAGCGACGCCTCGGCGGACCCGGCGCCTTCGGCGCCCAACGCTTCCAGTGTCGCGGCGCGGACCGCCGCATCGGGGTCGTCCCGGACGGTTGCGAGGAGCCTCATCGCCAGGTCTGGAGGCGCGCCGCGGCGGATCGCGGCCACGGCGGCCGCGCGGACCGACCCTGACGGGTGGGCGAGCAGCTCGCTCATCAGCTCGCCCGCACCGGCACCGGCGAACTTGGCCAGCGTCTCCATGACCTCGGGAAGCCGGTCGCCCCGCTCGATCAACGTGACGAGCACATCGGGCACTCCCAGCCGCTCGAGGCCCGCCGCGGCGCGAATCCGGATCTCGGGATCCGCGTCTTCGAGCGCCGACAAAAGCGGCCCCTCGGCCCGTGCGCCGATCTGCTCGAGTGCCTCGACGCTTCGCATGCGCACCCACCAGGCGGGATCGCCGAGGCCGCGCACGAGATGATCGATGACCTCGGGTCCATCGAATCGGCCGAGCGCGCCGGCGATGCGGGCGCGGACGAAGGGGGCCGGGTCGGCCAGCAGATGCTCGAGCAGGGGCGCGAGGGCGCGGCGGTCGCCGAGCCGTCCCAGCGCGGTGGCGGACTTGGCCCGGACCTCGTCGTCGGGATCTGCCAGTCCGCGCGCCAGCGCCGGAAACGCCTGTGTCGCCCCGACCTCGCCGAGCACATTGGCGGCCCACGCACGAGCCGGGTGGCGCCCGGGCTCGTTCAGGAAGGTCACGAGCGGATCCACCACCAGCACGCCGTGACGCGCGAGGATGTCGGCCAGTCGGGGGGCGAGCCATGGGTCGGCGGTCCTGAGGGACGCCACCAGCTCGTCGACGGCGCGGGGATCGGCGATGCGGGCGAGCGCACGGAGCGCGATCTCCCGGACGTCGCCGTCCTCGGTGCGGGTCGCCTGGACCGTCGCGAGCAGCGCCGGCACCGCCTTGGCGTTTCCCACCCGGCCGAGGAGCTCGGCGGCGAACGCCCGCTCACGCCACCGGCGGGCGGTGCGAAGGCGGTCGATGTACTTGTCGAGCAGCCCGAGCCGATCATAGACCTCGAGCAGCCAGGAGGGCCGATCGGTGGTCCCGCGCGCCTGCTCTTCGAGCACCGCCTCGAGCGCCTCGAAATCGAGCAGCGTGGCCACGCGGTGCAGCTCGGGCTCGAGCAGGGCGTGCTCTCGGGCGGCGAGCTCGGCCACCAGCTCGCGGTAGATGCCCTTGCGCCGGGCGAGTCGCCGCTCGATGAAGTTGAGGTAGGAGGTGTGTCCGACCCAGACGAGGACCGCGAGCACTCCCACGCCGAGCAGCACGCTCGCGACGATGGTGATGATCGCGAGCGAGCTCACATCAACGCTGCGGGTCGTCGAGGAAGACGAGCGCCTGGCGTCGCGAGACCACCGCTTCGAGCGCCTCGTGTACGGTGGGGTCGATCGCGGTCCCCACCAGATCGCGCATCCGTTCGACCGCCAGCTCGGGCTCCATCTTTTCCTGGTAGGGCCGCGAGGTGGTGAGGGCGTCGAACACCTCCACCGCACCGATCACCCGCGCGCCGAGCGGGATCGCTTCGCCCGCGAGCCGGTCGGGATACCCGGTTCCGTCCCAGCGCTCGTGGTGGCTTCGCACGAAGGTGATCACATCCCTGAGATGGACCAGCGGCGCGAGGATCTGGGAGCCGACCAGCACGTGCTGCTTCACGTGGTCGTACTCCTCGTCGCTCAGGGGCCCTTGCTTGTTGAGGACCTCCTCGCGAATACCGATCTTGCCGATGTCGTGCAGGCGGCCGGCGGTCCGGATGGCCTCCACTTCCTCGTCCGGCTCACCGAGGTGAGCCGCGACGCTGGCCGACAGATCCGCCACCCGCGCCGAGTGGCCGCGAAGGTACGGGTCCTTGGCTTCGAGCGCGTTCACGAGCGCTTCGAGCGTCGCCACGGAGATACGCTCCTGCGCGGCCTGCTCCAGGTGTCGCTCGGCGACCCGCTGGGCCACCTGTTCCTTCAGTGCCATCGTCATCTGCTGGCCTTCGACCATGCTGTCCCGGCGTTCGAGCGCCCGTCGGATGGCGCGGCCAAGGTGGGCCAGGTCGATGGGCTTGATGAGATAGTCGAGGGCCCCGCGCTGCATGCAGAGCGCGGCCGAGGTCGCATCGTTGACGGCCGTGAGCATGAGGATCGCGATCGTCGGGTCGAGCTCCATGATGCGGGGGACGAGCTCGATGCCGTTGGTCCCCGGAAGGTTCACGTCGAGCAGCATGCCGGTGGCCTTCTGCCGCTGAAGGATCGCCAGCGCCTCCTCGCCGGTGGCCGCGACCGCGACCTCGTACCCCTGGAGCACGAGGTACTTGCGTACCGCGTTACGGATCGCCTCCTCGTCGTCGACGACGAGAAGCATGGCGGGTCCACCGCTCAGGGACACGCGGACTCCTTCATGTGGATCGGCCGCGACATCGTCGCGACCGGTGCGAACCGTGGGGGTGGACGGAAGGTAGGAAACGGCGGGGGAACGGGCAAGCAGCGCGTGAAGCGCGCCGCGGGGCGTTTCGAGGGTCTGCTCAGCCCACGAATTCGACGGCGACGCGCTCGGGAATGATGCCCGCCTCG
Source organism: Gemmatimonadales bacterium (assembly GCA_035526925.1). Lineage (GTDB taxonomy): Bacteria > Gemmatimonadota > Gemmatimonadetes > Gemmatimonadales > GWC2-71-9 > CAVVWJ01. The sequence goes on from DATLBL010000045.1 coordinate 44,071, forward strand.
AACCCCCGGTCGAGCAGGACCTGTACGGCCTCGCGACCGCGCGGTCCATAGTCCACCGTCCACTCGTTCACGTACATGCCCACGAACGTATCGGTGCGCTCGTCGCCGATGCCGCGGTTGAATTGCTTCGCGTGGGCCAGCGCCGGCGCGCGATGCTCGAGCGCGTACACGATGCTGGCGCGCAGGTCGCGCGCGATCTGGTCGATGACGGGCCGGCCCAGGTCCCGGCGGATGGCGTTCCCGCCCAGCGGAAGCGGCAGGCCGGTCTCCTCCATCCACCAGGCTCCCAGGTCGGCCCAGAGGTGGAGCCCCGCGTCGGCGTACGTCAGCTGCCCCTCGTGGATCAGCAGGCCGACGTCCACCTCGCCGCGATGTACCGCGTCCTCGATCTGATCGAACGGGATGACGACCTCGCGCACGTGCGGCTGGTAAAGCTTGAGCGCCAGAAACGCGGTGGTGAGCAGTCCGGGCACGCCGACTCGAAGTCCGTCGAGCGCGGCGCGTGGATCGGCAGGGCAGGGACGGGTGGCCACCAGCCGGGGACCGTAGCCGTCGCCCATCGAGGAACCGGAGCCCAGGAGCGCATACGTGCGCCAGAGGTAGGCGTATGCGTGGATGGAGACCGCCGTGACCTCGAGCTCGGCGCGTCGGGCGCGCTGATTGAGGCTCTCGATATCGGAGAGCTCGTGCACGTACCGAAGCTGGCCGGTATCGATCTTCCCCTCGGCCAACGCGTAGAACATGAAGGCATCGTCGGAGTCGGGGCTGTGGGCGACGTGAATCGTTCTGGACATGGAGCCTCGGGGAAACGGCGGAGGGAACGGTGGATGACGGCCGCGGCTACTTGCGCCGGGTGTCCGCCGCCTGTGCCGACTGCTTGAAGTCCTCGAGCGCCGGCTCGTGCTCGCGGTACTCGATGCGATTGCTCCGCAGCTCGGCGTCGTAGCGCGACAGGAATTCGCGGGCGGCTTCGCGGGCCGCTGCCGTATCGCCGCGAAAATTCGCCGCCGTCCCGCGGATCACGTAGCCGAAGAGATGCCCCGGGCTCTGGGCGAGGATCGTGTCGGCCAGCGCCTCGGCTCCGGAGATGTCGCCGACTTGCATCCGGAGCACGGCCGCATGATAGCGGGCGTCGGCATTGGTTGAGTCGAGCTGGCTGTACGCGCCGAGCGCCATCGGCGTGAACCGCTCGACCTGTGCCGTGTCCCGCTGCTCGGCGGCCTGCATCACGCGGTTGAACAGTCGGTCGAACCGCTCTCGGGGAGACATCTGGCTGATGTCCGGCGCGGCACCCGCCGGGCCCACGCTCTGCGCCGGACCCGCGGCCTCCCGGGCGCTCTCGGCGCCGGCGTTCGCCATGTCGGGGGCGGCGGGGGCAGGGGCGTCGCGCACCACCTTGAACAAGATCCCCGCGAGCAGCAGCAGGCACGTAACACCGGCCACGACCCAGGCCGTACGCTCCCGGGCCGGCAACGCCGCGCCGGCCGTCCTGGCCTGGGCCCCGGCGGGCCGTCCGCACCGATGACAGAATCTGGCCTGGGGCGCCAGGTCCGCTCGGCAGCCGGCGCAGGTCCGCGCGACGAGACTCGCGCCGCACGCGCTGCAGAATTTGCCCGACGCGGGGCTGCCGCAGGACGGGCACATCGAGGGAGGTGGCGTCATCGGGGCAGAAGCGTAACGGGGAAGTGCGGTCGTGAAAAGGACGGTCCTGTCCGCGGCGGCCCTTACCCGGAAGCGTTGCCCGGGATTTCTTTCATCCTCCACCGACCACCCGGGAGAACGATTTCATGGCGCACGTCAAGCAGCGGTCGAGCGGCTCGGCCGAGCGACCCAGCCTCGACAGCTTCCCCACGGACCTGAGCGGGGCGACGAAGGACGACCTGCTCGACGTCTCCCGCCGTTTCGGCGTCGACTTCATCCGGCTGCAGTTCACCGACATCATGGGCATCAACAAGAACGTGGAGGTGCCGCGCAGCCAGTTCCCCAAGGCGCTCGATGGCGAGATCATGTTCGACGGGTCGTCGATCGAAGGGTTCGTGCGGATCGAGGAATCGGACATGCTGCTCAAGCC
>DATLBL010000046.1:0-8530 GCA_035526925.1 Gemmatimonadales bacterium
CGAGCGCACGCCGGCGCAGGCCCGCTCCGACCTCGAGGCGCTGGGCGCCACCGTTCGGGCCCTCCACGCCGGTGATCCGCCCGGCGGTGAACGCTGGCTCGCGCTCGCGGACACCCTGCGCCGCTACGAGGTTCCGCTGGATCCGCTGCTCGAGCTGCTCGACGGTGTGGCCATGGATCTCGACGAGGTGGCGTTCGCCGACTACCCCGCGCTGTACCGCTACTGCCGACTGGTGGCCGGCGGGGTCGGCCTCATGCTCGGCCCGATCCTGGGCGCCGCGCCACACCGGTTTCGGGAGCCGGGGATCGGTCTGGGCGTCGCCATGCAGCTCACCAACGTGTTGCGGGACGTGGCCGAAGACCTCGACGCCGGCCGTCTGTATCTTCCCGCGGACGAGCTCGCGCGGTTCGGGCTCGACCGGCAGGCCCTCGAGCGCCGCGAGCCCACTCCCGAGTTCGTGGCGTTCATGCGATTCCAGGTGGCCCGGGCGCGCACGCTCTTCGACGCCGCCGACCAGGTCGTCGGATTGTTCCCCCGCGACGGCTCGCGGCTCACCGTGCGACTGCTGCAACGGACGTACGCCGGCATTCTGGACGGCATCGAACGGCTCGGGTACGATGTGTTCCGGGCCAGAGCCTACGTCTCGGGGCCCAGGAAGCTGGTGATTCTGGGCCGTGCGCTCTGGTCCGAGCGCCCGCTTCGCTCCACGCTCTCCTGGGCCCGGTCGGCGTAGCCTGTTTGACAATCGGGCTCCGGCCGGCGCACTCTCCCTCTGTGCGAAGGCCGGATTTCCCTTGTCCGACACGGCCGCTGGCCGGCGGGAGGCGCTGAGGTGATCGGCAGACTGCTGGGACGGCGGGCGATTCTTTCGGATCGCGAGCAGGACCTCCGGGCGCGCGAGCAGGAGCTGCTCGAGCGGCTGTCCACCGCGCTCGGGCGGTTCGGCGGCGACGTCGATCCCGACGATCTTCGCCGCTTTCGCGACGCGCGCGAGCAGCTCACCGGCTTGTTCCTGCTGGTCGTCGCCGGCGAGTTCAACGCGGGCAAGTCGAGCTTCATCAACGCGCTGCTGGGTGAGCGCGTCCTCCCCGAGGGCGTCACCCCTACCACCGACCGGATCAATCTCCTCCGCTACGGCCCCGAGATCTCGGAGCAGCTGCTCGAGGCCTTCGTGCTCGAACGGACGCATCCGTCGGACCTGCTCCGCGAGATCACGATCGTCGACACGCCCGGCACCAACGCCATCATCCGCCGTCACGAGGAGCTCACGCGCGACTTCATCCCGCGCGCCGATCTCGTGCTGTTCGTCACCAGCGCCGACCGGCCGTTCACCGAGAGCGAGCGCGGGTTCCTCGAGCAGATCCGCGAGTGGGGGAAGAAGATCGTTTTCGTGGTCAACAAGGTCGACATCCTGACGCGTCCGGAGGAGCGGCAGCAGGTGCTCGACTTCGTCGGCGAGCACGCGCAGGCCCTCCTCGGCGAGCCGCCGAAGCTGTTCCCGCTCTCCGCGCGGGACGCGATCGCCGCCCGGACCGCGGGCTCCACGGATGGCTGGACGTCGAGCGGCTTCGGGGCCATGGACGAGTATCTCGTCCGGACGCTCGATCAGGAGGAGCGCATCCGGCTCAAGCTCCTGAACCCGCTCAACGTGGGGCTGCGGCTCTCGGCCAAATACAAGGACGTCGCCTTCCATCGGCTCAAGCTGCTCACGCAGGACATCGAGACCATCCAGAGCATCGACCGGCAGCTCGCGCTGGTGCACGACGAGATGGTGCGGGACGTCGAGCCTCGGCTCGCCCGGCTCGACGTACTGCTCTCGGACATGGAGCGCCGGGGGTTCCGCTTCTTCGAGGAGACGATCCGGATCGGGCGGATCAGGACGCTGATGGACAGCGAGAGCGTCCGACGCGCGTTCGAGCACGAGGTCATCGGCGATACCGCCCCGCAGATCGAAGCCGAGACGGGCCGCATCATCGACTGGATCGTCGAGCGCAACCTGAAGGCGTGGCAGGACGTCAGCGGCTACATCGATCGCCGGCAGATCGAGCGGCACCGCGAGGGCATGGTCGGCGAGGTCGGTACCAGCTTCACCTACAACCGTCAGGCGCTGCTCGAGTCGATCGGCCGGGTGGCGCGCGAGACCATCGGCACCTACGATCGTGACGCCGAGGCTCGCGCCATCGCCAACGATGTGCAGGGCACGTTCGCCACCACCGCGCTGGCCCAGGTGGGCGCCCTCGGCCTCGGCACGCTGGTCGTCACGCTGCTCACCGGCGCGGCGGCGGACGTGACGGGACTGCTGCTGGCGAGCGCACTGGCCGTCAGCGGATTCTACGTCATCCCGCGCCGACGCCGGCAGGCGCAGCGTGAGTTCGCCGACCGGATCGCCGAGCTCCGGCGCCGGCTTCGGGACGGGCTCACCCGGCAGGTGCATCTCGAGATCGCGCAGTCCACGGAGCGGATCAACGAGGCCATCGCACCCTATCGCCGGTTCGTCCAGAGCACCCAGCAGGAGCTGACCGACGCCCGCGGCGAGCTGGTGGCCACCGAGGACTCGCTCCTCCGCCTCCGCACCGAGATCGAGCGGCCGTGACCGCGCGGTACCCTCCGCCGCCGACGCCCACGGCCGCGCGGCTGTTCGACCGGTATATCCGGGGGCAGGTCCGCCGCTATTTCACCGCTGTCCGTTGGGCGGCCCGCGGCCGGCCCGAGCGATGGAATCGCGAGCTGCCGACGCTCTTCATCGCGAACCACACCAACTGGTGGGACGGCTTTCTCGCCTGTCTCCTGAGCGGCCGGCTGGGGCTCCGTTTTCAGGTCCTGATGGAGGCGCAGCACCTGGCGCGCTACCGGGTGTTCCTGCGCGTGGGAGCCCTGCCGATGCGACGGGGACATCCCCGCCAGGCGTACGAGGATCTCATGGCCGCGGGCTCCTATCTCGAGCCTGCGGCCGGGCTGTGGGTCTTCCCCCAGGGCATACGGCGGCCTCCGCGCGAACCCGTGGAAGGATGCGAGCGCGGTGCGGCCCACCTCGCGCTTCACGCCGGCCGCCCCATTCGCGTGTGTCCCGTGGCCTTCCGCTATGCGTTCGTGAGCGAGCAGCTGCCGGAGGCGTTCGCGCTGGTCGGTGAGGAGTGGGTACTGGACCCGGGCGAGCGGCCCGGGCGCGAATCGTTGATGCGCGCCATGGAGACGCGGCTCGCGAGCACCGTGGCCGGCCTCGACGCGCTCGTGGACGCCGAGCAGCTCGACGGGTTTCAGCCGCTCGCCGACGGAAAGCTGTCGGTGAACAAGCGCCTCGACCGGTTCCGCCACGCGATCGGCCTCTTGCGTGGACCGTTCGAGGCCAGGAATGGATAGCGCGGCGATCCTGCGCTGGCTGCACATCATCGGCGCCGTCCTGCTGATCGGCAACGTGGTGGTGACCGGTTTCTGGGCCACGTTCCTGTACCGTCAGCGCCCGACCTTCGCGTTTCGGCCGGTGGCTCGGGCCATCATGGTGGCCGATCTGATCTTCACGCTGGGTGGGGGCGCGCTGTTGACCATCAGCGGCATCCTGCTCATCCGGGAGCGTGGATACCCCGTGCTTGGCACGCCCTGGCTCATCCGCGGTATCGGCGCGCTCGCGGCGTCGACACTGCTGTGGGTGGTCTTCCTCCTGCCCGACCAGTACCGGCTGGAGCGAGTCGACGCGGCGAACCAGCGAGCCCTCAGACGCCTCTTCCTCCGCTGGAGCGTGGTCGGGTGGGCCGCCACCCTGGTCCTCTTCTACGGCCTCTGGTGCATGGTTACGAAGCACCCTTAGGTTCGTCCCAGCGGGAGGGTTATGCCATGGAAGCGATACCCGAAGAGGATGGCGGCGGCCGCTGGGATCGCGCTCGCCGCTCGCGCGCTGATCGGCCCTGGCTCGGGGCGTTTCTGGTGATCGTCGTGGTGCCGATCCTGATCGGCGCCGCGGTGGTGCTGATCGCCGGACGAGGGGTGGGATTCGAGGTGGTTCGCCGGCTCACGGTCCGTAAGTTTCCCGACGTCCAATGGATCAGTCGGGCGGATCTGGCGCAGTGGAGAGAGGATCCCGGCCGCACCCAGCCGCTGGTGCTGGATGCCCGGACGGCCTCGGAATACCAGGTGAGCCACCTCCGGGACGCCGCACACATCGACCCGGCGCGGCCAAGTCTGCGCGTCTTGCGGGGGCGCGCCAAGAACGACCCGGTTGTCGTGTATAGCTCGGTCGGCTACCGAGGCGCGCGGGTGAGCCACTGGCTGGCAGGTCAGGGCTATACCAGCGTGCTGAATCTCACCGGCGGCAGCTTTCAATGGGCCAATGAGGACCGGCCGGTGTTTCGCGACGGACGCCCCACGGGGCAGGTGCACCCGTATGACCAGCGTTGGGGTCTGCTGCTCGAGTCGCGCTACCGCGCTCCAGTTTCCTACATCGAGACGCCGTTCGCCGCGCCCTGAGCCAGCTTATGTGATCGAGGGCGAGGGTGCGTCGGCTTCGTCGTCGGTTTCGCCGCTCCGGTTCCAAATGTCCGCCGTAAGCTTCCAGGATCCATCCGGCTGTCGTTTGAGGCACATCACGTACTTGCCCGAGTCGGCGGGTTCCTCGTCGGTCGGAGGCAGGTGGTATCGCCCCACCAGGTACCCGAGACTGCCGTCCACCTCGACCGTCAGTGTCGTGATCTCCAGTCCCTCGTCGGTTCCCTGCCGCCAGAATTCGCCGATGGCGGTTCGGCCCTGGACCGGCTCGTGATCCGGAGGGAGCAGCATGGCATCCTCGGTATACAGCGACGCCAGCGCTTCGGAGTCGCCGCGGTTCGATGCGGTGACATATCGCTGCACAGCCGCTTCGATGGCCTGCCGGGCTCCAGGCGGGGTAGACTCGGTGCGCCCATCGCACCCCGTTCCCAGGGAAGTGGCAGCCAGGATCAGCCCCGCGACCGGCCAACCTGTCATTCTGGCGCTAAACTTGCTATGTTTCCCGATCGTCCATCGTAGGTCTGCTTCGCAGGCCTTCATGTCACCCTCAACCTGGATCTTTGTGGCACGCAGATCACGTAACAGAACCGCCGTTTCAACCTCCAGCTTTCGCCGGTCGCCCGGCCGCTCCATGCAGTCCCACCGCGATTGGCTCCTCGACCTCCACGGTTCGGTGTGTGCCTACTGCGGAACCGAGACGCCTCCCGAGACCATCACGCTGGACCATGTCCGTCCCCGCCGTGGGCAGACCGCCTACGATCGTCCGGACAATCTGGTCCTGGCATGCAGGGAGTGCAACGCGGCCAAGGCGGATACTCCGTTGGTGGCTTTCCTGATGCAGAAGCGCGCGCGTGGCGTGTACCTCCTGCATTATGGAGAGCATCTCTCGGAGCCGCTCAAGGAGCTTGCCAAGCAGGCGTCCGAACGGCCGATGCTGCCGAAGGACTGACCCCGCGCTGGCGGGACGAAACGACGAGGGCGGCCGAGAACGGCCGCCCTTTTTGTGTTGAGGGCGGGATCACAGCAGGGCAGCGGATCAACCGGCATTGTACAGGATCCCTCCGTTGGGTCGGGAGCGATCCGAGGAGGCCATGCAACCCATGCACCGAGGTGACCGATGCGGAAGCGGCACGGATTGGCCGGCGATCTGGTCAAGGGCGCCATCGCCGGCGGGGTAGCCACGTGGGTGATGGGCAAAGTGACAACCTCGCTGTACGAGCGGGAGGATCGCTGGGCCAGGCGGCAGGAGGACGACGCCCGCGGGGGGAAGTCATCGTACGGTGTGGCCGCCGAAAAGGCGGCCCGAGCGTTCGGCAAACCTTTGAAAGGGGAACAGGGCGAGCAGCTCGGCTCCGCCATCCACTGGGGCCTCGGGATCGGAGCGGGTGCCGTCTATGCCGTTCTGCGTCGGCGGTTCGAGTCGGTAGGGCGTATTGCGGGCGTCGGGTTCGGGACGGCGTTCTGGGCCCTGGTGGACGAAGGAGTCGTTCCCGCCCTCGGTCTGACCCCTGGACCTCGGGCATTTCCCTGGCAGACCCACGCGCGAGGGCTGGCCGGCCATCTGACGTTTGGCACGGTCACCGACGGCACCCTGAGGCTGCTCGACGCGGTGACCTGACGCGGCGCCCGGCGGGGTGCCGGCCCAGCGGCGTCATCCCTTGGCTTCGCCCGCGACCGCCATCGTGGGCAGCGAGGGCCGTCGTCCGGTTTCGAGCGCCTCCCGGATGATCCGCCCCTGCTCGGCCGCGTGCGCGGCGGGGTAGCCTTCTGCCGGACTGGCCCGCTCGGGGCGGCCCGCATACGCCACTTCGACCCCGGGTTGGGCGAGCTCGTCGAGCTTGGGCGCGAGATAGCTCCACGCCCCCATGTTGCGCGGCTCCTCCTGCACCCAGATCAGCTCGTCGAGCCGCGGATACCTTGCGAGCAGCGCGCGCATCTCCGACCACGGGAACGAATACAGCTGTTCGAGCCGGACGATGGCCGGCCGTCGCTCCTTCAGCTTCTCGGCTTCCGCGAGCAGGTCGTAGTAGATCTTGCCACTGCAGAAGACCACGCGGGTGACCTCGCCCGCATGCCCGGCGGCCCACGGGTCGTCGAGCACCGGCCGCCACCGACCCTCGGACAGCTCCTCCAACCGCGACGATGCCTGCGGCAGGCGCAGCAAGCTCTTCGGCGTCATGACGATCAGCGGACGCTGCCGGGTCCGCCGCGCCTGGCGGCGGAGCAGGTGATAGTACTGGGCCGGTGTGGTCGGGTTGGCTACCCGGATATTCCCCTCGGCTGCGAGCTGCAGGAAGCGCTCGAGGCGCGCGCTCGAATGCTCCGGACCTTGCCCCTCGTATCCATGCGGGAGGAGCAGCGTCAGCCGCGTCGTGAGCCCCCACTTGGAAAGCCCGGCGCTCAGGAACTGATCGACGATGACCTGAGCCCCGTTGATGAAGTCGCCGAACTGCGCCTCCCAGAGCACGAGCGCTTCGGGCGCGGCCGCGCTGTACCCGTATTCGAACCCGAGCGTGGCAAGTTCGCTGAGCGGGCTGTTGTGCAGCTCGAGCGGGGCCAGCGCTCCGGGCAGCCGCTCCATCGGTGTGAGCCGCTCGCCGGTTGCGACATCGTGAAGCACCAGGTGCCGCTGGCTGAACGTCCCGCGCTCGGTGTCCTGGCCCGTGAGACGGATCGGCACGCCTTCGGTGAGGAGCGAAGCCAACGCCAGCGCTTCCGCGTGCGCCCAGTCGATCCCGCCCTCGGGTCCGAGCGCCCCGCGGCGCCGCTCGAGCTGCTTCCGCAGCTTGGGGTGCACTTGGAAGCTCTCGGGCCAGCTCAGCAGCTGTTCGTTGAGCGCCACGAGGAACTCCGGCGCCAGCGCCGTGTCCACCTCGAGCCCGGGGCCCGCCAGCTTGTGCGCGGATTCGTGCGGCGTGCCGCGGCTCATGCTCGCCTTGAACCCCTGCTGGATGTCCACCAGGCGCTGGTAGGCATCGGCTGCCTGCTGATCGGCCTCGGCCTGCGTCAGGGCGCCGGCGGTCACCAGCGCGCGGGCGTACAGCTCGCGCGTGGTGGGAAGCGCCTTGATCCGCTCGTACATGACCGGCTGCGTGTAGGCAGGTTCGTCGCCCTCGTTGTGGCCGTGGCGTCGGTAGCCGACCAGGTCGATGAGCACGTCCTGATGGAACTTGTCGCGGTACGCCATGGCCAGTCGCACCGCGCTGAGGCACGCCTCCGCGTCATCGCCGTTCACGTGGATGATCGGGATGTCGAAGCCCTTGGCCAGGTCCGAGGCGTACCGAGTCGATCGAGCGTCCTCCATGTCGGTGGTGAACCCGACCTGGTTGTTGGTGATGATGTGGAGCGTGCCGCCGGTGCGGTATCCCTTGAGGGCGCCCAGGTTGAGCGTCTCGGCCACCACGCCCTGGCCGGCGAAGGCCGCGTCGCCGTGGATGGCGACGGGCAGCGCTGCCGTCGGGTCGTGGTGCGCCTCCCGCCCGCGCCGCTGCGTCTGCTTGGCGCGCGCGCGGCCGTCTACCACCGGAGACACGAACTCGAGATGGCTCGGGTTGGGTGAGAGCGTGACGGTGATCGCCTTGTTCTTGCCCGTCCGGTACGCGCCCTCCGCGCCATGATGATACTTCACGTCGCCGGTGCCGCCTTCCGGGGTGAGCTGACCGGCCTCGACGTGCCGGCCGCCCTCGAACTCGGCGAAGATGGTCTCGTACGGCCGCCCGACGGTATGGGCCAGGACGTTGAGCCGGCCGCGGTGGGCCATGCCGATCACGACGTCCCGCGCACCGCTCTCGGCGGCGCGCTCGATGGTCAGGTCGAGCATCGGCACCAGCATGTCGACGCCCTCGATCGAGAAGCGCTTCTGGCCGAGGTAGGCCTTGTGAAGGAACTTCTCGAGCGTCTCGACCTCGGTGAGCCGCTGCAGCAGCCGGCGCTGCTCGTCGGGAGACATCGGCTTCCGGTAGGCGCCACTCTCGATCTTCTCGCGGAGCCACACGCGCTCCTCGTGAGTCGAGATGTGCTCGATCTCGTACGCCATCGTCCCGCAGTACGT
>DATLBL010000047.1:0-13963 GCA_035526925.1 Gemmatimonadales bacterium
CGCCACCGACCTGAACGGCACCACCAACGAGGACCGCACCAACTATTTCGAGAACGTGCCGACCTCGGCGCTCGACATGGCGCTCTGGCTCGAGAGCGACCGCATGGGCCACCTGGTTGGCGCCATCAGCCAGGCCAAGCTCGACGAGCAGCGCGGCGTCGTTCAGAACGAGAAGCGCCAGGGCGAGAACGAGCCGTACGGCAAGGTCTGGGACTTCCTCACGCCGCGGCTCTATCCCCCGAACCATCCGTACTCCTGGACGGTCATCGGCTCGATGGAGGACCTCGACGCCGCCAAGCTGCCGGACGTGAAGGAGTGGTTCCAGACCTACTACGGCCCCGCCAATGCCGTTCTCGCCCTGGCCGGCGACATCGACGTGAAGTCCGCCCGCGAAAAGGTCGAGCGCTACTTCGGCGACATCCCCTCCGGACCGCCGGTCGCGCGGCAGGGCATCTGGATCGCCAAGCGCACGGGCAGCCAGCGCGGAGTGATGCAGGACCGGGTGCCGCAGATTCGGATCTACAAGGTGTGGAACGTGCCGCAGTGGGGCTCCCCCGAGGCGGATCACCTCGCGCTCGCGGCGTCGGTGCTCAGCACGGGCAAGTCCTCTCGGCTGTACAAGCGGATGGTCTTCACCGAGCAGATCGCCACGGACGTCGACGCCTCGCTTCAGCTGCGGGAGATCGGCGGCCTGTTCACCATCGAGGCGGGCGTGCGTCCGGGCGCGGACCCCGCCCGGGTGGAGCGGGCGATCGACGAGGAGCTGGCGCGGTTCATCGCCGGCGGTCCCACCCCGGTCGAGCTGCAGCGCGCCAAGACGCTGACGCGCGCGGGATTCATCCGCGGCGTGGAGCGGATCGGCGGGTTCGGGGGCAAGTCGGACGTGCTGGCCAAGGGCGAGGTGTTCGCGGGCAGGGCGGACTTCTACAAGCTGCAGCTCCGGCGCAAGGCCGCCGCCACCGCGGCGCAGCTCCGGAGCGCCGCGGCCACGTGGCTCGCCGACGGCGTGTACACGCTCGTGGTGGAGCCTTTCCCCGAGTACGCCGTGGCGCCCACCGGCGCGGACCGGAGCCGCGTTCCCGAGCCCGGCGCGCCACCCAGGGCGGAGTTCCCCGCCCTGCAGCGCGCCACGCTCTCGAACGGCCTCAAGGTCATGCTCGCCGAGCGTAAGTCGATTCCGCAGGTCCGCTTTGACCTGCTGCTCGACGCAGGGTTCGCCGCCGACCAGTTCGCCCACCCGGGCACCGCGAGCCTCGCCATGAGCATGCTCGACGAGGGCACCACGACCCTCGGGGCGCTGCAGATCAGCGACCGGCTGGCGGACCTGGGCGCCAACATCGGCGCGGGCTCGCGGCTCGACGTGTCGAGCGTGTCGCTCGAGGCGCTGCGCGAGCGGCTCGACCCGTCGCTCGCGCTGTTCGCCGACGTCGTCCTGCACCCGGCGTTCCGGACGGCGGATGTCGAGCGGCTGCGGAAGCAGCGCCTGGTGCAAATCCAGCGCGAGAAAGCCGATCCGTTCGGCATGGCGCTCCGGGTCTTCCCCCGGGTGGTCTTCGGCGAAGGCCACGCCTACGCCAACCCGTGGAGCGGATCGGGCACCGAGGCGTCGACCAGGGAGATCACCCGCGAGGACCTGGTCGAGTTCCATCGCACCTGGTTCAAGCCCAACCATGCCACGCTCATCGTGGTCGGCGCCACCACGATGGCCGAGATCCGGCCCAAGCTCGAGCGGATGTTCGCGGAGTGGAAGCCGGGCGCCGTCCCGACAAAGAACATCGCCGCCGTGCCGGCGGCCGCGAAGCCCGAGGTGTACCTGCTCGACCGCCCGGGCGCGCTCCAGACCACGCTCATCGCCGGCGACATCGCCCCGCCCAAGGCCAACCCCGACGAGGCGGCCATCGAGACGATGAGCGCCGTGCTGGGCAGCGACTTCGGCTCTCGTATCAACATGAACCTGCGCGAGGACAAGCACTGGTCGTACGGCGCGTTCAGCTTCATCCGGGACGCGCGCGGTCCGCGGCCGTTCATTGCCGTCGCGCCGGTGCAGACCGACAAGACCAAGGAGTCGGTGATCGAGCTGCAGAAGGAATTGCGCGGCATCGTGGGCGAGCGGCCGATCCAGCCCGACGAGCTCGGCCGCGCCAAGGCGTCGCTCACGCTGACGCTGCCCGGCTCCTGGGAAACCATGGGCGCGGTGGCCGGCTCGATCGGCGAGATCGTGGCGTTCGGCCTCGACGATCGCTACTTCGAGACCTACGCCGACAACGTCCGGGCCCAGACGACCGCCACCGTGACCGCGGCCGCGGCCCGGACGGTGCAGCCGGACCGGCTGGTCTGGGTGATCGTCGGGGATCGCGCCAAGATCGAGCCGGCCATCCGCGAGCTCAACCTTGGCGAGATCCATCTGGTCGACGCCGACGGCAATCCCGCGCGCACGCCCTGATCCGCCGCAGTGCGCGGCGTTCCGCCGCCGGTTCTCCTGCTTGGAGTTCACCCGCGTCCCCGTTATCGTCTCAGGTCCATCGACCACGGGGGCTGCGGGTGCGACGCACGACAGGCAGTGACATCCCGGCGCTCCTCTGCGCGGTGCTCCTCCTGGTCGTACTGCTTCCCGCTGTCGCCGCCGCTCAGTTCGGCCGCGGCGGGCTCTCCACCGGTCCGCTCTCCGTCGGTCCGCGCGTCGGCCGCGACTTCGAGAACCACGCCTGGAGCCTGGGCGCGCAGGTCAGCCTCCCCCTCGGCCGGAATCTCGAGATCCGGCCGAGCGGCGATCTGTTCTTTCCAAAGGATGGCGATACCGGCTGGCAGGCCAACGGCGATGCCGCCGTTCACATCGGGCAGGGCGGCGGCCTCTACGCCGGCGGAGGAATCGCGTTCGTCCACCCCGCCCACGCGAAGACCGAGACGGGGTATAACCTGTTCTTCGGCCTGAGCACCGCCGCGCCGAGCGAGCGGCTCAAGCCGTTCGCCGAGTTCCGATGGACCTTCGTCAACGACACCAGTCCGTTCCGTCTGGCGCTCGGCTTCAACTACCGGCTGTCGGACTGACCCTTCAGGAGATCATCATGCGTACGAGTACCTCCACCGCCGTCTGGGAAGGCGGCCTCCGCGGCGGACGCGGCCATTTCCAGGCCGGGTCCGGCACCATCAGCGGCGACTATTCGTTCGCCACCCGGTTCGAGAGCGCCACGGGCACCAATCCCGAGGAGCTGATCGCCGCCGCACACGCCTCCTGCCTCAGCATGGCGCTCTCCGCCGGGCTCGAGGCCGCCCAGACGCCGGCCACGCGCATCAGCACGAAGGCGTCGTGCACCGTCGACAAGGTCGGCGACGGATTCAAGATCACCAAGATGCGGCTCGAAGTCCGCGGCGAGGTGCCGGGGCTCGACGAAGCGGGGTTCCGCGCCGCGGCGGAGAAGGCCAAGGACGGCTGTCCGGTCTCGCAGGCTCTCATCGGCAACGTGCCGTTCGAGCTGGACGCGAGGCTGGCATAGATCCAGTCTGTCACTCGCTGGTCGGTGCCGCGCTCGCCCGGAGCGGTCTCGGCCAGCGAACTGCGCTCGGCGCCGCGACGCTCCTGATCGGCGCCAACCTGCCCGACGTCGACGTCCTCGCCTACCTCGACGGGCCGGCCGCGGACCTCGCGTTCCGGCGGGGATGGACGCACGGCATCCCCGCCCTGATCGCCTGGCCGTTCGCGCTCACCGCGGCGATGCTGCTGCTCGACCGGCTCGCGCGGCGCGTCCGCCGCGCCGGCGTTCCCTCCGCGGTAGTGCCGCGCGAGATCCTCCTCCTCGCCGCGATCTCAGTCTTTACCCACCCCGTCCTCGATACGCTCAATACCTACGGCGTGCGCTGGCTCATGCCGTTCCGCGATGACTGGTTCTATGGGGACACGTTGTTCATCGTGGATCCGTGGCTCTGGGCCGCGCTCGGCGTCGGCGTGACGGCGAGCGTGCGCGCGGCGCGAGCCGGCCGCAGAACCGCGGCGGCCGCGCGTCCGGCGAGGCTCGCGCTGGCGGCGTGCAGCCTGTACGTGATCGGGATGGCGCTGTCGGGAGCGGCGGCGCGCGGGATCGCGCGGCGGGAGCTGGCCGCGCTCGGGGGCGGGCCGGTCGGGCGGCTCATGGCGGCGCCGCGGCCGCTGACCCCGTTCGCGCGCCAGCTCGTCGCCGAGCAGGGCGACTCCTACCGCGTCGGCTCGTTCGAGTGGCTCCGAAGTCCGCACGTGGACCCCGCCTCGCTCCGAAGCTTCCCGCGCCCGCGGCCGGACGACCCTGCCATGCTCGCCGCTCACGCCGAGACGCTCGGCCGGCGATTCCTCGGCTGGGCCAGGTTCCCGGTGGTGCGGGTCGAGCCCGACTCCGCGGGCGGCTCGCTCGTTCACCTGATCGACGTGCGCTACGCCGATCGGCCAGGGGCGAGCTTCGGGAGTGTGACGGTGCGGGTGCCCCCGTCACCCTGAGAGTAGCGAAAGGCGCGTACGGGAAATCATGCCCCCTTCGCTCCTCCCGGGGTGAGGGAACCAGGCCCCGCGGACCAAAGCACTAGTTGCTCGTGATCGTATACCGGATCAGCACGCCCTCAACGAACTCCGCTGAGACCAGCCCCGCGTTCGATGAGTACGTCCGCGTCGTCACCTTGAGCTTGCCCTCCATGCGATCGGCGCTCTTCTGCGGGGTGCCGAGCAGCCGGTCCACGTGGGCGAGCAGCATTCCCTTGGTTGGGAGCCCGCCCTCCGCCGGACGCGCGAAGTCCGCACCGGCCACGGGAATCGCCGGCGGCACGGCGGCCGGGGCAGCGCCGGCCAGCGCGTCGGGGAACTCCACGTACTCGGCGAGCGACTCCTCGATGGCCTCGACCGTCAACGCGGAGGCCGGCACTCCCTCGTTGTAGCGGATGTTGAAGCGCGAGCCGCCTTCGAGCCGGCGCTGCCGGATGTTGGCCTTCTTCGACTCCTCCGCCTCGGCGACGTTGGCGCGGTTCCGGGAGTTCTCGCGCTCGCGGTCGGCCTTGAGATCGTCGAGCTCTTCCTTTAGCTGCCGGCGGCGGACGGGATCCTTCTCGCGCTTGAGCTCGCCTTCGAGGTTCTGCTCGCGTTTGGTCTTGGGCGCGTCGGTCACCCCGACGTTGGGCGAGGTGTCGTCACCCATGGTGCCGTAGCCGCCACCGTCGAGCTGGAATTCGATCAGCTTCGACTTGACCTTGATCTTGGTGATCAGCGCCTGGTCACCAGGGCGGAGCGCGGTGCCGTTCTCCTTGAGGCGGCCGGCGTGGCGCGGGAAGTCGAGCGGCTTGGCCGTCCCGGGGTAGACGTCCACGCCGGATTCGGTGCCCGGCATCGCGATCTTCACCTTGACGGTCCTGCCCTCGAAGTACTCCTTGAGCGCCGCCTCGGACTGACCATAGAGTACGGCTGGAGTCGTCAGCAGCAGCAGGGAGGCGACGAACGGACGAGCGATCATCTGAATCCTCGTATCGTCTTGCGTGGTTGATTGCCGGCTAATACTGTATACAGAATACCGCACATCACACTCAAATAGGTCGCCACATGGGCACGATTGCCAGAACACCGCTCAGCGACGAGGTGTATCGCCAAGTGCTGCAACGTATTCAGCGAGGTGACCTGCCCGCCGGCCGCCGAGTCAAGGACGTGGACCTTGCGGCCCAACTCGGGGTCAGTCGCACGCCGGTTCGAGAGGCGCTGCTGCGGCTGAGCCGAGACGGGGCTCTGGAGAACTCGGTGGGCCGGGGCTTTCGCGTCCGGCCATTGGACCCCGGCGAGCTCAGGGAGACCGGCGCTATCCTCGGCGCGCTCGAGGCGCTGGCGCTTCGGCTCTCGCCCGAGCCGACGCCGGAGCGGGTCGAACGGCTCGTCGCGCTGGACCAGTCGCTCGAGCATACCCGGGGTGATGCCGCGCGCTGTCTCGACCTCGAGGACGAGTGGCACCGGGTTCTGCTCGAAGCGTGTCCCAACCGCCGGCTTCTCGACCTCATCACCTCACTTCGGCAGGTCACCCGCCGCTACCTCGCCGCCTACATGCGCGACGCCGGCCGACTCAGCCTTTCGACCCTGCCCCATGTCCGCATCCTTCAGGCATTCAGGGACGCCGGTCGCGACAGCGCAGCGACAGCATTCGAGCAACAATGGCGACGTGGCGTCGCCGAGCTTGAGGCGTGGGTCCGCAAGGCCCCGGATGGGGGGTCGGCCTCATGAACGGACCCGCGGATCATGCGAACCAGGCCCGGTGGCGCGCGGATACTCCTGGGTGCGAGCGCCGGGTCCACCTCAACAACGCCGGCGCCGCCCTCGCCCCGAACGTGGTTCGCCAAGCCATCGACGCCCACCTCGACCTCGAGTCCGAGCTCGGCGGCTACGAGGCGAAGGACGCCCGGGCCGCCGAGCTGGATGCCGTGAGCGAGGATTTGGGCCGGCTGCTCGGTGGACGGGGGCGGAACATCGCGCTCTCGCAGAACTCGACCACCGCCTTCGCCGCCGCGCTCGGCGCCTTCGATTTCGCCTCGGGCGACGTCATCCTGACCAGCCGCGCCGACTACGCCTCCAACCAGATCATGTACCTGTCGCTCGCCCGGCGGCTTGGTGTCGAGATAGTGCGCGCACCCGACCTGCCCGAGGGAGGCGTCGATCCCGACGCCGTGCGCACCCTCGTGGCCCGGCAGCGGCCGACCCTCGTCGCGCTCACCTGGGTCCCGACCAACTCGGGGCTGGTCCAGGCGATCGGGGCCGTGGGCGAGGTCTGCCGCGCGGCCGACGTGCCGTACCTGGTGGACGCCTGCCAGGCCGTCGGGCAGATGCCGATCGACGCGCCCGCCCTCGGCTGCGACTATCTCGCGGGCACCGCGCGGAAATTCCTGCGGGGGCCACGGGGGATCGGCTTCCTCTATGTCTCCGATCGGGCGCTCGAGGCCGGCACCTACCCCCTGCTGGTGGACATGCACGGCGCCACCTGGACCGACCCCGACCGGTTCGAGATTGCGCCGGACGCGCGGCGGTTCGAATCGTGGGAGATCGCCCATGCCCTGGTCTTCGGCCTCGGTGCGGCGGTCCGGTACGCGATGGAGGTCGGCCTCGAGACGGCCCGGGACCGCAGCCGGGCGCTGGCCGAGTATGCCCGCGCCCAGCTCGCCGAGCTCCCGGGGGTGCGGGTGCTGGACCGGGGTGCGGAGCGCTGCGCCATCGTCACGGTAGAGCCCGGCGGACGGCCGGGCGCGGAGATCAAGCTCGCGCTTCGGGCCCGCGGGATCAACACCAGCTCGCCGGCCCGGGACGATGCGGTGATCGACATGGATGAAAAGGGCGCACATTCGGCGATCCGGATCGCGCCGCACTACTACAATACTTCGGCGGAGATCGACCGGGCGGTGGCCGAGCTGGCGATGCTGCTGCGATAGGCGGCGGCCCCGTGAAAGCGCGACTCGGCGTGGCTCGAGTGGGACCGCAGCTCCCGAAGGATCGGAGGCCGCTCCACCGTCGGGCGATGTGAGGCCGGCCGCGTGAGCCGGGTCCGATCAGGCCAGCACGCGAATGCGTGAGCCGCCGCCGATAGTCGCGACTGTCGGCGGCGGTTGCGTACCGATGACCGAAGTACCACGATCACGAATCGGTCTACGCCGGCAGCTCCGTCCCGCCACGTTCCGCCACCATGTACGCCGCATACCAGTCGGGCCAGTTCGGGTCAGCGGCCCCGGTGCGCTTCTCGTGCTCGCCGTGGGCGGCTGCCGCGCGGCGCATCGCCTGCGCCAGGTCGCCTGCCGATGCGTACGTCGTCTCGCCGGCCACGCGACCCGGAAGGCGGGTCGTGACCTCCTGCACCAGCCACCCGTTGCCGTCCGGATCGTTGAACGACACGAACGATCCGTAGCTGGGCCACTCCGGTGACCGCCCGCTCCGCCGCTCGGCGCGGTCGATCCGGTTGAAGCCGGCGTAGTGGTACACCTCGCTCACCGCGACGCCGCGCGACGCCAGCTCGTCGCGCGCGGCCTCGAGGTCGGAGACGACCAGGAACTGGTTCTGCGACGATCCCGGCGCGGCGGACGTGTAGTTCGTGCCGAAGTGCACCGAGCACCCGGAGCCCGGCGGCGTGAACTGGATCACGCGGTCCGCGCCATGCGTGAAATCCGCGTCGAGCCGCCAGCCGAGACTCGCGTAGAAGTCCACGGCGCGCTGGACGTCGGAGACGGGGATGACGACGACCTCGAGCTTCATGTCGAGCTGGCCGACGCTGGGGCCCCTGGTCGGGCTGTCACTACGGACTGCGGTGGTGCTCATGACTGCCTCCTGGATCGACGTCGATGGCGGCGGGCGCGAACCATCTCGGCTAAAACATGGTGTTGCTGTTCGCGGAGGCCTCCGGAACGGGCTGCAGGACATCCCAGTGTTCCACCACCTTGCCGTCCGCGTCAAGCCGGAAGATGTCGATGCCGGCCCAGTCGCGGTCCCCCGGCCACTGCTGATAGCAGTGGAGGACCACGTACGGGCCCTCGGCGATCACCCGTTTGAAGTCCACATGCTTCCCGGGGTATTCGCGCGCCATCCGCTCGAAGTACTCGACGAAGGCGGCTTTCCCGTCGGCGACCATGGGATTGTGCTGCGTGTATGTGGCGCCGACATAGCGCTCGACCGCTTCCGCCGGACGGGAATGGTTGAACATCAGATCGTAGAACGCCGTCACCGTGCGCTTGTTGCGCTCCAGGCTGTCGTCCATCGCCTCTCCTTGGGCCGACCAGTGTTGTCCCGCGCCCGCCAAGCGCGCGGTCCCCTGGCCATGGCGGCGCGGCCGTGATAGCGTGATCACATCTTCTATCCACCCGCTCACCGGAGATCTCATGTCGTCCTGCGCGCGCCGGTTTGTTCCGGCGATCCTGCTGCTCACCCTGGTGTCCCCTCGGCTCGCCGCCCAGAACGCGGCCGCCAGCGATTCCACCGCCGTCGCCGAGATCCGCCGAACCGTCCGCCAGTACGACGACGCGTTGCGCCGAGCCGAAGTGAAGGTGCTCGAGCGCATCTGGGCCACCGAGTTCACCTTCGTCAACCCGCGCGGCGAGCGGGTGACGCGGGCCGAGCGGCTCGCGAACCTGCGCACGGGCCGCACGACCTTCGATTCGCTGGCGCCGGCGCCGCGGGAGGAGAGCATCCGCGTCTATGGCGACGTCGCGGTGCTCACGACGCTGCTGACCCTCACCGGACGGTACAGCGGCAAGGACCAGAGCGGCAGGTTTCGGGCGCTCGTCGTCTGGGTTCGTCGGGACGGTCGGTGGCAGCAGGTGGCGAACCAGCTCACGGCCATCGCGGGGGGATGAGGCAGAATCAGCCGGCGCGACGCGGCCGCGCCAGCAGTGCGAGCAGTCCGAGTTGCAGCACCGCGTCCGCCAGGTAGATCGAAGAGATGCGCCCCTGGAGAGCGTACCAGATGTCGATGGCAGCGAACGCCGAGGCGCTGCCGAGGGCGAGGACGTGCAACTCCAGCGTCCGCGCTCCCTGCCGTGCCGCCACTAGGAGGGTCGCACCGATCACTGTGGCCAGCAGGCCGACCATGCGGACGAGCCAGTCGTCCACTTTTGGACCTGTGATCGCCTCGAAGCTGGGCATGTGAACGAGCGGCCACAGACCGGATACCAGGTAGTACGCGCCTTGAGCGCGCAGAATTGTTCGCTGCGAAAGTATCATACGAGGCCGGTCAGTGCCCCAATGCTACGCCCACCGACACGGGGATGAACGTGTCGGCGTCGCGTGCCTCTTCGAAGCGCCGCGTCACCCGGTGATACCGCACCTCGGCGAACAGCCGGAGCGGGCCCATCGGCCGCTGCACGCCTGCGCCGCCATTGAGGCCGAAGCGTTGTTCGGAAAATTTGAGGTAGGCGCCGGCCCCGACGATCAGGTACGGCTCGACCGCGGTCGCCCGCTCCCGCGGAAACCTCCAGACGACATTGCCGGTCAGCGCGACCAGATCGGCACCCGGCACGCCCATGTACATGGTTTCCAGTCGCCCGCCGAGGGGCTGTGTCCGGAGGTTCAACGCGAGCAGGGCGTGCCAGTCGGTGCCCGCGCCCGAGCCGGGCAGGAACACGGGACCGGCCGCGGCAGCGAGCGAGAGTACCTGGGCGTGGCCTGCGGGCATGCGCGCGCAGCACAGGAGCCCAAGCACCAGGAGTGCTCTCGTAAGCGGATTCACACAGGTTCCTCGGCTACGGTGCGAGTATCGCGCCATCCCATGCCCACAGTACGACCGATTCCTACTCGAAATCGATGTAGATCTGGTACACGCGGGGGTCGAGCGACTGCATCGCCGGCAGACTGGAGCGGTAGTCACGATCACCCAACACTTCCCGATAGGCCGGGGTCTCGTACCGAGAGGCGCCGGGATCGAGATACAGCTTCACGCCCGGCAGCTCGCGGTCGAGTGTACCGTTGTCCCAGCTCGCGATCACGCCACCGTAGTCCCAGCCGAACCCGGCGAGCAGAAACGCCCGCCCGTTGCGGCGCTCGAGCTCACGAAGCGTCGTACCAAGAGAAATGCCCCCGGGCAACCGCCAGGCACTCTTCGTCCCTCGGAGCGCCAGACGCGCGGGACGCGCACGGGCCACCGTATCGTGCCACAGCACCTCGAGCTGGCGCAGGGTGTCCTTCGCGAACAGCACGGTCCCCGGAGCCGTTTCCCCTTCTCCGAGCTCGATACGCTGGGGCTGCACCGCCGTGGCGCCGTACGCGGCGATGAGCTGCGCCTCCGTCGAAGCAGCACCGAGGGCGCCGGCTCGCTCTCCCGGCACGATCCGCCAATCGTGCTCGGACGGGGGTGGCGCCTGACAGCCTGCGGTAAGAAGTCCCAGCGAACACGCCCAGAGTGTCAGACGTGTGCACATGTGTCGTCTCCGCGTTCGGTACTTGACGTCCACTTGACGGTCGCGCGCGTAACTTGTCGCCACCCTCCACCACGGAGCCGAACATGCGTGGGCGACGCGTTGCGCTTCACCGTGCGGCCGTGCTGACCATCGTCGTGCTGCAGACGAGCGGCTGTCACTCCTGGCATGCGGAGCCCGGGATGAACGCGGCCGCGCTGGTGACGGCAGATTCCCCCTCGCGAGTCCGGCTGCGGTTGAACTCCGGCCAGCGGCTCGAAGTGCGCAATCCCGGCGTGAGCCACGATACGCTGATCGGCCGGGTCGGACCCGACAGTGCCCGGGTGGCGGTCACGGACATAGCGACGGTGGCCGAGCGGCGCTTCAGTGCCGGACGGACCGTGGCCAGGATCGGCCTCGGCGTGGCGCTGCTGTTCGGCGTGGCGGCGATCGCTTGTGCGGCCGATCCCTGTGGCTACTAGCGAGCACATTTCGGATGGCACTCCGTAATCGGCCGAACAGCCATGGTACGCGTCGCTCCACGGTAACCGCGGAGTGGATCCCCGTCGCGTTGTCGTCCGCCTTGCGGCCCCGCCGACTGAGCCGCGCCACTCCGTCGCTCACGGGTTATCGCGACCCCGAGGTCGACGCCCGAGCGCCCAATGCTGGCGTCGACCGGTGAGGGCCACTCGGGCCCAGAGCCAGCCGTAGGCAACTCCGAGCAACCCCAGAATCGTCGGGAGTAAGCCCGGCCTGATGCTCACCCCGATGATCATGGCCATCGAGCCGCAGGCCAGCCAGATGCCGGCGAGGCATGCCGCGACGAATCGGCCACCGCGCCCAAGGCCGGTGCGTCCTGCCACCGATTCTCTCCTCATGCCGCCACGACATCACGTGACATTCGTTGCTCTGCTCGCTGGTGTCGCAGATTGCTCCCGTCGGACTTCGCGCATGTACAGGAACAACGGCAGACCAAGTGACACCCCAACCAGAAGGTTCGCCGCGAGTGGGGCCCACAGCCTGCCTATGGCGAGGCGTCGACCCTCGAGAAGTACGAAAACCCAGAGCACCAGCGAAGAAACGATCACGTCCCAGGCGAAGAACCTGCTTACGGGAGTGGCGAAGAGCTGAGCGGCGAATGCGTCAATGTCGAGGCCATGCGCGCGCAGGAAGGGGAGGAATGCCGCCAAAGGCAGGATCGTCCCGAGCAGGCAGAGCACCAGATAGAGATGTTTCGGTCTCATGACGGCCTCCGTTGGGTGCCGGCTAACGCCTAACGCCACCCATCCTTGCGTCGCCCCTTACCCTTTTCCCAGCAGCACCCCCTCGAGCACCGGCCACACCGTCTCCGCCACCCGCGCCTGCCCGGCCGCCGTCGGATGGATCATGTCCGCCTGGTTCATCCCGTGGCGCCCCGCCACGCCCTCGAGCAGGAACGGCACCAGTGGCACGCCGTTCTTCTTCGCGAGTGCGGGGTATACATCCCGGAACCGCCGCGCGTAGTCCAGCCCGTTGTTCGGCGGAGCGCGCATGCCGACCAGGACGATCCTCGGCGGCGGCGTCTGCCGCCGGGCGGCGTCGATGATGGCCTGGATGTTCGCCCGCAGCGAGTCGACGTCCAGGCCGCGCAGCCCGTCGTTGGCGCCGGTCTCGATCACCAGCACCGCCGCGGGCTGCCGCAGCAGCCAGTCGATCCGGCGCAGCGCGCCCGCCGATGTCTCGCCGCTCACGCCGGCGTTGACGGCCTCGAACGCGAGGCCCGCGGAGTCGATCCGGCGCTGAAGCAGCGCGGGATAGGCCTGCGACGGATCGAGCCCGAGTCCCGCCGTGAGGCTGGTGCCGAGAAAGACGACGCGGCCGCGGCCGCCATCGGACGGCGCCGGCGGCGGCCCCCCGGCCGATGGCGAAGGCTGCCGGTCGCACGCGGCGGCGATCGCGACGAGCAACGCCATCCACCCGGACCGGACTATCATTGACGACATGCTGCGCTGCGCCTCGTTGACCAAGACCTATCTCTCCGGCGGACGCCGGCTCACGGTGTTGAAGGATATCACCTTCCAGGTGGAGCCCGGCGCGTTCGTCGCGATCGTCGGGCCGTCGGGCAGCGGCAAGACGACGCTGCTCGGCCTGCTGGCGGGGCTCGACCGCCCGACCGCCGGCACCGTGCACCTCGACGGCGAGGAGCTCGGCGCGCTCGACGAGGACCGCCGCGCC
This sequence comes from Gemmatimonadales bacterium, assembly GCA_035526925.1. GTDB lineage: Bacteria > Gemmatimonadota > Gemmatimonadetes > Gemmatimonadales > GWC2-71-9 > CAVVWJ01. The sequence goes on from DATLBL010000047.1 coordinate 13,072, forward strand.
CGGCTCCGCGGCCTGAAAATCGGCTTCGTGTTCCAATCGTTCCAGCTCATTCCGACCCTGACCGCGCGGGAGAACGTGCAGGTGCCGCTCGAGCTTCGGGGCGAGGCCGCGGGTGCGCGCGCGGGCGAGCTGCTCGAGCGCGTCGGTCTGGGCGACCGCGGCCATCACTATCCCGCCCAGCTCTCCGGCGGCGAGCAGCAGCGCGTCGCCCTCGCCCGCGCGTTCAGCACGGGCCCCAAGGTGCTGTTCGCCGACGAGCCCACCGGGAACCTCGATGCCCGCACCGGCGCCACGATCATCGACCTCATGACGGAGCTCAACCGGGACCTCGGGACGACGCTGGTGCTGGTCACCCACGATCTCGACCTCGCCGCCCGTGCCCGGCGCACCATCCGCCTCGCCGACGGCGAGCTCGTCGCCGACTCGGCCGCATAGCGCGATGGGCCCGGCGTTCGTGCTCCGCATGGCCGCGCGGGAGATCCGCGCGGCGCCACGCCGGCTGCTGCTCCTCACCGCGTCGGTCGCGGTCGGCGTGGCGGCGCTCGTGGCCATCGGCTCGTTCACCGACAACCTGCGCGACTCGGTGCGCGGCCAGGCCCGGGCACTGCTGGGCGCCGACCTCGCGCTCTCCGCGCGGCGGCCGCTCCCGGCGCCGGCCGAGCGGATTCTCGACACTCTCGCGGCGCGCGGGGGACGGGTCGCGCGGCTGACAAGCTTCTCCGGCATGGCGTACGTTCCGCGGACGAGCGGCACCCGGCTGGTGCAGGTCGCCGCGGTCGAGGGCGGCTTCCCGTTCTACGGCGAGATCGTGACGTCGCCCGCCACGGCGTGGCGGGAGCTGCAGCAGGGCAGCCGCGTGGTGGTCGATCCGTCGCTGCTCACCGCCCTCGAC
>DATLBL010000048.1:0-17293 GCA_035526925.1 Gemmatimonadales bacterium
CTCGACGTGCTGCGCCGCCAGGGAACCGGGCTGATCACGCCCTTCCCGGTACTCATCCTCACCGTGGTCTACTCCGCGTACGTGGGCGGGCTGCTGCCGGCGCTGGTGAGCGTGGCGGTCACGGTGCTGAACGCGCTTCACTATTTCGCCGAGCCCGGGCGGCCGCTCGTCTACAGCGGCGAGCATGCCGCCAGCCTCGTGGCCGTCGCGTGCTCCGCGCTCCTCGCCGGAGTCGCGGTGTCCCGCCTGCACAACCGCCTGCGCCGCGCCGAGGCGGTCGAGGTTTCCCGCGCGGAAACGGAGGCGTTGGCTCGGAGATTCGCGTTTCTGGAGCAGGCGTCGCTGATCCTCGGCTCGGCGCGCGACCTCGAGACGACGTTTCGCGATCTCGCCCGCCTGCTCGTGCCCACACTTGGCGACTGGTGTACCATCCATCTCGTGAGCGCCGAAGGCGGCCCGCCGCGCTTCGTGGCGGGAGTGCATCGAGATCCGTCCCGCGATCTGGTGGTCCGGGCACTGGTCGAGTACGGAGCACGGGCGCTGCCGTTCGCGGCCGAGGCGGTGGCGCCCAACGTGGTGTCGATCAACGACGCCCGCCTCCATGCGGCGGCCTCCGATGCGGAGGAGCTGAAGCTCTATCGCGCTCTGGGCCCCACGGCCGTGCTGCGGCTTCCGCTCGAGGCCCGCGGCCGGCCGGTCGGCATCGTCACGCTCGTCCTGGCAGACCCGTCGCGCCACTTCGCGCCCGCGGACGTGGACCTCGCCGAAGAACTGGCGCGCAGCTCGGCCATCGCCGTCGACAATGTGCGTTTGCGGCAGGACGTCGAGCAGGCCGACCGGCGGGCGCATCTCGTCTTCGAGGCACATCCGCAGCCGATGTGGGTGTTCGATGTGGACACGCTCGCCTTCCTGGCCGTGAACGAGGCCACCGTGCAGCACTACGGCTGGACGCGCGAAGAGCTGCTCGGCATGACGATCCTGGATCTGCTCGCCCCGGAGGACGGTACGCCCCTGCCTACGATGGGCGAGCGCGGCTCCAGTCGCGGCGAGAGCGCCCTCGCCCATCACCGCCGCCGCGACGGCACGCTGGTCGACATGGAGATCGTCAGCCACGAGATGGAAGTGGACGGCCGGAGGGCGCGTCTGGTGCTGGCCACCGACACCACGGACCGGGCGCGCACCCGGGCGGCGCTCCACCAGAGCGAGGAGCATCTGCGCCACGCGCACCGCAGCGAAGCGCTGGGCCGCATCGCCGGCGGCGTCGCCCACGACTTCAACAACCTGCTCACGACCATCCGCGGGTTCGGCGAGATGCTGCTGCTCGACATGGTGCCCGATGACCGGCGCCGGCACGACGTGGAGCGCATCTGCCAGGCCGCCGATCGCGGGGCCCTGCTCACGCGGCAGCTCCTCTCCTTCGGACGCAACCAGGCACACGACCCCCGCGCGCTCGACCTCAATGAGGTCGTCCGCGGGATGGAACCGCTGGTGCGCCGGCTGGTGGGGGCGGACGTGCAGCTGGACCTCGCGCTCGCGGGCGAGCTGGGGCAGGTGCGGATCGATCCGGCGCAGCTCGAGCACGTGGTCGTCAACCTCATCCTCAACGCGCGGGATGCGATGCCTGCCGGCGGGCGCCTCGTGATCGAGACGTCGGAGCGCCGCATCAGCGGGTTGAGCCGGGGCCGGGCGGTTCGGCCGGGCCGCTATGTCGTCCTGGCGGTCAGCGATTCGGGCAACGGGATCGACGAGGAGAGCACTTCGCACGCCGGGGACGACGCGGCCGGCCCGCGCGCCGGAGTCGGCCGCTCCATCGTGTTCGGGATCGTGCGCCAGTACGGGGGCGTGGTGCGGGTGTCGAGCGAGGCCGGCGAGGGAACGACGGTGAAGGTATACCTGCCGCGCCTGGAACCCGAGCCCGAGCAGCCCGGAACGCCGAGCGATCCAGCTCAACGCGCCGTTCGCGGAACCGAGACGGTGCTAGTGGCGGAGGACGAGGACGGCGTGCGGGAGCTATTGCGCAAGGTGCTGACCGAATTCGGCTACACGGTCCTCACGGCCAGGCACGGACGGGACGCGCTCTTGATGGCCCGAGAGCGTGCCGACGACATCGATCTGCTGGTGACTGATGTCGTGATGCCCGAGATGAGCGGGCGCGAGCTTGCCGAGACGCTGCGCGACGGACGTCCGGATCTCAAGGTGCTGTTCATCTCTGGGTACACGGACGACGAGGTCCTGCAGCGTGGGATCAGCGGGCGGGATGCGGATTTCCTGCGGAAGCCGTTCGCCGCCGAGGAGCTGATGCGCCGGGTCCGGGCGCTCCTCGACGGCTCGGCGACGGCCGCGGACAGGGAGCGCTAACGGACTCGCGTGCGATACGTGCGGAGGATCTCGCCGCTCGCTTCACCGTTGAGCCACATCGCCGTGTTGTCGATCTGCCAGGAGAGCGGACCCGCGGCGGCTGCCTGACCGGGCCGCAGACGCTGCTGGTCCAGCATGATGAGTCGACCTTGCGAGTCCTGGTAGACCACCCGCACCACCGGCCGCTTCGGATCCGCCCCCGACACCGTGGTCCCCTGCGCGAGGCCCATGAACATCGGACTCAGGCCTTCGATCACGTGGGCGGGCCCGCCCAGTTGTCCCGACGCTTCGTCCAATCCGATCCGCATGTAGATCCGCGCGCGCTGTTCGATGGTCGGCGGCGCTGGTGGGGTCGGCGCGGACGCCGGCGCGACTGTGGGAGTCGGCGCCGCGGCGGCCCGACGCCGACGCTCGTTGTCGAGCGCCGCAGTGGCGGCGGCTGCCTGGTTCCGGCGCCGCTCGCGATCGAGATCCGCAAGGGCTTCGGACGCGCGCGCCCGCACCGTGGCAATGTCCTCCACGGCCGCCGAATCCGCCGCGGCACCCTCCCCAGCAGTCTCGGCCGCGGAGTCGATCGTCTGCTCATCCGGCGCTTTGGCCTCGTTGGCACCGGCGCTGGCCAGCGACCGTGCGCTGTCGTCACGCGGCAGCACCGGTCGCTGCGCGGTGACGGGCTCGGCTTCAGCCCTATTTGTGGCGGCGCGAACCGGCGCGGACGACTGCGACTCGACGCTGGGCTTCGACTTGGCGAGAGCCTGGTTGTCGCCGCGCGCGAGCGCCGTGGACGGATTGGCGGCGAGCGACTCCGCCGATGATGCCTCCGCCGGACTCACCACGGCGTCCGGCTGAGGCCGCTCACTCCTGGGATACACGGACATGGTCTGATTCTGTGGCCGGAGACTCACACCGAGAAATCCGGCACCGACGACGCAGCCGATCAACGCGGCCCAGCCGAGCCGGGCGATCCGGCGCCGCCGCCGATCCGCGGCAGACTCGTTGTCGGGCATGAGGAGCGCCGGCGGCGGCTCGTTCCACGGCTCGCGGGGCCCGGCGGCCGGCCCGGGCCGGGGCCGAACGGGTGGCTCGCGCCGCAGCGGCGGCTCGGGCCGCGTAATCTTTTCTGGTTCCAGCGCCGCCGCTTCGCGCTGTGCAGGCGAAGGCACGGCACCCACCTGCTCGGTGGCCAGGTGCACGGAGGCGATCAGCCGGTCGGCCTCGGCGAGGAACTCCTTCACCTCACGCAGCCGCAGCCCGCACGCCGAGCAGGAGCCGAGATGCGCCTGAATCTCCGCAACCTCGTTCGTCTCGAGCTCCCCGTCCAGCAGGGCGTGCAGCGTGCCTTCGTCAAGATGCGACATGCTTCCCTCGTTCCTTATTCTTAGCGCGTTCCTGGGTCCGGTACGCCTCGACCAACCGGCGGCGCGCGCGGGCCAGCGTCGTGCCGATCGCACCCTTCGCCAAGCCCAGCGTGGCGGCGATCTCCTCGTAATCGAACCCCTCGGCGCGGAGCAGCAGGGCCTCACGGTCCCGCTCATTCAGCGTGGCGAGCGCCGCCCGCACGCGGGCGCTGTCCTCCCGACGCTCGAATTCCGCATCCGGCCCATTGGCTGGCTCGTCCTGCTCGGCCTTCAGCAATTCCAGCCGGCGACCGCGCGTGGCCGAGCGGCGGCCGTCCTCCCGCACCAAGTTGAGAGCCACCGCGAACAGCCACGGCCTCGGGTTGTTCGGCGGAGCCGCCACCGCCCGAGCAAACGTCTCCTGGGCCAGGTCCTCGGCACGGTCCTGGTCTCCGGTCCGCCGGTACAGCATGCGGACGAGCGAGGGATAGTACTGCTCGAACAGTTGGGTCAGGTCGGCCGTCATGATCCCCTGCGGTGAGTGAACGGCCCCACACCGTGGTCAAATTGGCGCATAGGAGACACCTACGCCGTGATCCGCATCCTATTGGCGTCTCCGGCGCCAGTCCAGCCCGCCGGGTCCAAACGGTCAACGTCCAGCATATAATGTATTTAGGCGAAGCGGCCTGAATTGCCCCTACCACACGCGAGCCGCTGGAGATGCCCCAGCGGCAAGGGTTTGCACGTCTCGTGCCGGGGGTCAGACCTGGGCGGAGGAACGGTAGGTGTTGTGGCGCAGGGCGCTCTTCAGATCCTCGGGTAGGAACGGCTTCTGGAGAAAGCTGACGGGGCCATTGGTGCCGTCGAGGAGCTTGGCGTCCACCTCCTGCTCGGTGTAGCCGCTCATCAGAATGACCCGGGTCTCAGGCAGACGTTGGCGGATGTGCTCGAGGGCCTCGAACCCGCCCATCCGCGGCATCGATAGATCGAGGAGCACGGCCGAGACCCGGCCATCGAGGCTGTCCAGCCGCTCGAGAGCGGCTACCCCGTCTTCGGCGGTAACGACCTCGAAGCCGAGCCGCTCGAGCATGCGCGCCACTACCTCCCGTACGCCTTCCTCATCTTCGACCACGAGTACGGTTCCGGTCCCGCGCCACTCCGCGCCCGACACGCGTCGAGGAGCGCTCTCCGCCTCACCGGTTACGGAAGGGAACAGCAGGCGGAAAGTGGTGCCTTGGGCGGGAGCGGTGCGGATGCGGATATGGCCGCCGTGACTCTCGACGATGCCCATCACGGCGGCCAGACCCAAGCCCCGCCCCGTAAACTTGGTCGAGAAGAACGGGTCGAAGATCCGCTGCAGCGTGCCGCTGTCCATCCCACATCCTGAATCTTCCACTTCGAGGAAGACGAACTGGCCCTGAGCCGCCGCGTGGTTGCCGTCTTCCGCGATCCCGGTCCGAAGGGAGATCGTTCCCGGGGAATCGTCCAGGGCGTCCGATGCGTTGGTGATCAGGTTCATCACCACCTGGCGGATCTGCGTGGGATCCGCCGTGATCGCCGGGAGGTCGGCGGCGAGATCCCAGACGAGCGTGGCCTGACGCGAGATGGCGGTCCGAAGCAGCGTCGCCATCTCGCGGACTTCGCAGGAGAGGTCGAGCTGGCGTGTCTCGACCGCGCCTCGGCCGGAGTATGCGAGCAGCTGCTGCGTCAGCTCGGCCGCGCGCTGGGTCGCGCGGATGACTTCGTCGAGATGCTCACGAGCCTCCGCGCCGGCGGGCAAGTGAAGCCTGGCGAGATCGGCGTTTCCCAGCACCACGTGCAACAGGTTGTTGAAGTCGTGCGCGATGCCGCCGGCGAGCACGCCGATGCTCTCGAGCTTCTGGACGTGGCGGGACCGCGCCTCGCTGGCCTCGGCCTCGCGGCGGGCCGCTTCCTCGCGGAGCCGGAGTTCCTCGGTGAGCTGCCGCTGGGCCGACGTATCGCGGATCAGCCAGCGGAAGCCGTTGGCCGTGTCTCCCGGTCCGCCGCGGGAGACGGACAACGTGACGGAGGCATCGAAGGGCGGCCGCTGACGGGGCTTCAATCGAAGCTCCAGACTCTTGGCCGCGGGCTCGGATTGCCAGCGTCCGAGCTCGGCCCGGATCCGGCCGCGATCCTCCAGCGCGACGAACGACACGATCGTCTTGCCGGTCATGAATTTGGGGTTGACTCCGAGCAGCCGGGCGGCCGACCGGTTGGCCTCGCGTACGACGCCCTGAAGGTCGGTCAGGAGATAGGCGTCCGGCGCGTAATGGAACAGCAGCTGATAGCGCCGCCGCTCCTCCTCCAGCGCCGCATGCGCCGTCAGCAGCTCGTCGTTCTGCTGCCGGATCTCCTCCTCGGCGACCCGCAGCTCCTCGACCGCGACGAGCAGCTCCTCGAGCGAGGCGCTCGGACCTTCGCCGGAAGCTCGCATGACTTCCACGTGGCGGCGCATGTCTTCCAAACGCCGCGCGAATTCCTCTGCGTTCACAGCTACCTCGTGCGCTCGTCGGCGCGGGCCGGCTTCAGCCGCGCTCGCCGAGCTCCTCCATCATGAGAATTACGCCACGCGCCTCTTGACCCTGGGCGTTGCCCATGGGCGTACAGGTCACATGCACCTGGATCGGGCGCCCGCGGCGATTGGTCGCTTCCAACGTGAGATCGACGAACTCGGTCTCGCCCATCATGCAGGCGCGGATCGGCGTCCGCAGCTGCTCGACCGGCAGACCGATGTCGAGATTGAGAAAATTCTTCTGCAGTACCTCCTCGGCGCGCAGTCCCCAGAAATGCTCGGCGCGCCGGCTCCACTTGCGAACGTGGAGGTCCCGGTCCACGACCACCACGGCGCTCCGCAGCGAGGTCAGGATCGACTCGAGGAAGCCGTTGAGCTCGCTGAGCTCGTCCCCCCGGTCGCGGGCCTCCTCGTTGATGGTCTGGAGCTCCTCATTGGTCGACTGGAGCTCCTCGTTCATCGTCTCGAGCTCCTCGTTCGTCGACTGCAGCTCCTCGTTGGTGGTCTCCAGCTCCTCGACCGTGGACTGAAGCTCCTCATTGGTGGTCTCGAGCTCCTCGTTGGTGCTCTGCAGCTCTTCGAGAGCGGTTTCCAGCTCCTGACTGGCGCGATGCACCTCCTCCTGGAGGCGGTGCGACCGCGACACATCGGTGAAGAAGATGCTGGCGCCCAGCGCGGTACCGGCGCCATCCATGAGCGGCACTACGAGCAGCTCCAGGAAGGTGGGCTGCCCGCCGGGGCTGGTCCAACGGCTCTCGGGCGCCGAGACGGGACGGCGCTCGACGTAGGCTCGTTCGAGGCAGGAGCGCAGCTCGAAGGGCCGGAACGACAGCTCCAGGTCTTGCAGTGGGCGCCCGATGTCGCGGGTGCCGAGCCCGAAGAGCGCGCGCGTCCGCTGATTGGCGTCGATCACCGTGCCGTCGCGGTGGACCACGAGCTGCGCGGTCGGACCACCGTCCACCGCTGCATCTCGCAGCTGCCGAATGCCATCCTGGTCCGCATTCCGATGCAGTGTCAGTTGTCGCGCCTCCGGCAGCCGGTCGGCCTTGACGAACAGCCTGAGCTTGACATCCAGTGGATCGAACATGGCGCTCTGGGCCAGCAGCGTCTCCGCCTTCCCGAGGAAAAGTACCCCGCGTGGCACCAGCGCGAAATGGAACCGCGACAGGATTCTGGCCTGTGCCTCGGAGTTGAAGTACATCATGCAATTCCGGCAGATCAGCAGATCCACCCGGGAGATCGGCGCATCCTGGATGAGATCGTGGCGCCCGAATATGACTGCTCTGCGCAACTCCTTGCTGAAGACATGGCGATCCTCCACCCGATCGAAATACCGCTCCAACAGCGCCTGGGGCACGTCCTCGACGATCCGGGTGCCGTAGCTCGCGTGACGAGCCTGGTTGAGGGCCTCCTCATCGACGTCGGTGGCGTAGATCTTCACCCGCTCCTTGAAGGCATCCGTGCCTAGCGCCTCCGCGAGCAGGATGGCCAGCGAGTAGGCCTCCTCGCCCGACGCGCACCCGGCACTCCAGATCCGAATCGGCTCCCTCGAGCCACGCGCTCCGACAATGGCCGGGATGACGTGATCGCGGAGGTGGTCCCAGCTCGCGGTGTCGCGAAAGAAGCTCGTGACGTTGATGAGGATCGTATTGAAGAGCCGGGTGAACTCCTCAGGATCGACCTGGAGGAAGTCCAGATAGGCGTTGAATCCCGTCACGCCCAACGTGTGCATGCGCACGAGCACCCGGCGCATCAGGCTCGTGCGCTTGTAGGACGTGAAATCGAAACCCCGGCTCTGCTTCAGGTAGGTAAGGAGCGCCTCGAATTCCGCCAGCGATTCGGGGTCATTGGGGAGGGCTTCGCCTGGTCGCATCCGGTCGGTGCTCATGCCTTGGTCCTAGAGGCGACGGCGAAAGGGCTCGTGATCTGCTGGCAAGACTCTCGGAGGCATGCTCACCGGGCATCCGTACCGCTGAGCAGATCCACGGCGTTGTCCAGATCGAGCTCGGCCGGCTCCTCGATGGCGGTGCGGACGGCTCCCTTGAGGAGCGACTCACGGATGACGTTCGAGCCTCGTTCTGCCTCCATCGCCACGTTTTCAAATTGGCCCAGTGCGCGCTTCATCCCGCGGTGACGGCTGCGGTCGGCCAGCCTACGGGCGATATCGGCCTTCTCTTCCAGCGCCCGTATGGCCGTCCAGAGCGCGCCTTCGAGCGCGGTGCTCTGCTTCGCCAGCAGCGTTTCCGCGCTGTAGGCGTGGCCGACATGGCAGCGGAAATGGAGCAGGTCGCCGCTCTGCGACTCCCAGAGCACGCCGCCGCAGTCCGGGCAGACGATCGAGGACGGCTGTCCGGGAGGCGGAGTGGCACGAAGTCCCGCAGTGCCCACCACGGCCGGCTCCGGATCGGCCGGGTCGATCTCGTCGAAGCGAGGAATGCCTCCCTGAGCTGGGGCCGGCGGAGCGGGGAGGCGCGCCAGACGGTCGAGCACCTTCCCCAGCTCCGCGGCACTGGCAACATGGTCGACCTTGACGTGCTGCAGGGCATTGAGCGGCATGCCCGGATACGCGGCATCGCTGGGGTCCTGCACCACCGCCAGGCCGCCGGCGTCCTTGATCGCGACCAGTCCCGCGCTGCCGTCATCCAGGGTGCCGGACAGGATTACCCCGATCACACGAGGGCCGAACTCTCTGGCAGCGGTCCGGAACAGCGGGTCGACCGCCGGGCGGTGGCCCTGCTCCTTGGGGCCACGCGTCAAGCGGACGTGCTTGGCGCGGAGCAGCAGGTGGTAGTCGGGCCGCGCGACGTAGATGTGCCCGGGCTTGAAATGCTCGCCGTCTTCCGGCTGGGAAGCCGGCAGGCTTCCGGCCCGGCCGAGGATGTCAGGGAGGACGCTCACGCTCATGGCGGGAAAGTGATGGACGACGAAGATGGACGCGGGAAAGTCGGCAGGCAGGCCGGCGACCAGCTGCTGAAGCGGGTCGATGCCACCGGCCGAAAATCCGACGACTACGATATCGTGCCCCGTCATACCGCCTGCGCTTTCAATACCTTCTGAACCCGCCGCGTCACAGCGGGATGCGTGATCATGTCCAAGCCCATCCGCAACATAGCATTCGCCTATGCGGAGTGCAAAAACGCTGCGCCGCAGCGTGGCGGGAGGCCCCCGGCCGAGGTATCTTTTTGAACGACCTACGCCGTCCTGGAGGACCGCATGCAGACCGAAACCCTCGACGCCCTGGCCACGGGCGGCGACACCTTCCCGATCAATGGCACCGACTACATCGAGTTCTGGGTTGGGAACGCCAAACAGGCGAGCCTGTACTACCGTGCCGCCTTCGGGTTCCAGCTGGTCGGATACCGGGGCCCGGAAACGGGCGTGCGGGACCGGGCGAGCTACCTGCTCCAGCAGGAGAAGATCCGGTTCGTCCTGACGACCCCGATACGGCCCGATCTGAGCGACGAGAGCCGTGCGATTGCCGATCACATCTACCGGCACGGCGACGGCGTTCGAGATCTGGCCTTGTGGGTGGACGATGCGCGCGATGCCTACGCCAAGGCGCTGGAGCGGGGGGCAACTTCGGCCCAGGAGCCGCAGGTGCATCGGGATGACGACGGCGAGATCGTGAGTGCCGCGATCCGGACCTACGGCGACACGATTCACTCGCTGATCGAGCGGCGGAACTATCGTGGGCTGTTCCTGCCGGGATTCCGACGGGTCGAGCCGCGTTACCAGCCGCCGCCGGTCGGCCTCAAGTACGTCGACCACTGCGTGGGCAACGTCGAGCTGGGCCGGATGAACACCTGGGTCCAGTTCTACGGTGACGTGATGGGGTTCCGGAACCTGCTGACCTTCGACGATAAGGACATCTCGACCGAGTACTCGTCGCTCATGTCCAAGGTGATGGCCAACGGCAACGATCGCATCAAATTCCCGATCAACGAGCCGGCGTCGGGCAAGAAGAAGTCGCAGATCGACGAGTACCTGGAGTTTTACCAGGGCCCGGGCGTCCAGCACATGGCGCTCGCGACGGACGACATCATCACCACGGTGACGACGCTCCGGGATCGCGGGGTGGAGTTTCTGTCGGTGCCCACGACCTACTACGAGGAGCTGCAGGGCCGAGTGGGCACGATCGACGAGTCGCTCGACGTCCTGGCCTCGCTCGGCATCCTGGTCGATCGCGATCCCGACGGGTATCTGCTGCAGATCTTCACCAAGCCGGTCGAAGATCGCCCGACGGTCTTCTACGAGATCATTCAGCGCAAGGGCGCCCGCAGCTTCGGCAAGGGAAACTTCCGGGCGCTGTTCGAGGCCATCGAGCGGGAACAGGCGGCGCGAGGGAATCTCTGAGAGGGTCAGCGGCAAGCGGTGAGCGGTAAGCGGTCGGTGATGAGCGGTAATCGGGGAGCGGTAGGTTGTTCGGGGCGACCTTCAAACACGATGTCACCGCTTACCGGTCCCCCGCTTACCGGTCCCCGCTCACCGCTCACCATCCACCTTCTCGCCACGCCGCATTCACCGGTCACCGTTAAGGCTCAGCTATGCCGATCTACCACACCCTCGGTCAGGTCCCTCGCAAACGGCACATCGCGTTCCGCCGGCCTGACGGCGGGTTGTATGCCGAAGAGTTGATGGGGCACGAGGGGTTCACCGGAACGTCGTCGCTGCTCTATCACACCCACCCGCCCACCACCGTCAAAAGCGTGCGGCGGCTTCGGGAGACCAAGTACGAGGCCGACCCGGACCAGACGCTCCGGCACCGGCATTTCCGCACGTCGCAGGTGAAGCGCGGTGGCAGCCCGACCTTGGACCGCATGCCACTGCTGTTCAATCAGGACGTCGCGATGCTGTACGTGGAGCCGGACGAGAACGACGCGCATTTCTACCGGAACGCGCAGGCCGACGAGCTGATCTACGTCGCCAAAGGCACCGGCACGCTCGAGTCGGTGTTCGGCGACCTGCCGTACCATGAAGGCGACTACCTCGTCATCCACCGCGGCATCATGCACCGCTGGCGGCTGGACCTCGGGGCCGAGCCGACCAAACTGCTCATCATGGAAAGCCGGGGGCATGTCCGGTGGCCCAAGCGGTACCGCAACGAATTCGGTCAGCTCATCGAGGGCGCGCCGTACAGCGAGCGCGACATCCGGCGGCCAACGACGTTGCGGGCGCACGACGAGCGCGGTGACTTCCCGATTCTGGTCAAACAATACGACGGGCTCAACGAGATCATCCTCGATCATCATCCGTTCGACGTCGTGGGCTGGGACGGCTACTTCTATCCCTGGGCGTTCAACATCTACGATTTCGAGCCGATCGTCGGAAGGGTCCATCAGCCGCCGCCGGTGCATCAGACGTTCCAGGGCGACGGCTTCGTGGTCTGCAGCTTCTGCCCACGGCCGTACGACTTCCACCCCGAGGCGGTCCCCGCGCCCTACAACCACAGCAACGTCGATTCGGATGAAGTGCTGTACTACGCCTCGAGCGAGTTCATGAGCCGGAAGGGGATCGAGTTCGGCAGCATCACGCACCATCCCGACGGCATCCCCCACGGACCGCATCCCGGCCGGGCGGAGGCGAGCATCGGTGCCAAGTACACCGAGGAGCTGGCGGTGATGATGGACAGCTTCCGGCCGCTGAAGGTGGCCACGTCGGCCCAGCAGATCGAGGATCCGGCATACCACCGGTCGTGGCTCGACGCGCAGCACGCGCAATTCAATCCGCCGACGTCGTGAACCCTGGTTCGTCCGCCCGCGCCCCACGGACGCGGGCTCCTGGTCGAACACACGAGGGAAGAGGGCACGGAGAGCCGCCGCGGGCGCTCTTCGTGCCCTCCGTCGCATGACCGCTCCCATCTGGATTCCCGACGCCGAACGCGTCGCCCGCGCGAACATGACGCGGTTCCTGGCGCACGTGCGGCATCGGCGACCGCCCGGCGCGGAGCACGTAACGGATTTCGGCTCGCTCTGGGAATGGTCAGTGGCCCGCCCCGACGCATTCTGGCCCGAGGTCTGGCGGTTCTGCGGGGTCGTGGCCGACGAGCGACCCGGGCGCGAGCCGTGGGACGAGGCGGTGATCGGGCTCGACCGCATGGCTCCGCCCGATCCCGCGCTCGGTCCCCGCTGGTTCACCGGCGCCCGGCTCAATTTCGCCGAGAATCTGCTGCGCCGCGACGATGACGCTGACGCCATCGTGTTCTGGAACGAGCTTGGCTTGCAGCGGCGGCTGAGTCATCGCGCGCTTCGGATGGAGGTGGCCGCGGCAGCGGCGGCGTTCGCGGCGCTGGGCATCGCGCCGGGCGATCGGGTGGCCGGGTTTCTACCGAACCTGCCGGAGACCGTGATCGCCATGCTCGCCGCGGCCAGCCTTGGCGCGGTATGGTCGTCGTGCTCATCCGATTTCGGCGCCAATGGCATGCTCGATCGCTTCGGCCAGATCGGGCCCAAGCTGCTCGTCTGCGCGGACGGATACCGGTACGCCGGCAAGGTGGTGGACTCACTTGGGAGAGTGCGCGACGCGCTCGCGCGGATGCCGGGCACGGCCGTTCCGATCGTGATCCCCTATCTCGACCCTCGCCCTGACATCTCGTCGATGCCGCGGGCGGTCATGTGGAACGCGCTGCTCGATGCACACCGCGGACCGGAGACCCCGGAGTACGTCCGACTGCCCTTCGATCATCCCCTGTACATCATGTACTCCTCCGGCACGACCGGACTGCCCAAATGCATGGTGCACGGGTCGGGGGGCACGCTGCTGCAACACCTCAAGGAGCTGGCACTGCACACCGACGTCACCGCCCAGGACAGGTTGTTCTACTTCACGACTTGCGGCTGGATGATGTGGAACTGGCTGGTGTCCGGTCTCGCCCTGGGCGCGACCATCGTGCTGTTCGACGGGGCGCCGCTCGTGCCTCCGTCGATTCTCTGGGACATGGCGGCCCAGGAGCGGGTGACGGTCTTCGGCACCAGCGCGAAGTACCTGGCGCTCGCGGAAAAGCAAGATTTGTCGCCCGCGCGCACCCACGACCTCGACGCCTTGCGGACGATACTCTCCACCGGCAGCCCGCTCGCGGCGCACAGCTACGACTACGTGTACGATCGCATCAAGCGGGACGTGCACCTCGCGAGCATCAGCGGCGGCACCGACATCATCTCCTGCTTCGCGCTCGGCAATCCGACGGCGCCGGTCTGGCGGGGCGAGCTGCAGACCCGCGGGCTTGGCATGGCCGTCGACGTGTACGACCCCGAGGGCCGGTCCGTCCGTGACGACGAAGGAGAGCTCGTCTGCACCCGGCCGTTCCCGAGCATGCCGATCGCCTTCTGGGATGACGCGGACGGGGCCAAATACCGGGCGACCTACTTCGACATGTACCCGAATGTGTGGCGGCATGGCGACTGGGCCCGCGTCACCGAGCACGGCGGCCTCGTCATTCTGGGCCGGAGCGACGCGACGCTGAATCCGGGCGGGGTTCGGATCGGAACGGCCGAGATCTACCGGCAGGTCGAGCAGTTGCCTGAGATCCTCGAGAGCCTGGTCATCGGGCAGGAGTGGGACGGCGATGTGCGCATCGTGCTCTTCGTGCGGCTGCGGGAGGGGGTCGCCCTGGATGAGCCGCTCTGCGAGCGGATTCGGGAACGAATTCGGGAATTCACGAGCCCCCATCATGTACCGCGCAAAATTCTGCAGGTAGCGGACATACCACGCACGATTAGCGGGAAGATCACGGAGCTGGCCGTCCGAGACATCGTGCACGGAAAGCCGGTCAAGAACCTCGATGCGCTCGCCAACCCTGCCGCGCTGGAGCTCTACCGGGATTTGGCTGCTCTTCGGGGGTAGAAGTAGCCAGAAAAGTGTGATCCATGACCTAGAGGCGCAGGCGGTTAAGCGCTAGCTTGTGGCCTCAGCTTGATCTGTGTGTCTACGAAGCGCAGGCCCGCAACGACGAACTTCGGCGACGAGGCCCAATGCGGGCAGGGCTCGGTCGTCACTAGGAGCGACTAATGAAAACACTTTGGATCCTGGCGGCGGCTGCTACCTTCGCCGCGTGCCACAACCGAGCGGAAGACGAGACTGGCGCGGCCCCTGACCGTGGCGACAGCACGTCGGTGAGCGGCTACGACACCACCGCGACCCAGCCCAGCCCGTCGACCACCGGCTACGACACCACCAGCACGACCATGCCGTCGGCCGACACCTCGTCGACGAGTGGCGCCGCCAGCGGCATTGACACCACGAGCGCGACCGATAGCCAGAACCCGTCGAGCGGGCAGACCGGCTACGACACCACCAGCACCAGCGCGCCCAGCACGGGTGGCTACGATACGACGAGCACCACGAGCCCGTCGACCGGCGTCGACACCACCAGCCCGAGCACGGGCGCCACGGGTTCCGACACCGTGCGCGTGGAGAGCAACTCCGAGACGATGCAGGGCGACAGCGCGATGACCAACACCAACGTGCCTGACAGCAGCAGCACGCAGCGCTAAGCTCGCGACACACGGTTCACGAACGGCCCCGGCAGACGCCGGGGCCGTTTCGTGTTAAACTCTTCCCGATGCCTACCGAAGTCACTCGCACCTACCTCGAGCTCGCCTCGCCTGCGGAGCTCGAGCCCGTGACAGCCCCGAACCCCGCGCCCAGAATCGAGCGCGTGGGCGAGTGCCCCGCGTCATTCTACCGCTATCTCTACGCTGAAGTGGGGCGGGCCTTCCGGTGGACGGACCGGCTGCGCTGGACCGACGAGACCATTCGCGCGCACCTGACGGAGTCCGGGGTGACGCTCTGGCTGCTCACCTGGGAGGCGGCGCCGGCAGGCTACTTCGAGCTCAAGCCGCACGTGGATGGATCCATCGAGATCGCATACTTCGGACTGCTGTCGGAGTACATCGGGCGCGGTTGGGGGAAGTACCTGCTGAGCGAAGCGGCGCGCGAGGCGTGGCGAACGAACCCGATGCGTGTCTGGCTGCACACCTGCACGCTGGATCACCCGGCTGCGTTGCCGAACTATCTGCGACGGGGTTTCCGGCCGATCCGGAAGGAGACGTACCTGGTCGAGGGCTGACCCCGAGCCGTCAGCTCACCGGGGCGAACCGCGCCGTGAAGTGCCGGAGCACCGCCGCCTGCTCGACGAAGCGATAACCCCGCACGCCTCCACGCCGTTCCCACACGTTCAGGATCGCCTCGACGACGTAGTCGATATGACTCTGGGTGTACACCCGACGCGGAATGGCCAGGCGCACCAGCTCCATGGGCGCGACCGTCTCGGCCCCGCTCGCCGGATCGCGACGGCCGAACATCACCGTTCCGATCTCGACCGCCCGTATGCCCGCCTCCCGGTACAGCTCCACGACCAGCGCCTGCCCCGGCAGCCCGAGCGCCGGAATCTGCGGGAAGAACGCGGACGCGTCGAGGTAGATCGCGTGGCCGCCCGGCGGCTGGACGATGGGGACGCCCGCCCGGCCCACGTGCTCGCCGAGGTACGTCGTGGAGGTGATCCTGTACAGCAGGTAGTCCTCGTCGAGCGCTTCGTGCAGACCCACCGCGATCGCATCGAGGTCCCGGCCCGCGAGCCCGCCATACGTGGGAAAGCCCTCGGTCAGAATGAGCAGGTTCCGCTCCTGCCGTGCTAGCGCCTCGTCATTCGTCGCCAGAAAGCCGCCGATGTTGGCCATGCCGTCCTTCTTGGCCGACATGGTGCAGCCGTCCGCGTACGAGAAGAGCTCGCGGGCGATCTCGGTCGGCGTCCGGTCCGCGTAGCCCGCCTCGCGCAACTTGATGAAGTAGGCATTCTCCGCGAACCGGCAGGCGTCGATGTAGAGCGGGATGCCGTGCTCGCGGCACACCGACGAGACCTCGCGTACGTTCGCCATCGAGACCGGCTGCCCGCCCCCCGAGTTGTTGGTCACGGTGAGCATGCAGAGCGGCATCCGCTCCCGTCCGACTTCCGCGATCAGCGTGCGGAGCCGCGCGACATCCATGTTGCCCTTGAATGGGTGGCGCGCCGACGGGATCCGACCCTCGGCGATCACCAGATCGCGAGCCTCGGCGCCGGTGGCCTCGACATTGGCGCGAGTTGTGTCGAAGTGGGTGTTGTTGGGCACCACGTCGCCAGGCTTGCAGAGCACCGAGAACAGAATCCGCTCGGCGGCACGCCCCTGGTGTGTCGGCAGGACGTGGCGAAAGCCGAAGATGTCGTGCACCGCTCGTTCGAAGCGATACCAGGAACGGCTGCCCGCGTACGCCTCGTCGCCCCGCATGACGGCGGCCCACTGCTCGGCGCTCATCGCGGCCGTCCCGCTGTCCGTCAGGAGGTCGATGAGGACGTCTTCGGCCCGCAGCAGGAAAACGTTGTAGCCGGCCTCGTGCAGCTTGGCTTCGCGCTCGGCGGCCGTGGTCATGCGGATCGGCTCGACGGCCTTGATCTTGAACGGCTCGATGATGGTTCGCATGCACAAAGGTGGCGGCGGCGGGTGGGGCAGGGAAGGCCGATGACCCGGGATGGGCATTCTTGGCCCTACGGATCGAAATGCTGGGCGCTCGTGAGAGCCATCACCGCCCCGTGAGAGCGGGTTCGCCACTTTGAGTGGTCCTCACTGGGGGCCACTCTGCACTCCGGCGTCCGTACCTCGCTCATCCTCCTCGTTCTATCGGCTGTTGGTTGGCCTGCGCCGCTGCACGCGCAACATTCGCTCCGCGTGTGTGCGGATCCAAACAACCTCCCGTTTTCCAATCGCCGCGAGCAAGGATTCGAGAACAGGATCGCCGCGCTCATCGGCGCGGAGCTCGGCGCGCGAGTGCAGTACACCTGGTGGCCGCAACGCCGAGGCTTCGTCCGTAACACGCTGAACGCCGAGCGCTGCGATGTCGTGATCGGAGTGCCGGACGGGTTTGATGAGGTGCTCACCACGCGGCCGTATTATCGGTCCGCGTATGCGTTCGTCAGCCGTGCCGGCGGCGTGTCCGTACGATCGTTCGACGATCCCGCGCTGCGCACGCTCCGCATCGGCGTGCACTTCACCGGGGCCGGAGGGAATCCGCCCCCGGCGGAGGCACTCGCCCGCCG
>DATLBL010000049.1:0-80250 GCA_035526925.1 Gemmatimonadales bacterium
CGACGCTCGCGGGCTGTCCCTCGTTCGGCAGCACCAGGTCGCCGCCGCCGCATCCGATGAGGAGCGAGAGCAGAGCGAGGGGCGCGACTGGTACGCGGGAAAGGTGCATCGTGGCACCACACCGGGAAGGGGGCGAGCGTCAGACCGCTTGAGCACTGACGTTACTCACCGGGCCCGACCTGCGGTAGGACCAGGATCGATCCAGCCCGCTCACCCACGGAGTCCGGACCCGGATGCTTCCTGTTAAGCCATTGCAGCAGTTGCGTTTACCGCATAACTACCGAACTACCTGGTGCTCGTCGCGGCGACGGATGCCGCCGCGGGCGGAGCCGCTGGCGGATCCACCTGGTGCGTCGTCGTGCCGGAGCTCCCCTCGAACGACTCGTCTCCGGTATACGTGGCGGTGATCGTACGGTCGCCGTCCGTGAGGAAGGTGATCGTGCAGCGACCCGCGGCGACCGATTCCGTGCACGACTCCGGGCCATTCGTGGAGACGGTGACGCTTCCGGTCGGCGTGCCGGAGCTCGAGCTGACCTGGAAGCTCACCTCCACCGGTACGCCCGGCTGTGACGGATCCGGGTCGTCGGAGCTGATCACGGTCGAGGTGGCCGCTCGGGCCAGCACGATCGGATCGGAAACCACCGGCGTCAGCCCAGGTGAGGAGAACCGGATCGCGTAAGTTCCCGGTGCCCCATCGATCGCCAGGTCGCCGAACTTCACCCGACCGTTCCCGTCGGTCGTCCCGCTCGCCGTTCCGGCAAGGAGGCCGCTGCCCGAGGCGAGCTCCGCATCGACCGTCACCCCCGGTTGCTGGATGGCGTCGCCGTCCGCGGCCACCAGCTCGACCTCGGGCTGTCGCTCGAGAGGCTGGCTGGGCACCGCGCTTCCCGCCGGCTGCGTCCGCAGCGAAATCTCCGGCGGCGCCGGCGCCTCGACGACGTGCTCCTCCGAATCCGTGCTGCCCGCGAACGTGGCGCCACCGGCGTAGGTGGCGGTGAGGGTGAAGGTGCCCGCGCTCGGAGGTGTGAGGGCGCAACTTCCCTGCGCGATCGTGGCGGTGCACGACCCGGCGCCATCGGAAGTCACGGTCACCTCATCGGTGCCCGGCGGGTTTCCGCCCTCACCCGTGACCGTAAACCCGACCGTGACCGGAGTCCCCGGCTCGGAGGGATCGGGATCGTCCGAGGTGATCGTGGTCGTCGTGGCGCGCTGCGCCACGGCTACTATCGGCTGCTGGGCCAGCGTGACTCCGCCGGCCACGGCCGTAAGCGTCCGGTCGCCCGCGGTGGCTGCACTGAAGGTGAATTGCGCCTGGCCGCTCGCGTTGGTCGTCGCCGCGACGGGTGCGATGCTGTTGTCCGACCCCGAGGCGGACAGCACGACGGTGACATCGCTCAGCGCGGCCCCGTTGGCGTCGCGGACGGTGACCGTAACATCCGTCGCGTCGCCCACGCCAAGGGTCGCGTCGGCTACCGTGACGCTCGACTCGGTTGCGCTCGGCGGAAGCGGCGGCGGAAGGGCCACGGCATGGGTTGCGGTGCCGGAGCTTCCTTGGAACCCCGGACCGCCGGCGTAAGTCGCCGTCAGGGTCCGGTCGCCGACCTCGGTCAAGGTCAGCGTGCACGCGCCCTCGGCGACGCTCGCCGAGCAGCTCTCGTTGCCTCCGCTCGCCGTGACGGTGACGAGCCCCGTCGGCGTACCTGTCGCCGCGGTGACCGAGTAGCGGACCGTGACCTGCTGTCCCGGTTCGGAGGGGTCCGGGTCGTCGGAAGTGATCGAGGTCGTGGTCGAGAGTGGCGCGGGCGTCTGCACGTCGATCGGATCGGACACCACGGCGGTGAAGCCGCTCGCGCTGAACCGGAGCGTGTGCGCACCCGTGGCGCCAGTGATCGAGAGGTCGGCGAAGGTTGCCCGCCCGTCGCTGCCGGTCGTCGCGGTAGTGGTGCCTGCCAGCGTGCCGCCGCCCGACGCGAGCTCCGCGATGATCACGACACCCGCCGTCCGCAGAATCCCCCCCTGGCCGTCCTGAAGCTGAACCACCGGCTGGCGCGCGAAAGGCTGGCCCGAGATCGTCGTGGCCGAGGGCTGGGTGGCCAGGGCGAGAACCGGCTGCGCCGGCGCGGGACGGACGGTGTGACCGGCGGTTCCGCTGCTGCCGGCGAATCCGCCCTCACCGGTGTACGCGGCCGTGAGGGTCCGGTCGCCGGGCGCGGCGAGCGTGAGCGTACAGGCGCCACTGGCGACGGGAGCCGAGCACTGCTCGTCTCCACCGCTGACGGTGACGAGCACGGTCCCGCTCGGCGTTCCGCTCGCCGCGGTCACCGTGAAGCGTACGGTCACGGCCTGCCCGATGTCGGACGGATCCGGATCGTCGGCGGTGATCGTGGTCGTCGTGGCCGTGGGCGGCGCCGGATTGACCCGATGATCCTCGGTGCCGGCGCTCGCCTCGAAACGCGAATCCCCGGAGTAGGCCGCGGTCAGCGTGCGCGTCCCTACGACAGTGGGCGACAGAGTGCATTCTCCGGCCGCCGCGCTGGCGGAGCAGCTCGCCCCGTCATCGGCGGTGACCCGTACGCTGCCGGTCGGGGTGCCGCCGGTCGATTGGACCTGAAAGCGCACCCGCACCGGCGCTCCGGCAACCGACGGATCCGGATCGTCCGATCGAATCGTGGTGGTGGTCGCGGCGCGGACCAGTCCGATCGTGGTCGAGACCACCCCGGCATAACCAGTCGCGGAAAACGCGAGTGTATACGCGCCCGGCGGGCCGGCAAGCGACAGGTTGCCGAACGTCGCCCGGCCATCGCTTCCCGTGATCCTCGTAACGGTGCCGGCGAGGACGGCGCCCCCTTCGACCACGGAGACCGTGACGGCGACTCCGGCCTCGAGTCGTGCGCTGCCATCGGGTTCCCGCAATTGAACGACCGGACCGGGGGTCAGCGGGATGCCGTGCTGTGCCAGGGCCGGCGGCTGGGTCTCGAGCGAGAGGCCGGGCGGCGTACCAGGCGTCGCGGTGGCGACGAATCCGGCCGTGCCCACGCCCGAGACCACCGCCGTAGCCGTGTTCCCGCCGGGTGTGGCGCCCAACGTCCAGACGGTCGTCGCAAGGCCGTCGGCATCCGTGGTGCTCGTGACGGGAGCGAGGGTCCCGCCCCCGTCTCCTACCACCCAGGTCACCGCCAGCCCGGCCACCGGGTTGCCGCTGCCATCGCGCGCCCTCACCACGAGCGGCTGGGGAAGCGAAGTGCCCACGAGCGCCGACTGCCCGCTGCCCGAGACGGCCTCGAGGACCGTCGCGGCGCCGGCACCCGCCGTGTGCGTGAAAGTGACCGGCGAGCCGGCCAGACCCGGAGCGCTCGCGGTGGTTACCTGGGTCCCCGCCGCCGAGCCGAGCGTCCGCGTCACGGACGTCAGGCCGTCCGCGCCGGTGGACGTGGTCTCGTCGCTCACGCTCCCGTCATCGACCGCCCAGTCGATGGGCACGCCCGGGATCGGATTGCCGAAGACGTCGGTCACCTGGACCACGAGCGGCTCGGGCAGCACGGTGCCGGCGAGGCCGGACTGGTCGTCCCCCGAAACCAGCAGCAGCTCGTTGGCATCGGCCGAGACGGCCGAGAAGGTTACCGGTACGACCAGCGCCGGCTGACCAGCGTTGACGACACGAAGCTCGCCGCCGGCCTCGCCGACATGGGTCCCCATCGTCACCTGGAACACGGCGCGCCCATCGGCGTCCGTGCTCGCGGTGTCGGGAGCGACGGTGGCGCCGCCACCATCCCCGCTGAAGGCGAAGGCGACGCGCACGTCGGCCACCGGCCGATCCTGGGTATCGGTCACCCGGCCCACGACGGGGTTCGCCAGCGCGACACTGACTCGTCCGCTCTGTCCGTTGCCCTCCGCGATCTCCAGCTTGGCGGGCTCTCCGTCGGCGGGCAACAAAAGGTCACCGCCACCACAGGCCAGTACGAGCGCCAAGGCGGGGACGACACGGCGGTTGAATCGGGCTGTCAACACAAGGCTCTACGATCGAAGTGCGAAAGACGCGTGCGGAAACCGCGACACGATGGGTCGGCGCGGGCGCGCCGTCCGTGAATTATATCACCCTGCGCTGCCGCCCGGGAGATCGCAGTCTACGAGCCGGCATGAGGGAACGAAGCGTTCCTACGGAGCCAGGGTAATCGTGAACGTCTGGTTCGCGCTGGCGTCCGCGCCGCCATTGGCAGTGCCGCCATTGTCGCGGGCGCGCACGGTCACCGTTACCGTGGCGCCCAGGCTCAGAGGGTTCGGCGTGTAGACGAGCGTCCCGAGGCTGCTGATCTGCGGGGGCGTCCCACCGAAGAACTGCGAATCATCGTCGGTCGAGACCTCGAAGGTGACGGCCTGGCCGGATTCGTTCGGGCCCGGGTTGATCGCGCTCGCCCAGCCGACAATCGTCTGAGTGAGGGCCAAAGGCGAGACGTTCTGGTCCGAACCCTTCGTGAAGCTCGGCGCGTCGTTGACGGGCGTGACGGTGATGGTCACCGTGGCGGTCGAGGAGAGAGCACCGTCGCTGGCGGAGTACGTGAACGAGTCCGTGCCGCTGAAGTCCGGGTCGGGCGTGTACGTGAAGGTCCCATTCCCCGCCAGCGAAACGGTGCCGTGCGCGGGGTCGGTCACCTTGGCCGCGCTGAGCGGCTGCGGGCCGTTATCCGAGTCGGTGTCGTTCTCCAGCACATCGCTGCTGGGGTTCACACTCAAGGTGCCGTCCTCGAGGACGGAGTAGGAGTCATCGTTGGCGACCGGCCCGACATTGGCCGCGACGACCTGGTGATTCTCGGTGTCGCTGGCTCCGTTGTAGTTGCCATCCCCGGCGTAGGTAGCCGTGATCTGGCGCGAGCCGGTGCCTTGGAACGTGATGGAGCACGAACCACCCCCGAGGGCAGCCGGCTGCGAGCAGGTCTCGCTCCCCCCGGCCACCGTGAGGACCACGTTGCCGCTCGGTGCCGTGCTCCCCGCGGAGCTCAGGTTCCATTGGAGGGTGACCGGCTGCCCGATGACCGAAGGATCGGGCGTCTCCGGAAGGATGGAGATAGTGGTGTTCGCCTTGTTCACCGTATAGTCGACGGCGCTCGATGTGCTCTCGACGAAGTTGGCGTTGCCCGAGTACGTGGCCGTCACCTGGTGCGATCCGGCGGTGGCCATCGGGAGCGGGCAGCTCCCGGTCCCCGCGCCGGCCGTCAGGCCGCCGGTGCAGCTCACGACGCCGTCGGTCACCGTCACCGTCCCAAAGAGGGTCCCGGCGCCGGGCGGTGGGATGTTGACGTCGTAGTTGACCGTCACGTTCTGGCCTGGGACCGAGCTCGAAGGCCCGAACTGCACGATGGCAATGGTGGTCGGCGCCTTCGCGACGTCGAACTCGTCGCTCGTGGCGCTCGCCACATTCGAGGACAGCGCCGTGAGCGTGTAGTCGGGATTCGCCCGGTTGATCGCCAGGTTGGTGAAGGTGGCGGTGCCCAGGACCGGGATCACCGTGGCATTTCCGACCAGGGTACCGGTGACCGACGAGGTGATCGAGATCGGACTCAGCGCCGTAATGACGGGATTGCCGGCAGCGTCCTGGACCTGCACCTGGATGGCCGGCGAGAAGAGCTGGCCCACGATACGGTCGGACGGACCGCTGAGAATGACGAGCCGGTTGGCTGTGCCCGTCAGGATGTCGAAGGTCGGGCTCGTGGCCCCGGTAAGAGTTCCGGAGCTCGCGGACAACTGGTACCCGCTTCCCACCTTGTCGATCGACAGGTTGGAGAAGACGGCGACACCGTTCACCGCGTTGACGGTTGTCGTTCCGGAAAGCGCGCCGCCGGCGGGATTGGTGGCGATGGCGAGGGTGACCGCATCCGTGGCCGTGGTGACGGTGTTCCCGGCCGCATCCTGGATCGCGACTCGGACCGCGGGCGAAATCGTGGTGCCGGCTCCCGTCGTGACCGGCGGCAGCGTGAAGGCCAGCTTGACGGGTGCGCCCGCCTGGGCATTGGCGGAGAACGGCACTGACGGCAGTCCGGAGAACACCGCGTTGAGCAGGTTCGATCCGGAGCCCGGGCCTAGCGTCCATTGCGTCTCGGCGAAGCCGTTCGGATTGGTCGTGGCCGTGGCGGGGGCGACCGATCCGCCTCCCGTCGCCACGACCCACGAGATCGACTTGCCTCCGACGCCGTTGCCGTCGCCATCCTCGAGTCGGACGACGAGCGGCGCGGGCAACGGCGCTCCGGCGCTGCCGATCTGCGCGTCACCCGAGACCAGGATAAGCGCCGTCGGATTGGCCGGGTCCGCAGTGTGGGTGAATGTGACGGGCGTGAGGAAGCCGGAGGATGCCAGAGCGGTCTGCGTCCCGGACGTACTGCCGAGCACCCGCTCCGCCGCGGCCAGGCCATCGGCTCCCGTCACTACGCTGGCCGGGCTGATCGACCCGCCTCCGCCGACCGACCAGTCCACCTGCACACCGGCGACCGGGTTGAGCAACTGGTCGGTGACCCGAACGACCAGCGACTCGGGCAGCGCGGAGCCTACCGCCGCCGACTGGTTATCACCGCTGACGAGCTGCAGCAGCGCTCCGTTCCCGGATACGGCGGACGCGCTGAACTTGACGAGCAGGGTGGCGGGGACGTTCGTGCCGTCCACTTTTGCCTGCACGCGCTGCTGACCCGAAGCAGCGCCGAGTGTCCAGCTCGTCGAGGCCTTCCCCTCACTCGTAGTCGTGACGCTCGCGGGCGCGACTTGACCTCCGCCGGCATCGATGGTGAAGGCCACCGTCTGCCCTTCGACCGGACGATTCAGCGCGTCGGTCACCAGCACGGTGAGCGGCTCCAACAATGTCGCGCCCGCCGCCGCCGTCTGGAGATCGCCGCCGACCCTGGTGATGGCGGCAGGCCGCGATTCGTCCGGCAGGACGATGCCGTCACCACCGCAGGCCGTGGCAGCCGTGGCGAGACCGAACGCGATCAGGGACGTGAAACGTCGCCGCGCCGTGGTCAATCCGACTCTGGTTGTTGAGGTGGGCCCCGAGGGGCGATTACGGTATGGCCGGATTCCCGGCGTCCCGGATGCCGCCGGGGAGAAGCACTTTGTGTGCCCAGGCGACACCTGGAAGCGTGCCGCCAACTACATACATCTGATGCTGTTGCGCCTGGCGACTATAACCCCTGTGGCGTCCGCGCTACGACAGCCGGATCAGAACAGGACCGCCGCGACGAAGGCCACCGGCGACCCGGAGATATTTCCCACCCTCGCCTCGGCACGCTGCACCAGGATGTTGTTGCCCAGTGTCCAGGTGACACTGGAGATGCCGTTGGCGTCGGTCGGTACCTTCTCCTGGCTGAGCTGGCCGTCGCCGTCCCGGGAGACCTTCCACTCGACTTCGGCACCGGACACCGGATTGCCGAACCGGTCCACGACTTTCACCGTCAGCGGCTCGGCCAGGGCGTTCCCCCGGCTGCCTGGCTGACTCGTCGGACCGTCGGCGCGGAGCGTGTCCGGATCACCGGGAATCGCGTCCGCCTGGAAGGACGCGGAGAGCACAGTCGTGTCGTCCACAGCAACGACAATCGCCTCGCCGGTGTAGGCGCCGGGCACGGTGCCGAGTTTCCAGCGGGTCGTCGCCTCGCCCTTGGAGTTGGTGACCGCGGTGTCGGGATCGAACGACTCCGCACTGCCGGCGGGCATCGTGAACGCCACCCGGCGGCCATCGATAGGGGTGCCGGTTTCGGTTTGCACCAGGACCACGACCGGTTTCGGCAGTGGCTGCCCGACCTGGCCGACCTGCAGATTGCCGTCGACCACTCTCAGGGCCAGCCCGGCGGCGGACCCACCGGGCAGCGTCAGGTCGCCGCCGCAGGCCACGAGGCTCAGCAGCGCCAAGGGCGCGAGTGTGTCAACAGCGCGTGCAAAGCGTGTCATGGTTATCACCTACAAACCTTGTGTTCCGGTCCATAAAGCATACGAAATCAGCGCCCTGACTGGAAGAGCACCCCCAGTCCGAAATTCACGATCCGTTCGCGGTAGCGCTCGCCGCCACGGCCGGTATACCGATGCTGCACCAGATCGACTGCCGGGTTCAGGTAGAGCCGCCGCCCGACCCGCACTTCCCATCCGGCGCCCAACAGTCCGGCGAAGCCGGTGTCACCCACGCCGAACCCGTCGTCGAAATCGACCTCGCTCCGACCGAGTCCGAGACCACCTTTCAGGTAGAGTCCGGTCTGCGGCGCCGGATAGAGCTGGGTGACGAACAGAAGGCTGGTGATCGACTCGGTCTGCCGGCCCTGATCGTCGATCCACGCGAGAACCTCGCCGCCCAGGCGAAGGTAGCGGTTCGGCGTGCCGCCCAGGCGCAGGGAAACCGTGGGCCGGTAGAGCTCGCCGCTGTAGCCCGCCCCGTCGCGCAGGTCGAACGCTTCACCGCCGGCACCAAGCCCGAATCCCGCCCAGAAACCGCGCCGCCCGGACTCGTCCGAGACCTCGACCAGGCCGCGAGGCGCTGTCTGCGCAGCGGCCGCGCCGCCGAGGAGCAGGATCGCGGCCGCGGCCGCCATGCCACGCCGTATGGTCCTCATGTTCCACCTCGCCGCAATTAAGTTGGGTCTTCCGGGACTGGCGCCCGGTTGGGGCAAGAGCCGGACCGCGGCCAGGCCAACCCACACGGATTGCCCTGGCGGTGTTTACGGTTGCCCGCCGACCATCGCAGGCCGTCGAATCGTCCTCCGCCGCGCTCACTCCATGTCTCCGTTCGCACGTCGTCTGTTGATGGGTCTGCTCCTGGTGGCTGCCATCGGATTTGCGCGGCTGGGGGTCTGGCAGCTCCACCGCCTCCGGGAGCGGCAGGCCGCGAACCTCCTGACGACGGCTGCCCGCAACGCGCCACCGGTCCTGCTCCCGCCGACGCTGGTGGGGGCGGACAGCCTCCGCGAACATCGCGTGGTCGCCCGCGGGCGGTACGATCACGCACGCGAGATCATCGTGCGTGGGGACGTGCTGCAAGGTGTGCCGGGGGTCCGCCTGGTGACGCCGCTTCTGCTTCGACCCGAGGGGCCGGCCGTGCTGGTGGATCGGGGGTTCCTGCCAGCTCCCGACGCGGTCACCGTGGACACGCGAGGCTCGGAAGAGCCCGGCGACCTCGAAGTCCGCGGGATCGCGCTGCTAGTCCCACCCGGCCCGGCCGAATTGATGAACCATGCCGGACGCGTCACCTGGCGCCGTCTCGATCTCGCGACGATACGTTCGCGGCTGCCCTACGCCGTGCTGCCGATCTACATCCGGCAGACTCCGGACTCCGTCCTGCCGCGCTTTCCCCGCCGCCTCGCTCCGTC
Source organism: Gemmatimonadales bacterium (assembly GCA_035526925.1). GTDB lineage: Bacteria > Gemmatimonadota > Gemmatimonadetes > Gemmatimonadales > GWC2-71-9 > CAVVWJ01. The sequence goes on from DATLBL010000049.1 coordinate 9,333, forward strand.
GCCGATCGACGAGGGCCCGCACCTCGCCTACGCGATCCAATGGTTCCTCTTCGCGGCGCTGGCGGCGGCGTTCGCGCTCCTGGTCGTGGGGAAACGCGCGCCCACGCAGGACAGCGAGCGCTGAGGCTCAGGACGCCGGCGGTCGCCCGTCCAGCTCTTCGATCGTCCTGGTGGACGGCTCGCGCTCGCGCTGCAGGCGCGCCGCAGTCTTCTCGGCGCCATGCAAGGCACGCAGCAGGTTCCGCCCGGCGAGCTTCTTGAGGTCCCCGTCGTTCCAGCCGCGGCGGATGAGCTCCGCGAACAGCTCGGGGAACTTCGACACGTCCTCGAGGCCGGCCGGGACGTGGTCGATTCCGTCGAAGTCGCTTCCGATCCCCACGTGATCCACGCCCGCCACCTTCCGGACATGGTCGATGTGGTCGGCGACCTGGGCGAGGGTCGCGGCAGGCGCCGGGTGCGCCGCCTCCCACTCTTTCATGTGCGCGCGGCGCGCGGCGCTGTCGCTGATCGCGGTCCCCGCCGCCTTCCACTCGGCCGTCGAGGCCTCCTCCCAGACCATGAACTCGGTCGACACGAACTGGGGCACGAACGTCACCATGACCACGCCGCCGTTCCTGGCCAGGCGGGCGAGGATCGAATCGGGCACGTTCCGCGGATGATTCACCAGCGCGCGCGCCGCCGAATGGGAGAAGATCACTGGCGCCTGGGCCACATCGAGCGCGTCACTCATGACCGCCGGCGAGACGTGCGAGAGATCCACCAGCATGCCGAGGCGGTTCATCTCGCGGACCACCTCGCGGCCGAACTCGGTCAGGCCCTGGTGGCGAGCGCTGTCGAGGGCGGCGTCGGCCCAGTCCAGGGTCACGTTGTGCGTGAGCGTCATGTAGCGGGCGCCGAGGGCATAGTACGAGCGTAGGGCCCCCAGCGAGTTCTCGATCGCGTGCCCCCCTTCCATGCCGAGCAGCGACGCCAGCCGGCCGCGCTTGACCTCGCGCTCGATGTCGTCGGCCGTGAGCGCGAGCGCCAGCCGGTCGGGATACCGGGCCACCATCCGGCGCGCGATGTCGAACTGCTCGAGCTGCACGCGCGCGTACCCGCTGTCCTTCATCTCCCCGTCGACGTAGATCGACCAGAACTGCGCCGCCACCTGCCCACGCTTCAGCCGGTCGAGATCGGTGTGCTTGGGCGAGGGCGTGCGCAGGTCGTACGCCGCGACATCGCGCGGGTGCGACTCCGAGCGGCGGATCTCCCATGGCAGATCGTTGTGGCCGTCGATCAACGGCGTGGAGCGGAGCAGCTCGCGGGCGTGCGCGAGCGCGGCGTCGGGCGCCTGCGCGCCGGCGGAGGCTGGCATCAGGAGGAGTCGCAGGGCGAGGGAGAGAAGAGCGGACACCGCGGCGCGCGCGCCGCTCACCGGACAGCGCTCACATCATCACCGTTCGTCAAGGTCCTGCCCAGCTGTACGAGCGCCGGCCGGGCAACGAATTCGGGACAGATCGTACGATCGTACTCGTAGGGACCGCCGGTCTCGGCGTCGGTCCAGGGAAACCCGCGGCACACGGCGGGATAATACGGCTGGGCGTGGATGGTGCACACGTTCGCCTTGAGAAAGACGCAGCGGCGGCCGCGCACTCGCGTGCGCCACTCGCCCCACCGCGTGCGGTAGACGACATCCCCGCCGTGCGCGCGCGTGATGGCGCCCGCCTCATCGTCACTGAGGGTGACGCCGTAGGCGCAGCAGGACGAGAGATGAGGACAGGGGTAGCACGGAAGCGACGGGTTTTCGTGCATCCGGCAAGGTAGCTGCACGTGCACCGTCGGGACAGGGCTGCCCTCAGGTGAACACGGCGATCGTGATGATTGCGCGAGGCCCGGCCCTGAACGCGATGGTCCGACCGTCCGGCTCGAGCGGAAGCTCGCGCTCGTCGCGCTCGTCCGCCCGAAGCAGTGTGGCGCGCATGACCCGCTGGCCGATGCGCCAGCGGCCCTCCACCGGCTCCGGTCGCGCATTGTAGCAGCGCAGCACCAGGGCCGCGCCGTCCTCGGCGGGCTTCACCGACGAGAGGACCAGTCCCTGCCCCTCGAGCCGGACATCCACCTGGCTCAGCCGCAACCCCGTGGCCTGTCGCAGCCAGACGGCGACCGGCGGGAGAAACACGTCCTCCCACAGCTCGGGGACCAGGTGGCCCGCGCCGAGCAGCTCTTCATCCACGGGTGCGATCGCGAGCTGAAAGCGGTCCGGGCCCAGGCATTGCGCCTCGGGCGTCGCCGTCGGCCAGCCGGCATGGCCCGGCCGGGTGGCCAGATCACCCCGGGAGAGCTGCCCGATCGCGCGGAGAAGCGTGACCCGGAGCTCGCCGTTCGATCCCAGCTCGTACTCGAAGAATCCCGGCGCCAGCACGGCGAGGCCGCGCGGCCCCCCGGCCACGGCCACGAAGCGCTGCGCGGGCGCGGTGCCTACCGGCGATTCCCGCGGATACCGAAGCCCGTGGACATCCAGCGCGGGACGCACGACCGCACCGAATGCTCCGCCCGCGCTGGCCGCGACGGCGGGCACGCCGGTCGGCACTCTGAGACGGAGCCGGTGGTCCGTCGCGCCGTTGTCCAGCTCGAGCGTGCAGCGGAGGACCGCGCTGCCCGCATGCAGCGTGAGGATGAGGCGCGCATCCACGGTGCCGGTCCTGCAGCGCAGCCGAGTTCGGACTTCCAGGGCCGCGACGAGCGGTCCTCGGGCGAGGGTTCGCACGGACGCGGGTCCTCGCGCGCGCACCGGTCGGTCCCGCGGGCGCGGAGCGAAGGTGTAGGTATCGCCCACATCGCCCGAGGACTCGAGAACGAGGAGCGCGGGATACAACAACCCCGTGCGACGGTCGGCCAGCGTAACGGAGCCGTCGCGGCCGACGGTGAGCGCGAGCAGCCCGTTGTCCAGGCTCCGTGCGCCAGCCCGGACATTCGCCTCGGAGGTGCTGCGGGGCCGCTCGACCGGCTCGAGCGTGCCCAATCCGAAGCCGCCGAGCGGCGGGGCGCGGAACGCGACCCGCAACCGGTCCACCTCGTCCTGGTCGGGATAGTGACGCGGGGCATCGAGGCGTTCGTGCGCGACGGCCCGACCCAGACTCTGCGTGAGCAGCGGCCCGTCAGGGCCCGCGAGCGTGACGGCGCGCGCACCCTCGCCGCGGCGCGGCTGACGATTGCCCGGCGGACCGACGAGCACGTCACAGCGGAAGCACGTCACGTCCGCCACCACCACGCTTCCGCTCCGGGGGCGGGCCACCGGATTCCAGAGGACCAGGCGGGGCGCCGTCTCGGCCGGGTGGTCCCGCGCGCGGTCGGGGTCGTTTTCGACGAGTGCGTCGAGGCTCGCGCGAGCGATCTCGCGAGCGGCCTCGGCAACATCGTCGAGCCGGCCCGCGACACGCCGGGCCACCGCGTCGGAGGTGCAGCCGCCGATCGAATCGTGGAACTGCGAGCGGACGAGGGCACGCCATGTGTCGCGGAGGAGCGCGCGACGATCGCCCGGGGCGAGCGCGGCGAGCGGCTCGGCGATCCGCTCGAGCAGCAGCTCCGCCTCCGCGTGGCGGCGCTTGAGCGGGGCCCGGGTCGCGTGGACGCCTTGCAGGGTCCAGGTATACCCGTACGACCATCGGAGCTCGCCGCGAAGGGCGGGCACCCCATTGGCCTCGGCGGCCGCCCCCATGAAGTACTCGTCGAGGCGCGAGACACGCACGTCCGCCTCGGGCTCGAGCTGCGCCAGGAGGTCGCGCACGCGGTCGATCGCCGCGGGGGCGGCGTGGTGGTCGGCGCCTACGGGTACGGCCAGGTGCGAGGTGGCCGCCCGACCGGTGAGCACGGGCCGGAGCCGCGACCACGCCTCGGCGAGCGGGCGCGGATCCGCCACGAGACCCGAGCCCGACTCGTACCCGTCGGGCGGCAGGTGATGCAGCAGGACGGAGCGCCCATCCGGCGCGTGCCACCGGTAGAGATCGCCCTCCTGTCCGGCCTCGCCGCCGAGACCCCGCCACAACACGCCGTAGGCGATTCCGAACTCCGCGGCCAGCGCCGGCCAGATTGCCGGGTGACCGAAGGCATCCGGCGAATAGAGCACGTCCGTCCGTCCCCCGAGGCGCTCGGCGTCGGACCGGCCGAGGAGCAGATTGCGGATGAGCGACTCGCCCGACGGGATGAACTCGTCGGCGAGGACGTACCAGGGCCCGACCTGCAGGCGTCCGTCGCGCACGAATCGCGAGAGGCGCGGGCGCTGCTCGGGCTGCACACGGAGGTAGTCCTCGACGAGCACGGTCTGCCCATCGAGAAAGAAACTGCGAAATTCGGGACTGGCGTCGAGGCGGGTGAGGAGATCGTCGATGGCGGGGACGAGACGGGCGACGAAGGCGGCGCGAGGGAGATACCACTCCCGGTCCCAGTGGGTGTGCGGGATGAGATGGACGGTGAGCCCGGCCACCGGATCGCGCCTCAGTAGTCCGAGCTGCGAAACGCCCAGAAGGCGATCCGGAGCGCCACCAGCGCGAAAAGGCCGTAGCCGAGCGCGTGCCAGTTGACGTGCGACGCCCAGGCTTCGAACTCTCCGGCTAGGCCTCCGAACGAGGTGCTGGCCAGGAGCAACGCATATTCGACCATGTCATTCTAATGTAACCGTCGGCTCGCCCGGCGGAACAGCGCCTCGTCGAGCTGTCCCGCGATGGAGGTCCGTGGAACCTCCATTGTCCCGTCGGCTCGCATCCGGAGCTCGATCACGTCGGTCCCGGGCGGGAACCAGCGGGCGCTGGGCTCGACGTCCGACGGATACACGAAGTCCGGCAGCGCGGCCGCGGCGATCGCCGCCTGGGAGCCCAGTCCCGATTCGGGCATCGTCCCCGCCCAGAGCCGAACCCCCGCCTCACGCGCGATCCGGATCACCCGGCACACCTCGGTGAGTCCACCCATCCGATGCACCTTGACGTTCCAGACCCGCGGGCCGTCGAGCTGTACGAGCTGTCGCGCCGCCCGCGCCCCGTGCAGCGTTTCATCGACGCAGACGGGGGTGCGCAACGCTCCGGCGAGACGCGCGTGCCCCACCAGCTCGTCGGGCGCGAGCGGCTGCTCGATGTAGAGCAATCCCTGGTCGTCGAGCGCGCGCAGGTTCGATTCGTGCTCCGCCCACTCGTACCCCCCGTTCGCGTCCACGGTGAGCGGCACCCCGGTACCCTCGAGCGCCCGACGGGCGGCGAGCGTCGGAACCGCGTCCCATCCCGGCGCCACCTTGATCTTGACCCGCCGGTATCCGTGCGCGAGCGACTCCTCGATCCAGCGCCGAAGCGTATCCGTCGAGCGATCCACGGGAATGCCGAGTGCCACGCCGCAGTCGAAGTGACGCCCCGGCTCGACCCCCAGGCGCTCCGCGAGCAGGTCGGCGATCCCGACACCGCGGCGGTGCGCCTCGAGGTCCCACGCGGCGGTCTCGAGCGCGGCGCGCGCGAACGGATTTCCCCGGACGCCCTGAGAGAGCAGGGCGTCGACCGCTTCTGGGCCATCCACGTCGATGCCGGCGAGCCTCGGGATGAGCACCTGCTGGAGCAGGTGCCGCGCGGAGCCGAGGGTCTCTTCGGAGTAGAAGGGCAGCTCGAAGGGCGGAGACTCGCCGTACCCGCGGTGGCCGGCATCGTCGTGCAGCACCACGACCAGCGAGCGGCGAACGGTCATCGTCCCGCCGGAGATGACGAACGGCTCCGCGAGCGGGAGCGCGAGGTCGTGAAGCTCGACTGTGGTCAGGCGCACAGGTCGAGGAAGCGGAGCTCGCCGCCGTGGCGGTGCAGCACGCCCGCCCGCTCGAGCTCGAGCATGCCCGCCACCACCCCCTCGGCGGGGTGCAGGAGCAAGGCGTGCAGCGCGCGTTGCGTGCGGGAACCTTCCGACGCCGCGTACTCGTCGAGCGGCAACTGGAAACAGGTATGCAGTGCCACGCTCTCGCACCCCGCGCGCGCATAGTCGAGCACGAGGCGTCCGGAGCAGACATTGCCCGTGCCGGTCAGCGGCGGTCGGGCCTGATCGCGCGTGGCCCGCAGCACGCGGAGGTTGCGCTCGCTCAGGTCCCAGCCGCCGTACGCGACGCCGGACGCGGCATCCCAGAGCCGGTTGAAGCACACCAGCGCGTCGGCCGCGCCAGCGGCGGACATCATCTCCCGCTGAAAGGCCTCATCGAAGCGGGTGTTCATCAGCTTGAGGGCGAGACGGACCGGCACCGCGTCCGCGGCCGATCGGATCCGTTCCGGAACTTCGCGGAGCCAGCGCAGTATGCGGTCGCGCTCGTCGGCCAGCGCGTCGCCCGCCAGGGTGGGTGAGAAGTCCTTCTCGATGGGGAGGCCGCCCTCGCCCCATGCCCGCGCGAGTGCCTGCGTGGTGTAGCGATACTCCGGCTCCCGAAACGGCTCGTCCAGCCTCGGCAGGTGATACTTGACGGACGGCACCGCGACGAGCGCCTTGCTCCGCGTCAGATCTCCGGCCACGCGGACCAGCCCCAGATACTCGTCGAACGAGCGGTCCCATCCCCTGCCCTTCCAGGTCACGGTCCAGCCGTCCCGACCATCCTCGGCGCGGCGGCGCTCGACCCGCATCTTCGCCTCGCGAACGGCCCAAGCGCCCATCGACCGCTCGCCCGCGTCGTCCTGCGCGATGACGGTCTTGAGCACCACGAACGCCAGCCCCGCCGCGCGGTCGGTCTCGAGCTGCTCCGCATTGAGCGAAAGCTGCCCCGATCCTTTGCCGATCGGATGCGGCAACGGGTAGCCGAGATACCGGGCCGTCAGATCGACACCGTACGCTTCGCGGATGTACGCGGCGACATCGCGGGGGAGCCCGCGGCCGAAGCGCTCGAAGTCACGCGTGAGTCGAGCGGGCATCGCGCACGGCGCGCTCGACCGCCGCACGCTCTTCAGCCGGCAGGGGCGGGCCCCAGGGGTCGTCGCAGGCGTCTTCGGCCAGCGCCCCGTCGGCGGCCGCCGCCCAGAGCATCCGGCGCACGTACCCTTCCATCGGCGCGACGAAGGTCACCTCGGCCAGCCGATCGCACTCGGCCGAGCGTGCGTGGAACGTAGGCCAGTCCTGCGCTGCATAGGCCTGGAGCAGCTCCGCCTGCAGATCGGGAAGGGCCGCGCCCATGCCGACGAGCGCGGCGCGCGCCCCGAGCATCACGGAGTAGCCCAGGAACCGATCTTCCCCGGTGATGAGCAGCTTGTCGGGGTGCGAGCGCATGAGCGCGGCCAGCCGCTGGAAGGTCATCACCGAATCGAGCGTGGCGACCTTGATTCCCGCCACCCCGGGCAGGTCGAGGATCGCGTGCAGGGTCGGCTCGTCGTACGCCACGCCGCCGGCCGCCTCGTAGAGCCAGAAGGCGATGACCGGCAGCTCGCGGCCGAGGCGGGCATGATGTCCGACGGGATCGACGCGAGTCGGAAAGGCGAGCAACGCGTCGGCCCGCCCTCGGCGCGCGGCGATGGCGGCCGTGACGTCGTGCGCGCCGGCGATGACGACGCGCCCAGCCATCGCATCGCGCCAGGTCTCGAGCACGACTTCGCGCTGCTCAGCCGAGAGATGCGGACCGCGGCCCGTATGCGCCCACACCGCCACTCCCGCCACCGGCTGCGCGGCCATCCAACGCGCGTAGTGTCGCTGGGCGGTCTCATCCATCGTATCGCCTCGGAAGGGCACCGGCACCGCCGGGATCAGTCCCCATGCGAGCCGCTCCGCAAGCGCGGCTTTCATCGCATCACCAGGCCGAACCGGGGTGACGCTGACGCAGGGACCGCTGCCCTAGGAGGATCACGCGGAGCGGCTCGAAGTCGATCATCGCCCGCGGAGTGCGCCGGCGTTCCCATCCTCGATCGCGGCACGATCGCTCGTGGAGAGATCGAGCAGATCGAGCTTGGCGCCGGCGTTCTCGGGTATGCGGAGGGGCTGACCGGTGCCGAGGACGAACCGCGCTGGGCCGACGGTACTCAGCAGCGTTTGAAGGTGGTCCTCCGGCGGTCCCCAGATCCAGCAGATATCCCACCAGATGCGGCCGGCCTCCTCAGGTGTCGATCCGAAATGCACCTCCTCGACGAAGGGGCGGTCCGCGTGGGTGATCAGGAGCCGGAGCCGCGGATCGCTCCTGACGAGCGCGCGCACCGCCGCGGCGGGGAGCTCGGCCGCATGATCGTTGGGATGCCGCTGCCTGCCGTCCTCGAACCGCACCGACATGGTGAGCGGGACGCCGCCATCGCCGCATGCCGCGGCCAGCCGACGCATCGATTCGCCCGACGGATCGATCCCGTAGAATGTGGGATCGGCACGCACCGCCGGGGCCCCCGCAGCGACGGCCTCGCGAAGCGATTCCCGCCAGGTAGCAAGGCCCGGGTGCACCGCCGGCACGGGGCGCAGACGCGGATGCCGGCGGGCGCATTCGAGCAGCCACGAGTTTCCCTCGGTCGGATCGCGCCAGAATACCCCGGGCAGGTGCGTCACCCAGGCTTCGTCGAGGCCGGTCCGATCCATCGCCGCGAGCAGCGCCTCCGGCGACGTGCCCGGCACGCGCCGGAAGGGATAGGCGCCGACGAAGGCGTTGCAGTCGATGCGCATCAATCGGCGGGGAAGGCGCCGGGCGGAAAGATGCCGGCGGCGTTGCGCCAGCGGATCCGCTCGAGCTCCGCGGGAGAGACCAGGTGCTCGAGGTATCGCAACTTGGCCCAGCCGGTCTCGATCGTGAGGTCGCATCCCCAGAGCAGGCGCTCCACGCCCACGGCCTCGACGCAGGCCTCGAGCATGCCGCCGTCCACGCCGCTGCCCGACAGATCGACGAACACGTTGGGCAGCGAGCGCAGAACCGGCAGCGAGTGGAGCCAGTCGCCTCCCCCGCCGATGTGAGCCAGGAGGAACCGCACGCGGGGATGGCGGTCCGCCAGCACGCCGAGCTCGCGGGCATCGGACGCTTCCTGCCCGGGATAATCGCGGCGACGGTGCTGCCAGATGTGGTGGAGAATGGGGACCCCGCGCTCCGCCGCACGGCGGCAGATCGGATCCAGCAACGGGTCATCGGCGCGCCGGCTCGCCGCGAGCTTGATGCCGATCATGCCCGCGTCGAGGCAGCGATCGATCTCGGCCAGCGCCTCGGCGGTGTAGTTGGGATTGACGGTCACGTACCCCCGGATCCGCGACGGATGTTGGCGTTGCAGATCGAGGAGGCAGTCGTTGGCGTAGCGGAGATCGGGAAGCGACGGAAAGTACGTGAGGGACGTCGCGCCCCAGCTGCCGAGTATCGACGCCACGTGCACGGTGATGCCGACGCGGTCGCCGGCGCGCAGCCGGCTGGCATTCCTGGCCTGCCAGTCGGCGCGCGGTGTGCGGTCGTGCAGGAAGTGGGCGTGGACGTCGATCAGCACCCGGCTTACCTCTCGTCCTCCTGATCGTCGTCGAGGCCGGAGATGTCGCGCTCATCGGAGCGCTCGTCCGACGGGGCGCCGCCCAAGCCGACGTCCTCGGCGCGCTGCTCGGCCAGGCTCAGATCGCTGGGAAAGGTGGCTTCCTCTTCGGCCGTGCCGTCTTCATCGTCGATGTCGTCGAGACCGTCGATGGTTGGTTTTCTCGGGGACATGATACGCTCCATCCTCTATGCGTGCAGCGGCTCGGCGGGCGAGAGTCGCCCGAAGGCCGTGTCGGCAATCTAACGCGAGTCGCGGCCGTCGCGATCAGCGCAGGCGGTCAGCGCGTCGTCGAGCACGTCCAGCGCGCCATCCACGATCGCGTCGTCATGCGCGAGCGAGACGAAGTTGTATGCCCCCCGCTTGAACAGCAGACCGCGCCGGGCGGCTTCGGCCGCCAGGGCGGCGCCGGCGGGCTCGTCGTGGAATTGCAGACAGCACATCTCCGGAACTCCAGCCACGCCACGGACGAGACCCGGATACGCGCCGGCGAGACGCTCGAAGCCCGCATGCAGCCGGGCCCCGACCCGTCCGAGATGCGCCGGCACCTCGCGCGATACCATGACGCGCAGGGTGGCGGCGGCCGCGGCCAGCGAGACCCACTCGGTGGCGAGGGTGGAGGAAATCCAGGTGCGATTCACGCCCGCCATCACGTCGGCGCGTCCGGCCACCGCCGCCAGAGGAAAGCCATTGGCGATCGCCTTGCCCATCACCACGAGGTCGGGTTGCACGCCCCAGCGCTCGCAGCCGCCGCCCAGGGCGACCCGGCACACGGTCTTGATCTCGTCGGCGATCAGGAGAGCACCCACCCGCGCCGTCTCTTCGCGCAGCACCGTGAGCCAGGCGGGATCGGGCGCGGCGAGAATGACCGGCTCGAACACCACGGCCGCGAGCGTGTCGCCTGCACGTCGGATCCGCTCCCGCGCGCCTTCGGGATCGTTGAACGGCAGCTCGGCGTACAGGCCCCGCGTTCCGGCCGGTACACCCGCGGCTTCCCGTTGGCACCAGTCGAGCCAGCCATGATAGCCGCAGCCTAGCACGCCTTCGCGGCCCGTGGACGTGCGCGCCAGCCGCACGGCCGCGGCCATCGCCTCGGCGCCTGATTTGAGGAAGCGGACGCGCTCGGCCCATGGGATCAGCCGCCGGAGCTCGGACGCTACCTCTTCTTCGAACGCGGGCGGGAGTGGCCCGACCACACCATCCCGCACCGCGGCCACCGCCGCGCTGGTCACCTCGGGGTGGGCATAGCCAAGCGCCACGGCTCCGAGAGCCATGATCAGGTCGAGATACTCGCGGCCGTCGGCGTCCCACACCCGACAGCCACTCGAGCGGATCATCCTGCCCGGAAGGTCCGGCGCCGCGGCGCCGAACAGCGCATCGGGCCGCTTGCTGCCGGTCGACGTGAAACCCGCGACCGACTCCGTCACCGGAGCTCGAGCCGGCCGAAGGACTCCGGGGGCTGGCGGTCACCACGCAGGTACACCCAGCCTCCGCCACCGCTCCAGACGAGCTGCCCGGCGCGGCGAAGCCGGCCGGGATGCATCTCGTTCACCAGCAGGTCGAAGCCCAGCAGGTCTCCGCCGCGAGGACTCCACTCGGGCAGCACTACCCGAAGCGTGATCGCGTAGCCGGTCCCGGTCGAGCTCCAGCGCCCCTCCACCAAGGCGGGCGCGCCGGCGGTGCCCGACGCGCCCGTGACGCGTATCGCCCCATTCTCGTCGCTCAGCGCGACCAGGAAGCCGTAGACCGGTCCGTCCGGCTCGGGACGGAAGTAGATCTGCAGGCCGTCGGCATGGATGTCGTCCGGCTCGTTGTCGAGCGCGAGCGGGGGAGCGTCGTCCGGGCGAACGACCACGTCCGCCTTCACCACATCGACGCCGAGGTACAGCGCGTCGGTATCCCAGTTGGCCAGCACCGTCGCGGAGAGCTCCTCGGGGCCGCCGTACGGCTCCTCGCTGCGGCGGTATTGATCGTCGTAGTCCAGGGTCAGCGGCTCGGTGGCGTCGAAGTCGTCGAGGGAACCGTCGACGGCGGGCGGCGCAGCGATATGCACGGCGACGCCGGCGGCACGCACCGGCTTGTCCATGTCGATGAGCGGCTTTGCGGCCGTCCCAGGACGGCGACTCCCGCCGAGCTGGATGGCGCCAGTGGCGGTCGTAACCTCCCAGCCGGCCGCGGTCGGGCGGTGGCGGTCGACGCCGGACGCGGTCTCGACCTCGAGCACTTCGCCCGCCACTCGAAGGGAGCGAAGCAGGGGTGCCCCGCGGGTGCTCTCGAGCGCCGCAGCGATGCGCCCGTTTCGGGTGCGCACCAGGTACGAGAGCATGCGACCACCCCGATCGGGCCGGCCGGGTACGCTCGCGCGAAGGAGCTCGCCATCGAAATGGAGATGCAACGAGAGAGCGGCGCCATCGTCCGACCGCGCGCGGAGGACGACGCCCGCGCCGACGGAGCCGGTAAAGCGCTCGACATTCTCCACGAACGGATCGTCCAGGTGCGCAGCGGTCCAGCTCCCCGGCGTGATCACCTCCACCTGGCCCTCGATGTGCCAGGGAAGCTCGAGAGTGCCTGGCGTCGTCCCGCCCAGCTCGACCAAGTCGATGAGATACGATCCGGCCACAAGGGTGCGGGTCAAGCTGCCGTAGCGGCCACGGGTCCAGGCCCACCGGGCTTCCTCGGGCCCCTGCACGTCGAACGCATCACACAGCGCGTCGCCGGCCGGCTGCGAGCGGCCATCGAGTCGGGGGGCGTTGTGTGCGAGGGTCGAGCGATACCAGAACAGGTCGCGGCTCACGTACGATCCGGTGCCCGGGTCCGCCAGCCAATGCCGGCCGTCGGCGTGGACTGTCAGGTGCAGCCGATCCGGGTGCCCGTGCCCTCCACCGAAGGGTCCGCATTCGAGGCTGACGTATCGATTGCCCTCGCGCAGAATGGCGAGACCCTGCCGTTCCATGAGGGCCGAGCCCGGCGACCACGGTGACCCGTCGCCGGGCAGCGCCGGGGCCATCTCGGCCAGAGCCCACCACGAGAGATCGGCACGCGTACGCGACGCTCCCGGCGCCTCGGCATCGGCCTCATGCAGATAGGAGTCGAAGGTTTCCGCGCGAGGGGCAGGGACGGCGTAGAGCTGCCGGAGCCAGTTGCCGAGATCCGCACCGGCCTCCCCGAGCCGCGCGAGGCCGATTTCCCACAGCTCCAGATACATCGGCTGAGCCAAGGACAGACCGAAGCGCGAGTCCTTTCGCGCGGGGAAGGTGAGATCCGGGAGCGCGGTGACCGTCGGCGCACGGAGCGCCCGGTACAGCCGGTCGACCAGCCGCTCGTCCTCGAGCAGGTCCACGCCGGCCTGCCGCGCCCATCCCATGGCGGTCAGCTGCCCACGCAAGGCGAACAGATGGTAATTCTCGCCTTCGTACCACATGCCGTCCTCACCGAACCCTTGAACCAGGTGCGCCAGCATCCCGGTCGGCCCCTGCACCGCGCGGGTGAGCAGCTCTTCGTCCTCGAACCACACCGCGATCGCGGCGAGCGCGGCGTTGTGCCACGTCTGCCGGTTGCTGAATCCCTCGTCGAACTCGCCAATGATGTTGGCGGCCTCCTCGGCCACGACCCCGACCCCGTCGGCCACGTCGCTCGAGAGCGCCCCGGACTCGCGCAGCATCGTGGCCGCCGCGAGGTAGTTGGTGATCCAGATCGACTCGAGATAGGTCGAGAAGAACAGGCGGCTCGGACCCAACACGTTGTCGCGGTTGAGGTACAGGAAGTACGACGAGGCGTAGTCCGAGAGGATCCCGCCGGCGCGCTCGGCGGCACCCGCATGGCCGGCGAGACTTGCGAGCGCGGCAAGGGTAGCGGCGCGCTCCGCCAGCCAGAGATGCTGGTACCGTGCCCAGGCTCGATCGTGGCGCTCACCGCGGAACGTACGGCCACAGCGGGGACACCGGTGGTCGCGCGGGCTCCACGGGTCGAACACCAGGGAGGCCCCGTCATCGGGACACCGGCCTCCGTCCCGCGACAGCAGGGCTTTCTGCTCAGGCCGCACCGCCGTCCCGCGCATGAAGGGTGCGGCGCGCTCCGCCAGCCGGAGCGCGAGCGCGCTCAGATCCGGCGCGTGACCCAGCAGCTCGCGACGCAGGTCGAGGTCGGAGGCAGTCAGCATGCGCCGACACCCGTGGTGGCCCATCGCACCGGAAGGATCGTCATGCCCATCGCACGCGCGGCGTCGAGGGCCGGCCCCGGCTCGTCCGGACCGAGAAAGAACATCGAGCCACCCGCCCCCGAGCCGGCCGCCTTCCCACCGAGCACCCCATGCGCACGCATCGTCCCGGCGAGTCGCGCCATCGCGGGCGTGCACATCCCCGGGTCGAGGGTCTGCTGATGGCGCCAGTTCGCGTCGAGCAACGCTCCGATGCGCGCGAGGTCACCCGCGCGGAGCGCCTCGGCCATCCCGTCGGCCACGTCACGCAGACCGAGCAGCGCGCTGGTGATCGAGGCATGCCCGCGCTGATACGCCGCCATGACGCGGCCGATGGTGGCGCCGGAAAATCGCGATGCGCCGGTGTAGACGAGCAGGATCCTCCGCTCGAGCTCCGCCAGCAGCTCGGGATCGAGGGCGAGCGGCTCGACCGTGGCTTCGGGGTCGCGAAAGCTCATGCGCAGGAACCCTCCGTACGCGGCGGTGAACTGGTCCTGGCGACCTCCCGCGATGCCGGCTTCGACGCCTTCCAGCCGACACGCGAGATCCGCGACGGCGCGGACGCTCGGCCCTTCGCCGCGCGCGGCCGACAGCGCGCTCACGAGGGCGACGTCGAGCGCGCCCGAGCTGCCCAGGCCGGACCCCGGCGGCGCGTCCGACCGGGTCGTGAGCGCGCAGGCGCCGACCGGCAGCATGCGTAATCCGGCCTGGAGCAGCGCCAGCGGTCCTGCCGGATCGAGCGCCGAAGGGTCGTCAAGCTCGAGGGTGGCACCCAGGTCCTCCGCAGTGAGACGCAGGCCCCTGCCGCCAGGCCGGACCTCCGCATGCGCGCGAAGACCGATCGCCGCGGAGACCACTACCCCGCCCTCGCGAGTCGAGAACGGCGGCACATCCGTCCATCCGCCCGCGAAGTCGAGCCGGACCGGCGCGGCAGCCCGAAAGATCGCGGCTCGGCTCACGGCGCGACTCGCCAGTCGTGCACCGTCGCGAGCTCGCCCCTGACATCCATCGTCACGCCCTGCACCCGCCGGTTCATCCCTTGCAGCCCTCGCGCATGATAGAGCACCACCATGGGCAGCGAGTCGGCGAAGACTCGCTGTGCCGCCGCGGGTTCGGACGGCAGGGCGATTCCCGCGACCGCGCCGAGCGGGCCGAGGTAGGCGAGCCCGACATCACCGGTCACGCCGAGCACGGCGGCGTCGAAGTCGTGGGCGGGGCCGTATACTCGCGCGAGAAAGGCCGAGAGCTCGAGCTGGCGAATCGTCGCGATCATGCCATGCCCGCGCAGCTGGGCCTGCACCATCTGCTCGAGCGGCGCCTCGCCGCTCCCCACGGTCAGCAGCTCGAACCGCATCGTATCGCTCGGCGCGCCATGCGCCACCGTATCGCGCGACTCCGGAACATAGCCGGGGAGATCCGGCGGAACCGGCCCTCGTGCGGGCGTGCCGAATCCATAGAGGTAGCCCTGTACGATTTCCCGGCGATCGGTGCCGGCGTCGAGACGTCGTCGTGCCGACAGCGCATCGAACGGCGGGTGGCGCGTGTTGAGCGCGATGCCGTACGTCAGCAGGAGTGGATAGCTCAGGACCGCGAGCTGCCGATCGCGGGCCACGAATCCGGCATGGGCCGGCTGAATGCCGGCAAAGTCCAGCTCGCCCGCCGTGAGCGCGGCGAGCTTCGTGGCCGGCTCGTCCACGACCACGATGATCAGCCGTTCGAGCGCGGGCGGGCCGCCGAGCGCGCGAGGGAAATCAGGGTTGGCGGCGAAGATCCAGCGCCGGTTCGGCTCGTGCGCCACGAATCGGAACGGGCCGTTGCCGACCGGCGCTTCGTTCCAGGCGGCCTGGCGCAGCCGGTCACGCGGCACGGAGTCGAGCAGGTGGGCAGGCACGATGGCGAGGTCGGTCAACACGTCTGGGAACCGGGACGGCGCCGAGGCGAACGCGAGCGTCACCGTGGAGTCATCCGGCGCGTCGATGCGCTCGATGACCGCGAGCTCGGCGGCGCGCGGATAGCCGACCGCGGGATCACGCGCCGCCTCGAGCGTCCAGCGGACATCACGCGCCGTCGTCGGGGCGCCGTCGTGCCAGCGAACGCCCGTCGCGATCGACAGCGTCAGCGTCTTGCCGTCCCGGGACCAGCGCCATGCGCGGGCGAGATAGGGCCGCGGCGTCAGCGCCGAATCATACCGGGCGAGCGTGGTGAGCAGGACGTAGCGCTGCACCTGTCGAGCCAGCGGATGCAGCGTAACGAGCGGATTGATGCTCTGAAGGTCGGCGCCGGAGGCGAAGAGCACCGTGGCGCCGCGGCGCGCCGCGGTAGGCTGGCAGCCGGCGAGTACGGCGAAGGCGAGAAGCAGCACGGGCAGGCGACGATGCACGGCCGGAAGTAAACACGGCTGGCGTCCGGGACGGGAGCCGGGAAGATTGCAGCGCATGCTGCCGCTGCTCCGTCGCGCCGTCAGCGGCCTCGGCGTCGTGCTCGGGGTCGTGACCCTGATGTTCGCCCTGCTCCGGCTCGCCCCGGGCGATCCGGCGCTGCTGCTCGTCGGGCCCGCGGCGACTGCCGAGCAGCTCGCGGCCCAGCGCCACACGCTCGGGCTCGACCGGCCCGTGGGGGTGCAATACGGTTCGTGGCTCGGACGATTCGCACGAGGCGACTGGGGAACCAGCATCGCCACCGGACGTCCGGTGCGGACGATGCTCGGCCAGGCGTGGCCGGCGACGGTACGGCTGGTCGGCGTCTCGCTCGTCCTCAGCTACCTGATCGGCATCGCCGTCGGCGTTGTCCAGGCATCACGCGGAGGACGGCTCGACACCGCGCTCTCGATCGCGACGGTCACGCTCTTCGCCCTGCCCGGATACTGGCTCGGACTCATGCTGGTCATGGTGTTCACCTACCGGCTCCGATGGCTGCCGGCGTTTGGCGCGGCGGGCTTCGACGCGGATTTCCTGTCGCCGGGTGCGCGGCTGGCCGATCGGTTGCGGCACCTCGCGCTGCCGCTGACGACTCTGACGCTCGTCGGGATCGGCGGCACCGCTCGCTTCGTGCGCGGCGCGATGCTCGACGTGGCCGGCGAGCCCTACGTCACCGTGGCGCGCGCCAAGGGACTCAGCGAAACCCGGGTGACGCTCCGACACGTGCTGCGGAACGGGCTCATCCCGGTCGTCACGCTGCTCGGACTATCGCTCCCCACGCTCTTTTCCGGCGCGGTCTTCATTGAGGCCATTTTCGCGTGGCCGGGCGTAGGGCGGGTGCTCGTCGAAGCGGTGCAGGCGCGGGACTACCCCGTCGTCATGGCCGCCACCGCCGTGAGCGCGGTGCTCGTCGTGCTCGGGAATCTGCTGGCGGAGGTGCTGGCGAGCTGGGTGGACCCGCGGGCCCGGGCGGCATGATGCGCCGGGAATCGCGGCGGCTCTTCGAGGACCGCCGTGCCAGCGTCGGTGCGGCCATTCTAAGTCTGGCGGCGCTCGTTGCGATGCTGGCTCCCCTGCTCGCGGGCGATCCGATCGCGCAACGCGACATCGTCGCCACCCGCTTCCTCGCGCCTTTGTCCACCGATTCGCTCGGTGCGTTTCACTTTCTGGGAACCGACCGGTTCGGGCGGGACGTGTGGGCGCGGCTCGTCTACGGCGCACGCATCTCGCTCGCCGTGGGCACGCTCGCGGTGCTGCTGTCCGGTCTCATCGGCGTAGCGGTCGGCGCGCTGGCGGGATACCGGCGCGGATGGATCGGAGTCGGGCTGCTCGGGCTCACGGATTTCGCCCTCGCGCTGCCCAGGGTCGTGCTGCTGCTGCTGCTGGCCTCGCTGTGGCAGCCCAGCGCGGGCCTGGTCGTCGTGGTTCTCGGCCTGACCGGGTGGATGACGATTGCCCGCCTGGTGTATGCCGAGACGCGCGCGCTGGCGGGCCGTCCGTTCGTGGAGAGCGCGGTCGGGCTGGGAGTGCCCGGGCACCGCGTCCTCCTGCGCCACATCCTGCCGAACGCCCTCACGCCCGTCATCGTCGCATCCGCTCTCGGTCTGGGCAACGCGATTCTGCTGGAAGCCGGACTGTCGTTTCTGGGACTTGGCGTGCAGCCGCCGACACCCTCCTGGGGCAATCTGATCGCATCCGGACGCGACACCCTGATCAATGCACCGTGGGTGGCGGCCGCGCCGGGGGTCGCCCTGGTGCTCGTGGTGGTGGCGGCGACGCTGCTGGGGGATGCGGTACGGGACCGGTTGGATCCGGGGAAGGTACGCTAGGACCGTAAGGCAATGGCTGGCGGGGTCCGATGCGAGCGGAGCGCGCAGGTGGCCCGCCGTCTACCGTCGTTCGTGTGACTACCTGCCGATCCACCTCGCCGAGCCCGTCACCTCGTCGATCCGGGTCTCGAGCCTGGACAGTATCTCCGGAGCGTCGGCGCATCCGCGGTCGTGCTCGATGCGCTTGACCCGCTCACCGATTCGGACTTGGGTGACGACGGTGGGCAGGTCGGTCGCGAACCGCGGGCAGACCGGCTCTCCCATGCGGTACAAGTCTTCCAGCGCGAAGTACCCCGAGCCGTCCAGCTCGGCGAGCAGGCTATCCACTGCGCTCGGCGAAACCGTCCCCACCGACACGCCGGTGTCCCGCACGAACCTGCGGCCCTCGAACCGGACCGCGCCGGAGCGATCGACCGTCACGCTGTAGACCGGGCAGGTGCCGAAGCACGGTCCCCGCTCGAGTGACACCGTGCCGAGCTCGCGCGCGCTCGGCGCCGCGCGCACCTCGGTTTGCGGTACCGGCGGGGAAGGTCGGGCACACGCCGCGGTCAGCCAGGTGCAGGCGAGCGCTCCGACCGCCATGCGATGCGGGTGGCTTCTCATCGAACGGGCACCTTGACCCGAACCGATCGACCGACCAGGCGATTGGACAGCTGCACGTCCAGATCGTCGCGATCCGTGGCGATTTCCGCATGCCCACCCGACGCGAATGACAGCACCTGGCCGGTTGCCGGATCCCGGACCATCACCATAGGGTGCGCCGCGGCATCCCAGCTCACCGCCACTCCGGACGGGACGCGCCATGACCGTACCTCGGCAGCTACCGCTGATGGATCGGCCGACGCTGCGGCGGCGCGGACGGCCAGCTCCGGACGTCCCGGCACCCTCAGCGACAATGCCTCGAGCCTTTCGGCACGGTCCGGCTGCAGTGGCACGGCAAAGGCGAAGTGCCGATTACCCTGTGGGTCGTCCGCCACCTCCTCCGGGGTGAAGCTCAGCCGAAAGAGTCGCGACCCGTCCGCGGCGCGGCCTTCGACGTGGTAGTCCCCTGGGCCGGCCGGGAGGCTCGGACGGGTGACCAGTTGAAACGCGGGCTCGAGCACCGGCTGGCCGTCGACGATGCGGCCCCAGACCAGCAGGCACGGCTGCATGGCCTGCTCGAATCCGGCGGAGGCGACATCGGACTGGACTCCGCGGTAGTTGAGCACTCCTTCGTACGTGTAGTCGCTGATCCACTCGCTGCCGCAATAGCCCATGAGGTCCGCCGACGTGGGCGGCTTGAGGCTCTGCGCTTGAACGTCGAGGCCGTAGACCCCGATGACCCCGCCCGCATACGGGAAATCCGGGTCGGGATTGCCGGCGGTGCCACACGGCGCATGCCTTCGCCCCCAGTTGTGTCCCCACTCGTGCGCCGCCACGGCGTCCGCGCCGTTCTTGTCCCATCCGAGCGCCGACTTCCCGCCGACGTACCCGATGCCGGCGACCCCGCTGCTGTAGGCGGGATTGAGGACGCCGAAATAGAAACGTGAGCTGCCGTCGGCCGCGCGCAGGGCATCGAGCTGTCCGAGGATAGTCGTCCACGCGTTGTTGGCATTGTCCTTGTCGACCGCCGGAGCGTTCGTCGTGTACGGAGCGCGCAGGTCCGCGCTGAAGCTCGCCAACGGATGCAGCCGCATCGTGGCGGCCAGAAATCCATCCTTGTTCGCGTTGGTGACATTGCCCGACCGTCCATTGGCGCTTTGGACTATCGGGACCATGCGCACATTGAACGTCGACGTGGTGCGAACATCCAACGGAAGCGGCGTGCCGGTGGTCGGAAAGGCGTTGTCGGTCTCGTCCGCCTCACCGACGGCGTTGCCGGGATCGACCTCGGCCACCACGGACAGGCTGGGCTGAATGAGGGCCTTGGGCACCGGCAGGTTCCAGGAGGACGTCAGGCTGCCTTCGTTCGGAGAAAGCGGAACCGACAGCCCCGGCGCCGCGATGGTGGATTCGGAAGCCAGCGCACCGCCCAGATAGAAGCGTACACGAACCGAAGGCGCGGCGAGGTTCGACTCGGTGGCGGTGACGAACACGCGGAGGAAGCCGTCCCGATCCTTCACCAGCGGAACGCTTCCACCGTAGGTCTGCACGCTCTGTGTCAGGTACATCCCGTCGATTCGCAAGTTGAAGCCGCCGGACGGCGCCTGCGAGTAGCTCACGCCGGCCGTGGCAGAGCCATCAACGGTCAGATTGACGTTCTGTGTGGAGGGGCTCGGGTTGTACTGCACGCCGGCTGGAGCGACGCTCTGCGCGGCGATCGTGTACACACCGGCGGATACGCCCGAAAATGTGGTGGTGGCCGAGAGCGACTGCTCGAACCCGTCCGGGCCGCTGACCGTGACCGCCGCGTCCGCCCCCGGAGGGAGTCCTGCGATGGTGATGGTGAGGCTGGATTCGACCAGGCCATAAACCACTTGTGCTGAGGCCGGTGTTCCGCCGTCCGAAACGGTGACACTCTGGGTGTTCTGCGCCGGCTGGTAGGCCTGGGCACCGGCGCTCACGATCTGGGCCGACACCGTATAGCCGCCTGGCGCCAACCCGGAGAGGGTCTCTGATCCTGCCAGGGCGTGGGTGTACCCGTTGGGTCCGACCACCGTAATATCGGCGGACGTGCCGGAGGGCAGCCCGGTTACCGCAACGGTCAGACTTCCCGTGCTCGGGCCGCTCGGATCGCTACCGCCGCACGCCGCGAGCAGCGTCAGGGAGAACAGCAGCAGAGCGTGAGACCTAAGCATGCAACCGTCCGGCAATGGGAAGAGCATTCATATCATCGGGGAGTCAACGAACCGGCGATCTGCGGTGGGGCGGCAAACCGCCGCACGAGCCACCCGGACGCAAACCCTGGAGCGGCCGGCGCAAGTTGGCCCACCTCCGCCAGTTATTCAGGTGCTGCCCAGCCGATTCTCGGCAAATCGGCAACAGACGCGCCAGAGGACTCGATGTGTGCTCCGGAGAGATAATCGGGAGAAGTCCAGCGTGCAGAAACTTTCACACCTCCGGTGTGAGCCAGACAGGGTGCGCCGACGGAGGGGCGGCGACAAATTCCACCATCCAGTCGGACGTTGACCTGGCCGGCGGTGTGTTCAATCTGGCGGATCGACCGCTTTCATTGTAACTCAATCTCCACGGGACCTGACGGCTCCAACTCACACCGTCATGTTGGTTTGTCCGCGCATCGTGAGGATCGTTCCGACGCCCTGACGTCAGGTCGGGCTTCGCAAGGCTGTGGAGAACCCGTATGGAAGATCTCGGGATGCAGACGTACTGCCAGCGCGCCGCGCTGGAACTGGTCGCGCTGATCACCCACCAGCGCCGTCCTCGGGGCCGTCAGCGCCGCGATTCGGCGCTGCTGCGCCGGTTCGTCACCGAAGTCCTGTCGGGGAGCCCCGCGGCAGAGCGCCTTCAGGGTGGTCCGTGGAAGGTCGGCACGCGTCCCCTCAAGAAGCCCGGTCGAGGCGGCCTCTCGTTCATCCCCCTCGTGCAGCGTGGCGGGACCGTCGTCATGATGTCGACGCCGCAGGAGGCGGAGGAGCTGGTGGCGTTCCTCAATTACTGCGGCATGGACGAGTTCACCAAACGCTGACTTGTACCCCACCGGTCCTTGTGCTTGACCGTGCGCGCCGTCCGTCCTACGTTGGCTCACTGCCTTCAGAGTGAAACGCAAACCCGGTGAAAGCCGGGGACGCAAAGCCACGGGTCCTCGAGAAGCGCGTCATGGCCTGACGCGGGCTCACGACCGCCGGGCTGCCGCACGACCCACTCGCGCCGTGCACGCGAGCTGGTCGGGGCGGGTGTCGCACGTTCTCCATCTCGAGTGAAAGGGCGGCGTATGCGACTGTGTTCCTTCGACCGCGGCCGACGGGCAGCGACCATCCTGAGTCTTGGCGTCGCGCTCGTGCTCGGTGCGTGCAGCGACGACGACGACAACAACAACGGAGGCGTCGGTCCGGACGGAAGTCCGAACCTGCCGACCTTCGACCAGCTCAAGGTCGCGCTCGACTCGGCGCAGGGGAAGTTCAACAACCAGGGCTTTGGCCTCGACATGTGGGCCACCGTCGTGGATCGGAGCGGGATCGTGCGGGTGATCGCGTTCACGGGCGCCAAAGAGGGCGACCAGTGGCCCGCCTCGCGTGTCATCTCCGCGCAGAAGGCGAACACCGCCAACAGTCTCAGCCTCCCGGGACTGGCGCTCTCCACGGCCAATCTCTACAGCGCAGTGCAGCCGGGCGGCAGCCTGTTCGGGCTCCAGGAAAGCAATCCGGTCAACACGGACGCCGCGTACGGTGGCAACGCCGAGCAGTACGGCACTACCGACGACTATATGATCGGCCGGCGCATCGGCGGGGTGAACGTGTTCGGCGGGGGACTGGCACTCTACGATGCCAGTGGAGAGATCATCGGGGCGCTCGGCCTCAGCGGGGATACCTCCTGCGCGGATCACAGCATCGCGTGGAAGGTGCGGCATTTCCTCGGCCTCGATTACGTCCCGAACGGCGTGGACCCGGCGTCAGGCACCGACAACATCGTGTACGACATCGACGGCGGCGGTGTCAGCGCCAGCGGCTGGGGCCATCCGGCCTGCCCGCTGGTTCCGGCCAGCGTGATCGCCGAGGGTCAAGCGCTCCCGACGGCGTATCCCGTGAGAAACGTCGGAGAGTAGCCGCAATCGAACGACCCGCGGGGCATGCCGGACGGCGTGCCCCGCGGGATTTACCGTCCGAGTCCAACGCCATCACAGCAGTGCCGATGGCGGGTGGAGGCCCTCGTTTTCGAGCACCGCCTCCAGCCGCCCGATCAACTCCGCCTGGGCAGGATTTATTCGCAGGCGCCCGCCGGCCGGGTCGAACCAGGCGCATCGATCCACCTCGGGATAGGTGATCCAGCGACGCGATCCCGGTGGCCATTCCGTCCGCGTCGTGTTGCTCACGATCCGCTCGGCGTCGGCGTCCCCTTCCCATGCCCAGGCGTGAACGATTTTCCCGGCCTTCTGCCGCACGCTACCCAGCGGCACGAACGGGCCGGTCGGAAAGATCCCCGTCTCCTCCTGGAACTCCCGGCGAGCCGCGGCGAGCAACTCCTCGCCCTCATCGACCACGCCTTTGGGGATGGTCCAGGCGCCGGCATCCTTGTCACGCCAGAACGGTCCTCCAGGATGGGCGAGGAACAGCTCGAGACCGTTGGCTCCCCTGCGGAAGAGCAGCAGACCCGCGCTCAGGTTCGGGCGCCGCGCGCGGCGCGGCGGCGGCGCGCTCAATGGGCGTCGACCGGCACGGTGCCGGCGCGGCGTGATTTGCGGAGAAAGAAGATCGCCGGCGAGACGACCACGAAGCTGATCAGCAGCAGCATCCACGCGTCGTTGTAACTGAGCATCGAGGCCTGCCGCATCACCTGCTGGTCCAGCAGCGCGAGCGCGGCCCGGTGCGCCGCTTCGGGGCCATAGCCGTGCGCGATGAGGTTGCCGGTCATCTGCTGCACCCGCTCGTCCACCAGCCGCTGCCCGGGATACACGTTGGCGATGAGATCGACGCGGTGGATCTGCGTGTGCACCGTGATGAACGTCGCCAGGATGGCGATGCCGAACGAGCCCCCGAGCTGTCGGGCCAGGTTGATGAGCCCCGCCGCCTGCTGCGCCTCGCTCGGCTTGAGGCTGGCGTAGGCGACGTTGTTGATGGGGGTGAACAGGAAACCGAGCCCGGCGCCGCGAATGATCAGCGCCAGTCGCACGTCGGGCTCGCCCGCATTGGTGGTGAGGTGGCCCAAATCCCACATGGCGGCCACGAAGATGGCGACCCCGATCGCGATGAGGATCCGAGGGTCCACCAGCGGCCGTGCCCCGCTCAGGAGGCGGCCGCAGATCAACGCGGTGGCCGCGGTCGCGAGCCCGCCGGGCAGCAGGGCGAGCCCCGTCTCGGTGGGAGTGAAATGGAGCAGGCTTTGCGTGAACAGCGGGAAGATGAACACGCCCCCGTAGAGCCCAAAGCCGAGCGCCACAAATAGGAAGATCGACGCCGCGAGCTCCCGGTTGCGGAGTACCCGAAAGTTGACCACCGGATGCCGGTTCCTCGGAGTCAGCTCCCACCAGACCATCGTCACCAGGCAGACGCCGGCGAGAATGGCCAGTCGCAGGATCAGCGCATCGTTGAACCAGTCGTCCTGGTTTCCCTCCTCGAGTACGTACTGCAGCGAGCCCAGCCCGACCGTGAGGAGCGTGATGCCCAACCAGTCGACGCCACCGGTCCGCCGCTTCTGGCCGGGCGGATCCTTCAGGAACGTGGTCACCAGGAAGGTCGACACGATGGCGATCGGCACGTTGATGAAGAAGCACCAGTTCCAGGTGTAGTTGTCGGTGATCCAGCCGCCAAGGGTGGGCCCGAGCGTCGGGGCCACGATGATGCCGAGCAGGAATACGGCCTGGACGAACCCCTGCTGCTCGCGCGGAAAAATCTGGCGGATGGTGGCCTGCGCGGTGGACAGCAGCGCCGCGCCTCCCGCACCCTGCAGAATCCGCCAGACGACGAGCTCCACCAGGGAGTGGGAGGTCCCGCAGAGAAACGATGCGATGGCGAAGACGATGATGGATGCCGTGAGGTACCGGCGCCGACCGAAGCGCTCGGTGAAGAACGCGGTCATGGGAAGCACGACGACATTGGACAGGATGTAGCCCGTGCTGACCCAGCTGATCTCCTGCTGCGTCGCGCCAAGATTCCCCGCCATCTGGGGGAGCGCGACGTTGACGATGGTGGTGTCGAGCACCTCCATGATCGCTGCGGTGATCAGGCCGAGGAGAATGAGCCATCGGGCTGCCCCGATCCGCTCCGACTCGCTCGTGTTCGCCCGGGCGGGCGCTGCTTCCCTCGTTTCCACTACATCTGTCGTCACGTTCCCGGCTCCGCCGATGCATCGTTCCGGCGAAACCTAGCAGGTGCCTTACTCGACCCCCAACACCTCGCGTGTCAGCGCGCTATCCACCACACCCGCCGGCCCTCGCACCGAACGAACCCATCCCCCCGTCTCGACCCACGAGTGGAGTCGCGGCCGAGGCCGGCCGACCTCGAGCCGCGGCACCGGCGCGCGAACACGCCACGCATACGGCACCCAGGCGCCGCTCCGGAGCCGCCGCAGGCGCACCTCGCCCCCGGCCACGGCACGCGGAATCCAGCGCGGCAGGTTCACGTACTCGAACCCGATGCGCCGGAGCTCGAGCGAGGCGCGGTCGAGCACGAGCATGCCGGCCACGTCCACACGGTCCGATCGTCGCTCGGGCGCGAACGCCACTCGCAGCTCCTCGAGCGCCGAGTCCTCCAGCCGGAAGCAATGGGAGGCCAGGAACCAGTCGCTGAACAGCGTTCGGGCATCGAGTCCGAAGTAGACCGGTCCCCGGTCCGCTCCGACATCGGTCCAGGCCTGACCCTCGCCATCCGTGCGCACGAATCCCCAGCGGGCGAGCGTGTCGGGCGGGGCACTCTGGATGGGCCAGCTGGCGAGGCGGCCGACACCGCTGCTGCTGCTGTCGGTGACCTGAAAGTCCGGGGTATAGCGAGCCAGGTACCATTCGCTGGAAAATCCGAGCGTTCCCTGGTCGGCGGTGGCCTGGGCGAGGGCGAGCGCGGTCTGCGCCACCTCGAGTAGCCGGCTCACCAGTTCGTCGTCGCCCAGCCGTATGCCGCAGCGCGGCCGCTTTGCTTCGACAGTGATGGTGGGGAGCGCATAGGGCTCCGCGTCGATGCGGAGCACGAGCGGGTGCGCCGTGCCCGCGGCGAGCTCGAACGCCGGCGACTCCCAGGGACGCCAGCCGATCTGGCGGACCGTGACGTGGTATCGCCCCGGTTGCGCGGCCGCGAGGGTGAAGCCACCGCTCGCGCTGCTGACGGCGCGAGCGACGTCACGCCCCGCGGCATCGACCAGGGCGACCAGGGCACCAGGCACCGGAGTGTCCGGGCCGAGGTGGAGCACTCGCCCCTGGACGGTCTGACCAAAGCTCGCCGACGGCGCGACGAGCAGGGCGAATAGCCCGAACAGCACGATCAGCACCAACGTCGACGCTCGCGGCGTCATGCGTGCGGAGCTCAGCTCGGCCATGCGCCGAGCAACCGCCGGACGACGATCAGCTCGCCCAGATGGTAGGCGGCGTGATCCGCCGCGAGGAGCAGCTCGCGCAGGTAGGTCTGCCCCGCGCCGTGCGGGATGCGAGCCGCCAGGTCGACGGAGGGGTCTCGCGCGAGCGTCTGCAGTGCCGCCCGATCCTCCCGGAACTGCAGGAGGCTGTCGTCCCAAGCCCCGTCGGATGGCGGCGCGGCCGAGTGCGGCCAGTACTCGTCGGGCCAGACCCGCTCGTGGTACTCCGGGTCGCGGCAGAAATCGAGCAGATCGCGCTGGCTGATCCGAAGGTGCTCCACCAATTGCCATGGGGAGTACGGCAGCCCAGCGGGCGTTTTCCCACGGAGGGGCACGGGTAGACCGGCCACCGCCTTGTCGAAATCGGCGTGTGCCTCCGACCACTCGAGCGTTTGGGCGAGTTGCTCTCGCATCGCATCGACCATGTCCAAAAATGTAGCCGTAGCAGAATCCGTCCACTTCGGGCCGCGCGCGTCTTGCGCTTCGGCATTTCTTCGGGTACTGTGGGGGTGCCCCGCCCCGGAGCTCTCAATGCTGCGCGTGCCCGACCTCGATCAGAAGCTCGACACCCTGATGGCGCTGGCCCAGGATGACCGCGAGGGACCGCCGCCGCGCCTGCGGCACGCGCGGCAGTCCGGGTCCCTCGGGCCGCTCAACATTCGGCGGCTCCGATCGAGCGGTCGCGAGACCCGCCTGCTCCGCATCCTCATGACCAACGCGTGCAGCTACAACTGCCACTACTGCCCGATGCGGCGCGATCGGGAGATGCCGCGCACCTTGCTCAAGCCGGAGGAGCTCGTGCGCATCTTTCTGGGCGCGGTACGCCGCGGCTGGGTCGACGGCCTGTTCGTGACCACCGGAATTCCGAGCAACCCGGTGAAAGTCATGGACGGTCTCATCACCGCGCTCGAGCTGCTGCGCGAGCGGCATGGATTCGCGGGGTACGTGCATGTGAAGCTGGTGGCCGGTGCGGAACCGGCCCAGATCGAGCGGCTTACTGCCTTGGCCACCCGCGTGTCGCTCAATCTCGAGGCGCCGTGCGGACAGAGCCTGGCGCAGATCGCTCCGGAGAAGAGTCTGCCGGTGGCGCTCGACAATCTCGAGCGGGTTCGCTCGCTCGTCGTGCTCGAGCGGACGGCCCGGTCACACGGACGGCCCCCGGATCCGCTCCACCCGGGCGGCGTGGCGGGCATGACGATGCAGTTCGTGGTCGGCGCCACGCCGGATACCGATCGCACCATCATCGAAGCCGCGGCCCGCCTGCAGGCCGGTGGCGGGGTCCATCACACGCACTTCAGCGCGTTCCGGCCCATCGCGGACACGCCCATGGAGCAGGCGCCCGCCGCCCCGGCGCTTCGCGAGCACCGGCTCTACCAGACCGATTATCTGCTGCACGACTACGGCTTCACCGCCGACGAGCTCGTGTTCGAGTCGAGCGGCAATCTGCCGCTCAATGTCGATCCCAAGACCGCGTGGGCGCTGGCGCATCCCGAGCGCTTTCCGGTGGAGGTCATGCGCGCCGACCGTGAGGATCTGCTGCGGGTCCCCGGGATCGGACCCGGGGCCGCGCGCCGGCTCGTCGCGGAGCGGCGGCACGCCACGCTGCGCAGCCTGGCGGACCTGCGCGGCCTCGGCGTGGTCGTCACCCGCGCCGGCGGATTTCTCACGCTCCGCGGTCGGCGCCTGCAAACGACGCGGTGGACCGAGCAGCTCGGCTTCTGGCGGCCGGAGGACGAGGCCGGGGCATATCATGGCACCTACGAGGTGAGCCCCGGGACCTTCCGGTAGGGCGGAGGCGGAAAACGAGGGGCTTGACGCGGTCAGACAGTTCGATAATCATTGAACTCGTGACCCAACGCACTCCGATCCGGCTCACCAGCCGACAGTTCGAGCTCATCGCCAAGGCGCTGGCCGATCCCAGGCGCATGGCGCTGCTCGAGACCATCGCGGGCGAAGCCGAGTGCCCGTGCCAGCGGCTGCGGGACCAGTTTCCGGTCTCCAAAGCCACCATTTCGCACCATATCAAGGAGCTCGTCCGCGCAGGACTGGTCGACGCGCACAAGGAGGGACAGTACCTCCATTGCGAGGTCCGGCGCGAGGTCCTCGGCGCCTACACCGCCGAGCTCCTGCGCCGGACCGGCCGGCCATCCCGGTGAGGTTATAACGCAGGGGCAAGCGAAGTGTCGCGCCGCACTGCGTACAGGTTGTTAGACGGTTGTAAAACTATTGTAACGAAGTACGCCTCAATCCCAGGGGCGCTCGCACTCACGGAGGACGCATGCTGTCCCGATCGCTCGCTGCGGTGGTTGCGGTGTGGTTCAGTGGCTCCATTCTCGGCTGCGCGGCCAAGCCGCCGGCCCCTCCACCGCCGCCGGCGGTCACCGTCGCGCCGGTGCTCGAGCGCGACATCGCCGAATGGGACGAGTTCAGCGGCCGACTCGAGGCCGTGGACCAGGTCGAGATCCGTCCCCGGGTGTCGGGATACATCCGGCGCGTGACGTTCGCCGAAGGACGAGAGGTGCGGAAGGGCGAAGTGCTCTTCGAGATCGACCCGCGCCCGTACCAGGCGGACCTCGAGCGCGCACAGGCCCAGCTGGAGCAGGCCCGGACGGCGGCGGACCTGGCGGCGCGCGAGGTCGGGCGCGCCGAGAAGCTGGTGAGCGTGCAGGCCATCTCGCGAGAGGAGTTCGACACCCGGACCAGCGCGCAGGCCAATGGCGCCGCGGCCGTCCGGGCCGCCGAGGCCGCCGTCGCCACCGCGCGTCTCAATCTGGGCTGGACTCAGGTACGCTCGCCGATCGCGGGACGCGTGAGCCGGGCGGAAGTCACCGAAGGCAATTTGGTGCAGGCTGGCCCGCCGGACGCCACGCTGCTGACCACCGTCGTGTCGCTCGACTCGGTCTACCTCTACTTCGACAGCGACGAACAGACCTATCTGCGGTACGCCGGCCGCGCCGCTGCCGCGGGCGACCGGGGCTGGCACAACGCGCGCTTTCCGGTCTATCTCGGCTTGGCCGACGAAACCGGATTCCCGCACGAGGGCCGGCTCGACTTCGTGGACAATCGCATCGACCCCGCCAGCGGGACGATCCGCACACGCGCCATCTTCGCCAACCGGGACCGCCGGTTCACGCCGGGCCTGTTCGCCCGCGTCAAGCTGGTCGGCAGCGCGCGCGCGCCGGCTCTTCTGGTGCGCGACGCGGCTGTCGGCACCGATCAGGATCGCAAGTTCGTGCTGGTGGTCGGGCCGAACGACAGCCTGGTCTACCGACCGGTCGAGCTCGGCCGTCTCACCGACGGTCTTCGGATCGTGCGGTCTGGGCTCACGGCCGGCGAGAAGATCGTGGTCAACGGGCTCATGCGTGTACGCCCGGGCATGAAGGTGACGCCGACTGTCGCCGCCATGGTACCGGATTCCGCCGCCGCCGTCGCGGAGCGCTGAGCCATGCGACTGTCGCGCTTCTTCATCGACCGGCCGATCTTCGCGGCCGTGCTCTCGATCGTGA
Source organism: Gemmatimonadales bacterium (assembly GCA_035526925.1). Lineage (GTDB taxonomy): Bacteria > Gemmatimonadota > Gemmatimonadetes > Gemmatimonadales > GWC2-71-9 > CAVVWJ01. Next base: position 38,889 of record DATLBL010000049.1, read on the forward strand.
TCTTCATCGCCGGCCTGATCTCGATGCTGACGCTGCCCATCAGCGAGTACCCGGACGTCGTGCCGCCCTCGGTGGTGGTGCGCGCGATTTACCCGGGCGCCAACCCGCGGACGCTGTCCGAAGCGGTGGCGACGCCGCTCGAGGAACAGATCAACGGCGTCGAGAACATGCTCTACATGTCGTCGCAGGGCACCTCGGACGGGGTGCTCACGCTGACCGTCACGTTCCGCGTGGGCAGCGACGTGGACCTGGCCCAGGTCCAGGTCCAGAACCGCGTGAGCCAGGCCCTGCCCCGCCTGCCGGAGGAGGTCAGGCAGCTCGGCGTCACCACGGTCAAGAGCTCGCCCAACTTCATCATGGTGGTGCACCTCGTCTCGCCGGACCACCGGTACAACGATGTCTACCTCCGCAACTACGGCCTGCTGCAGATCAAGGACGTGATCGGCCGCATTCCCGGCGTCGGTCAGGTCCAGGTGTTCGGCGGCGGCGATTACGCCATGCGGGTATGGCTCGATCCCGGCAAAGTAGCGTCGCGTGGCCTTACGGCCGGCGACGTCGTCAGCGCTATCCGCGAGCAGAACGTGCAGGTGGCGGCGGGCGTGGTGGGCGCGTCGCCCATGCCCGTGCCGGTGGATTATCAGCTCAGCGTCAATGCCCGCGGCCGGCTGATCGACGAGAAGGAATTCGGCGACATCATCCTCAAGACCGGGCAGAACGGCGAGATCACCCGGCTTCGGGACGTCGCGCGCCTCGAGCTCGCCGCCGGGGACTACGCGCTCCGGTCGTTGCTGAACAACCAGGACGCCGTGGGCATCGGCATCTTCCAGGCGCCGGGATCGAACGCGCTCCAGCTCTCCTCCACCGTGCGGAAGACGATGGAGGAGCTCAAGACGAACTTCCCCGAGGGCGTCGAGTACCGGATCGTCTACGATCCCACGACGAACGTGCGGGACGGCATCCAGGAGGTGATCAAGACCCTGTTCGAGGCCATCCTGCTGGTCGTGATCGTGGTGGTGCTGTTCCTCCAGACCTGGCGCGCCTCGATCATCCCGCTGGTGGCGGTGCCGATCTCGATCGTGGGCACCTTCGCCATCCTGCTCGGCTTCGGTTTCTCGATCAACACGCTGTCGCTCTTCGGGCTGGTGCTCGCGATCGGCATCGTGGTCGACGATGCCATCGTGGTGGTGGAGAACGTCGAGCGCAACATCGAGGCCGGCCTCTCGCCACGGGATGCCTCCTACAAGGCGATGGAGGAGGTCAGCGGACCAATCATCGCCATCGGCCTGGTGCTCTGCGCGGTATTCGTCCCGGTGGCGTTCCTGAGCGGACTCACCGGCGAGTTCTACCGCCAATTCGCCCTCACCATCGCGTTCTCGACCGTCATCTCGGCCGTGAACTCGCTCACCCTGAGTCCCGCCCTGAGCGCGATCCTGCTCAAGTCGCGCGAGGCGCCGCCGGACCGGCTCACCCGCGTCCTCGACCGGAGCCTGGGCTGGATCTTCCGTCCGTTCAACCAGGTGTTTCGCCGCGGGTCGGAACGGTACGGCGCGGCCGTGGCCCGCATCATCCGACGTGGCGGGATCGCGCTGGCGGTCTATGCCGGCCTGGTGGCGCTCACGCTGGTGGGGTTCCAGAAGGTGCCGCACGGGTTCGTGCCGACGCAGGACAAGCAGTACCTGGTGGCCTTCGCCCAGCTGCCCGACGCCGCGACGCTCGACCGTACCGACCGCGTCATCCGCCAGATGGCCGACATCGGCGGCCACGAGCCCGGTGTCGCCAACTCGGTGCAGTTCCCGGGGCTCTCGATCAACGGTTTCGTCAATGCGCCGAACGCCGGGATCGTGTTCTTTCCGCTCAAGCCGTTCGAGGAGCGCAAGAGCAAGGCGGAATACGGGCTCACGCTGGCGGGCACCCTCAACGGGAAGTTCTCGAGCGTCCAGGACGCGTTCGTGGCCGTCTTCCCGCCACCGCCGGTGAACGGCCTCGGCCAGGTCGGAGGCTTCAAGCTCATGCTCGAAGACCGTGCCGGGCTGGGCGAGGCGGCGCTGAACGACGCCACCCAGGCGCTCATCGGCAAGGCCTACCAGACCCCGGAGCTGGCCGGCGTGTTCACCAGCTACCGGATCAACGTTCCTCAGCTCGAGGTCGAGGTCGACCGGGAGAAGGTGAAGCAAGAGGGGATCTTGCTCACCGACCTGTTTCAGACGATGCAGGTGTATCTCGGCTCCGTGTACGCCAACGACTTCAACCGGTTCGGCCGCACCTACCAGGTGAAGGTGCAGGCCGATGCCCAGTACCGAGCCACCGCCGAGAACATCGCGCAGCTCAAGGTGCGGAATGCGGCCGGAGACATGGTGCCGCTGGGCTCCGTGGTGCGGGTGCGGGAGTCGCACGGGCCCGACCAGGGGCTCCGCTACAACGGCTACCCCTCGGCGGACATCAATGGGGGGCCGGCACCGGGCTACAGCTCGGGGCAGGCCGAGGCGGCCATCGAGCGGATCGCGGCCGAGGTGCTGCCCAACGGGATCGGGTACGAGTGGACCGATCTCAGCTACCAGCAGCGCTTGTCCGGCAACACCGCCATCTTCGTCTTTCCGCTGTGCGTGCTGCTGGCGTTCCTCGTGCTCGCGGCGCAGTACGAGAGCTGGTCGCTGCCGCTCGCGGTGATCCTGATCGTGCCCATGTGCCTGCTCTGCGCCATTGCCGGCGTGTGGCTCACGCAAGGCGACAACAACATCTTCACCCAGATCGGCTTCCTCGTGCTGATCGGTCTCGCCTGCAAGAACGCGATCCTGATCGTCGAGTTCGCGCGCGAGCTCCACATGCAGGGCTACTCGCCGGTCGAGGCCGCGCTCGAGGCCTGCCGCATCCGGCTCCGGCCGATCCTGATGACGTCGTTCGCGTTCATCATGGGCGTGCTGCCCCTGGTCTTCTCGAGCGGAGCGGGCGCCGAGATGCGGCACGCGATGGGCGTGGCGGTGTTCTCGGGGATGCTCGGCGTCACGTTCTTCGGCCTGGTGCTGACACCGGTCTTCTACGTGATGATCCAGACCGTGGCCGAGCGCTGGCGCGGGTCGCCGGCCCCCGCACCCTCTGAGCGAGCGGGTCGGGAGGCGATCCATGCGTAACCGGCAACCCTCCCTGGCGCTGCTCGCACTGGCACTGGCGGCGTGCGCAGGCGCACCGGGCTACCGCGAATCGAGCATCGAGGTGCCGCCGTCATTTCGCGAAACCCTGGCGGACACCACTCCCGCCCCGTCGCGCCCCTCAGGGGACGCCGTGCCGGACTCTACGATCCCGGCAGCGACACCTTTGCCGGTCGAGCCCGGCCGCGCTCCGCTCGAGCAGGCGGCGTTCTGGCGCGCCCTCGGCGACACCACGCTCCAGCGGCTGATGGGCGAGCTGCTGGCAGCCAATCTCGACGTGCAGTCGGCGGTGGCGCGCGTCCGCGGCGCGCGGGCGGCGCGCACCGAGGCGGCCCTGGACCTCGTGCCGACGGTGACGGTGGCCGGCGGGTATACGCGCCAGCGGCTGTCGAGCGCCGTGTTCCCGATCGGCAGTGGCGGAAGCTTTCCCGATCAGGACATCTGGGACGGGGGATTCGATGCATCGTGGGAGCTGGATCTGTTCGGCAGGCTGCGACGCGGCGTCCAGGGCCAGAGTGCGCTCGTGGGTGCCGCCCGCGAAGACCTGCGCGACGTCCAGGTCGCGCTCACGGCCGAGCTGGCGCGAACCTATTTCGAGCTCCGCGGAGCGCAGGAGCGTCTCGCCGTCACCACGAAGAATGGCGACAATCAGCGGCGCACCCTGGAGGTGACGCAGCAGCGGCTCGACGCCGGGCGCGGCACCGCGTTCGACACCGAGCGGGCGCGGGCGCAGCTAGGCTTCACGCTTGCCTCGATACCCGACCTGGAGGCGCGCGTCGCGTCGGCGCAGTACCAGATCGGAGTGCTCGTCGGACGCCCGCCAGCCCAGCTCGCGGAGGAGCTGTCGGCATACACCGCCATTCCCCAGCTGCCCGCGAACGTGGGGCTGGCACCCCCGGATTCGCTCATTCGGCGACGGCCCGACGTGGCCGCGGCCGAGCGCCAGGTGGCGGCAGAGCGGGCCTTCGTCGGTGCCGCGAAGGCGGACTACCTGCCCCGGGTTTCGCTGGGCGGCAGCGCGGGATATTCATCCGCTGAGTTGGGTGGCCTGGGAGACGCCGGGACCTTTCGCTATGCGGTCGGACCGGTCATCTCCTGGCCGGCCCTCAATCTCGGCCGGGTCAAGGCGCGGGTGGACGCCAGCCGCGCCCGTGCCGCCGAGGCCGAAGCGCGCTACTCCCAGACCGTGCTGCGGGCGTTACAGGAGGTGGAGACCGGGCTGTCGCGGTACCGGACGTCGCGGGTTCGGGTGGAACGGATTCAGGACGCGGCCGCGGCGAGTGCGCGCGCCGCGGAGCTGGCCCGGCTTCGATTCGAGGGTGGGGTCGCGGATTTTCTTCAGGTCCTGGACGCGGAACGCACCCAGCTCGATGCCGAAGACCAGCTCGCACAGGCGCACACCGACGCGGCCACTTCCTACGCGGCACTGTACAAGGCGCTCGGTGGCGAACGGCCCGGTGAAGACATCGGCCGGTAGCCCCTCCATCGTATAACCGTCCCGCCGCGAGGTCTGCGGATGATCCGGCGCCTCGGTCAAACGATCGAGCGGACCACCCCGCCGTCCACCCGCAGCGCCGCTCCGGTGGTGGCGGATGCCTGGGCGCTGCAGACGTAGGCGATCATGGCCGCCACCTCCTCGGGAGTGGCAAACCGCTGGAGAATCGAGGAGGGACGCGCGGAGCGGAAGAACTCGCGCTCGACGGTCGCCACGTCTACGCCTTGTCCGGTTGCGAGGTCGGCCACGAACGCGCCGACGCCCTCGGAGGCGGTTGGGCCCGGCAAGACGCTGTTCACGGTGACGTTCGTTCCGACGAGCGTCTCCGCCAGTCCGCGGGCTACGGCCAGCTGCGCCGTCTTGGTCATCCCGTAGTGAATCATCTCGGTCGGGATCTGCACCGCAGATTCGCTCGACACGAACACGATTCGACCCCAGTTTCGCTCCCGCATACCCGGCAGGTAGTGGCGGCTCAGCCGGACGCCGCTCAGGACGTTCACCTCGAAAAAGCGCAGCCAGTCGGCGTCCGTGATGTCCTCGAACGGCTGCGGCTGGAACACGCCGACGTTGTTGACCAGGATATCCACCTGGCTCACCCGTGCGACCAACTCGGCGCATCCGGCCGCGGAACTGAGGTCCGCGGCGGTCCCCTCGACGGCCGCGGCCGGAACGGTGGCGCGGATCGCGCTCACCGCCGCGTCGACACGCGCCTGGGTGCGCCCGTTGACGACGACCGCCGCACCCTCCCGCGCGAGCGCGCAGGCGGCGGCAAGCCCGATACCCGCGGTCGACCCGGTCACCAGTGCGCGACGACCTTCGACACCCAAATCCATACGCCACCTCCTGCCGCACCCTAAGCAGGCCTCGGGCGGATGTCCACGTTAGGCACGGCGATGGGGTGAGGGATCACCACGCGCACCGAGTGTCCGCGAGTGACGACAGTCACCGATCGGCCCGGGACGCACCAACTACCGCGAACGGAAGAAATACCCTGCCGGGGACAGCGCTGCCGCGGCGACAAAGGCGGCAACACGACAGCCGCGCAGCTAGCGGCTGAACACCGTTTTCCCCTCGACCAACGTGCGCACCACCCGCGCCGTATGAATGTGCTCGACCGGAATCTCGAACAGATTCCGGTCGAGCACGACGAGGTCGGCCAGCTTTCCGCGCTCGATCGAGCCGGTCTCCCGATCCTGGTGGAGCGCCCAGGCCGCATTGATCGTGTACAACGCGATCATGGTGGGCAGATCCACCCGTTCGCCGGGATGCCACGGCGTGGCAGTCGAGTCCCCGGGGTCCCGGTGAGTGATGCCCGTCTCGATCGCGTCCAGCGGGTTCAAGGACGACACCGACCAATCGCTGCCGGCCGACACTATCGCCCCGCTCCGGACCAGGGTCGCGATGGGGTAGAGCCATCGCGACCGCGCACGCCCGAGCGCAGGCTCGGTCATTCTGGTCAGGTATTCATCGCCATTCGCCCAGAGGGGCTCGAAGTTGGCGACGACGCCGAGCCGCCGAAAGCGCGGGACGTCGGTGCTGTCCACGAGCTCCAGGTGGGCGATGGCGTGCCGGCTGTCCCGGGGAGGATTGCTCGCGCGCGCGTGCTCGACGGCGTCGAGCGTCATCCGGATGGCACGATCGCCGATGGCGTGCACGTGGATCTGGAACCCGTCCCGGTCGAGCGCGGCTACGAGGGTGTCCAGCGCCGCTTGCTGGCGCAACGGCGTTCCCGCGTCGCCGCGGCGATCGAGATACGGAGCGAGCATCGCGGCGGTTCGCGCCTCGATGACGCCGTCCTGGAAGAGCTTGACGGCGATGGGGCGAACGCGCCGCGTGGCATAGCGAGCGCGCCAGTCACGCAGGCGGGCGAGCATCGTGTCGCCATGACCCGGTGCGACGAGTGCCGCCACGACCCGCAGGTCGAGGCGGCCCGCGCGGTCGGCATCCACGAAGGCGCGGAGCTCCGCCTCGTCGGCGTTGGCCGCGAAGAGCGACGTGATGCCGAACGAGGCTGCGAGTCGCTGCGCCCTGCTCAACCCCTGGGCGTACTCCACCGGGGCCCGCGGCGGCAACACACGCTCCGCCAGCGCGGTCGCGGTCTCGCGCAGGGTGCCGCTCGGCTCACCGGTGTGCTGATCGCGCTCGATCCTGCCCCCGGGAGGATCGGGCGTCTCCCGGGTGATGTTGGCGGCCGCCAGGGCGCGAGAATTCAACCAGGCCGAGTGGCCGTCGGCCGCCCACATCAACGCCGGGCGGTCGGGCACGAGGCTGTCGAGGAGCCGCTTCGAGGGGTTGCCGTCCGGAAACAGGGGAAGCTGCCAGCCCGCCCCCCGGATCCACGCGAGGTCCGGACGGGCGCGCGCGCATGCCCGGATGGAGTCGGTGGCTTGGACGCGGGTGGCCGCCGCGTTGATATCGCATTCGCCGAGCTCGATCCCACTGGAGACCGGATGGACGTGGGCGTCCTGAAATCCGGGGAGCACCATCCGGCCGGCGAGGTCCACCACCTCGGTGCGCGATCCGACCAGTCCCGCCGGAAGACTGTCGTTCCCGACGTAAACGACGCGGCCGCCTCGGATCGCGATGGCTGTGGCCCAACTGCGCGCCGCGTCCACCGTATAGACGGCGCCGTTCCTCAGCACCAGGTCGGCGGGCGCCATCGCGTCGACGCCCGCACGGGGAGCGTTGCGGCAGGCGGCAACCAGCAATGGCAGAAGCGCGAAGTATGTCGGGCGGGCAATCATGGCCGTCAGAACTTCGTGGCTTTCCGGGTGTCACGCCAGGGCGGCCCGCCGTGATGGCGCGACGGGCTACGGCTCAACAGTCAGCTGAACCTCGAGTGAGTCGAGTCGTGACGCCGCGCTGGCGGCCGTGAAACCGACTACACGGACGCGGGCCGGACCGATCGCGTGGAAGACTAGCAGAAAATCCCGGGGGTGAATGACGAAGTCGTCCGTGCAGAGCGTGTCGTGGCCCGGTGCCGGCACCCGGTCGTAGGGAACGATCCGGGCCAGGTCGTCCGTCACCATGACCTCCCCGCCCACGGCCGTCGTGCACGACGAGCTCCCGACCGTGTTGACCGTCACGCTGAACGCGCGTCCCACCCGCGGCTGGCCGGCGGCGACCAAAACCGGAGCGCTGCTCCTGGATTTGTCGATGGTGCCGAAGACAAGCCGCGTAGTCGGCTCGGTAGGACTTCCGCAGGACATTACCAGTCCAACGCCGGTGGCCAGCGCGGCGAAAGCAATTGCAGGACGCGTCATGGGAGAGGCTCCGGCTCGAGAGGTGCCAGAGGAGACGCGCCGGGCTCGTCGGGCCGCACGCGGGCAGATGGCCCGGTGCGGCAGGCCGGCGGATTCGCTACAGCCCGAAGAATGCTAGCGCGTCGACGACGTTCCCGAGCGTCGTGGAAAGCACCGGGTGCGAGGCCTCCAGCCGCCGGACCGCATCGGTGACCCGGTCACGCAAGGGCGAGCTCTCCTGGCGACCGGCGGCGGCGGGCTGATCCAACAACGCCTCGAGATCCCCGACCAGCTCCTCGAGCGAGCGCCGCTGCCCCGGTGGCAGGCCTTCGGCGCTGGTCAGCTGCGCATGGATCTCGTTCACCACCGCTCGAAGCTTCGGATCGGCCATAGACACACTCAGAAAATCGGGTGATGCGGAGTATGGAGTCGGAGCCGCGCGGATGCGAGTGCGCGACTGCCGGCTCAGTCGATGCCGACCCGTCCCTCGACCGAGGCGATCAGCTTGGCGGGATCGTAGCCGATGCCGTCCTTGAACACCACCGTGGGTCCGCGGATGACCGTGGGATCGTGGGTGAGATCGCCTCGAAGCACGACCAGGTCGGCCAACTTGCCACGCTCGACCGTCCCCAGGCGGCCGTCCACGCCGAGAATCTTCGCTCCGTTGGCGGTCATGATCTTGATGGCCTGCGGCGGAGTAAACCCTGCCTCGATGAACAGCTCGTAGTTACGCTGATCTCCATATCCGGCGAGCGCTCCACCGACGCCGGTGGGGTCGACGCCCGACGCGAGCAGTCCACCTGCCGCCACGAATTCGCGTTCGAATGCCATCGCGCTCCGCAGACTCTCGAGCGCGATCGGGCCCCCGGCCGAGTCGATCTCCTGCCGAAGCTTGAGGTAGCTCTCGCGGACTTCGGGTGCCATGGCGGTGAGCACCCTCGGTTCACGCACGGGCCGATTGGCGACGAAAGGCTCGTAGACGGCGAGGGTGGAGGTCATCGAGACGTGCTTCTTCAGCATTGTCGCGATGACGTTCTTCGCCACCTCACCCGTCACGTCCGCCTGGTTGTTCCGGCCGATCTGGGCAACGGGGCACACGTCCGGCTGCTTGGCGGGGTCGAAATCCGAGGCGGTGAGCATCCCGTGCTCGAGATTGTCGATGCCGAGCTCGACCGCCTCGCGGAACGAGACCGAACACAGGTGGCCGGTCACCTTCACGCCACGTCGATGCGCCTCCTTGATCGCCGCGCCGAGCTCGGCCCGCCGAATGTCGGTGTACGCCTTGAGCCAGGTGACCCCTTCGCTGGCCCAGTAGGCCACGAACCTGCGAGCCTCGTCCGGCGACGTCACGACGTCCATGCTCCCGCCGCCCGCGGCGCCGGTGATGTACGGCGCCGTGAGGTGGATGCGGGGACCCGGCACCAGACCGCGATCGATGTTGTCGTGCAGGTTGATCTCGGCGTAGATCGACCGGCCGCCGGCGGTGCGGATGGTGGTGACCCCCGAGGCCAGGTAGAGCCGCGGGCCGGTATACGACATCTGCACGGCACGCCCGCCGGCGGCGGTGTAGAAGAGGTGGTCGTGCATGCCGATCAGCCCTGGGATCAGCGTGTGCCCACTCAAGTCCATGGTCAGCGCGCCGTCGGGCACGCGAACCTGGGCGGCGGCACCGACCTCGGCGATGCGCCCGGCGCGAAGCAGGACCGTCTGATCCGGCCGAGGCTCCGCGCCGGTGCCGTCCAGCAGCAGCACGTGGGTGAGCGCAATGACCGCGGTGTCCACCGAGACGTACTTGCGGACCTCCTCAGCGAGAGAGTCGGGACGCTGCGCTGCGATGGGGCCGGCAGCGAGGTGAGCGAGCAGAAGACACGAGAGCACTGGGCGCATGAGGGCGCTCCGGCAGAACGTGGGCCGCGACGACGGACGCGGGTAGCTCGGGCAGACACGAGGGCGCAAACCGAGGTGAGCTTACTGTACGGTGAACCCCATCATCATCCCGGCCGAGAGATGCTCGGCGATGTGACAGTGCCCCATCCACCGCCCCGGATTCGACGGGTCGAGCAGAATATCCACCACGCCGCCCGCCGGCACCAGCACGGTGTCCTTCCAGACGAAATTGTCGTTCGGCTCACCGTTGACCGCAAGGACCAGAAAACGTTGTCCGTGCATGTGAATCGGATGCTGCATGGCGTGGACGCTCTCACGACGGTTCACGAGCCGGATACGCACCGGCTCGCCGCGGGAGAAGCGCCAGTCGATGTCCATGTTCTCGCGCCCGGTCTCGGCGTCGCGGAGGATCCAACGCACCTGACGGCCGGTAGAGGCCCAATTCATCATGGCCATCGTGCCGCTCCACTCGACCGGCGGAAAGTAGATCGAATCGAGCTGCATGATGCGCTGGGTGAACGGAGGCAAGTTGCTGGTCTCGAGAGCGAGGATCAGCGTCCGGGAGGGCGCGCGCTCGGCCAGCCGCCGGTAGCGATCGAGCTCCATTCGTACGGCGGGGTCGCTTCGGAGGCGTGTGAACGAGCGGCCCAGATCCGGCCCGATGCGCCGCTGGCTCACCGCGACCGTGCCGAGCGTGTCGGCCTCGTAGAAGAATCGTCCGAAGACATGGTCGAGACCTCTGACACGGTTCACCAGCGGCACACGGCCGGATCGCTCGAATCGCACGTCGACCACGTACCGCTCCGCGGGCGCGATGACGACGCTCTCCACCCACGCCTCGCGCGCATACTCACCGACATCCGACGCAACCACTTTCATGCGCGCCCCGGGGAACGACAGGTTCATGGTGCGCGCATTGGCCGCGTTGGTCAGGTAGAAGCGGACCACTTCACCCCGCCGGACCTCGAGGCGATAGCCGGGCTCCCCGTTTACCATCAGCCGATTGCCGAACCTGCCCATCAGCGCGTGGGTCGGCGATTCACGGCCTAGGGGTACCGGCCCGTCCTCGCCCACCAGCAGGTCATCGAGCATCAGGACGACTTCCCGATGGACCGCACTGGAGTCCTCCGCATCGCCGTGGCGCACGAGGATGTTGCCGTAGAGCCCCAGCTCCTGCTGGACATCCTCACGAACGTGCGGGTGATACCAGTAGATCCCCGCGTCCGGGAAGCGGAGCCGATACGTGAACACCTCGCCCGGCGAGACCGCCGTCTGGGCGAGACCCGGTACGCCATCGTTCCGGCTGTCGAGCCGGAGGCCGTGCCAGTGCACCGTCGTCGGCTGGGGCAATCGGTTGGTGAAGATCACCGTGGCCCCGGCCCCGCGCGCGACCTCGATCAAGGGGCCGGGCTGCTGCCCGTTGAAGGCGAACATCGAGTAACTACGGCCGCCGATCGTCCGTCGGACGACCCCGGCATCGAGCCGCAGGGTGTCGCCGTTCCTGAGCTGCACGCGCTGTCCTCGGCGCACCTCGGGTCCATCGGCGGACGGCAGGTATGGCGTGACGTCGGGACGAAGCGCCATCTCCGCGGGCAGCATCGTGAGCCCCGGAGCCATGGGCACCATGGTCCAGTGACCGCCTGCGGAATCCGGCGCCACGCCTCCGTGGCCGGAATGCCGGGACGGCGTCATCGAACCGATGGACAGCTGCAGGAAGTCGGGTGGGAAGAGCCGCGTTCCGGGTGACTGGCCCCTGAGCACCACTTTCCGGCCCGGCACCGTCGCGGCGGCACTCGACTCGGCAGTGACGAGGATCGTGAACTTCTCCAGGTCCACATCGCCGAGCCGGGTGCGACCATTCCGCACCTCTCCGAGTCGGGCTACCGAATCCATCGTCGGGGTAGCCGCCCACGCGACGTACGTGCGGAAGGCCCCGAGCGAGCCGGGTGAGGGCAGCCCAGCGGCGATCAAGCGAAGGCCGTAGCGGATCCGGCCATCAGCGGTCACGGCAATGCTGAACGGCCCCGGGATATGGCCCAGCTCCACCCGACCGGAGATACCGCGGATGCCTGGGGCCGGGACCAGCTCGATGCAGTACAGATCCGGGCTCGGGCCCAGAGGTTCAGGCGGATCGCAGGGACGTTGCGCGCCTGCGCTCCGCACCGGGCCGGTCACCATGAGGATGACGAGACAGGCCCGGATGAGCGCTCCTGCCTTCGGCGCGAACAGCCCAGGTGGTGCGGTCAAGGATGTTCTGGATGATCGTGGAGTGAGGTGTCCGGAATGTGGCTCGCGCGCGAGGCGAGCGCCAGCGCAGCGGTCGCTAGGGCCCGCGGGTGGAGAGGAAGGCGACGAGCGCCCGCACCTGCTCGGGCGCAAGGGTGCGGGCGTACGCGGGCATGTTGGGTCCGCCGTTGGTGATGCGGGTGCCAATTTGATCCGGAGCCATGCGTCCGCGCACATCGCTCAGGTCCGGGCCCCGCTTGCCGCCGTGTCCGTCGATCGCGTGGCAGAACTCGCATCCCTTTGCGTGGAACAGCCGTGCCCCTTCGACCACCTCGGTGTTCGTACTGCGCACGACCGACGCGGGCAGCGGCTGTGCCGCGAAATCCGGCGACCAGTCCGCCCGTTCCCCCGCCACCCAGAAGCTTACGATCGTCGTCCACATGAAGACTACGAGCAGTGCCGCCCACGGCCGCTGGCGGACGCTGCGGAACCCCTTGTTGAAGAAGGCCGGAAGCAGCAGCGCCGCGCCGAACAGCAGCGGCCCTGCCACGATGATGAACGTCTCGAGGTGGTGGGGCGTCAGGGCCAGCACCGCAAAGTACCAGAGGAAGTACCAGTCGGGACGCGGGTAGGCCTCGAGAATGCTCGGGTCGGGCGGCCGGCTGAGCTCGGGTGGTCCGACGACCAGCGCGAGGACCGCGATGGTGGCCACCATCGCCGCGCCGAATACGACGTCCCGCCACGCCGCGTCGGGCCAGAACGGCACGCCCTCGCGCTTGAGCAGCGACGCGTAGTGCTCTCGATAGGTAGCGGGATCCACCCGGTTGCCGTCGCGGGTGCGCTCCGAGATTCCGTGCCGCAGCACCAGCAGCAGGTGCAGGCCGATGAAGGCGAAGACGATGGCGGGGATGAAGAAAACATGGAACGCGAAGAACCGGCTCAGCGTCGCGCCCCCGATGGTATCGCCCGCGAGAATGAAGCGGGCGATCTCCGGACCGACGATCGGCATTCGCCCCGCCTGCGCGGCGCCCACGATGACCGACCACACCGCGGTTTGGTCCCAGCGGAGTAGCTGCCCCGTGAACGCCAGCGCGAGCGTCAGCAGGAGGAGGACCGCGCCGGTAAGCCAGTTCAGCTCGCGCGGAAACTTGTACGCCGCCATCCAGTACGTGCGGGAGACGTGGATGCCGACGAGCAGCACCATCGCGGAGGCGCCGAAGTAGTGCATGCCGCGCAGGAAGCGACCGAGCAGGGCCTGCTCGGAGATGAACCGGAGACTCTCGTACGCCTGCCCGCTGGACGGAACGTAGGCGGTCGAGAGAGCTATGCCGGTCGCCACCTGCAGGATGAACGCGATCAGGGTGGCGCTGCCGAACACATACCACCAGCCGGTGCGCGGCGGGACCGGATGCTCGAGCGCGTGCCTGCTGGCGGTGATCAGGCCGCTGCGGTCGTCCAGCCATGCCAGAACTCGCTGGAGCACGCCGCTCACACGATCGGAATGGGGCTGGTCTGGATCTCGACCTGGCCGCTCCGCACCCGCACTGGGTACTGCGGCAGCGTCTTGGGCGGCGGGCCGGCCGACACGGTGCCATCGGAGTAGTACACCCCGCCGTGGCAGGGGCAGAGGAACAGCTGGGCGTCCGCGACCCACCGCACCGGACACCCCAGGTGGGTGCAGTGGACCGTGAACGCGGTGAAATGCTCGGCGTCGTCCCGCCGCAGCCATGCGGCGGTCCGCGCGGTCACGCCCGCCCACGGCAGCGGCGACGCATCTTCGAAGACCACGTTGACGGTCTGGCCGATGGCAAAGTCGCCGACCGGACCGACCGGACGCCAGACCCGGGGAGCCTTGCGTGTCAGCGGCGAGAGCAGGAAGCCGATGACGGGCACGGTGGCTACGGCGCCGATGAGACCGGAGAGCGCGAGCGAGAGACGGGCGAGGAATCGGCGCCGAGGCGTGACTACAGGTGGCGACGCAGCCGGCTCCATACCACGCTCCGCGCGAAAGGCGAGACTCACCACATTCGAGCCAACATAGGAAATTCCGGCGGACCACGCCATGGTGTCCGCGATCACAGCGGTGCGAGCGCGCTGACCCGTACGGTAGTCTTGGTCTACGGCTTCACCAGCCTGCGCCAGCGCGCGCACGCCAATCCACCTCTTCCCAGGCTCCCTCGGTGGATACCCCTCACATCTCCCGGCGCCAGTTCCTTCGCCGCTCGGGGCTCGCCTCGACCGGCGGGGCGCTGGCCAGCGTCGTGTCGCTCGGTCTCGACCCCCAGCGCGTCCGTGAGGCGACCGTGCCGCTCGACTGGAAGATCGCGCGGACGAGCGTGGTTCCGTCCATCTGCCCCTACTGCGCGGTCGGCTGCAGCATTCTGCTGCACGTGCGGGACGGCAAACTGGTAAATCTCGAGGGCAACCCCGACTCGCCGATCAATCGCGGCACCCTCTGCCCGAAGGGCGCCGCCAGTTATCAGCTCACCGTGAACCCGCACCGGCCAACCCAGTGCCTCTACCGGCGCCCCGGCGCCCCGGCCTGGGAGCCGATCGCTCTCGACCGCGCCATGGACATGGTGGCCGAGCGGGTGAGGCGGACCCGTGATGCGACCTTCCAGCGGACGATCCAGGTGGACGGCCGTGACGTCACGGTCAACAACACGATGGGCATCGGGTCGCTCGGCGGAGCGACCATCGACAACGAATGGAACTACGCGCAGGCGAAGATGTGGCGTGGTCTCGGCGGGGTGTTCATCGAGAACCAGGCCCGAATATGACACTCCTCTACGGTTCCCGGTCTGGGGACTAGCTACGGTCGAGGCGGCGCGACGACGTTCCAGCAGGACCTGCAGAACTCGGATGCGATCGTGATAATGGGCAGCAACTTCGCCGAGTGTCATCCGGTGGGGTTCCGCTGGGCCATGAAGGCGCGCGAGCGCGGCGCCAAGCTCATTCATGTGGATCCGCGGTTCACACGCACCAGCGCGATGTGCGATGTCCACGTGCCGATCCGTTCGGGGAGCGACATCGCGTTCCTGGGCGGCATCATCAATTACATCCTCAGCGAAGATCGATGGTTCAAAGAGTACGTGCTCCACTACACCAACGCGTCCACGATCGTGGCGGACACGTTTCAGGACACCGACGAGCTCGACGGCATCTTTTCGGGATTCGACGCCGAGGCGCGCCACTATGACAACCGCGCGTGGGCGTATGAGGGCACCCTGCCCGGCATGCCGACGCAGGTGAAGAGCGCCGATCAGCCGCACGCCAAGGAAGGTCAGCCCGGCGTCGATTTCAAACGCTTCCCGCCCCGCACCGACCCGACGCTCCGCCATCCGCGCTGTGTCTTCCAGATCGTCAAGCGTCACTACGCGCGATACACGCCCGAGACGGTCGCGCGCATCTGCGGGTGCACCGAGGCACAGTTCCTCGAAGTGGCCCGAACGCTGTGCGACAACTCGGGCCGCGAGCGTACCTCCGCGTTCGTCTACGCCGTGGGCTGGACGCAGCACACCGTCGGCGTGCAGTACATCCGTGCCGCGACCCTCATCCAGGCGCTGCTCGGCAACGTCGGGCGCCCGGGCGGCGGGATCCTGGCGCTCCGGGGACATGCCACCATCCAGGGCTCCACCGACATCGCCACCCTCTACAATCTGCTGCCCGGCTACCTGCCGGCGCCAAGCGCGCAGGTGCCACAGCATAGTACGCTCGAGGGGTGGCTCGAGAACGAGATGCCCACCACGGGATGGTGGGCCAATGGCCGGAAGTACATGGTGTCGTTCCTCCGCGCGTGGTACGGGGACGCCGCGCGAGCCGACAACGAATGGGGCTACCAGTACCTGCCCAAGAACGTCGGCGACCACTCCCACATGCCGATGTTCGTGGCCATGCACGAAGGCGTGCTGCGCGGGTTCATGGCGATCGGTCAAAACCCGGCGGTCGGCGGACAGAACGCCGTCTACCAGCGGGCAGGGCTGGCACGGCTCGAGTGGCTCGTCGTAAAAGACTTGTTCGTCACCGAGACGGCGGACTTCTGGAAGGCGCCCGACGTGACCGACCCGTCGGCCATTCAGACCGAGGTGTTCTTCTTCCCGTCCTCGACGACGCCCGAGATGGACGGCTCCTACACCAACACCCAGCGGCTCGTGCAGTGGCACGAGAAGGGCGTCGCATCCCCGGGCGACTGCAAGAGCGATCTCTGGTTCACCCATCAGCTCGTCAAGCGGCTCAAGCGGATGTACGCGGGCTCCACCGATCCGAAAGACGAGCCGTTCCAGGTCCTCACGTGGGATTTCGAGGAGGTCGACGGCGAGGCGAGCGCCCTGAGCGTCCTCAAGGAGATCAACGGGTACACCCTGCCCGACCGGAAGCTGGTGCCGACGTTCGGCGACCTCAAGGACGACGGCTCGACCGCCGCAGGCGCCTGGATCTATACGGGCATTCACCCCGAAGATGGCGTCAATCTCGCCGCCTCTCGAGTTTCGGACGACTACGTGGCGCTCGGGTGGGCGTTCGCGTGGCCGGCCAATCGGCGCATCCTCTACAACCGGGCAAGCGCCGACCCCGCCGGCAAGCCGTGGTCCGATCGCAAACGCTACGTGTGGTGGGAGCCCGCGCGGCGCGAGTGGGTGGGCTACGACGTGCCGGACTTTCCGAGCACCAAAGCGCCATCCGCGAAGGGTGTCTGGTCCCGCGGCGGGATGGACGCGCTGGACGGCGATCACCCTTTCATCATGAAGCCCGACGGCAAGATCTGGCTGTACGCACCGAGCGGGATTATCGATGGCCCCCTGCCCACCCACTACGAGCCGTGGGAGGGACCGGTCGCGAACGGGCTGTACAAGCTGCATCCGCGCAACCCGGTGGCCAAGACCTTCAATGTGGTCGGAAACAAGTACATCGATCCGGGGGACCCGGCGTTCCCCATCGTCGTCTCGACCTACCGCCTCACCGAGCATCACCTGAGCGGGGCGATGACGCGATGGCTGCCGTGGCTCGCCGCGCTCATGCCCGAGCTGTTCATCGAAATCTCTCCCGAGCTGGCACAGCAGCGCGGCATCGACAATGCCGGGTGGGTGACCGTGTCCACCCCGCGTGGCGCCATCGAGTGCAAGGCGCTCGTCACCCGACGGCTCCGGCCGTTCGAAGTCATGGGCCGGACGGTGCACCAGGTGGGGATGCCGTTCCACTGGGGCTATCGCGGCGTGGTCACCGGCGACGTCACGAACGAGCTGGCCGCGATGGTGGCGGACCCCAACGTCACGATTCACGAGGCCAAGGTGTTCATGTGCCAGGTGGAATCCGGACGGCACGCCAAGGCGGTGCTCGCCGGACTCGGCGACGCACCCAGGCCGATGCCGCACGTCGGGCGCCGCGAGCGCCAGGCGGCGGAGGCCAACATCGATCGCGCGATCGCGCTGACCGCCGCGGCTACCGATCCAGGACAGATCGTGGTCGAGAAGCCCCCCTTCCCGTTCGACCAACCCGTCGGGGTCTACCATGGCTAAGGGCTTCTACACGGACACGACCGTCTGCATCGGCTGCAAGGCGTGCCAGGCCGCATGCCACCAGTGGAACGAGCTCCCGGCATTGAACGATGGCGTGGTGGAGATGACGGGCAACTCGTACGACAATACGGGTCGCCTGAACGCAGTGGACTGGCGGCACGTGCGGTTCATCGAGCAATTCCCCGAGGACCGGCATCAGGAGGGGTTTCTCAAGGGGTCGCGCTGGCTGATGATGTCGGACGTCTGCAAGCACTGCGTTCGCGCGGGCTGCCTGGAAGTCTGCCCGACCGGCGCGATCATCCGCACCGAGTTCGACAGCGTCTACATCCAGCAGGACGTGTGCAACGGCTGCCGCGCGTGCATCCCCGCATGCCCGTTCGGCGTGGTGGATCTGGGCGAGGACGGCAAGGCGCACAAGTGCACGCTCTGCTACGACCGCATGCAGCACGGCATGGAGCCCGCATGCGCGCAGGCCTGCCCGACGGACTCGATCAGGTTCGGTGAGGTGAGCGAGTTGATGGCCCTCGCGGATCAGCGGGTGGCCGACCTCAGAGGCGCGGGTGTGCCGGCGTACGTCTACGGCAAGGAGGAGATCGTCGGCGGATTGAACTGCTTCTTCCTGCTCGTGGATAAGCCGGAGGTGTACGGACTGCCGTCCGAGCCGCGGCTTCCGTCCGAGCACGTGGACGAAGGGTTTGCGCTGAGCGCGCTCGCAGCGGCGGCCGTGGCGGTGGGCAGCGTGGTCGCGTTCCGGAAGGACCGGATGGACGGTATGCACGGCGACGAGGAAGATTTCGCGCCGCGCACCGCTCCCCCCGTGGACGCGGGCGGTGCCCCCCCACCGGCCCGGCCGGCCGGAGCAGAAACGGTGAGCTTCATGCATGCCGTCCATGGCGCGAACGAGGCGAGCCGCGCGCGCCGTGCAGCACCGGCACTCGCATCTGCGGAGTGCGGTGGCGGTGGGTGCGGTGGCGCATGCGGGTGCCACGCATGATCCCTCCCCCGCTCGCTTCCCTGCTCGCACAGGTAGGCAGCCCGTACGTCGGCCACGGCTTTCCGCCGCACTGGGGCTGGTACATCGTGCTCTACTTCTTTTGCGGCGGCCTCGCGGCAGGCACCTACTTCATCGCCACGCTGCTCCTGCTGGTCGGCGATCCGCGGGACCGCGAGGCCGTCAGACTGGGCTATCTGCTCTCGTTCCCGCTGCTCCTCCTTTGCGCGGTCCTCCTCATTCTCGATCTCGGCGTTCCGCTGCGCTTCTGGCACATGGTGGTGCAGAGCGAGCGCATTCCGGTACCGATGTTCAAGCCATGGTCGCCGATCTCGCTCGGCACATGGATCCTGTCGATCTTCGGGCTGTTCGCGGCGCCGGCGTTCCTGTGGGCGTTGGCAGAAGGGGGCCGGCTGCACTGGCAGCCGGCCGTAAGCCTCATCCGCTGGGCCGGGCTGCGCTCCCGTCCCGTGATGCTGGCGTGGAACGCGGCAGGCACCGTGTTCGGGCTGGCACTCGCCGGGTACACGGGCGTGCTGGTGACGGGTACCACCATTCCGGTCTGGCAGAACGCCAGGCTCATGGGCGCGCTCTTCCTGGTGTCCGCCACCTCCACCTCGTACGCGCTGCTGATGCTGCTGCTGCTTCGACGCGATGCCGCCGGGAGCGCTCCGACGGTTGCCAAGCTCGCCCGGGCCGACCGGTTCTCGATGGTGCTCGAGCTGGTCCTGATCGCCTTGCTCGTCGTGTTGCTTGGCCGAGCGTCACGGCCCCTGACCACCGGCGGGTTCGGCGTGCTGTTCTGGGTCGGCGTCGTGGGGGTGGGAGTGGTCGCCCCGTTGCTGCTGCACCGGGGGATCATGCGCGGCTGGAGCGTGCCGCGCCGCGAGCTGGTCGCGGCGGCATGCGTGCTGGCGGGGGGCCTGCTGCTGCGGTTCGTGGTGGTGATGTCCCCGCAGTATCCGGCGGTCTCCTTGTGGTCGCTGTGACCGCGGGAGGGCGGATGCATATCCATCCACGCATTGCGCGCGTAGGCCGATGGGCTGTGGTGCTCCTGCTGGCGGGAGGGTGCAGCCCCGAGGCGAAGCGCGAGCGCGACGGCGGTCGCGGTGCCGATCCCGGCAACAAGGAGCTCGTCGTGCATGCGGCGCCGACTCCGCGGGCGGCGGATACCACGCTCTGGCCCGGGCGCGCAGCGGCGCCGGTGGACCTGCTGGCGCGCGGAGTGATCGCGCCGCCGAGCTTTCCGGCGCCGAAGCCGGCTTCAGGCGAGCAGCGCGACGGACCAGACGCTCCCGCTGTGCCTCCATCCGCATCTCAACAGGGAACGTTCGACCGCGGCACCACAGCCGACCCGCGGCAGCAGACGAGCGAATGAGCGCGACGGCCGCGGGCTCGTCGGGACTGACATCCGCCATGGCTATCGTGGAGGCGCTGTCACGCGGCTCGAGCGCCATCGAGACGACACTCCCTGCCGGCGTGCCACAGGAGCAGGCCGCCGAGGCGAGGCTGGCATCCGGCATCCCGGCGCTCGAGGGCGAGCCGCTGCTGCCGCCGCGAGCGATGCTGCGAAACATCAGGACGATCGCCACCGCCCTGGCGCACACCGAGGCCGGCGATGTTGCCGCCGCCATCTCCCGACGGCTCAGCGGAGCCGCAGTTGCCCGGACGGCCACCGACCTCTCGGTCGACGGGCTCACGGCTGCGGCGCTCGCGGGGGCGTGGGACCCGATTCACGAGTTGGCGCCATCGCTCGACATCGACGCCGAAGCGCTCGTCACGCTGCTCGACTTCGCCGCGCGGCCTGCGCTTCGGGCCGGGGCGGCGGCGCTTGCACCGCTGCTCCGGCCACTGCTCGAGGAATCCGGCTGGACGCATGGACACTGTCCCGCATGCGGCGCGGCACCGACGCTCTCGGTGATCCGCGGGAAGGAGCGGGAGCGGCGGCTGCACTGCGGCCGATGTGCCACCGCCTGGGCCTTCCCCCGCGTGCGATGCCCGTGGTGCGGGGAGCGCAACCATGAGCGCCTCCATCATCTGCACACCGAGGGTGAGGGCGAGTTCCGCCGCGCTGAGGTGTGCGACAGTTGTCGGACCTACGTGAAGAGCGTCGCGCTGCTCGATGCCCCCGGCGACGAGCGGGTGCTCGTGCTGGATCTCGAGACGACAGCGCTCGACTTCCTCGCGCTCGAAGCCGGGTATGTCCGCACCCCCGCGCGGGCATGAGGTCGAGTCGCCGCTGATCGTCGTTCGCTGCACATTCTTGCGCCGCCCTTGACAACACGCGGACAAAATCCCATCGTGATCCGTCGCAAGCTCACGATGACGAGATGACGCCACCTCGGCGCGCATTCCTTCGCGACCTGCCGGACCAATCGCAGTAGACCTCCAGTAAATCCGCTTCATCCGGCCGAATCTGGCCGCCCCCTGCGCTTTCCGTTGTCCTCTACACGGAGGAGCGACCATGTCGCGCACTCTCGTCGTCGTGGCGGTGCTCGGGCTCATGGCCTGCACCGACCGGAACGATGTGTCCGAGCCAGCGTCCGATCCGATCCCGGCAACGGACGACGTTTCCCCGCTCGAGCTGTCGGCGAGCAGCGTGCCCAGCGACGCGCACACCGCGCTGTCCGGGGGTGCCACCACCGTTTACGACATCTCCATCGACGCATTCTCGCTTCCCGCGCCGAACCTTTCGAGCAGAAGCCTGGCCCGCCACGATGTCGGTGATGAAGACTTCGAGGAAGCGTTCGTGCCCGCTCCCGCGCTCGAGAACGGCGGACTCGGCCCGGTATTCGACAACGTCTCGTGCGAATCCTGTCACCTCGGCGACGGCCGTGGCACTCCGCCCAATCGCGGAGAGGAGATCAGCTCCCTCCTGTTCCGGGCCAGCGTGTCGGGCACCGGTGCGCACGGTGGACCCGCGCCCGTCCCCGGATTCGGCGGACAGCTCCAGCTCCGCGCGGTGCCCGGCTTCGTGGCCGAGGTCAGCGCGGCCATACGGTATGCGGAGACGCGCGGCACGTTCAGCGACGGCACGCGCTTCCAGCTTCGCGCACCTCAGTATGACATCGCCGGGCTCGCCGGGCCGCTGCCCGCGGGCGTCCTGGTCTCGCCGCGCGTCGCGCCAGTCGTCTTCGGGCTCGGACTGCTCGAGGCCGTGCCGGAGGCGGACGTGCTGGCGCTCGCCGATCCGAAAGATCGGAATCGCGACGGCATCTCGGGACGCGCCAACTATGTGTGGGACGAAGCTCGGGGACGTACCGCGCTGGGCCGGTTCGGATGGAAGGCCAACGCGCCCAACCTGGTGCAACAGACCGCCGGCGCCTACAACGGCGACATGGGTATTACCTCGTCGCTCTTCCCGGCCGAATCGTGCGAAGGCTACGACCCGCGCTGCGGCCGCCATGCGCCGGAGGTGGACGACGCCACCGTTCGAGCGGTGGCGTTCTATACCCAGACACTCGGCGTACCGGCGCGCCGTAACCTGGACGATCCGAAGGCGTCGGCCGGCGAGCAGCTCTTCCATGCAGTCGGCTGCGCGAGCTGCCACGTGGCGACGCTCCGCACGGGAAGCCTGAAGGGTGTGAGCGAGGTGTCGGGCCAGGTCATTCATCCCTACTCGGACCTGCTGGTGCATGACATGGGCCCGGGGCTCGCCGACGATCGGCCCGACTTTCAAGCCTCCGGCCGCGAGTGGCGTACGCCGCCGCTCTGGGGCATCGGCCTCGTACAGACCGTCAACGGGCACACCAATTTCCTGCACGACGGGCGCGCCCGGTCGCTCATGGAGGCGGTGCTCTGGCATGGGGGCGAGGCGCAGGCGGCGCGGGATCGCGTCCGCGGCTTCTCGGCCGACGAGCGGGCGGCGCTCGTCACGTTCCTGGAGTCGCTCTGAGTCAGAGCCTTTCGGTCGCGAGCAGCAGCGCCGAGAGCAGGGGCCCGTGCACCAGCAGGGCGGCGGGAAGCAGGGCCCACAAGGCGGCGCGACCGAGCCACCCTTCGCGCCGCGCGCGGGATAGCAGGTAGATGGAAAAAGGAAGATTGAGCAGGACGGCCGTCACCACGCCGGGAGCGTAGCCGCCGAACAGCACCACCGCCGCCGCGACGTGCCAGAGTGCGTTGACGAGTAATGCCGCCTGGATCAGGAGGAGCAGCCACAGCGCCGCTCGACTGGCCGGGTGGCGCGCCGCCCATGCGGCGACGCCGAACGCCGCGAGCGTGAGAGTCGCCAGGGCGAGCCATACCTGGCCCGAGGTCACGGGCCCGGCCACGGCCTGGAGCCCTGAGGGTAGTCGCCCGAGCACGAAGGGCAGATACCGCGGAAAGAAAACCGCTTCCTCCGCATTGTGCAGCGCGAGGAAGACGGGGACCAGCCAGATCATCCGGCCATGGTTCATCTTGGCAATGTATGCAGCCGGCTCGCGCGGACCACTCCCGTCAGCCGGCTGCGATCGTACGGGCGATCCTGGCGAGTTGCCCGAGGTGAACCAGGTCGTGACCCGCATACATCCGCAGCAGATGTTCCACGCTCTCCTCGCCGCGCTCCGCGTGGATGCCGACCCGGCGGCGCTCCTCGGGCGAGGTCCGCTCCAGCAGCCGCACGTTGGCCGCCCGAAGCGCCCGAAACTGGTCGAGCGCGCCACCGACATCGGCATCGGCGTATCGCAGCCGGTCCGCCCAGCGGTCCTGGTCGTAGCCCTGCAGCTCCGGCCGTTCGTGCGCCAGGATCATTCGGAAACGATAGGCGCCGACCACCTCGGCGTCCCCTAGGTGCTGCACCACCTGAGCCATCGACCACTTGCCTGGCCGCTCGGGTCGGACCAGGGTGGCCGGCGTGACGCCCGCGAGGGCGCGTTGCACCTCGGCAGGCGTGCTGCGCAGCACGTCGAATGGATCGCGGTCGCCGAGCGCACCGAGTATCGCTGCCGTATAGGCGCGCGCTTCCTGCACGGCGACGGAGGCAAGGCCGGAGAACTGTGACATCGAGCCGCCTTTGTGATGCAGACCCGTGAATGTCGGAGGGTGCGGCCTAAGTTAGCAATGGACGGGCTTCAACGGGGAGGTGCTCCATGGCCGCCAAACGTACCGGGGTCCGGCTTCCCGGCATTCTGCTGGGGGTCGGGCTGGGCGGATTCGTGGATGGGATCGTGCTGCACCAGGTCCTGCAGTGGCACAACATGCTCTCCGCGTGGGATCCTCCGGTCACGATGGAGGCGATGCGGCGCAACATGCGGTGGGACGGGCTGTTCCACGCGCTTACCTGGGCTTGCACCGCTGCGGGGCTCTGGCTGTTCTACCGTGCCGCCGTTGAGAACCGCGTGCCCTCTCCCGGCCGGCTCTTCGTGGGCGACATGGTCCTCGGCTGGGGGCTCTTCAACCTCGTCGAAGGACTCATCGACCACCAGCTTCTTGGCATTCACCACGTGCGAGAGGTACCGGCGTGGCTGACCTACGACGTGATGTTTCTGGCGGTCGGCGGCGTAGGGCTGATCGTGGCCGGGTTGGCCCTGGGCTCCCGGCGGGAGGTGACGTGAGAGGGTGGCCGTCGGTCGCCTCGGCGCCGCATGCCCGCCCGGGTCAGCGAGTAGTGCCGGTGCGCGGCGTGCGATCCCGCAGCAGATCGAGCATGGCGGTGTAGGCGGGCTTGGGTCTCATGAGGCTGTCGAGGAGGAGTGGCGTCTCGGGTGCCCGCCAGCTGTATCGATCGCCGACCCCCCAGGTCACCAGGGCCGTGCAGGCCGGCTCCGCGAGGCACACCGCGAGCACGCCGCGATAGATCGCCGCTTGACGGGCAAGCCGCTCCGTTGGCGTGCCCCGTGCATTCGCCGTGGTCACCTCCAGCTCGGTCACGTGAACTCGAAGTCCGAGTGCCGCCAGTCTCCGCATGTTCCACGCGAGCGCTGCCGTATCGGGCGGCTGGTCCAGCTTGGTGTGCATCTGCATCCCGATGCCGTGGATGGGCACGCCGCGGCGGCGAAGGTCCTGCACAAGCGCGAACGCGGCGTCGGATCGCGGGCCGCGGCCCTCCGCGCCGGTCTCGTTGTAGAACAGCAGCGCGTCGGGATCCGCTTCGTGCGCGAAGCGGAACGCGAGCTCGATGTACTCCGGACCGATCACGCGCCGCCAGATAGTGGGACGCAGGCTGGTGCGCCCTGGGGCGAGCGAGTCCGCCAAGGCCTCGTTCACGACGTCCCACGCGCGAATCCTGCCGCGGTAACGCCCCACCACTCGGAGAATGTGTTCGCGCAGGACGGCGAGGAGCTCGTCCCGACCGAACGCACCCTCGGTCAGCCAGGCAGGGTGCTGCCGCTTCCACACCAGGGTGTGGCCGCGCACCGCGAGCCCGTGTGCACCGGCGAACTCGACGATGGCGTCGGCCTCGGAGAAATCATAGCGGTCTCGGCTCGGTCGCAGCGGGCCGAACTTGAGCGCGTTCTCCGTCGTCACGATACTGAAGTGGCGAGCTACTGCTGTCGCGTACGCGCTATCCGTCCGGAGCGCCCTGCCCTGAACGGCGGCACCGATATCGAGACGAGGTCTGGCCAGACGGAGAGTGGACTCGTCGTGCATGGCGGGATGTCCGCAGGCGCACAGCACGGCCAGCAGACCCAGCATCGGCGCCGTGTGCCTTCGAACAGCCGGCGCGCTCTCGGGGAACACTGACGCGGGAGCTGGCACGTTTCAAAATTGCCGAGCCGCCGGGAGGACCGCTAGACCGGACCTGCTCCCGACCGCGGGCCGGCGCCGCGCAGCGCTTTGCCCGCCACCTGGGCGAGCCGCCGCGGACTCTCGCGTCCCAGCAGCACCGCCGATCTGGCGGCGCGTCCCCACTGACCGTCTCGAAGCCGGTCCTCGACGTTCTCGACCAGGCAATCGGTGAAGATCGCGGTGAGCCGCTCGAGCCCACGGTGGAACGCCGCTTCGCCTTCCGGATCTCCGCGCACCACCTCGCGCTGGCGATCGTAGACGACCCGGATGCTCCGCAACATCCGCTCCCCGTCCCTCGAGGAGCTGGCGCTGTAGCGCCGGTAGCGGGTCACCGCCGGCGACTCAGAGCACCACCCGAACGCGCGGCGCGCCACTCGAAGGTAGAGATCGAGATCGTCCGCTCCCCAGGGGTCGCGAAATCCGCCGGTGGCTTCGATCACCTCGCGCCGGAACATGACCGAGGACGGGGGGATAATGTACCAGTCGAAGCCGAGCAGGATGTTGTACAGGCGGCTCTCACGCGGCATCGCGGGAACCGACCACGGCACCGGCGCGCCCTCGTACGTCATTTCCTCCCGACCACCGACCACGAACCCGCACTCTGCGTGCTCCGCGAAGCCGCGGAGCCCCGCCTCGAGCGCCGGCGCCAGCAAGTGATCGTCCGCGTCGAGGAAAACGAGGAAGCGGCCGCGGCTCGCGGCGATGCCGGTGTTGCGCGCGATGGCCGATCCGGCGTTCGCCTGCCGGATCACGGTGGTGCGCTTCCGCGTGCCCGCGATGTGCTTCACCTCGCGCGGCGAGCCATCATCGACCACGAGCACTTCGAACTCCTGGCACGACTGGCCCGCCACGGTGTCGAGCGTCTCGGCCAGCAGGTCGGCTTGTCGGGGTGTGGCGACGAAGGCGGGAATGATGATGGAGACCAGCGCATCGGGCATGCGCCAGTGTAGCGCCCGCGGACCGATCGCCGCGTGACGGGGGTCACGCTAGCTTTGGGGCGACCTCTCGACCGGCTCAACGCGGCAGTAGATCTCCGTGAAGTGCGGATCCTCCGGGTTGAACTCGGCGCGCGGCCCGGCGAAGCCTTCAGGCAGCACCTGGAGCGCCGACACCCCGTCCAGGCGGTACATTCGCCATCCGCCCTCGGGATCCACGCGGCTCCAACCAGGCCGCATCCACGCGCTGAGCGCCGGGTGTCCCGCCGTGCTCTCGCCGTACAGGTGGGGCTCCACGACCCTGAGCACGCCGCCGTAGGCGAACATCAGCAGTCGTCGTGCGGCGATCGCTTCGCAGATTCGCAGGTCCATGAGATGGAAGTTGACGCGACGGCACCAGCCGCGGTAGCTCCACGTGCGCCCCGACGACAGCGCGGGCGGTCGTCGGTCGGCGCGTGCTCCCCCTAGGCGCTACGATCAGGAGACGAGACCTGCGGCCTGCTCACCCAGGATGCGAACGGCCAGGTCGATCGTCCGCCGATGCGTCCGGAATGACAGCGCCACCATCCGCAGCGTGAAGCGACCGTCCAGCATGGTGGAAGACATGAAGATCCGCCCGTCCCGCCGCACCCCCTCGACGATCGCTCGATTGAGCTCGTTGGCCCGGGCGAGGGTGGCGCCCCGCGGGTTCCAGCGAAACGTCACCAGCGAGAGCTCGGGAGCCGGTCCCGCCTCGAAGCCGAGTTTCTGGATCTCCGCGTGGAAGTACCGGGCCAGCAGCAGCTTCTCCTCGAGCGCCGCGCTGAAGGGCTTGGTGCCCAGCAGCACGAGCGGGAGCCACATGCGAAGCGCTCGGAAGTGTTTCGTGAGCTCGGGTGACACGTCCGCGGGCGAGACCTCGCCGGGCTCGCGAAGCGCGTCCTGCATGTAGTGGCCGGCGTAGTCGTGCGTCGCGAGTAGTGGCGCCGCGTCCCGGACGATCAGCATGCCCGACCCGTACGGCAGGAACAGCCCCTTGTGCGGATCCAGCACGACCGAGTCAGAGCGCTCGATTCCGCGGAGCACGCGACGACCATCGTCGGTGAGCAAAAAGAAACCGCCGTAGGCCGCGTCGACATGGAACCAGCACCGCTCCCGTGCGGCGATCGTCGCGATGTCGTCGAGCGGGTCGACCGCGCCCGTATCGGTCGAGCCGGCCGCGGCGAGGACGAGCCACGGCCGAAGACCTGCCGACCGGTCGGCCCTGATCGCGTCGACCAGCGCGTCCGGACGCATGCGGTATCGTTCGTCCATCGCCACTCGGCGGACCTGGACCTCACGCAAGCCGGCGATGCCGAGCGCCTTGTCGATGCAGTGGTGCGCCTGGACGGTCATGTACACCACGGCGCGGGAGAAGTCCGCGGCGGCAAGGGCGTGGGCGTCCCGCGCCGTCGCGATGGCCGCGAGCGTGGCGATACTCCCGCCTGACGCGATGGTGCCGCCCGCGGACGCCGGATAACCGACCAGGTCGGCCACCCAGCGAACCAGCAAGTTCTCCATTCGCACGGCTCCGGGACCGGCGAAGAAGACGCCCGCGTATTTGTTGCTGATGGCGGCGAGGAAGTCGCCCAGTGCCGAGTGATAGAGGCCGCCGCCGGGGATGTAGGCCAGGTGACCTGGTGCCGCTGGATTGGCTCCCGGCCGGACCACGTCGTGCTCCAGCCGGGCGAGCGCGGCCTCGAGCGGAATACCATGTTCCGAGATAGGGGAAGCCAGCAGACCGACGCCTTTGTCCGCGGTCTCCTGGTACGCCTTGAGGGTCGAGACCCTTCGCAGGAAGCGCTCGGCGGAGGCCATGATCGCGCCTCGGAGCCGCTTGCGCCGTGCCGATCCCGGCTCCAGCGGTCGCGCGGCGCGCTCGAGGCGCCGGAGGCGCTCCAGCAGCTCGGCCCACTCGGGATCGGGAAGGCTCGGGTTCGTCGGTGTGTGCGACATGCGGTGCCGAAAAGCTAATCGAAGCGGGCGCCTGACCGATGCGCTGCCGCTGTGAAGGGGCGGTTGCACGAGCCTCCTGCCATCTTCGCTGCAGTTGGCCCCGCTACAGTTCCGTGGCGCTGAACGCACCCGAGGCGTGAACATTTCCCGCCGGTCCCGACTCCAACAGCAGATCGCCGTCGAACTCGAAGCTGCCGTTCGTTTGGCCCGCACCCGATGCCGTGATGCGCACCATGCCGGTGGCCGCGACCACATCTTCCAGCGTGACGAATGCGCCTGGATTGGTGAGGATGCGCGAATATCTGCCGGTGCATCCACCTTCCGGCTCGCCGAGGGGATAGGTGCCGGGCTGCACGGGCTCATTGCCGGGACATGAGACGTTGACCACCACGACGGTATCGCCCTGCCCGGAGAACATGCCGATGGTATACGCGCCCTCGGGCGCATCTTCGGTAAACACGTCGCGTGCGCTGGACTCGCCAGTGAGACTGGCTGCGAGCGCGCCCCTGAGGTGCGCCTCAAACGTGCCCGGCGAGGGGGCGGTCGATTCCGAGCACGCGGTCAGCAGCCCGGTCCAGACGAGCGCGAGGACGGCTACGACTCTCATGATCACGTCACCTTTCGGCTGGCACGACAAGGGGCGCCTCCGACGCTTCTTCCGGCTGATTCGTCGTCCACCATTCGCGCGCGCGCTCCTGGGTCCACCCCGTGGCGCCTTCGATCTCGGCGAGACGACGTGACAGCTCTCGGGCCGATTGTGGCCGATCCGCCGGATCCTTGGCCAGGCACGACAGCACGAGACGGTCGAGCGCTTCGGGAATCGGCAGGCTCGTTCGCGACGATGGCGCCGGCGCCGGGGTGCGGACGTGGTGCATCAGCAGCCCCATCGGCGTATCGGCGGTGAACACGAACTGCCCGGTGAGCAGCCAGTAGGCCACGCACCCGGTGGCGTAGATGTCGGCCCGTCCATCGAGCTCGGCGCCCAGCGCCTGTTCGGGAGCGATGAACGCCGGCGTCCCGTGGATGAGATTCTCCGCGGTGTGGGTGGGATCCGGCTCCGTAACCTCCCGAGACCCTTTCACGATGCCGAAATCCAGCACCTTCACGAAGTCGTACTCTTCACCGTACCGGCAGAGAAAGATGTTGGCCGGCTTGATGTCGCGATGCACCAGACCGCAGGATTCGGCCTCGGACAACGAGTGGCACACCTGCCGAATCAGGTAGATGACGCGGTCGGCCGGCGCTGGCCCGAAGCGCCGAAGCAGCCGGTCCGCGTCGAGGCCATCGAGCAGCTCCATGACATAGTAGAACACGCCGTCCTCCGCGACACCGAAATCGAAGAGCTCCACGGTGTGCGGTGAGCGCAGCCGCGCGATCACCTGCGCCTCACGCTCGAAGCGGCGGAACGCCTCATCCGAGACGATCGCGCGCGCGTCGGTGGCGAGGGCCGGACGGATAAGCTTGATGGCCGCGGGCCTCGCGAGCATTCGATGCCTCGCACGCCACACCTCGCCCATGCCGCCCTCGCCCAGCTTGGCCTCGAGCCGGTAACTTCCCAGATCGCGCGCGCGCCTGACTTCCGCGCCCAGGTTGTAGACGACGCGAGCCCCCACGTATGCCATGCCGACCACCAGCAAGTACGGGAACACCAGCCAGAAGAAGAATTGGCCGGGGTTCGGAGCGAACGATGTGCGGCCGGCGGCAATCACCAGACCAATGGTGACCGGCACGGCGCTCACCGAGGCGAGCGCCGCGACGACGGCCCGCCGTGGGGGCGTCGGAACGACGACGGTGAACAGCACGACCCAGACGGCCACCCAGGACAGCCCCAGCACCCGGCCCCGGAGGTCGATGCCGGCCGGATCCACGAACTCGGCCGCCGCGATCCCGTAGCTGCTGACGATCTCGAACGCCAGCCCGAGCGTCGTGACCGCGGCCAGCGGGATGCGTCCGTTTCCGAGCACCGCCGCGACGATCAGCGCCACGACGATGGCCAAGGTGCTCGGTCCCCAGCCCAGAAATCCCCCGAGCAGGATCGCCCGATCCGCGGGAACTACGAGCATGGGGAAGATGGCGGCCAGGAAGAATACGGAGGCGTAGAGCAGGGCGAGAACGCGAAGCCGCGAAGCGGACTGCCTCAGCAGATCGGCGGGGAGCGTCGAGCCGGCGCTTCGGGGGCCCGAGCGACCCATCTCGGGACGCATCAGCGTCACCTGCTCCTGCATGACGTCACCCGCGGATCAGCGTGAAGGAGCCGGCGCGAGAAACCGGGTGCCCCGCCCTGGCGTATGGGCTGGCGGCCCGTTCAAGCTCAGACTACCGACCCCGGAGGTTTCGTGCGATCCCTTGCCGTCCTGCTGCCGCTCGCCCTGCTGGCTCACCCCGCGCCCAAATCAGGCGAAGACCTCATCCGCCAGATGCACGCTCGCTACGCCAAGACGTGGTACCGGAACATCACCTTCGTGCAGACCACCACCTTTCCCGATCGGCCGCCGGAGACGTGGTACGAGGCGGGCACGATTCCAGGCAAACTCCGGATCGACGTCGCACCCCTCGACAGCATGAAGGCATTCATGTTCGTGGGCGATTCGACGATCGTCTTCCGCGGCGGCCGGCGCGTGGGCGCCCACCAGGGGCGCAACCTGCTGATGACGCTCGGCTTCGACGTCTATGGCCAGTCGCCGGACACGACCGTTGCCCAGCTCCGGTCCGCCGGCATCGATCTCGGCCGGTTCCGCGAGGACAGGTGGAACGGGAAGAAAGTGTGGGTCGTGGGCGCCGAGAAGGGCGACACCGCCACGAGTCAGTTCTGGATCGAGCAGGACCGGCTGCTCTTCGTCCGCCTGATCGAAGCTCAAAAGAATCCCAAGCAGCCGGATCTTCCGGCCGACCTGCTCGAGGTCACCTTCGACAACTACGAGCCGCTCGGCCGGGGCTGGGTGGCCCCGAAGGTCGTGGTCAAGCTGAACGGACAAGAGATTCAACGCGAAGTCTACCGGGATGTCCGCGCCGATGTCCCGCTGCAGGCGGACCTCTACGACACGGACACCTACCGAAAGGCCGACTGGATCGGCGCTCGATAATCCCTCGCGACGCCTTGTCTCACTCCCCACCCGCGAGCGAGGCGAGGTATGCGCGAATACGCCGGGCATTGGTGCCCACGTCGCTCGTACCCAGCCGGGAGACGCTTCGCGCGTCGAGGCGGCTCCCGGTTCCCTCGGGGCGAATGCGGATCACCACGTCGTCCTGGAAGCCGAACCACCCGGTGGTGGCCGTAGCCTCGATCCGACCGGCCGCACTGTCGGCCGCGACGATCGCCCAGCCCGCCGCCCGGGCCGCGGCGCGCGCGCGCGGGAACAGCTCGGCCGGAGTCGTGGCCGGCAGCACGAGCGGGCGGATATCGGGATAGGCCTGCGCCTGGGCGGCGGCGACCTCGGGGCCGCCGTAGGCCGCGGGATTGGGCGCGTCGGCACGCAGCGGCAGCACGGCGACGAACGCCGGCGGATCGTCGGTATCGGTACTGATGTCGTGTATCGGCGGCACCGTCTCGGCTCGCCGCTGCCACACCCACGGCACGCCGGCGGCAAGCACACCCAACGCCAGAGCGAGGATGAGCGGCCACGCGCCGGCCGCGCGCCACCTCGGCACGACCAGCTGGACGAGGGCCGCCGCACCGGCGGCGAAGCCCAGGTACGCCCCCCAGCGGAGTACGTCGAAGCCTGTTCCGAATGACCACAGCCCGAGCCGGGCGCCTGGTCCGGCGAGCGCCATGAGCAGGACGGCCAGCATCGCGAGTGTGATCGTCGCTCGTCGCATCGTGCTGATGACCCTACGAGCGAAGTCCATCGCCGTCAACCTGCCCCTGCTCGCCGGCCCCTTGCGTTCCACTCCGCGCCGGGACAAGGTTCGCACCCTGCACCTCACCCCGCGCGCATGCGAGCCGCCCGGATGGCCAAGACCGATTCGAAGCGCCGCACCGCCGACCAGTCACCCGGCTTTGTCCACGTCCGCGGCGCTCGCGAGCACAACCTTAAGAACATCGACCTGGACATTCCGCGCGACGCGCTGGTGGTGTTCACCGGCGTGTCCGGCTCCGGAAAGTCCTCGCTGGCCTTCGGCACCCTCTACGCCGAGGCGCAGCGGCGGTATCTCGAGTCGGTCTCACCGTACGCGCGGCGCCTGTTCGACCAGATGTCCGTGCCGGACGTGGACGCGATCGACGGTCTGCCTCCCGCGGTCGCCCTCCAGCAGCAACGTGGCTCGCCGACCACCCGCTCGTCGGTCGGGAGCGTCACCACGCTGTCGAACCTGCTTCGCATGCTGTACTCGCGCGCGGGCGACTATCCCCAGCACCAGCGCCTCCTCTACGCGGAGTCGTTCTCGCCTAACACGCCAGACGGTGCCTGTCCCCGGTGCCACGGACTCGGCCGCGTCTACGAGACCACCGAGCGGTCGATGGTCCCGGACGATTCGCTCAGCATTCGGGAGGGTGCGATCGCCGCGTGGCCGCCCGCCTGGCACGGCCAGAACCTTCGCGACATCGCGACCACGCTCGGATACGACATCGACCGACCCTGGCGCGAGCTCTCCAGGAAGGATCGCGACTGGTTGCTGTTCACCGAGGACCAGCCGGTGGTGCCCGTCTACGCCGGCTACGAGGCCCACGAGGTCCGGCGCGCGCTCAAGCGTAAGGAGGAGCCCAGCTACATGGGCACCTTTACCGGCGCCAGACGGTATGTGCTCCACACCTTCGCGAATACCCAGAGCCCGATGATGAAGAAGCGGGTGGCACGCTACCTGGTGAGCACCGAATGTCCCGTGTGCCACGGCAAACGCCTGCGGCGCGAGGCGCTGTCCGTGACCTTCGCCGGCCTCGACATCACCGACATGTCCCGGATCCCGCTGTCCCGCCTGGCGGCGCTGCTTGGGCCCGCGGCGCGCGGCCAGCTGCCGGGCAGCGTGCGCGGTACCGCACATCCCGAGCGCGTGCTCGTGGCGCAGCGAATCGCCGAGGACCTCGAGGCCAGGCTCGCCGTCCTCCTGGAGCTCGGGCTCGGCTACCTCTCGCTCGAGCGGAGCACGCCGACGCTTTCGCCGGGCGAGCTGCAACGCCTTCGACTCGCGACGCAGGTGCGCTCCAATCTGTTCGGCGTGGTCTACGTGCTCGATGAACCCTCCGCGGGGCTGCATCCGGCCGACACGGAAGCGCTGCTGGTGGCGCTCGACCGGCTCAAGGCCGCGGGCAACTCGCTCTTCGTGGTCGAGCACGATCTGGACGTCATCCGTCACGCCGACTGGATCGTGGACGTCGGGCCGGCCGCGGGCGAGCAGGGCGGACGAGTGCTGTACAACGGGCCGCCCGAAGGCCTCGACGGGGTCGAACAGTCGCACACCAGGCGCTACCTGTTCGGCCATGCGCCCCTGCCCGAACGGACGGCGCGGGCCCCGAAAGGGTGGCTGCGGCTCAGCGGGGTGACGCGGAACAATCTGCATGGCCTCGATGTCGCGTTTCCACTCGGCGTCTTCACGACCGTCACCGGCGTGTCGGGGTCGGGCAAATCGAGCCTGGTGAGCCAGTCACTGGTCGAGCTGGTGGCGGCACACCTCGGGCATGAAGTCGAAGAGGAGCTAGAGGAAGGCGAGGCACTCGAGCGGAGCGAACCGGGCGCCGTGGAGGGTAGGATCGCGGGCGGCATGGAGGCCCTCAGGCGCATGGTACGAGTCGACCAGAAACCGATCGGGCGGACGCCGCGCTCGAACCTCGCGACGTACACCGGCCTGTTCGACCACGTGCGCAAGCTGTTCGCCGGCACCAGGGCGGCGCGCGCGAGACGCTACGACGCGGGTCGCTTCTCGTTCAACGTCGCCAA
The DNA here is from genome assembly GCA_035526925.1 of Gemmatimonadales bacterium. Taxonomy (GTDB): domain Bacteria; phylum Gemmatimonadota; class Gemmatimonadetes; order Gemmatimonadales; family GWC2-71-9; genus CAVVWJ01. The sequence continues at coordinate 72,876 of DATLBL010000049.1, forward strand.
GGGCCGCTGTGAGACGTGCGAGGGCGAAGGATTCGTGATGGTCGAGCTGCTGTTCCTGCCGAGCGTCTACTCCCCTTGCCCGACCTGCCGCGGCGCGCGGTACAACGCGAAGACGCTCGAGATCGAGTACCGCGGTCGCAACATCGCCCAGGTGCTCGGGATGACCGTGGACGCGGCATACGACTTTTTCGCCGATGAGCCGCACCTCCGGCGCGCGCTCGACGTCGTTCGCCAGGTCGGCCTGGGCTACCTGCGCCTGGGCCAGCCGGCCACGGAGCTCTCGGGAGGCGAGGCCCAGCGCATCAAGCTGGCCACCGAGCTTCAGCGCACCCAGCGTGGCGATACGCTGTACGTGCTCGACGAGCCCACCACCGGCCTCCATCCGGCCGACGTCGAGAAGCTGATCGCGCAGCTCGACGGGCTCATCCATGTCGGCAACACCGTAATCGTCGTCGAGCACGAGATGCGGGTGGTGGCGGGGAGCGACTGGGTGATCGACATCGGTCCGGGCGCGGGCGAAGAAGGCGGGCGTATCGTGGCGGCGGGGACGCCGATGGACGTATCCAAGGCGCCGGGGAGCCGAACCGCGCCGTACCTGGCTCGGCACCTGGAGCGTTCCGGGGCGGGGGCGCCCGGCTAGGCGGGGTGGCCGGCGAGGATCCGGCCGGCCAGTTCCCGCACCAGCTTCGCGGCCACGGTCGCGGTCATCCCTCCAAGGTCCTGACGCGGGTTGTACTCGACGACGTCGGCGCCGACGATCTGCCCCTCCGCAGCCTGCACCATGCCGAGCACTTCACGCACCGAGAGACCGCCCGGTTCGCGGTGCGACACACCTGGCGCGAACGCCGGATCCAGCCCGTCCAGGTCGATCGAGATGTACACCGCACCGTCCACGCTCGGCCGCGCGCCGGCCTGCCAGGCGCGCATATCGATGATCTCCACGCCGTGGCGCTCGGCCTGACGGCGCTGGTGCGGGTTCAGCGTCCGGATTCCAACCTGGACGAGCCGCACCGCGAGCCTCTCCTCCATGATCCGCGCGAACGGACACGCGTGCGAGAAACTATCGCCCTCGAAGTCTTCGTACAGATCGGAGTGGGCGTCGATATGGAGGATCGTCAGGGCGCGGTGGGACCTGGCGACCGCCCGAAGCACCGGGTAGGTGACCGAGTGATCTCCGCCAAGCGCGAGCGGCTCGTGGCCGCCGGCGATCACCGTGGCGATCCCGGACTCGATGCGGCTTCGAGCCTCGGCGGTCTCGGGCAGCTCGAGGTCGCCGGCGTCGCTGAGGCCGGGGGAGGCGGAGAGATCACGGAACTGCTCGCACCAGCTGTTCCATGACGGAGACCGGAGCGCGTCGCGAATGGCGGCCGGCCCCTCGGCGGCACCGCGGAGATAGGACGAGCTGGCGTCGTACGGCAGGCCGATCAGTCGTGGCGATTGCGGCACCGTGTGCTCCGGGATCGGGAACGGGATCGGTCGAACTCCTCGCATGAACGAGCGCCTTCGGCGCCACGGCATCGCGAGGGCTACATTAGGCCGTGCTCGAAACTCGCGACATCAACCGGATCTGACCATGGGACTGCTCTGCCGCGGCCTCGCCGCCGCCTTGCTCGCCGGCGCGACGGCCTGCGCCGCCCACCGCATCGAAGACCCCGAGCGGCGCACGATGGACGATGCCGCGCGGGCCGGCGTACCCGGCCGCTTCGTCCGCCTCACGGACGGCGTCACGCACTACGAGATGGCCGGCCCGGACACGGGCAGGGCCCTGGTCCTCGCCGCCGGCTTCTCGGTGCCCGCCTACATCTGGGACTCGTTGTATCAACGCCTGGCCGACGCCGGCGTGCGGGTGGTGCGCTACGACTACTACGGCCGCGGCTGGTCCGACCGGCCCGATGCGCAGTACGACCAGGCGCTGTTCGTGCGACAGCTGGCGGAGCTGCTCGACTCGGTCGGCGCACCTGGCGTCATCGACATCGCAGGGCTGTCGTTCGGCGGCACGGTCGCGACCAGCTTCGTGGAACGCTACCCAGAGCGCGTCCACTCCGTGATCTACGTCGACCCGGTCTTCAATACCGGACGTCAGCTTCCTCCGCAGGAGCGCTCCGATTCGGCGTGGGACGCGTACATGGTGGCCGGCGGCGGCACGCACGCCATGGCGGTCAGCCAGCTCGAGGATTTCCTGCACCCCGAGCGTTTTCCCGACTGGCCGGATCGGTACGCCGTGCAGCAGCAATTCAAGGGTACCCGCGAGGCCTGGCGTCGGACCCGGGCCGCGATCGCCGTGGCACCCCACCAGACCGCGTCGCTTCGGCGCCTCGGCGCGGGCCGCACACCGGTGCTCATCGTCTGGGGCCGTCAGGATACCGGGGCCCCGTTCGCCGAAAGCGCCGCCGTCCTCAAGGCGATCCCCCGGGCGACGTTCGTGCCCGTCGATTCGGCCGCGCACCTTCCGCATCTCGAGCAGCCGGCCATGGTCGCTTCCGCGGTGCTCCGATTCCTCCGCGAGAATGCCGTCGCGAGGTGAAGTCGTGAGCGGCGTCACCGCTGGTCTCTCAGGGCTGGCGCACCGTGCGATGCGGTTTGCGCTCCGGCGGGGTGCGCCTCCGACGTCCCGGTCCGCGGTGGTCTAGGGAACGAGCTGTCCGCCCGCCGTACGGAGGCGCACGGTGCCGCTGTCGGCGCTCGAGCTGTTCATCGCCCTGGCCGCAGTTGCCGTGGCGCTTGATTTCTTGGCGCGGAAGCTCGCCACGCCGCGCCCGGTAGTTCTGGCGGCGGGCGGCCTGCTGCTGGGCATCGCGCTGCGCGGGGTGCCCGGCCTCCCCGCGCTCCAAGTCGATCCGCAGACCTCGCTCGACATCGTCCTTCCACCCCTGCTCGCGGTCGCGGCGTTTCGCGTCCCGCTCGGTGCGTTCCGCGCCAGCCTGCGCCCGATCACGCTGCTGGCGGTCGGCCTCGTCCTCGCCACCATGGCGGGGGTGGCGGCGGTCGCCCACGCGATCGTGCCCGGAGTGACCTGGGCGGCAGGCTGGGTTCTCGGGGCCGTGGTGGCTCCTCCGGATCCGGTGGCCGCCACCACGGTCGGGCGCGGGCTCGGCTTGCCCAACCGCCTCGTCACCATCCTCGAAGGTGAGGGGTTGGTCAACGACGCCGGCGCGCTCGTGACGTATCAGCTGGCTGTCGCGGCGGTGGTGACCGGCGTGTTCTCCTGGCAGCACGCCGGACTGGAGGTGGTGCGATCCGTGCCGGTCGGTGTGCTGACGGGCCTCGCCGTGGGCTGGGCGACGGCGTTCATACGCCGCCGGGTGGACGACGTAATGATCGAGACGGCGGTGTCGCTCCTGCTCCCGTACGTCGCCTACCTGCTGGCAGAGCGACTGGGTGGATCCGCCGTCCTGTCGGTGGTCGCGTTCGGCTTTTTCATACGGCGCCGGGCGACCGAGATCGGAACGCCGGCCACACGGCTCGTCAGCCGCACGGTGTGGCAGGCGATCGACTTCGTGACTGGCGGCCTGGTGTTCATCCTTGTCGGCCTCGAGCTCGGTCGGGTGGTCGCGGCCGGGCTCAGCGGCCCATTGATCGCACAGGCGGCCGTCGTGTCGGCGGCCGCGATCGCGATTCGACTCGGCTGGACGTACTTCGTCCCCCACGTCGTTCGGATGGTGACGCGGGAGCCCCGGGAGTCCATGCTGACGATGGCGGAGCTCACGGTGCTTGGCTGGTCGGGGATGCGTGGTGTCGTCTCCCTCGCCCTCGCCCTCGCTATTCCGATGCAGACCGCGGCAGGCGAACCGTTTCCCGCTCGGCACGCGCTCGTCACCATCGCGCTGGTGGTGGTGCTCGCCACCCTGCTGGGCCAAGGGCTCACGCTCGCGCCGCTCGTTCGCGCTCTGGGCCTGGCCGATCCGGACGCTTCGAAACGGCAGGAGCACGAAGCGCGGACGGCCGCCGTCGAAGCCGGCCGCGCGTGCATCGACCGCCGTGCCGCGGACCGTGAGCTCGCGCCGGATGTTCACGGAAGGCTGGTGGAACGCCTGGGACAGGATGTCGGGCTCACGGCCGCGAACGGCGACGGCCGGGAAGCGGCCCTGCCAGGTGGTCACGAAGTGGTCGAGGTGCTGCTCGAAGCCTTGGAGTGCGAGCGGGCGGCAATCCTTCGACTCCGCGACGACGGACGTCTCAACGAGGAGAGCGCGGCGAGCCTGGAGGCGGAGCTGGATCTCGACGAGCTCACATTGCGGGGGGACGCGGGTCAGCTCGCCGCGCAGTGAGCGCGGCTAATCGTCTTCCTCACCGTGCCCGTCGTCGGACCCGCCGTGCGGACTCGAGTTCTCGTCGTGCTTGTCGTCTTTCTTGCCGCCGCCCCGGTCGTCGGGCGCGAGCGCCGTCGCGCTGAAGCGCGCGCGCAGCTCCGGGGCGAGCGAGCTCGTCACCTGCGCCACGATGACCTGCTCGCCGACCACCTCGCCGAGCCGCACGATGGCCGCCGCCCGGCCGTCCGCGTCGGTCAGCACGGACGCGGGATCGAGCCCGGCCCCGGGCAGCTCGCCGAGAAAGCTGAACGCCACCTCCGCCCCGGCCACCGGCCGCGAGCTGGCATCGACCACCCGCACCGTGAGCGGCTCGCGGAGGAGCGCTCCGGCATCGGCCTCTTGCCCGTCGCCCGAGAGCACGGTCAGCGCGTCGGGCTCGTTGGACTCCGGCAGGGTGAGGTCGCTTCCCGAGCAGCCGAGCAGGAGGACGAGCGCGACCGTGCTGGCGCGGAGCTGCGTGCGGCTCGACATGCGTGGATCCTCATGGTGGGGGACGAACCAGTATACCGCCGAATAGGAAGTTTCGGCTGTGTCGTCTCTCACGGCCCAGCTGAGGTCTAAGCACTGACTATGCAATTAGTTGCAGCGGGATGAACTGTTGAAGGGTCGGGAGAAGTTCTGCCTGCGGGTCACTTCGGGCGCACATCCGAGGAGCGAAAATCGGGTCGCCCGCTGCCACCGCTCAGAGGTAGCTGAGCCACCACTGCCGATGGCGGCGCTTGATCGCCGCGAACCATGCGCAGAGCGGGTACGTCGCGAGGACGACTCCGGCCCACACCCCATAGACCACCGGCAGCGAATAGCCCCAACCCGGTGGCGGAGTGAACGGATAGTTCGCGAGGTCCGGTGACTGGAACATCCAGTACGCCGAGCCGTACCGGACCAGACAGGTGGCGACCGCGAGCAGGTGGATCAAGGCGAAGTGGAGCACGTAGTAGAACAGCGGCACCGTGCCGATGACGTTCACCGGCCGGAGCAGCCGCGGCGCGTGCCGGTCGACCGCGGCGAGAACGAGCAGGGCCGGTCCCAGCGTCATCAGCAGGAACAACAGCGAGGGTGGATACTTGGTCACGTTGAGGAACGAGAGCAACGTGAAGCCGGGTGCCGGCAGCGAGGTCCAGGGCGACGGATCGCCGTACACGTTGAGGCCGCGGATCACGACGAACGCGACGGTGAGCGCCAGCCCCAGCCGACGCAGGAACGCTCGCCGGCGATCGCCGTCCCAGCCGTAGACCTGTCCGAGCCCGAATCCCGCCGCGGTGACTCCGATCCAGGGAACCAGCGGATAGGCGGCGAAGACGACGTGCTCGGGCGTGTTCACCACGAAGCCCGGCGCATGCAGGATTGCCCAGAGCGGACTCGCCGACCGCACCCCGTCGAACAGATTGTGTCCCACGATCATCAGGACACCGACCGCAGTGGTCACGAACACCGGCAGACGCGAGAGCAGCGCGAGCGCGATCAGCGACCAGCCGAGGGCCCAGAGGACCAGGAGCATCGTCACGCGGAAGTCGGCGTTGAACTGGTACCCGACGACCCGGAGTACGACGACCTCCAGCACGATCAGCCACAGCCCGCGGCGGAGCAGATACCCCGACAGTTCAGCGGGCCCACGCCGCCCGCGCGCGAGATACGCCGCCGTGCCCATGAGCAGGAAGAACACCGGCGCGCAGAAGAAGGTGATCCAGCGCGTCAGGAAGAGTGGCGCGGACGCGGTGGTCAGATCCACCGGGTTCTGGCCCGGAATGCCGAAGAAGTCGCGCGTGTGATCGAGGGCCATGATGACCATGATCATGCCGCGGACCAGGTCGATGGATGCCACACGCGCGCGCGGCGTGGCGGCGACCGGAGTGGCTTCGGAGCGGTGCGGGGCGAGTGGTGCGGACATTGGAACGATCAAGATAGCCGACACTGGGCGACTCGCGCCAAGATGCCACACGGGTACCAGCGCGCCCCCCGCCCGATGGCAAAGAAAAGCCCAGCACGCTTGAGCGGGTGCCGGGTACACAAGTGTCATCAACTTGCGAACGTGGTGGCAGCTCAGTCGTGCCGCTGTCCTGTGAGTGCGCCGCGTAGGAATTCGCCCTAGTCTGCCCTGCCCCGCGGATGTAGCATCCAGGTGTCCCGTGCAGGACCCCACCCGTGACCGAGTCGCAGGACCGCCTCGCCGTCGCCCTGGCCAGTCGCTACACGCTCGAAAGCAAGCTCGGGCACGGCGGCATGGCCACGGTCTACCTCGCACGCGACCTCAAGCACGACCGTCTGATCGCCATTAAGGTGATGCACCCCGAGCTGGCACAGGCGCTCGGCCCCGAGCGCTTCCTGCGCGAAGTCCGCACCACGGCCCAGCTGCAGCACCCGCACATCCTGCCGATCCACGACTCAGGCGAAACCGCTGGATTACTGTGGTACACCATGCCCTACGTGCGCGGGGAGACGCTCCGGGCGCGGCTCCGTCGCGAAGTTCAGCTCCCGGTGGACAGTGCCCTCGAGCTCGCCCGCCAAGTGGCGCTCGCCCTCGACTACGCGCACCGCGCGGGGGTGGTGCACCGCGATCTCAAGCCCGAGAACGTCCTCCTCAGCGAGGGCCAGGCGCTCGTCGCCGACTTCGGGTTGGCGAAGGCACTCGCCGAGGCGGATGAGGGCAAGCTCACCGGAAGCGGGATGGCCGTAGGGACCCCGGCCTACATGAGCCCCGAGCAGGCGTCGGGCGAGCCGGTGGACGCCCGCACGGACGTCTACTCGCTGGGCTGCGTCCTCTACGAGATGATGGCCGGCGAGCCGCCGTTCACCGGTCCGACTCCCCGGGCCATCATCGCCAAGCGGCTCGCCGCATCACCGCTGCCGCTACGAGCCGTGCGCCCTTCTGTGCCCGAACCGGTGGAGCAGGCGATTGGACGGGCGCTCGCCCCGGTGCCCGCCGACCGTTTTCCGACTGCGGCCGAATTCGCGAAGGCGCTCACCGCCCCGGAGGCCAGAGCTTCGAAAGGCCGACGGGTGCCGCGAGGCGTAGCCACGCTGCTGATGGGACTTCTCTTAGGCATAGGCGTGCTTTTCGCCTGGCG